>NZ_JBUXJM010000003.1:0-595872 GCF_056158145.1 Oerskovia sp. PE-21s
CTCTCCCCCCAAGGGCCCGACACCACCACGGTGCCGGGCCCTTCACCATGCGCGCCCTGCGCGCCGACAGCACCGCCATCGGGCGAAGGAGCCCGCTCCGGCGACAGGTTGTGCACTGAAATCGACAGGTTGTGCAGAACGGTCCGGAGGCCGTCGGGAACCGCGCTGTGATGAGTCCGCTGGGCTCCGCTGATGGGACACCGCGTGTGCCATGCGCAGCGCAGCGTCGTCCGGACAGGGACCGACTCCGATGTCGACCAGGTCCGCACGACCGATGTTGCCACGAGGGGGCATCTAGGGCGCGGCAGCACTTGAAGAGTCGAAGGAGACACACACGTGTACACCCGCAAGCGCGACGAAATGGGATGTCGATGAAGACTACGGCTACGGCACGACGAGGCCAGAGGATGACCAGAGGGGCCAAGGGAGCGGCGGCGCTCTCGGCGATCGCCCTGATCGCGGTTGCGGGCTGCACCAGCGGCACCTCCGACGAGAACGACACCAAGGGCGGGAACGCCTTCACCACCCGCGAGGTCACGGACGGCAAGACCGACTTCGTCGTCGTGACGAACCCCGGCGACGGCCCGGTCCTCTCCTACGGCGCCGACAGCGGGATCGAGCTCCTGACCGAGGAGGTCGACGGCAAGAAGGTCGCGTTCAAGGACATGAACGCCAACGGGACGCTCGACACGTGGGAGGACTGGCGCGAGACCGCTCAGGACCGCGCCGCCGACCTCGCACAGGAGATGTCGGTCGAGCAGATCGCAGGCCTGATGCTCTTCAGCTCGCACGAGCGCTCCCAGGCGGACGGGCTCACCGACGCTCAGAAGGAGTACCTGAAGGACTCCAACCTGCGCAACGTGCTGCACGCCGGCGCGAGCGACGCCGACGCGACGGTCAAGTGGGCGAACGCGATGCAGGCCTACACGGAGACCCTCGCAGCCGAGGGCACCCCGTACGTCCCGGTGAACTTCGCGTCCGACCCGCGCTCGACCGCGGGCTCCGGCGGCTACAACGCCGAGGGCGCGGACATCTCGCGCTGGCCGTCGAACCTGGGTCTCGCCGCGACGTTCAACACCGAGCACACCAAGAACTTCGGCGAGATGTCCTCGGCGGAGTACCGTGCGCTCGGCCTGACGACGGCTCTGTCGCCGCAGATCGACCTCGCGACCGAGCCGCGCTGGCTCCGCGTGGGCGGCACGTTCGGCGAGGACGCCGACCAGAACACCGAGCTGGCCGCGGCGTACGTCGACGGCTACCAGGGCAGCGAGGGCACGGACCAGTGGGGTCCGGAGTCCGTCAACGCGATGATCAAGCACTGGTCCGGTGACGGTCCGGGCGAAGGTGGCCGCGAGGGTCACACCGACGCCGGCAAGTACGGCGTCTACCCGGGCGACAACATCGCGGCGCAGCAGCAGGCCTTCCTCGGCTCGCTCGACTCCGCGGCAGTGATGACCGCGTACTCGATCGCGCTCGACGCGAACGGTGAGCCGAAGTTCACCGACCGCATGGGCACGGCGTACGACCAGGACCGCATGGACCAGCTCCGCAAGGACGCCGGCTACGAGGGCGTCGTGGTCACCGACTGGGGCGTCATGAGCGGCGCCGACGACGAGGGCGAGATGTTCGGCATGGCCTGGGGCGCCGAGAGCCTCACCCCGGCCGAGCGCTACCTCAAGGTGCTGGGCACCGGCCACGACATGTTCGGTGGCGTCAACGACGCGACCCACATCCTCGAGGCCGCCGACCTGTGGCAGCAGAAGTTCGAGGCAGGCGAGCTCGAGGAGGACGCGCAGACCCGCTTCCAGGAGTCCGGCGCACGCATCCTCACGATGTTCTTCAACCCGGGCCTGTACGAGAACCCGTTCCTCGACCTCGAGCAGTCGAAGGAAGTCCTCGCGAGCGACGACAAGGTCGAGGCGGGCTACGCGGCCCAGCTCGACTCGGTGGTCATGCTCAAGAACGACGGCGAGACCATCTCGGCCACGGACGCCGCGGACTGGAAGGACAAGACCGTCTACATCCCGCGCAACTTCAACACCGGTTTCCCCAGCGCGTTCGGTCCCGGTGAGTACACCGAGGCACCGAGCATCGACATCGAGACCGCCGAGAAGTACTTCGGCAAGGTCGTCACCGACGAGGCCGTGACCGACGCCGAGGGTGTCGTGTCGAGCTACACCGCTCCCGACCTCTCCGACGTCGACGTCGTCCTGGTGGGCATGGACTCCCCGGACAACGGCGGCAACTTCTCCAACATCGGTCACGACCTGGAGAACGACACCTGGTACCCGCTGTCGCTGCAGTACCGTCCGTACACCGCGGACGGCGAGAACGTCCGCAAGGTCTCCCTCTCGGGCGACATCCTGGCCGACGGCACCAAGCAGAACCGCTCGTACTTCGGCAACACCTCGAAGATCGCGAACGAGTCCGACCTGGACGCGTTCGAGCGTGCCACGGCTGCTGTCGAGGCCACCGGCAAGGACATCCCGGTGATCACGGTCCTCAAGGCGATCAACCCGGTCGTCCCGACCGAGTTCGAGGGCAAGTCCGACGCCATCGTCGTGGGCTTCGGCACCAGCGACCAGGCGCTCATCGAGGTCGCACTCGGCCTCTACGAGCCGAAGGGCCGCCTGCCGATCCAGTTCCCGAAGGACATGGACACGGTCGAGGCGCAGCTCGAGGACGTCTCCAAGGACATGACGCCCTACACGGACGCCGCGGGCAGCTCGTACGACTACGGCTTCGGCCTGAACTTCGCGGGGCCGATCACGGACTGACGGCCGCGCACCGGGTGGCCGGCGGCTCGCGCCGCCGGCCACCCGGGTACCCGGGCGTCCCCGTGGACGCCCCGGTGCACCCGCAAGGCCGCGGGACGTGCTCGCGGCCAGAACTCACCAAGGAGCAGAAGTGAAGCAGAACAAGGTGCTGACCACCGGCCTCGGCGTCGTGCTGGGTCTGACGGGGCTCTTCGGCCTCACCGCCTGCGGCAGCGGCGACGGCGACTCGGGCGCGAACGCCTCCGCGGAGCAGGCAGCCGACGTCGACATCAAGGACGACCTCGAGAACGCCAAGACGGCCGTGGCGGACGCCCTGGCCGAGGACGACTCCTGGGCCCAGATTATGCTTGCCAGCGACGTCAAGGCCCCGACCGTCAAGTACGGCCTCCTCGTCGTGCCCTACACGGCCTCGGACGCCGCGTCGCGCGTGCAGGGCACGGTCGACATCAAGGACGGCAAGTTCACGATCGAGGGCGACTCGGCCGCCACCGGCCAGACGTGGCAGATCGACCAGGACGGGAAGATCTCCGAGGTGTCGGAGTAGCTCTGCGGAGCACCGCCCGGTCCCTGGCCAGACGACGTCCGCGGGGCCGGGCCGTCGACCAATCACGACGAGACGCTGGCAGTGCGTCACGTCCGCGGCGCACAGCCGACGATCCCACCCATGATCTGATCGCTGCCCGCACTCGAGGAGGAATGCAGTGAACGCCAAGGCGAAGAACGCCGATCGGCAGAAGAAGCCGATGTCGAACAAGAAGTACCTGTGGATCTGGGCACCCACGCTCGCCACGGTGACCGTCGTGACGGTCGTCGCGAACGTCGCGCTCAACGTCGCCGGCGGCTGGGTCGCGTCCCAGTTCGGCTCCGGCACGTACGAGTTCACGAACGCGGCGGAGTCGGCCGACTGGGACACCGAGTACTACACGTCCGACTTCGGGTCGATCGACGAGGTCGACGCTGCGGCCAAGACGCTCGTCGAGGAGATCGCGGCCGGCGGGATCGTCCTGGCGAAGAACGATGCCGGAGCGCTGCCGCTGGCGCCGAGCTCGCGCGTCACGATGCTGGGTCGCGCGGCAGCGGACCCCGTGTTCGGCGGTTCTGGCTCGGGGTCGGTCGACACGAACTCGGCGGTCACGGCACGTGCCGGCCTCGAGAACGCCGGGTTCGAGGTCAACGACCAGGTCTTCACCACGATCGAGGCGTTCGCGGCGGAGAACCCCCGGGGCTACATCGAGATGGACCGCCCCGACATCTCGACCTACTACATCGGTGAGATGCCGGTGAGCGAGTACGAGGCGCAGGCCTCGTCGTTCTCGCAGTACTCCGACGCGGCCGTCGTCTACGTCGGGCGTCCGGGCGGTGAGGGCGGTGACCTCACGCAGGACATGGCGGACTGGGACGAGAACGCCGAGCCCGGACAGCACCAGCTCGAGCTCAACAAGGACGAGCGTGACCTGATCGCGCTGGCCAAGGAGAGCTTCGAGACGGTCGTCGTCGTGGTCAACGCCTCGACGACCATCGAGATGGGCGACCTCCAGGACGACCCCGGGGTCGACGCGATCCTGCTCGCCGGCTCGCCCGGCGCGACGGGCCTCGACGCGCTCGGCGACATCCTGGCGGGCGACGTGAACCCGTCGGGTCGCACCTCGGACCTGTGGGCCGCAGACTTCACGGCAGACCCGACCTTCGCCAACTTCGGCGGCTTCGTCTACGACAACATCGAGGCGTCGTTCCCGGTCCCGGCGATCGAGAAGGCCACCTCCAACGCGACGCTGACCTCCGACGCCCCGTTCGTGAACTACGCCGAGGGCATCTACTTCGGCTACCGCTACTACGAGACCGCGGCGGCAGAGGGCTTCATCGACTATGACGACGCGGTCGTCTACCCCTTCGGGTACGGCCTGAGCTACTCGAGCTTCGCCTGGAACGTCGTCAGCACCGAGGCCGGTGCGGTCGACGGGAAGATCTCCGTGACCGTCGAGGTCACCAACACGGGCGCCACGGCGGGCAAGGACGTCGTCGAGCTCTACTACACCGCTCCCTACACGGACGGCGGGATCGAGAAGTCCGAGGTCGTGCTCGGTGGGTTCACCAAGACGGGGCTGATCGAGCCGGGCGCGAGCGAGACCGTGACGATCGACCTCGCGGTCGAGGACATGGCCTCGTACGACCACCTGGGCAACCAGGCGTACGTCCTCGAGGCGGGCGACTACAGCATCACCCTGCGGACCGACTCCCACACGGTCGCCCCGGGCACGACGCCGATCACCTACACGGTCGACTCCGACGTCGTGTACTCGGGCGACGACCACCGCGCGACGGACCTCGCTCCGGTGACCAACCAGTTCGACGACGTCTCGGCGGCGTTCAGCACCGAGCCGACCGAGGGCAAGATCCTCTCGATGTCCCGCGCGGACTTCGCCGGGACGTTCCCGAAGGCTCCGACCGCGGACATGCTCGTCGCGGACGAGGCGGTCCAGGAGGGCTTCCAGCCCTGGGACGACGAGGCCGCGGCGGCAGCGTTCGAGGGCGAGATGCCCACGACCGGCGCGCAGACGGACCTCACTCTCGTCGACATGCGTGGTCTGCCCAAGGACGACCCGAAGTGGGACGAGCTGCTCGACTCGGTCTCGGTCGGTGACATGACCAGCATGCTCCTCAACGGTGCCTACCAGACGGCCGCGATCGGTTCGATCGCCAAGCCGCAGACCGTCGAGCCCGACGGCCCCGCGGGGTTCTCCTCGTTCATCAACTCCTCGATCAACGGTGTGGCCTACCCGTCGGAGTTCCTCATCGCGCAGACGTGGGACGTCGAGCTCGGGAGGGCGATGGGCGAGATGCTCGGCAACGAGGCGATGTTCAAGGACATCAACGGCTGGTACGCGCCCGCGATGAACCTTCACCGTTCGCCGTTCGGCGGCCGCAACTTCGAGTACTACTCGGAGGACCCGTTCCTCTCCGGTGCGATGGCGACCGCGGTGTCCAACGGTGCCGCGAGCAAGGGCGTCTACACGGCGCTCAAGCACTTCGCCCTCAACGAGCAGGAGACGAACCGCGTCAACAACGGCATCGCCACCTGGGCGGACGAGCAGACGATCCGCGAGATCTACCTCAAGCCGTTCGAGATGGCCGTCAAGAACATCACGATGGACGTGCAGTACGTGTCCGACGAGAACGGCACGATCTCGGAGACGACGATCGGAGCGGGCGGCATCATGAGCTCGTTCAACCGCATCGGCGCCACCTGGGCGGGCGGCTCCGAGGCGCTCATGACGAACGTCCTGCGCACCGAGTGGGGCTTCGAAGGTTTCGCGATCTCGGACTTCAACCTGTACCCCTACATGAGCCCGAACCAGGGGATCAGCGCGGGCACGGACCTGACCCTGACCTTCCAGCCGTCGAAGTCCTTCGTGGACACGACGTCGGCCAAGGCGGTCAGCGACATCCGTGAGGCGACCCACAACATCCTGTTCACGGTCGCCAACTCGAACGCCATGAACGGGCTAGCGCCCGGGGCCACGGTCACCTACACGCCGCCGACCTGGGTCTACATCCAGATCGGTGCGACCGTGCTGATCGGTCTCCTGGTGCTGGCCGGCGGGTTCATGGTCACGCGGCGTGTGCTGCGGCACCGCAAGGCCGAGGCTCCGGCTGCCACACCGGAGCGGGTGGCCGTCGGCGCCGACTCCTGAGACCGCCTCGGTCCGTCGTGCGGGTGGTCCCCCGACACGGGCACGACGGACCGGGGTTCCTACGGCCGGGCGGCCGACGGTGCGTGTTCCAGCGCGTCCCGTCGGCCGCCCGGCCTTCTTCGTGGTCTCCTCGTCCCCCGCGGGGGACGGCGTCGGGGGAGGCGGGCGGGCGCCGCCCGACGGCGGGGGTGCGGCGACCTGTCGGTCAGGCCGGTCGTTCGAGCACGGCCGCCTCCGGCTGCGGCTGGCACGGTCGGTCCAGGAGAGCGTGCACCGATCGCCGATGTTCCTCGGCGACCGGGAGCCGTTCGGCCAGCTCGACGACCCACCCCGACAGCCTGCGCAGGGGCACGTCGTGGTCGTTCGACGCGGCCCGCAGGACGCTGAAGGCGGGGCTGGTGCTCACGTCGCACGTGGGCGCGAGGATGCCCTTCGCCTGCTCGATCGTGGCGCGGTGCTCGGCCGCAGTACGGATCTGCTCGCCTGCGAGCACCTCGGCCAGCTGAGCGAGGGTTGTCGTGAGGTCGGCGAGGTACCCCATGACCTCGACGACCTCGTGCGTGTCGCAGTCCCGCCGTCCCTGTCCCACGAGGCACACGGTCCGTCCATGCCCCTGGGGCGTCTCTTCACGTTCTCGCACCGTGCGCGCTCCCACCTCGAGCGAAAGTCGATATTCGATCGACCGGAGGTCGAGAGGGCCGCCATCGGGAGGAGACCCGGATGCGACGTGGCGGACAAGGCGCGTGGGACCTTCTTCGGGGGGCTCCGGCGCGCAGGGTGGGTGGACCGGGCCCTGTCCGGCTTCATGAACGACGATGCAGGCCAGGCGTCAACGCGCTGACCTGCATCGTGGGGGTGCCCCGGGTGGGATTCGAACCCACACTGGATCGGGTTTGAGCCGAACGCCTCTGCCGGTTGGGCTACCGGGGCACTGACCGTCCGGGGACCACGAGGAGCCCGCAGCGGTGCGTGGACCATCGAACCACAGAACCGGGACGAAACGAGAATCACACCCACAGCGCGGGGCGAACGGGGTGTTCTCCCACTACGATGAGGGACGTGAGTGACGACAACGCGCAGCCCGATGCCACGGCACCGCTCGACCTGCCCCCCCTGATCAAGCCCGAACCGAGCGCCGAGGCCGAGGCGCCCGCTGCGCCGTCGGGCGCTCGCCCTGCCCGCCGTGCCGTCGTCGCGGAGGACGAGGCGCTGATCCGCATGGACGTCGTCGAGACGCTCCGCGAGGCGGGCTTCGACGTCGTCGGCGAGGCGGGGGACGGCGAGACCGCGGTCAGGCTCGCGCTCGAGCTCAAGCCCGACGTCGTCGTGATGGACGTCAAGATGCCCGAGCTCGACGGCATCTCGGCGGCCGAGCGCATCGGCAAGGCGCACGTCGCTCCCGTCGTGCTGCTGACGGCGTTCTCGCAGACCGAGCTGGTCGAGCGCGCGCGCGACGCCGGCGCCATGGCGTACGTCGTCAAGCCGTTCAGCCCCGCGGACCTGCTGCCCGCCGTGGAGATCGCGATCTCCCGCTACTCGCAGATCAGCGCGCTCGAGTCCGAGGTCGCGGACCTGGCCGAGCGGTTCGAGACCCGTAAGCGCGTCGACCGCGCGAAGGGTCTGCTCATGACCAAGATGGGTCTCTCCGAGCCCGAGTCGTTCCGCTGGATCCAGAAGACGTCCATGGACCGTCGTCTGACGATGCGAGAGGTCGCGGACGCCGTCATCGAGCAGGTCGGCGGCGCCTGATCCGGTGCGGCACGTCGCGAACCGGGTCGTGAACAGCCTCTTTGTTCGGGACGCTCAAGAAGGCTATCGTCATGGACAGGTGTCCAGGACGATGAGTTCGACGATCCGGACTCCCACGAAGCATCAGTCGATCGATGACCGGGGGCGCTCGTCGGTGGCAGACAGTTCTGCTGCCGCCGGGGTGCTCCGAGGTCGGAGGATCCTACGAGGAGGTTCCACGTGCGTGCAGCAGTAGTGGTCAGGCCTGCGATCGGCAACGACCTCCCTGGTGTCGCTGCACTCTGTGCCGAGGCGCGTCGCGAGTCCGCGGCCGGTCCTCAGGTCTGCCTCTCGGACGAGTCCAAGCTGGTCCGCCAGCTCCGGGTGCTGCTGTCCGTCCCCGGCGGCACGGCGCTCGTGGCGTTCCACGACGACGTCCCGGTCGGCTTCCTCCTCGCCCGTGTGCTCGACCCGCACCTCTTCAACGACGAGCCCAGCCTGTACATCGAGGCGCTCTACGTGTCGCAGGACGCGCGGCGACGCGGGGTAGGCCACGCGTTGCTCACGGCGACCGCGGAGCTCGCAGCCGAGCACGGCGCGATCGACGTCTTCTCGGTGCCGATCCCGGGCTCCCGGGGCGTGCAGCGGTTTCTCGCGCGGCTCGGTTTCGCACCCGCCGCCGGGCATCGTGTCGTCTCGACGTCGGTGCTCCAGCGACGGCTCGCCGCGGACTCGGGCACCTTGCGCCGTGGCGCGCGCAGTCTTGAGGACCTCATCGCACGCCGTCGCAAGGCGCGGACCGACGGTCAGACGGGTCCGGTCGACCTGCGCGCCTTCCAGGACGACTACCGTCGCGAGGCCGCAGCGGGTCTCGACGCCCCGCTCGTGAGCGAGCCTGCGACCCGCTGACCCCGACACGTGAAGGGCCCGGCTCGATCCTTCGAGCCGGGCCCTTCGTGCGCCTGGTGGTCGGGCGGGCCTCAGCGCCCGTCGAGCACCATGCAGGTCAGGCGCGCGGTGCACACGCGCCTCCCCTCGTCGTCGACCACCACGATCTCGTAGCTCGCGGTGGTCCGTCCCAGGTGCAGCGCCGTCGCGACGCCGTGCACCGAGCCCGAGCGCACGCCACGGTGGTGTGTGGCGTTGATCTCGATGCCCACGGCCGCGCGCCCCTCGCCCGCGTGGATCTGCGCCGCGATCGAGCCCAGGGTCTCGGCCAGCACGACCGAGGCGCCGCCGTGCAGCAGACCGGCGGGCTGGGTGTTGCCGGTGACCGGCATGCTGCCGGTCACGCGGTCCGGGGCGACGTCGTCGAGGGTGATGCCCATGCGCTCGATGAGGGTGCCCACGGTGCTCGCGCGCAGCGCCTCGAGCGCTGCGTCGTCGGGGGAGATGGTCGGGCTCTCGGCTCCGTGCGTGTCAGTCATAGCGGATAGGTTTGCACTCGTGACCACCACTGCGCGACCTCGCCTCCTGCTGATCGACGGACACTCGATGGCCTACCGGGCCTACTTCGCCCTGCCGGTCGAGAAGTTCTCGACGACCACCGGCCAGTCGACGAACGCCGTCTACGGGTTCGTCTCGATGCTGACGAACCTGCTGCGTGACGAGAAGCCGACGCACGTCGCGGTCGCGTTCGACGCCGGGCGAGCCTCGTTCCGCACCGAGGTCCTGCCGACCTACAAGGGCACGCGCGACGCGAGCCCGGAGCCCTTCAAGGGTCAGGTCCCACTCATCAAGGACATCCTCGCGACGCTCAACATCCCCGTGCTGCAGAAGGAGAACTTCGAGGCGGACGACATCTTCGCGACCCTCGCGACCCAGGCCGCGGCCGTGGGCATGGAGGTCCTGATCTGCTCGGGCGACCGCGACTCCTTCCAGCTGGTCCGCGAGGACGTGACGGTGCTCTACCCGAAGGTCGGTGTCTCGACGCTCGCGCGCATGACCCCGGACGCGGTCCTCGAGAAGTACGGCGTCCCGCCCGAGCGCTACCCGGACCTCGCCGCACTCGTGGGGGAGACCAGCGACAACCTGCCCGGCATCCCGGGCGTGGGTCCCAAGACGGCGGCCAAGTGGATCAACGCGTACGACGGCCTGGACGGCGTGCTGGCCTCGGCCGACAAGATCACGGGCAAGGCGGGGGAGAACCTGCGGGCCAACCTCGACCAGGTGCGCCTCAACCGGCAGCTCAACGCCCTGCTGACGGACATGGAGCTCCCGCTCGGCCCGGACGACCTGCTGGCCCAGCCCTGGGACCGCGAGGCGATGCACCGCGTGTTCGACGCCCTGGAGTTCACGGCCCTGCGCGAGCGCCTGTTCGCGCTCGCCCCGGAGGGGGAGGAGGACGTCGAGGAGGGCTTCGACGTCTCGCTCGCCGCGCTCGGGCAGGGTGAGCTCGGCAGCTGGCTCACCGCGCGCAAGGAGCGCCCGGTCGGGCTCGTGGTGGCGGGCAAGGCCGCCCCCGTGGGCGGTGACGCGTGGTCGCTCGCCGTGGCGGACGACGGCGCCGCTGCGGTCGCGGTCGACCTCGCCGACGTCGCGGTCGTCGACGAGCAAGCCCTGGCCGCGTGGCTCGCGGACGCCGACGCGCCCAAGGTGGTCCACGGCGCCAAGGGCACGTGGCACGAGCTCGCCGCGCGCGGCTTCGACCTGCAGGGTGTCGTGTTCGACACCGAGCTCGCGGCCTACCTCTGCCACCCCGACCAGCGCGGCTACGACCTGGGGGACCTCGCGATCCGGCACCTCAAGCGCGAGCTGCGGGTCGAGGAGGTCGACGAGCCCCAGGGGGCGCTCGACCTCTCGCTCGACGGCTCGGGCGAGGACAAGCGGGACGCCGTACGCGCCGTCGGCGTCCTCGACCTCTCGGAGGTCCTGGTGGGCGAGCTGCGCGACCGCGGCGCGGACCACCTGCTCAGGGATCTCGAGCTTCCGCTGGTCGACGTCCTCGCTCGCATGGAGTCGCGCGGCATCGCTGCGGACGTCGAGTACCTGACCGAGCTCGAGAAGCACTTCGGTGAGCTCGTCGCGACCGCCGCGTCCGAGGCCTACGACGTGATCGGCCGCGAGGTGAACCTGGGCTCGCCCAAGCAGCTCCAGGAAGTCCTGTTCGACCAGCTCGGCATGCCCAAGACCAAGAAGATCAAGACCGGCTACACCACGGACGCGGCAGCCCTCGCGGACCTGTTCGCCAAGACGGGGCACCCGTTCCTCGAGCACCTGCTCGCGCACCGCGACGCCACGCGCCTGCGGCAGACGGTCGAGGGCCTGCTCAAGTCCGTCGCTCCCGACGGGCGCATCCACACGACGTTCCAGCAGACGATCGCGGCGACGGGGCGGCTGAGCTCGACGGACCCGAACCTGCAGAACATCCCCATCCGCACCGAGGCGGGTCGGCGGATCCGCCGCGCGTTCGTGGTCGGCGAGGGCTACGAGACGTTGCTGACCGCGGACTACAGCCAGATTGAGATGCGCATCATGGCGCACCTGTCGGGCGACGAGGGCCTCATCGAGGCGTTCCGTTCGGGCGAGGACCTGCACAGCTACGTGGGATCGCGCGTGTTCGACGTCCCGACCGACCAGGTCACCCCAGCGATGCGGTCCAAGATCAAGGCGATGTCCTACGGCCTGGCGTACGGGTTGTCCTCGTTCGGCCTCTCGCAGCAGCTCAACATCTCGGTGGGCGAGGCCGCGGGCCTCATGGAGGACTACTTCAAGCGCTTCGGCGGCGTGCGCGACTACCTCACGGGCGTCGTCGACGAGGCCCGGGTCACCGGGTACACCGCGACCATCCTGGGGCGTCGTCGCTACCTGCCCGACCTCACGAGCGACAACCGCCAGCGTCGCGACATGGCGGAGCGCATGGCGCTCAACGCCCCCATCCAGGGCAGCGCGGCCGACATCATCAAGGTCGCGATGCTGGGCGTCCAGCGCGCGCTCGACGAGCAGGACCTGCGCTCGCGCCTGCTCCTGCAGGTCCACGACGAGCTCGTGGTCGAGGTCGCACCGGGGGAGCGGGACACCGTCGAGCAGCTCCTGCGCCGGGAGATGGGTGCGGCGGCCGAGCTCTCGGTCCCGCTGGACGTCTCGGTGGGTGCGGGACGCACCTGGCACGACGCGGGCCACTGAGGTCCGGTCGGCCGTCGTCGGGAGGCTGCAGCGCTGCCCGACGACGGCGGAGGCCTGCTCGTCGCTGCGGGCTCACGACCGGGCGAACCGGGACCCGCCGTACTTCTTGTGGACGGCCTGGCGGCTGACACCGAGGATCGTCGCGATGGCGGCCCAGGAGACGCCTCGGGAACGGGCGCGGCGCACCACGAGCGCCTCGCGGCGGTCGGCCTCGGACCGCAGCTCGCGCAGCGCCGCGAGGGCACGCAGCGGGTCGTCGTCGTCGGCCGCGCGGACGAGCATCGTCATGTCGGGCTCCTTCATGGGGTGTCCTCCGGTCGGGTGGCCGTGGCCACTGTGTCAACATAGGTTGACGGTTGGCACTGCGTCAACCCATGTTGACAGCTCCGACGCGGAACCTCGCCCGCGTCAGCCCGCCCGGCGCGTCCGGAAGATGGCGGTCCCTGGGAGGTAGGCGCCGCGGACCGGCCCCCAGCCGCCCCAGACCTCCTGGTTGTCGGCCGGCCACTCGGGCTCGACCACGTCCTCGATCACGAGCCCTGCGCTCACGACCTCACGCACGTGGTCCCCGATCGTCCGGTGGTACTCGGCGTACGCGACGCGACCGGACGTGTCGGTCTCGACGTAGGGTCGGCGGTCGAAGTACGAGCGGTGCGCCGTCAGGCCGTGCTCGCTCGGGTCGTCGGGGAACGCCCAGCGCAACGGATGGGTCACCGAGAACACCCACGACCCGCCGGGACGCAGGAGGCGAGCGGCCTCGCGGTGGATCGCGGCGGCGTCGGGCACGAAGGGAATGGCCCCGAACGACGTGAACGCGACGTCGAAGCTCGCGTCCGCGAACGGGAGCCTGCGCGCGTCGGCCTGCACGAGCGGCACGGTGATGCCCGTCGACGCGTTGAGCCGTGCACCCGTGGCGAGCATCCCGCCCGACACGTCGGTCGCGACGACCTCGACGCCGCGCGACGCGAGCCAGCGCGAGCACTGCGCCGCGCCCGCTCCGACCTCGAGCACGCGGCGGCCGTCGAGGTCGCCCAGGAGGTGGGCCTGCGACTCGCGCAGCCCCTCGGGGCACCAGCAGAAGTCCACCGCGCCGAGGAAGTCGCCGTGCTCGTCGAGGTACTCCTGCGCGTTGGCGTCCCACCACGTGCGGCCCGCGGCCCCGCCCTGCTCCGCGGGCACGTCGCGGTACCCGACCGACCCGATCGTCTCATCCGTCATGCATCCATCGTCTCGCGAGGAGGGTCGTTCCGCGGCATCGCCCCAGGTGATCGATAGGGTGGGGGCTGGTCGGTCGAGCGATGGCGCTGGTCCGCCTTCCGACGATCACTCATCACGAGACGAGGTTCGAGTTGCGCATCGGTCTGCTCACAGGTGGCGGGGACTGCCCCGGTTTGAACGCGGCCATCAGGGCTGTCGTCAAGCAGGGGATGGGCGAGTACGGACACACGATCATCGGGTTCCGCAACGGGTGGAAGGGGGTCGTCGACGGCGACATCATCCCGCTCGGACGCCAGGACATCCGGAACGTGCTGCCCGTGGGCGGAACCCTCCTGGGGACCGCCCGCTTCCACCCGCACGCCTCCGACGGCGGCATCGACGCGGTCCTCGCGACGGTCGAGGCCGAGCGTCTCGACGCCATGATCTGCATCGGCGGCGACGGCACGCTGCACGCCGCGAGCAAGGTCGCGGACGCGGGCGTCAACATCGTCGCGATCCCCAAGACGATCGACAACGACGTGGAGGGCACCGACCTGTCGATCGGCTTCCACACGGCCGTCAACATCGCGACCGAGGCGATCGACCGGGTCCACACGACCGCGGAGAGCCACAACCGCGTCATGGTTGTCGAGGTCATGGGCCGCCACGCGGGCTGGATCGCCGTCAACGCCGGCATCGCCGGCGGTGCCGAGGTCGTGCTCGCCCCCGAGGACCCGTTCGACATGGACGCCATCGAGAAGTTCCTGCGCCACCGTCACCGTGCGCACGCCAACTTCTCGATCGTCGTGGTCGCCGAGGGTGCCGTGCCGCGTGAGGGCAGCAGCATGAACTTCACCCAGGAGCTCGGCAAGTACGGCGAGATCATCGCGGGCTCGATCGGTGAGCGGGTGTCGGCCGAGATCGCCAAGCGCACGGGGTTCGACACGCGCCTGACCGTGCTCGGCCACGTCCAGCGTGGCGGGGAGCCCACCCCGACGGACCGCATTCTCGGCAGCCGTTTCGGCGTGGCCGCGGTCGACGCGATCTCGCGCGGGGAGTCGAAGGTCATGACCGCGCTGCGCGGGGAGAGCGTCGTCCTCGTCCCGCTCGACGAGATCGCGGGCAAGGTCAAGCACGTGCCTGCCGAGCTGCTGCGGGTCGCGCACGCCCTGTCCTGACGCACGCTCCCGCACCGCGGACGGCCGCTCGTGGCACCCACGAGCGGCCGTCGTGCGTCGGTCGACGGGCCACCGACCGGCACGCGCGACGTCGAACGGGTGAGAGCGTGTGCACCGATACGGCTCCCTTTGACCCGGTCGCCTTTCCGTCGATAGGATGTCTGACGGTGCAGTGCGCCTACCGCCCTACCTCCTGCCTGAGACGTGACGCGTCCGTCGTGTTCGTCGTGGCGGGGCCGTTCCGTGCTCGGAGCGGAGGTCACCGGTGGCGGCCACCACAGCAGCATCCCTATCCGAACTACTTCCTGTCCGCATCGGAGCATCGAACTCAATGACCATCTCCACCCCCGCGAAGTCCGCACCTCAGGTTGCCATCAACGACATCGGCACCGAAGAGGACTTCCTTGCCGCCATCGACGCCACCATCAAGTACTTCAATGACGGTGACATCGTCGAAGGCACGATCGTCAAGGTCGACCGTGACGAGGTTCTCCTCGACATCGGCTACAAGACCGAGGGCGTCATCCCCTCCCGCGAGCTGTCCATCAAGCACGACGTGGACCCCGGGGACGTCGTCAAGGTCGGTGACGCAGTCGAGGCCCTCGTCCTCCAGAAGGAGGACAAGGAAGGTCGCCTGATCCTCTCCAAGAAGCGCGCTCAGTACGAGCGTGCCTGGGGCACGATCGAGAAGATCAAGGAAGAGGACGGCGTCGTCACCGGCACCGTCATCGAGGTCGTCAAGGGCGGCCTCATCCTCGACATCGGCCTGCGCGGCTTCCTGCCCGCGTCGCTGGTGGAGATGCGCCGCGTCCGCGACCTCCAGCCGTACGTCGGCAAGGAGATCGAGGCGAAGATCATCGAGCTCGACAAGAACCGCAACAACGTCGTCCTGTCGCGTCGTGCGTGGCTCGAGCAGACGCAGTCCGAGGTTCGCTCCACCTTCCTGCAGACCCTGCAGAAGGGCCAGGTGCGCCCCGGTGTCGTCTCCTCGATCGTCAACTTCGGTGCGTTCGTGGACCTCGGCGGCGTCGACGGTCTGGTGCACGTCTCCGAGCTGTCCTGGAAGCACATCGACCACCCCTCCGAGGTCGTCGAGGTGGGCCAGGAGGTCACGGTCGAGGTCCTGGACGTCGACTTCGACCGCGAGCGTGTCTCCCTGTCGCTGAAGGCGACGCAGGAGGACCCGTGGCAGACCTTCGCCCGGACGCACGCCATCGGTCAGGTCGTGCCGGGCAAGGTCACGAAGCTCGTCCCGTTCGGTGCGTTCGTGCGCGTCGAGGACGGCATCGAGGGCCTCGTGCACATCTCCGAGCTGGCTGTCCGCCACGTCGAGCTGCCCGAGCAGGTCGTCAACGTCGGTGACGAGGTCTTCGTCAAGGTCATCGACATCGACCTCGAGCGTCGCCGCATCTCGCTGTCGCTCAAGCAGGCCAACGAGGGCGTGGACCCGGAGTCGGACGACTTCGACCCCGCGCTGTACGGCATGGCTGCCGAGTACGACGAGCAGGGGAACTACAAGTACCCCGAGGGCTTCGACCCCGAGACCAACGAGTGGCTCGAGGGCTTCGAGGCGCAGCGCGAGACGTGGGAGTCGCAGTACGCGAAGGCTCACGAGCGCTGGGAGGCTCACCGCAAGCAGGTCGCCGAGGCTCTCAAGGCCGACGACGAGGCTGCGACCTCGGGCGAGTCGTCCGCCAGCTCCGCTGCCACCTACTCCTCGACCCCGGTCCAGGAAGAGGCTGCCGGCACGCTGGCCTCGGACGAGGCTCTTGCCGCTCTGCGCGAGAAGCTCACCGGTAACTGATCTCCTCCCGGCCTCCGGGCTGGGGTGATGTCATGACGAGGCTCGCCACCTTCGGGTGGCGGGCCTTCGTCGTGCCCGGGGTGGGGCGCGTGCGCAGGCCGTCGGCGGGACCACGGGCGAGGATCGCCGTCTAGGCTGGGACGATGCCGTGGATCACCGAGAGCTCCCGCACCGCGTACGAGAACCCGTGGATGAGGGTGCGGGAGGATCGGGTGATCCGCCCCGACGGGGCGCCGGGCATCTACGGCGTCGTCGAGCTGCGCTGGCCCGCGGTCTTCGTGGTGGCCCTCACCGACGACGACGAGGTCGTCCTCGTGACGCAGCACCGCTACGCCACGGACGCGCTCTCGATCGAGGTGCCCGCCGGCGCGAGCGACGGGGAGGAGCCGCTCGTCGCCGCCCAGCGTGAGCTGTTCGAGGAGACGGGGCTCCGTGCCCGGGAGTGGGTGCGGGTCGGGGGTATGGACGCCCTCAACGGGCTCGCGAAAGCCCCCGAGCACGTGTTCGTGGCTCGGGGGTTGACGGGGCCGCTGCCCGGGCGAGCGGCCGGTGACGCGTCGGACGCCACGGGCGCGGCGCGGGGGCAGTCCGCCAGTCAGGTCGAGGAGGGGATCTCCCGCGTCGAGGTCGTGCCGTTCCACGAGGTGCTCGGCATGATCTCCCGGGGGACCGTCCGTGACGGCGAGACGATCGCGGCCCTCGCCCTCGCAGGGCTGTGGCTCGGCCGGTTCGCCTGACCTCGGTCTCCCGTCAGACCGCCATGCTCTCCTCGTCGTCCTGGGGACCGACCGTCTCGTCGGACGGCGGGCTCACCGTGTCCCGCGTCGCGAACTGCGTCCGGTAGAGCTCGGCGTAGAGCCCGCCGCTGACGAGGAGGTCGGTGTGGGTACCGGTCGCCACGACGCGGCCCTGGTCGAGCACGACGATCATGTCGGCCTGACGGATGGTGGACAGACGGTGCGCGATGACGAGGGACGTCCGCCCGTCGAGCGCCGCGTCGAGCGCGAGCTGGACGGCCGCCTCGGACTCGGAGTCGAGGTGGGCGGTCGCCTCGTCGAGCACGACGAGGGCCGGCGCCTTGAGGAAGAGGCGCGCGATCGCGAGCCGTTGACGTTCGCCGCCCGAGAGCCGGTAGCCGCGGTCGCCGACCACTGTCTCGAGCCCGGCGGGCAGGGACTCGACGAGATCCGCGACGTGCGCCTGGCGCAGCGCGGTCCACAGCTCGGCGTCGGTGGCGTCCGGCCTGGCGTAGCGCAGGTTGCCTGCGATCGTGTCGTGGAAGAGGTGAGCCTCCTGGGAGACGACGCCCACGGTGTCCTGGAGCGAGCGCTGGGTGACCTCCCGCAGGTCGCGCCCGGCGATGCGCACGGCGCCGCTGGTGGGGTCGTACATGCGCGTGACGAGCTGGGAGATCGTCGTCTTGCCCGCTCCCGAGGGGCCGACGATCGCGACCATCGCGCCAGCGGGGACCTCGAACGTGACGTCGGTGAGGGTGTCGCTCGTCGGGTCGGAGCTCACTGTCGCGACGGCCTCGAGCGAGGCGAGCGAGACGTCGGCGGCGCCGGGGTAGCGGAAGGTGACGTGCTCGAGGGCGAGGCTCGCGCCGTGGTGGGAGACGTCGTCGGACAGGTCGCGCGCGTCCGGGGCGTCGGTGACGGACGGTTCGAGGTCGAGGACCTCGAGCACGCGCTCGAAGCTCACGAGCGCGGTCATGACGTCCACCTGGACGTTGGACAGCGCGGTGAGCGGTCCGTAGAGGCGGGCGAGGTAGGCCGTGAGGGCCACGACGACCCCCACGGTGAGCGTGCCCCGGATGGCCATGACGCCTCCGAGCCCGTAGACGATCGCGACGGCGACCGAGGCGACCGTCGTGAGGGCGACGCGGAACACGGTCGCGTACATGGCCGAGGTCACGCCGATGTCGCGCACCCGCCCGGCCTGGTCGGCGTACGTCGCCGACTCCTGCTCGGGGCGCCCGAAGATCTTGACGAGGTGCGCGCCCGCGACGTTGAAGCGCTCGTTCATCATCTGCGCGGCGTCCGCGTTGAGGGCGTAGCTCTCGCGCGTGATGCCGGCGAGCTTGCGGCCGACCCAGCGGGCGGGCAGCACGAACACGGGGAGCAGAGCGAGTGCGATGAGGGTCAGCTCCCACGACATCGAGAGCATCGCGGCGAGCACGAACACGACCGTGAGCAGGTTCGAGAAGACGTTGGACAGCGTCGACGTGAACGCCTGCTGGGCTCCGAGGACGTCGCCGTTGAGACGCTGGACGAGGGCTCCGGTGCGGGTCCGGCTGAAGAAGGCGAGCGGCATGCGTTGCACGTGGTCGAACACTGCCGTGCGCAGGTCGAAGATGAGGCCTTCGCCGACCCGGGCGGAGAACCAGCGCTCCCCGATGCTCAGCAGGCCGGACGCGAGCGCGATCCCGGCGACGACGAGCGAGATCTCGACGACGACGTCGACGCGACCGGCCGTGATGCCGTTGTCGATGAGCGACTTGAACAGCAGCGGGGTCACGGCGCCGGCCGCGGCGTTGAGGGCGATGAGCACGAGGAACACCCCGAGCTGCGCCTTGTAGGGGCGCGCGAAGCCGAGGATGCGCCGGACCGTGCCGCGGTGCAGCCGCTGCTTGGCCACGGACGAGTCCTGACGGAAGGTGCGCATGCCGGAGCCGCCACCGAAGGACGAGGGGAAGGACACGAGGCCTCCAGGGGTCGGAGGGGGAGGGGCGGCGGAGGAGGGGCCTCGACGCCGTTAGTGAGCCTACCTCACCATGAGTTGGTTCACAAGAGGCCGTCGGGCGACTAGTCTCGTGCTTGTGACGACAGACTTCGACGCCGAGAACGCCGAGTTCCTCACCCTCCTGCACGCCGCGATGCGCGCCGTCCGCAGAGAGGCGGGGGAGCGCCTCGAGCGTGCCCGGACCACGCCCGGGCAGTACCGCATGCTCCGGGTGCTCGACCGCTGCGGAGGGCCGCAGCGCCCCGGCGCGCTCGCCGGCATCCTGGACGTCGCCCCCCGGTCCGTGACGACCAAGGTCGACGACGCGGAGGCCGCCGGGCTCGTGCGCCGGCTGCCCGACCCCACCGACCGCCGTGCGACGCTCGTCGAGCTGACCCACGAGGGACGGGAGACCCTCGCGGCGGTCGCCGCCGAGCGCGAGACGAGTGCGGGCACCCTGCTCTCGCGCCTCGACGCCGACGACCGGCACGAGCTCCTGCGGCTGCTACGCGTCGTGGCGGGGGAGGCCGGAGCCTCCCCAGGGCGTGCGCACGGGGCATGACTGGCAGGATGGACCCATGTTTCGCGTAGGCCTGACCGGCGGGATCGCAGCAGGAAAGTCCGTGGCCCTCGACCGGTTCGCCGAGCTCGGGGCCTGCGTCATCGACTCCGACGTGCTCGCGCGCGAGGCCGTCGCGCCCGGCACCGTGGGTCTGGAGGAGGTCGTCGAAGCCTTCGGCGACGGCGTCCTCGCGCCCGACGGGTCGCTCGACCGGGCACGACTGGGGACCATCGTGTTCGGCGACGACGAGGCACGGCGCCGGCTCAACGCGATCGTCCACCCGGAGGTCCGGCGTCTGTCGGCCGAGCGAGAGGCCCTCGTCGCGGCGCGCGACCCGCGAGCCGTGGTCGTGCATGACATCCCGCTGCTCGTGGAGACCGGCCAGGCCGAGTCGTTCCACCTCGTCGCCGTGGTCGTCGCCCCGCAGGACGTACGCCTCCGACGCCTCGTGACCTCACGGGGCATGAGCGAGGACGAGGCCAGGGCGCGCATCGCCGCGCAGGCCGGCGACGCCGAGCGCCTCGCGGTCGCCGACGTCACGCTCGACGGCAGCGGCACGCCCGAGGCCCTGCGTGCCGAGGTCGACGCCCTGTGGGAGCGCGTCGTGCGCGAGACCGCGGAAGAGCTCGCATGACCGTCCTGCTCTCGGGTTTCGAGCCGTTCGACGGCGCCGCGACCAACGCCTCCTGGCAGGCCGTGAGCGCACTGCGCGACGCGTGGGACGCGGACGAGCCGCTCGTCGCGGTCGAGCTGCCGTGCACCTTCGCCGGAGCCTGGCCCGCCCTGCTCGCGGCGATCCAGGAGCACCGGCCGCGGGTCGTCGTGGCCGTGGGGCTCGCGGGAGGGGCGGACGCGGTCCGCCTCGAGAGGGTCGCGATCAACCTGGTCGACGCTCGCATCCCCGACAACGAGGGCTCGGCCCCCGTCGACGTGCCCGTGGTCGAGGGCGGCCCGGCCGCCTACTTCACGACCTTGCCGCTCAAGCCGTCGCTCGTCGCGGTGCGCGAGGCCGGGGTACCTGTCGCGGTGTCGGGCACCGCGGGGACGTACGTGTGCAACGCGACCTTCTACGACCTCGCGCGCTGGGCGGACGGCCGGGACGAGGTCCGGGCCGGGTTCGTGCACGTGCCTGCCGTGAGCGAGCCGGGCAGCCCCCTGCCCGACGCCGGGTCCCTGCCGCTCGCGGCCGTCGTCCGCGCCCTGCGGGTCGTCGTCGAGACGGCGCTGGCCGACCTCGACGGTCGGCTCGCGCGCGACGCCCCGCGGACGGTCTCGGCGGGCGCCGAGCACTGACGCGTCGGACGGCCGAGGCCCCCGGGGAGCATCTCCCCGGGGCCCTCGGCCGTCGTTCAGCAGAGGGTCAGCTCGTGGCGCGCTTGCGGCGAGCCAGCAGGACGAGCCAGGTACCGCCCGCGAGGAGGGCCGCAGCGACCGCGACGATCAGCGCCGTCTGCGCGCCCGTGGCCGCGAGGCCGCCTTCTTCCTGGCCGGTCGCGGTCCGAGCGGCCTTCGCGGGCGCCGTGGCGCCCGGCGACGGCTTGGGGTCGGCGACCGGGGCGGCCTTGTCCACCGTGACCGTGGGCGGCGTGGCGGTCGGAGGCACGACCGGGTTGGCCGGGACCGGCGTGCTCGGGGTCTTCTCGCCGGGCGTGAGGGGCTGGGGGGTCTCGGTGACCGGCGGGGTCACGGTGGCCGGCGGGACGTCGCAACCGAGCGTCGCCGAGCCGATCCACGGGAAGTTGTGGTGCTCGAGGCCGCCGCTGGCGCCCTGGCCCCCGAAGGTCAGGTCGCCTCCGATGTACAGGCGACCGTTGGTGTGGGTCTTCTGCTCGACGTCGGCCTGCGGGGCGAGGATCGAACCGACCGTCTGGCTGCTGCTCGTCATGGTGAGGTTCGTGGCGTCGGGGAAGTTCCAGAGGATACGAGGGGCCCACTTGCCGAGGGCGGTCCCTGCGTCGATCCGGTCGCTGCCCGACGCCATGTAGTTCAGCGAGAGGTCCGGCGTGGCGCCCGAGACGTTGACGACGATGGGTGCGGACGTGCCGACGTTCTGGAAGGTGACCTCGCCGCCGAGGCCCGCCACCTGCTCCGCGGAGACGTCGAAGACCTGCACCGCGGACGAGCCGTCGCCCGTGAGGACCTTGCCGGCGAGGCTGCCGGTCGCGGGCTTGCTCGCGAGGTCGGCCGAGACCTTGCCGAGCTCGGTCCGGAGGGCCTTGGCCTGCGGTGCGGGCACGGAGGAGTGCGGGGTCTTCTTGCCGCCGTTGAGCTCGAAGGTCCCCTCGATGGCGCCTCCGGCGACGACGTTGCCGCCCTTGTCGAGCCGGTGGGCGACCTCGACCCGTCCGGACTTGACGGTCACGGCACCTGCGGCCAGGACCATGTCGCTGCCGCTCGCCGGCGTGAACTGGGAACCGGCCCCGACGACCCCGAGGTTCATCAGGTCGCCCGTGTCGATGGTCACCGAGCCCTGGGAGACGAGGACGCCCTCGGACTCCTTGGCCCCGCCCAGCGCGGTGTAGTCGCCGCCGACGAACACGGCCACGCCCTTGTCGGTGAACAGCGGCGTGTTCGTGAGGCCGCCGGTGAAGTCGGGGCACTCGTTGCCGAGCGCGGTCGCGGGCAGCGGCGTGGCGGCGAGGGCCGGGGCCGCGCCGAGGCCCAGCAGGCCGGTGGTCAGGGCGCCGGTGGCGAGCGCGCCGAGGAGGGTGCGCTGGGGGGTCCTGCGCGTCGGGCTGAGGAACATCGATGTCTCCGGGGTCGAGGCCGAAAGTAAGGTCTACGTACTAATCCACGGTCCAGGATGGCCCGACGTCTGGTTTGTCAGGGGATATCAGGAGATGCGCGAGGATCACCGGCACAGTATTGGGCCCCGTCGCGACACGCCAAATCCCTTGCCGGGTGAAAGTCCGCTTTCGGGTCGCGCGTTCGTCGACCGTGGGCTAGCGGCGGTCGATAGTTCGCTTGTCGGTGGTTCGCCGTACCGTGGAACCATGCGTCCCGTCACCGATCTTCAGCGCACCGTCGCCCCGTTCGAGGTCATCTCCGACTACACGCCGTCCGGTGACCAGCCCACCGCCATCGCCGAGCTCTCGCAGAGGCTGCGAGCGGGCGAGAAGGACGTGGTGCTGCTCGGTGCGACGGGTACCGGGAAGTCCGCGACCACGGCGTGGCTCATCGAGGAGCTGCAGCGCCCCACCCTGGTCATGGCTCCCAACAAGACCCTCGCCGCCCAGCTGGCCACCGAGTTCCGGGAGCTGCTCCCCAACAACGCGGTCGAGTACTTCGTGTCCTACTACGACTACTACCAACCCGAGGCGTACATCGCGCAGACGGACACCTACATCGAGAAGGACTCCTCGATCAACGACGAGGTCGAGCGGCTGCGCCACTCCGCGACGTCCTCGCTCCTGACCCGTCGAGACGTCGTGGTGGTGGCCTCGGTGTCGTGCATCTACGGCCTCGGCACGCCGCAGGAGTACGTGGACCGCATGGTCCGTCTCGACGTCGGCGACCAGGTCGAGCGTGATGCGATGCTGCGCCAGTTCGTCACCATGCAGTACACGCGCAACGACCTGGCCTTCACCCGGGGGACGTTCCGCGTGCGGGGCGACACGGTCGAGATCATCCCCGTCTACGAGGAGCTCGCGATCCGGATCGAGTTCTTCGGCGACGAGATCGAGGCGATCCACCTGCTCCACCCGCTCACGGGAGACGTGGTCCGCTCGGAGACGAGCGTCAACCTGTTCCCGGCGACGCACTACGTCGCGGGACCGGAGCGCATGGAGCGTGCGATCACCTCGATCGAGGCCGAGCTGGAGCAACGGCTCGCCGAGCTCGAGCGGCAGAACAAGCTGCTCGAGGCGCAGCGCCTGCGCATGCGGACCACCTACGACATCGAGATGATGCGCCAGATCGGCTCGTGCTCCGGGATCGAGAACTACTCGCGGCACATCGACGGTCGAGCGGCGGGCACCGCCCCGCACACGCTGCTCGACTACTTCCCCGAGGACTTCCTCCTCGTGATCGACGAGTCCCACGTCACGGTCCCGCAGATCGGGGCGATGTTCGAGGGCGACATGTCGCGCAAGCGCAACCTGGTCGACCACGGCTTCCGCCTGCCGAGCGCCATGGACAACCGGCCGTTGCGCTGGGAGGAGTTCGTCGAACGGATCGGGCAGACGGTCTACCTCTCGGCGACCCCGGGCAAGTACGAGCTCTCGATGTCCGACGGCGTGGTCGAGCAGATCATCCGGCCCACCGGCCTGGTCGACCCGGAGATCGTCGTCAAGCCGACCACGGGGCAGATCGACGACCTGCTGCACGAGATCCGGGAGCGGGTCGAGCGCAACGAGCGCGTGCTGGTCACGACCCTGACCAAGAAGATGTCCGAGGACCTCACGGACTACTTCCTCGAGCGCGACGTCCGGGTGCGGTACCTGCACTCCGAGGTGGACACGCTGCGCCGCGTCGAGCTGCTGCGCGAGCTGCGCATGGGGGAGTACGACGTCCTGGTGGGCATCAACCTGCTCCGTGAGGGGCTCGACCTGCCCGAGGTGTCGCTCGTCGCGATCCTCGACGCCGACAAGGAGGGCTTCCTGCGCTCCGGCACGTCCCTCATCCAGACGATCGGGCGTGCGGCTCGTAACGTGTCCGGCCAGGTCCACATGTATGCCGACAAGATCACGCCGGCCATGGCCCAGGCGATCGAGGAGACCACCCGCCGCCGGGAGAAGCAGGTCGCGTACAACCTCGAGCACGGCGTCGACCCCACGCCGCTGCGCAAGAAGATCGCCGACGTCACGGACATGCTCGCGCGCGAGGACATCGACACCCAGGAGCTCCTCGCGGGCGGCTACCGGCAGCCCGGCAAGGGGCGCGCTCCTGTACCGGGCGGCCCCAAAGAAGGCGCGACGACCGCCAACCGGCTGGCGGGGGTCGCGGCCGGTGAGCTCGCGGACCTCATCCAGGAGCTCAGCGACCAGATGCACGCGGCGGCGGCCGAGCTCCAGTTCGAGCTCGCGGCGCGACTGCGCGACGAGATCTCCGGGCTCAAGAAGGAGCTGCGGCAGATGCAGTCGGCCACCGCCTGAGAGGTGGGCCCGCCCGGGCAGGCGCTGCCGGCCCGGCGAGAGCGACAGAACGAGGGATGCCATGGCACGCACGGTCCAGATCACGTTCGACGCAGCGGACCCGCGGGGTCTGGGTGCGTTCTGGTGCGAGGCGTTGGGCTACGTCGAGCAGCCGCCGCCGGAGGGTTTCGCGGACTGGGAGGCCGCGATGGCGGCCTGGGGCATGAGCCCGGACCGCTACAACGCGTTCTACGCGGTGGTGGACCCGGACGGCGTGGGGCCGCGGATCTTCATCCAGCAGGTCCCCGAGCCGAAGGCCGCCAAGAACCGCATGCACATCGACGTGGGGGTCGAGGGGGACGGGGCCGAGCGGGTGGGCAACGTCCGGTCGCACGCGGCCCACCTCGTCTCGCTCGGCGCGTCCGTGCTCCAGGAGATGGACGAGAACGGAGAGTTCTGGATCGTCCTGCAGGACCCGGAGGGCAACGAGTTCTGCGTGCAGTGACGATCGCCCGAGGAGCGGGTGGGTGCGAGGTGTGGGCGAGGCACACCCGGGAAGGTTCGCCGCGCCCAGGTGGTTGTGGGAGGCGTGGGTGCTCGCCTCGTGCCATGCCCTATGCTTGCCCAGTTGAAGGGGAGTATTCCTAGAACGGTGATGTCGTCATCACGGTCGGCGCAGTCGTCGGCCCGGTGTCACCGGTCCTGCACGGTCACCTCTCGCGATCCGCCCTCGCGTGGATCGGTGACCGCGAGGGCGGAAGAGACCTTCGGTACTCGACGCTACGTACCGGAGGTATGTGTGATGGATGTTCCTGTCTGGATGTGGGTCGCGACGGTCGGCATGATCCTCGCGATGCTGGCCTTCGACTTCGTGGGCCACGTCCGCACCCCGCACGCCCCCACGCTCAAGGAAGCCTCGTGGTGGTCCGCCGGCTACGTCGGGGTCGCGATCCTCTTCGGGGTCGGGATCTGGGCCTACTTCGGCTCGGTCTACGGCGGGGAGTACTTCGCCGGGTACATCACCGAGAAGAGCCTGTCGGTCGACAACCTCTTCGTGTTCGTCCTCATCATGACGAGCTTCCGGGTGCCCAGGCTGTACCAGCAGAAGGTCCTGCTGATCGGCATCACGATCGCCCTGGTCCTGCGTACGATCTTCATCTTCCTGGGCGCCGCGCTGATCGAGAACTTCAGCTGGGTCTTCTACATCTTCGGCGCTTTCCTCATCTACACCGCCTACACGCAGGTCAAGAGCGCGCGTGAGCACGAGGACGAGGAGTACAAGGAGAACGGCGTCCTGCGCCTGACGCGTCGTTTCTTCCCCACGACGGACGCGTACGTCGAGGACCGGATGTTCACGAAGATCGACGGCAAGCGCTACATCACGCCGATGCTCATCGTGATGATCGCCATCGGCAGCGCCGACCTGCTGTTCGCGGTCGACTCGATCCCCGCGATCTTCGGCCTGACGCAGGAGACGTTCCTCGTCTTCGCGGCCAACGCGTTCTCGCTGCTCGGCCTGCGCCAGCTCTACTTCCTGATCGACGGCCTGCTCGACCGGCTCGTGTACCTCGCCTGGGGCCTGGCCGCGATCCTCGGCTTCATCGGGATCAAGCTCCTCATCCACGCGCTGCACAAGAACGAGATCCCGTTCATCAACGGTGGCGAGCACGTCACGGTCATCCCTGAGATCTCGACGGCCGTCTCCCTCAGCTTCATCCTGGTCACGCTGGCCATCACGACGGTCGCGAGCCTCGCCAAGGACAAGAGCGACCGTCGTCGCCTGGAGAAGGAAACCTACTGATGCAGCACGAGCTGCCGTTCTGGTTCGAGGCGGCGTCCCTGACGGCCCTCGTCGTCCTCCTGCTCGTCGACCTGGTGGTCGTGGGGCGTCGCCCGCACGTGCCGTCGATGAAGGAGAGCGGCCTGTGGGTGGCGTTCTACGTCGCCCTGGCACTGGTTTTCGGCGGCCTCGTCGCCCTCGTGGGCGGCAGTGCTCCCGCGGTCGAGTTCTACGCGGGCTGGCTCACGGAGTACAGCCTGTCGGTCGACAACCTCTTCGTGTTCGTCATCATCATGACGAGGTTCGCCGTGCCGCGGGAGCACCAGCAGAAGGTGCTCATGGTGGGGATCATCGTCGCGCTCGTGCTGCGCGGGGCGTTCATCCTCGCCGGCGCCGCGATCATCGCCCAGTTCGTGTGGGTCTTCTACCTCTTCGGCGCGTTCCTGATCTACACCGCGATCAAGCTGGTCGCGGGTGGGGACGAGCCGGAGGAGTACCAGGAGAACCGGCTCATCCGGTCGTTGCGCCGGGTGCTGCCGCTGTCGCCGACGTACGACGGTGGCAGGCTGCGCACCGTGGTCGACGGCAAGCGGCTCTTCACGCCCATGCTGATCGTGTTCCTCGCGATCGGCAGCACGGACCTGCTCTTCGCGTTCGACTCGATCCCTGCGATCTTCGGGCTCACGCACGACCCGTTCATCGTGTTCACGACGAACGTCTTCGCCCTCATGGGGCTGCGGCAGCTCTACTTCCTGCTGGGGGGCCTGCTCGAGCGTCTGGTGTACCTGCCGATCGGGCTGGCGGTCATCCTGGGCTTCATCGGGATCAAGCTGATCCTCGAGGCCTTGCACGAGAACACGTTGCCGTTCATCAACGGCGGGCAGCACATCGAGGCCGTCCCGACGGTCCCGATCTGGCTCTCGCTCGTGGTCATCCTGGGTGCGCTCGGGGTCACGACGGTGGCCAGCCTGTTGCGCACGCGTGGTCAGCAGAAGGACGAGGCCCTGCCCGACGACGTCGACGCGGCCTCGTAGGCGCGTCTCGGCAGGCGCTGCTCGCCCCGTGAGAACGGCCCGTCTCCCTCCGGGGAGACGGGCCGTCCGCGTTCGTGGACGGGGAGTCGGGCGCTCCGTCCGGCGGCGGCGACGCTCAGGCGCGGTCGGCCCAGGGGCCGATGACGGGAGACCACGTGCGCACGGTGCGCCGCGTGATGACGTTCTCGCGGGCGAACGGGTCGGCGTCGAACGTGCTCGCGACCGAGGCCTCGTCCGGGGCGTCGACGAGCAGCAGCGCGCCCGCGGGGTTGGCAGCGTCCTGGGCGAGGGGTCCGGAGGCGAGCAGCGTGCCCTCGTCGAGCAGCCCGCGCAGGAACGCACGGTGCTCGGGGCGGAACTCGTCCAGGACGGCGGGCTTGTCGGCGTACGTGTAGGTCACGGCGAAGATCGGCATGGCGACATTGAAGCACCATCCGGCGTGGTGGCGGTCCGTCGTCGGCCCGCTCGGTCGCGCGACCGGTGTCCTACCAACCGCGCTCGCGCCACTCGTCGAGGTGGGGGCGCTCCGCCCCCAGCGTCGTGTCCGCGCCGTGGCCCGGGTAGACCCAGGTGGCGTCGTCGAACCTGTCGAAGAGCCGGGTGGTGACGTCCGCGTAGAGCATCGCGAAGCGGTCCGGGTCGTTCGACGTGCTCCCGAGGCCGCCCGGGAAGAGCGAGTCCCCCGTGAACAGGTGCGCTCGGCCGGGCACGGCGTCCGGTGCGCTCGCGTGCTCGGGCTCGCGGTAGACGAGCGTGACCGAGCCGGGGGTGTGACCTCGCAGGGCGACCACCTCGAACGTGAGGTGGCCGACGACGATCGTGTCGCCGTCGTGCAGGTGGCGCGTGATGGTCGCGCCGGTCGCCTCGGCGACGGCTTCCGCGTCGGGAGCGCCGGCCGCGAGCCGCGCGCCGGTGGCCGCGCCGATCGAGGAGAGCGCCCCGAGGTGGTCGAGGTGCCTGTGCGTCGTGACGACGAGGTCGAGGCGGGCGGTCGACGAACCCTCCCGGACGAGCTCGAGGAGCCGGTCGGGCTCGGCGGCGGCGTCGACGAGGAGCTGGGCGCCGCTCCCGCGGCAGGTCAGGAGGTAGGCGTTGTTCGCGGCGGGCCCGACGGCGAGCTTGCGGACCTCGACCTCGTCCAGCACCCGCAGGTCGCTCGGTCCCGCGACCGTGACGTCTCCGGTGTATCCCACGCCGATCTCCTCGCTGTGCTGGTTGGCGTCCTGACGGACGACCGGCCGCCGGTGTGACGAGCCTCTCGTGCCGAGTCTGGCACGCCCGTGGCGGGACCCGGAGCGCCGTCCAGGAGCAGGTCAGACCGCCGGGGCCGACCTTCGACAGGAACCGCAGGACCCTCGGCACCGGTGACGTCGGTCGAACAGGTGTGCGAATGTCAGGGGCGAGGCTTACGATGCTTCGGTGAGCAACCGCCTTGTCATCGCTGGTGCCCGTGAGCACAACCTCCGCAACGTCGACCTCGACCTGCCGAGGGATCAGCTCATCGTCTTCACGGGACTCTCCGGGTCCGGAAAGTCCTCCCTCGCGTTCGACACGATCTTCGCCGAGGGGCAGCGTCGCTACGTCGAGTCGCTGTCGGCGTACGCCCGTCAGTTCCTCGGGCAGATGGACAAGCCCGACGTCGACTTCATCGAGGGCCTGTCGCCCGCGGTCTCGATCGACCAGAAGTCGACCAACCGCAACCCGCGCTCGACCGTGGGCACCATCACCGAGGTCTACGACTACCTGCGCCTGCTCTTCGCGCGCGCCGGCACCCAGCACTGCCCGGTCTGCGGCGAGAAGGTCCAGGCCCAGACGCCGCAGCAGATAGTCGACCGTCTCCTGGAGCTGCCCGAGGGTACGCGCTACCAGGTCCTCGCTCCCGTGGTGCGCAGTCGCAAGGGGGAGTACAGCGAGCTCTTCAAGGAGCTGCAGTCGAAGGGCTTCGCGCGCGCCCGCGTGGACGGGGAGGTCGTCCAGCTCACGGACCCGCCGGCGCTCGAGAAGAAGCTCAAGCACGACATCGAGGTCGTGATCGACCGTCTGGTCTCGCGCGAGGGCGTGCAGCGCAGGCTCACGGACTCGGTCGAGACCGCGCTCGGGCTCGCCGGGGGGCTCGTCGTCGTTGAGCTCGTCGACGCCGACGCGGACGACCCGCAACGCGAGCGCCGGTTCTCGGAGAAGCGCGCGTGCCCGAACGACCACGAGCTCACGCTCGACGAGATCGAGCCGCGCACCTTCTCGTTCAACGCCCCCTACGGTGCGTGCCCCGAGTGCACGGGTATCGGCTTCCGCCTCGAGGTCGACCCGGACCTCGTCGTCCCGGACGACGAGAAGTCGCTCGCCGAGGGCGCGGTCGCGCCCTGGGCGCAGATCTCCTCGGAGTACTTCCACCGCGTCCTGACGGCGCTCGCCTCGGACCTGGGCTTCTCCATGGACGTGCCGTGGCGCGCCCTGCCTCAGCGTGCTCAGCAGGCGGTGCTCTACGGCCAGAACCACGAGGTCCACGTCCGGTACAAGAACCGCTGGGGGCGCGAGCGTCAGTACTCGACCGGCTTCGAGGGCGTCGTGACGTTCCTCGAGCGCCGCCACGGCGAGACCGAGTCGGAGTGGTCCAAGGAGAAGTACGAGGCCTACATGCGCGAGACGCCGTGCCCGGTGTGCCAGGGCACGCGTCTCAAGCCCGAGGTCCTCGCCGTCAAGGTGGGGGACAAGTCCATCGCCGAGGTCTGCAGGCTCCCGCTGCGCGAGGCCGCGGCGTTCCTCGGTTCGCTCGAGCTGGGCACGCGCCAGAAGGCCATCGCGACCGAGGTCCTCAAGGAGATCGACGCCCGATTGGGCTTCCTGCTCGACGTCGGGCTGGACTACCTCTCGCTCGAGCGTCCGGCCGGGACCCTCTCAGGAGGTGAGGCGCAGCGCATCCGTCTCGCGACGCAGATCGGCTCGGGGCTCGTCGGTGTCCTGTATGTCCTCGACGAGCCCAGCATCGGTCTGCACCAGCGGGACAACCGCCGGCTCATCGACACCCTGACCCGGCTGAGGGACCTCGGGAACACGCTCATCGTCGTCGAGCACGATGAGGACACCATCCGGGCGGCCGACTGGATCGTCGACATCGGCCCGGGCGCCGGCGAGCACGGTGGACGCGTGATCCACTCGGGCGACTACGCAGGCCTCCTGGAGGCGCCCGAGTCCGTCACGGGCGCCTACCTCTCCGGGCGTCGCAGCATCCCGCTGCCCGCCGCCCGCCGCCCTGTCGACAAGGACCGTCGGATCACGGTCGTCGGTGCGCGCGAGCACAACCTCGAGGGCATCGACGTGAGCTTCCCGCTCGGCACCCTGACCGCGGTCACCGGCGTCTCGGGGTCCGGCAAGTCCACGCTGGTCAACTCGATCCTCTACACCGTGCTCGCCAACGAGCTCAACGGAGCCCGTCAGGTCGCAGGGCGTCACCGTCGGATCACGGGACTCGAGAACCTCGACAAGGTGGTCCACGTCGACCAGGGGCCCATCGGCCGGACCCCGCGGTCCAACCCCGCGACCTACACGGGGGTGTGGGACCACGTGCGCAAGCTCTTCGCCGAGACGAGCGAGGCCAAGGTCCGTGGCTACACGCCCGGCCGGTTCTCCTTCAACGTCAAGGGCGGTCGCTGCGAGGCCTGCTCGGGTGATGGGACCATCAAGATCGAGATGAACTTCCTGCCGGACGTCTACGTCCCGTGCGAGGTCTGCCACGGCGCGCGGTACAACCGCGAGACGCTCGAGGTGCACTTCAAGGGCAAGACCGTCGCGGACGTGCTCGACATGCCGATCGAGGAGGCCTCGGAGTTCTTCGCCGCGGTCCCGACGATCTCGCGCCACCTCAAGACCCTCTCCGAGGTCGGCCTCGGGTACGTGCGCCTGGGGCAGCCCGCGCCCACGCTGTCAGGAGGCGAGGCCCAGCGCGTCAAGCTCGCGAGCGAGCTGCAGAAGCGTTCGACGGGCCGGACCATCTACGTGCTCGACGAGCCGACGACGGGCCTGCACTTCGAGGACATCCGCAAGCTCCTCGCGGTGCTCCAGTCGCTCGTCGACAAGGGCAACTCGGTGCTCGTGATCGAGCACAACCTCGATGTCATCAAGAATGCCGACTGGGTCATCGACATGGGACCGGAGGGTGGGTCCGGCGGTGGGCGGGTCATCGCCGAGGGTACGCCCGAGCAGGTGGCCGCGGTCCCTGCGAGCCACACGGGTCGGTTCCTCGCCGAGGTCCTCACGGGTGACCCCATCCCGGTCGCACCCCTGCCCAAGAAGTCCCCGGCCAAGGCCGCGACGGGCAAGACGGCGGCGAAGGCGCCGAGGAAGACGGCCGCGCGCAAGTCGTCGACGACGGCTGCGGCCACGGAGAGCTCGTCGACCGTGAAGGCGTCCGCCGCCACGAGGAAGGCCGAGCCCGCGACCGAGTGACATCGACCGGCGGACGTCGACCGTCGGACCTCGGCCGGCTGTCGTCCGACCGGGTGCAGGCTCAGGCCGCGTGCGTGCGCAGCGGCGCGGGCTCGAGCAGCACCGGGAAGTTCACGGAGCGCGCCAGGAAGCAGTGGTCGTGGGCACGTCGGTGGATCTCGGCGACGGCCTCGTCGCTGACGTCGGGGCCGTCGTCGACCACCACGTGCGGGTGCAGCGTGACGTCCGCGAACTGCCCGGCTCCGGCGGACTCGACCCGCATGGTGCCGGTCACCTCGTCGGTGTACTCGCGCACCACGATCCCCGCCGCTGACGCGAGGTGCAGGAACCACAGCATGTGGCACTGCGAGAGGCTCGCGACGAACAGCTCCTCGGGGCTGTACCGGCTCGGGTCGCCCCGGAACGCGGGGTCGGCCGAGCCGGGGAGCGTCGGTCGGCCGGTGAGGTCGACGTCGTGGTCCCGGCTGTACGCGGTGTAGGTGGTCGTTCCGGTCTGGCCCGCGCCGGTCCAGCGGACGGTCGCGGCATAGGAGTGAAGGGCGCCCATGCCGTCACCCTAGCGGCGGTCGGGCGTTCGTGTGTGACGGGCGTCACGTGCGAGCGTCGGCGCAGGGACGTGACTGTGGGTGCACTGTCCTAGGCTGGCGGACATGGCTGATCCGTCCTCGTACCGCCCCGCACCGGGAGAGATCCCCACGTCACCGGGCGTGTACCGCTTCCGCGACGAGCACGGCCGCGTCATCTACGTCGGCAAGGCGAAGAATCTGCGCGCCCGTCTCGGCAGCTACTTCCAGGACCTGACGAACCTCCACTACCGCACCCAGACGATGGTCACGACGGCCGCCTCGGTCGAGTGGACGGTCGTGGGGACCGAGGTCGAGGCCCTCGCGCTCGAGTACTCGTGGATCAAGGAGTTCGACCCCCGGTTCAACGTGAAGTACCGGGACGACAAGTCCTACCCCTACCTCGCCGTGACCCTGGGCGAGCAGTTCCCGCGCGCCCAGGTCATGCGCGGTGCCAAGCGCCCCGGGACCCGCTACTTCGGCCCCTACGGGCACGCGTGGGCCATCCGCGAGACCCTCGACCTGCTGCTGCGTGTCTTCCCGGTCCGCACGTGCTCCGCGGGCGTCTTCAAGCGTGCCCAGCAGACCGGCCGGCCCTGCCTGCTCGGCTACATCGACAAGTGCTCCGCCCCCTGCGTGGGACGCATCACGCCCGAGGACCACCACGCGCTCGCGGAGGACTTCTGCGACTTCATGGCTGGCGACACCGCGAAGTTCATCCGCCGGGTCGAGGCGAAGATGAAGGAAGCCGCGGCGGCCATGGAGTACGAGCAGGCCGCCCGTCTGCGCGACGACATCCTCGCGCTCGAGCGCGCCATGGAGAAGAACGCCGTGGTGCTCGGCGACGCGACCGACGCGGACATCTTCGCGCTCGCTGGCGACGAGCTCGAGGCCGCGGTGCAGGTCTTCCACGTGCGCGGTGGCCGCATCCGCGGGCAGCGTGGCTGGATCGTCGAGAAGGTCGAGGACGTGACCGACGCCGAGCTCGTCGAGCACCTCCTGCAGCAGGTCTACGGTTCGGTCGACGAGGCCCTCGGGGACTCCTCGACCCCGTCGTCGAGCATCGTGCCCCGAGAGGTGCTCGTGCCCGTCCTGCCGCCCGACACCGAGCAGGTCGTGGCCTGGCTCACGGGCCTGCGGGGCGCCAAGGTCGATGTCCGGGTGCCGCAGCGCGGTGACAAGCGCGAGCTCGCGGCGACGGTGCACAAGAACGCCGAGCACGCCCTCGCGCTGCACCGTACCCGCCGTGCGGGCGACCTGACCACGCGCAGCCAGGCGCTGCGCGAGATCCAGGAGGCGTTGGGTCTGGAGACCGCGCCGCTGCGCATCGAGTGCTACGACGTGTCGACGACGCAGGGGACCCACCAGGTCGCGTCGATGGTCGTCTTCGAGGACGGGCTCGCGCGCAAGAGCGAGTACCGGCACTTCGCGATCCGCGGCCCGGAGGGGCTGGGCGCCCGCGACGACACCGCGGCCATGCACGAGGTCATCACGCGCCGCTTCAAGCGCTACCTCGCCGACCGTTCGCAGGCCACGGACGTCGAGATGGACCTGGGGGCCGACGACGACACCGCGCGGGACGCGGACGCCGTCGCGGCGGGGTACGTCCCACGCTCGGGCGAGGTGGGCGCGGACGCACCTGCGGGCCGTGCCGCCCGTTTCGCGTACCCGCCCAACCTCGTCGTGGTCGACGGCGGACCGCCCCAGGTCGCCGCCGCCGCCCGGGCCCTCGCGGAGCTCGGGATCGACGACGTCGCGCTGTGCGGCCTCGCGAAGCGGCTCGAGGAGGTGTGGCTGCCGGGGGAGGACTACCCCGTGATCCTGCAGCGCAGCTCCGAGGGGCTGTACCTGCTCCAGCGTGTCCGGGACGAGGCCCACCGGTTCGCGATCTCCTACCACCGCAAGAAGCGCGGCAAGGCCATGACGGCCTCGGCCCTCGACGACGTCCCGGGCCTCGGGCCCGCACGCAAGAAGGCGCTCCTGACGCACTTCGGCTCCCTCAAGCGGCTGCGTGCGGCGTCGGCCGAGGAGATCGCGACCGTGCCCGGCATGGGTGCCGCGACTGCCGCGGCCGTCGTCGCCGCGCTCGGTCCGGCGAGCCCGACCGCCGCCGGAACCGTAGGACCCGGGGGGGCGGCGGCTCCCGAGGCGGAGTCGCCGGCGTCGCCGACGGACGCGCTCGAGGCGGCCGCGCCGGCGTCCCCCTCGTCCGAGGAGGCGGCGCCCGCATGAGCCGTCCCCGCGCGCGCCCGGCGGCCGCGTCGCCCGGGGGCCCGGCGCCGTCGGGCGAGAGGGCCTGCCGGTGACCCGCGGCGCGGGGGCGGCCGGTCTCGAGCTCTCGGCCGGAGAGCAGGACACGCCCGAGAAGTGCCCGACGCCGGTCCGGCCCGCCCGCGCGCGACCGGCTGGCATGCTGGTGGCATGAGCACCGAACCCTCCCCGACGACCGTCCCGCAGGGCATCCCAGCGATCGAGGCGACCACCCACGCGCCCGCGCGCTCCGACGCCGAGGTCCTCGTGATCACCGGGATGTCGGGCGCCGGACGATCGCGCGCTGCTGCGGTGCTCGAGGACCTCGACTGGTACGTGGTCGACAACATGCCGCCCCGCATGCTCGTCCCGCTCGTCGACATGATGACGCGCGCGGGGTCCAGCGTGCAGCGCATCGCGGCCGTCGTCGACGTCCGTGGCGGGGGGTTCTTCACCGACCTCCTCGACGTGCTCAAGCACCTGCGCGACGCCGGGGTCTTCTACCGGATCCTGTTCCTCGACGCGTCCGACGAAGTCCTGGTGCGTCGATACGAGCAGGTCCGGCGTCCGCACCCGCTGCAGGGCAACGGGCGGATCCTGGACGGGATCGCCGAGGAGCGGCGCCTGGTCGCGAGCGTCGAGGAGCGCGCCGACGTCGTGATCGACACCTCGGACCTCAACGTCCACGACCTCGCACGGGAGGTCCGCGCGGCCGTCGCCGAGGGCACCCCGGACACGCTGCGCATCAACGTCGTCTCGTTCGGCTTCAAGTACGGCATCCCGCTCGACGCGGACCACGTCGTCGACATGCGGTTCCTCGCCAACCCCTACTGGATCACCGAGCTGAGGCACCTCACCGGGCGCGACGCGCCCGTCCGGGACTACGTCCTGGCCCGGCCCGGGGCGCTCGAGTTCGTCGACCGGTACGTCAGCGCGCTCGAGCCCGTCCTGGCCGGGTACCTGGCCGAGGAGAAGCGGTACGTGACCATCGCCGTGGGCTGCACGGGAGGCAAGCACCGGTCGGTCGCGATCTCCGAGGTCCTCGCCCAACGGCTGCGCGCCGTCGGGCAGCGCGTCACCGTGACGGCCCGCGACCTCGGCAAGGAGTAGTCGTGACCCTCGACAACCCGGCAGTGGTAGCACTCGGCGGCGGGCACGGCCTGTCCGCGACGCTCTCCGCGCTGCGCCTCATGTCCGACCGCATCACGGCGGTCGTGACCGTCGCCGACGACGGCGGGTCCTCCGGTCGGCTGCGGGCCGAGCTCGGTGTGCTCCCGCCCGGCGACCTGCGCATGGCGCTCGCGGCGCTGTGCGACGACTCCGAGTGGGGCCGGACGTGGAGCTCGGTCCTGCAGCACCGGTTCTCCTCGAGCGGCGACCTGGACCAGCACGCGGTCGGCAACCTCTTGATCGTCGCGCTGTGGGAGCTCCTCGACGACCCGGTCGCGGGCCTCGACTGGGTGGGCAAGCTCCTCGGTGCGCGCGGCCGGGTCCTGCCCATGGCTGCGGTGCCCCTCGGGATCGAGGCCGACGTGCGGACCGACCACGGGCTCAGGACGATCGTGGGGCAGAGCCAGGTCGCCGTGACCCGCGACCGCATCGAGCAGCTGCGGCTCGTGCCGCCCGACCCGCCCGCGTGCCCCGAGGCGGTCGACGCCGTCATGGCGGCCGACTGGGTGATCCTGGGACCGGGCTCCTGGTACTCCTCGGTCATGCCGCACCTGCTGGTCCCCGAGCTCGCGCACGCGCTGCACGAGACCACTGCCCGGCGCTGCGTCGTCCTCAACCTCTCGAACACGTCGGGCGAGACCTACGGCCTGACCGCGACCGACCACCTCGAGGCGCTGCACAAGCACGCACCCAGCCTGCGCATCGACGCGGTGATCGCCGACCCGAGCGCGGCCGAGGACGTCGGCCTGCTCGCGGACGAGTCGGCGCGCACGGGCGCCCGGCTGCTGCTGCGCCAGGTGGGCAGGTCGGACGGCACGCCGCAGCACGACGCGCTGCGGCTCGCGGCCGCCCTGCGCGACGTCTTCGACGGGTTCCTCGGCGACGTGGGCACCACGACCCGCTGAGCCGCGACCGCCCCCGGGGACCGGTCCGTGGGAGGTGCCGAGCCGACCGTCGGCCGTCGATCGGCGACAGCGCCCCCCGGCCCCTATGCGGGCACGACCGGCGTCAGCCGTGCGATCGGCGCGGGGGCGCGTCGTACGGCGGCTCCTGGCAGAAGGCGGTCACGATCGTTGCTCGTTGATGGGAGGATGTCGCCATGGCGTTGACGGCACAGGTGAAGGACGAGCTCGCGCGACTCAAGGTGGACAAGACCTCCTGCCGCAAGGCGGAGGTCTCTGCCACGCTGCGGTTCTCGGGAGGGCTGCACATCATCTCGGGGCGCATCGTGATCGAGGCGGAGCTGGACACGGCGATCGCCGCCCGCCGGCTCCGGCAGACGATCAGCGACGTGTACGGGCACACCAGCGAGCTGATCGTGGTCTCGGCCGGGGGGCTGCGCCGGGGCAGCCGGTACGTCGTGCGGGTCGTCAAGGACGGCGAGTCGCTCGCCCGACAGACGGGCCTGCTCGACAACCGGGGCCGCCCCGTGCGCGGGCTGCCTCCGCAGGTGGTCTCGGCGGGGGTCGGGGAGGCCGAGGCGGCGTGGCGCGGCGCGTTCCTCGCGCACGGCTCGCTGACGGAGCCGGGGCGCTCGTCTGCCCTCGAGGTCACCTGCCCGGGGCCCGAGGCCGCGCTCGCGCTGGTCGGCGCCGCCCGGCGACTCGGGATCGCCGCGAAGGCGCGCGAGGTCCGCGGGGTGGATCGCGTCGTGATCCGGGACGGCGAGGCGATCAGCGCGATGCTGACCCGTCTGGGGGCCCACGAGACCGTGGTCGTCTGGGAGGAGCGGCGGCAGCGCCGCGAGGTGCGCGGGACGGCAAACCGGCTCGCGAACTTCGACGACGCGAACCTGCGCAGGTCGGCGCGTGCCGCCGTGGCGGCGGGGGCCCGGGTCGAGCGCGCGTTCGAGATCCTGGGTCCTGATCTGCCGGACCACCTCCGGGAGGCCGGGGAGCTGCGCCTCGCCCACAAGCAGGCCTCTCTCGAAGAGCTGGGGCAGCTCGCCGAACCGCCGCTGACCAAGGACGCCGTGGCGGGTCGTATCCGCAGGCTCCTGTCCACGGCCGACAAGCGCGCGGCCGAGCTCGGGATCCCCGACACCGAGGCAGGCTTGAGCCCGGACCTGCTCGACGTCTGAGCGGTCCGCGCCACGCGCGCCCGCGGTGCCTGCAGGCCCCGACGACACGCCGACGAGGGGCCCGCACCGCACGGTGCGGGTCCCTCGTCGCGTCGTCGGCGCCCGGCGCGCGACACGCCCGGTGTGACGTCGGTCTCGGACCCCGGTCACATTCCCACGGTGCGTCCGTGGGCGTCTCAGATCCGCCTCCAGGTCACGGGATGGGGAGGATCGGGTATAGGATCGGGGATGTCAGGTGACAAAGACGTGCTCCTTCACTGAGGTCTTCGGGACCCTGTTGAGTCGCAGCTGTCGCTGTGGCCCTGCGAGATTCCCGGAGTCCACGCCGCGAGGCATCCAGTGGGGGAGTACTTCGCCGTTACCACCTACGTACGCCGTAGTACGTGATCGTTCGGCATCAACCGTGTGCGTCGGAAACACCGGCGCGCCCTGAGGAGGGCATTGTGACCATCCGCGTCGGTATCAACGGCTTCGGTCGTATCGGACGTAACTTCTTCCGCGCCATCATCGCGTCGGGGGCGGACATCGAGATCGTGGGTGTCAACGACCTCACGGACAACAAGACGCTCGCGCACCTGCTGAAGTACGACACCGTCCTGGGTCGTTTCCCGCTGAGCGTCGACTTCGACGAGAACAACATCATCGTCGACGGCAAGGCCATCCGTGCCCTCGAGGAGCGCGACCCGGCGAACCTGCCCTGGGGCGAGCTCGGTGCTGACATCGTCATCGAGTCGACCGGCTTCTTCACCGACGCGACCAAGGCCAAGGCTCACATCGAGGCCGGCGCCAAGAAGGTCATCATCTCCGCTCCGGCGAAGAACGAGGACGGCACCTTCGTCGTCGGCGTGAACCACGAGCAGTACGACCCCGCGACGCAGCACATCATCTCCAACGCGTCGTGCACCACGAACTGCCTCGCCCCGATGGCCAAGGCCCTCAACGACGCGATCGGCATCGAGCGCGGTCTCATGACCACGATCCACGCGTACACGGGTGACCAGAACCTCCAGGACGGCCCCCACAAGGACCTGCGTCGTGCCCGTGCGGCCGCGCAGAACATCGTCCCCACCTCGACCGGTGCAGCCAAGGCCGTCGCCCTCGTGCTCCCCGAGCTCAAGGGCAAGCTCGACGGCTTCGCGATGCGCGTCCCCGTCATCACGGGCTCGGCCACGGACCTCACCTTCACCGCCTCGAAGACCGTCACGGTCGAGGAGGTCAACGCTGCGGTCAAGGCTGCTGCTGAGGGCCCCCTCAAGGGCGTCCTGAAGTACGTCGACGACGACATCGTCTCCTCGGACATCGTCACGGACCCGCACACCTCGATCTTCGACTCGAAGCTCACCAAGGTGAGCGGCGACCTGGTCAAGGTCGTCGCCTGGTACGACAACGAGTGGGGCTACTCCAGCTCGCTCGTCTCGCTCACGCAGTACGTGGGTGCTCGTCTCTGATCTCCGTCCTTCGTGACGTGAGGTGAATTCTGCGTCCGCGTGCGTGGCCGGCCCGGTTGGCCGCCCATGCACGCGGACGCAGTCATGTGTGACGTGACCTGTTTCGACCCTGTTCAGACCAGGAGTGTGCTCATGAAGACCATCGACTCCCTCGGCGACCTGCGCGGCAAGCGCGTGCTCGTCCGCTCGGACTTCAACGTCCCCCTCGACGGGACGACCATCACGGACGACGGCCGCATCCGCGCCGCGCTCCCCACGCTCAAGCGGCTGACCGACGCCGGTGCGAAGGTCGTCGTGACCGCGCACCTCGGACGTCCCAAGGGTGAGCCCGACGCCAAGTACTCCCTCGCTCCCGTCGCGGCCCGCCTGGGCGAGCTGCTCGGTGCCCCCGTGACGCTCGCCGACGACACCGTCGGCGAGTCCGCCAAGGCCACGGTCGCCGCGCTCGGGGACGGCGAGGTCGCGCTGCTCGAGAACATCCGCTTCGACGCTCGGGAGACCTCGAAGGTCGACGCAGAGCGCGAGTCGCTCGCCGCGGACCTCGCCTCGCTCGCGGACGCGTACGTGTCCGACGGCTTCGGCGTCGTGCACCGCAAGCAAGCGTCGGTCTACGACATCGCCAAGGTGCTGCCGTCCGCGGTCGGCGAGCTGGTCCTCAAGGAGGTCGACTCCCTCAAGAAGGCGACCGAGGACCCTGCGCGCCCCTACGTCGTCGTGCTCGGCGGGTCGAAGGTCTCCGACAAGCTCGGTGTCATCGCCAACCTGCTGACCAAGGCGGACCGCCTGCTGATCGGTGGCGGCATGGTCTTCACGTTCCTCGCGGCCAAGGGCTACTCGGTGGGCAACTCGCTCCTCGAGACGGACCAGATCGACACCGTGAAGGGCTACCTCGCGGACGCCGAGAAGGCCGGCGTCGAGATCGTCCTGCCCACGGACATCCTCGCCGCGGACTCGTTCGCCGCCGACGCTCCCTACGAGGTCGTGCCCGCGGACGCGATCCCGGACGGCAAGATCGGCCTGGACATCGGTCCCGACTCGCAGAAGCTCTTCGCGAGCAAGATCGTGGACGCCAAGACGGTCGTCTGGAACGGCCCCGCGGGCGTCTTCGAGTTCGAGGCGTTCTCCGGCGGCACCCGTGCCGTCGCGCAGGCCCTGGTCGACGCGACGGCGAACGGCGCGTTCACGATCGTTGGCGGTGGCGACTCCGCCGCGGCAGTGCGCATCCTCGGCTTCGACGAGGCCGGCTTCAGCCACATCTCGACCGGTGGCGGCGCGAGCCTGGAGTTCCTCGAGGGTAAGTCCCTCCCGGGGCTCGCAGTCCTCGAGGCCTGACCCCACCACCGCAGCCTCACGGCTCACAGAAGGTAGACACACCATGACTGATGCACGTACCCCGCTCATCGCGGGCAACTGGAAGATGAACCTGGACCACCAGGAGGCCATCCACACGGTCCAGAAGCTCGCCTGGGCCCTCAAGGACGCCAAGCACGACTTCTCGGCCGTCGAGGTCACCGTCCTGGTCCCGTTCACGGACCTGCGCAGCGTGCAGACGCTGGTCGACGCCGACAAGCTCGAGCTGACGTACGGCGCGCAGGACGTCTCGCAGCACGTCTCGGGCGCCTACACGGGGGAGATCTCGCCCGTGTTCCTGAGCAAGTTGGGCGTGACCTACGTCGCGATCGGCCACTCGGAGCGTCGCCAGTACCACGGCGAGGACGACGCGCTCGTCAACGCCAAGTCGAAGGCCGCGCTCGCGCAGGGTCTGGTCCCGATCATCTGCGTCGGCGAGGCGCTCGACATCCGCAAGGCCGGCGAGCAGGTCTCCTACACGCTTGCGCAGGTCGACGGCGCGCTCGAGGGCCTGTCCGCGGAGGACGCCGCCAAGGTCGTCATCGCGTACGAGCCCGTCTGGGCCATCGGCACCGGTGAGGTCGCCACGCCGCAGGACGCTCAGGAGGTCGCGGGCGCGATCCGTGCCCGTCTCGCCGAGCTGTACTCGGCCGAGGTGGCAGACGCCGTGCGCGTGCTCTACGGCGGCTCGGTCAAGTCCTCGTCGATCGCCGAGCTCATGAAGGAGCAGGACGTCGACGGCGCCCTGGTCGGCGGCGCGAGCCTCGACCCGGAGGAGTTCGCGAAGATCGCGCGCTTCCAATCGCACCACGGGGCCTGAGCCCCTTCGCTGCCGGGTCGCGCCGCACGGCGCGGCCCGGCAGCGTGGCCACCGCGCGAGCGGTGGCCTTTTCTCGCGGTAGCCCCTGGGGCGTGGCGTCCCGACCGGCAGCATCGACCGCCGGGCGGAACGGTTCGTCGGATCGGGCCCGCGTCGCCTACCCTTGTCCTCGGTGCCGTACCTGTGCCTCAGGTCGGTCCAGGACACCCGTTGCGGTCCGCTCTCGACTTCTCGACGTGGACCCAGAGCCAAGGACGTACTCGTGGACGCGCTGCGCATCATTCTCCAGATCCTGCTGGTCATCACCAGCGGCTTCTTGACCCTCCTCGTGCTCATGCACAAGGGCAAGGGCGGCGGCCTGTCCGACATGTTCGGCGGCGGTATCTCGAGCAGCGCCGGCAGCTCCGGCGTGGCCGAGCGCAACCTGAACCGCATCACCGTCACGTTCGCGATCACCTGGACCGTCGTGATCATCCTTCTGGGGCTCATCCAGAAGGTCAGCTGACCCGGCGCCGACGCCGTCGGCACAGGGTGTGGAACCGTCCCGGTACGCGGGCGGTCGTGAGTCAGGGGAGTGAAGTCGTGGCTGGTGGTAGTGCTATCAAGGGGTCGCGCGTCGGTGCCGGCCCGCTGGGAGAGACGGAGCGGGGCGACGTCGCCCCACGTGTCTGGGTCTCCTACTGGTGTGCCAACGGACACGAGACGCGTCCGAGCTTCTCGTCCGAGGTGGAGATCGTCACTCCTGAGACCTGGGACTGCCCGCGCTGCGGACTGCCCGGGGGGCAGGACCCGGCGAACCCGCCGAGCGCGCTGCGCAACGAGCCGTACAAGACGCACCTCGCGTACGTGAAGGAGCGCCGCAGCGACGAGGACGGCGTTGCCCTCCTCGACGAGGCGCTCGCCGCGCTCCGGGCACGCCGCGGCCGCTAGGCAGTGCTCGTGTGGCCGTGAACGGTCCGCACCCACAGCAAGGGGGCCCTCCAGGGCCTGTACACAGCACAGCGGGCCCCGTCCGAGAAGGACGGGGCCCGCTGTGCTGTCGTCGGCTGCGCCTGCCGGTGCGCCGTGCCGTCGTCTGGTCCGGTCCGCCGGCTGTCAGTGCCTCAGCGCGTGGTGCTGGCTCGCCGCGAGGTCGACGAGCCACAGCGTGCGCTGGGTGCCCAGCGCCCCGGCTGCCGGGGTCGTCGTCACGGGGTCGCCCGCCAGTGCGGAGGCGACCGCGGGGGCCTTCTCCGCCCCCGCGGCCACGACCCAGACCTCCTGCGCGGCCTGGATCGCGGAGAACGTCAGCGACACGCGCTCGGGCGGCGGCTTGGGGGAGTCGTGCACCCCGGTCGTGGCACCGTCCGCGTCGAGCGCCGCGTTCTCGGGGAAGAGCGAGGCGACGTGCCCGTCCGGGCCCATGCCCAGCAGGAGGACGTCGAACGGAAGGTGCGCACCGCCGTCGGGCGTGAAGCGGGAGAGCTCGTCCGCGTAGAGCGCGGCCGACACCTCCGGCGTCCCGACGCCGTCGCCCGGCGCGGGCATGACGTGCACGTTCTGCGGGGGCAGGGTCGGCAGGTGGTCGAGGAGAGCCTCGCGGGCCTGCGTCTCGTTGCGCTCGGGGTCGCCCGTGGGCAGGAAGCGCTCGTCGCCCCACCACAGGTGGACGCCGGTCCAGTCGACCGCGTCGCGCACGGGGTGCGCGGCGACGGCGGCGAGGGACCGGATCCCGACCGTACCGCCCGTGAGGACGACGTGGACGGGCGTGCGGACGGACTGGATGTCGAGGATGCGGGTCAGCAGCCGAGCCGCGACGGCCTCGGCGAGGACCCCCGCGTCGGGGTGCACGACGACGAGGCGCGCCCCGTGCGCGCGCGCGTCGGCACCCGTGCCGGCCGTCATTCGCCGATCCTCGCGAGACCCTTGGTGAGGACCTCGCCGTAGACCTCGTCGGGGTCGAGCCGGCGCAGCTCCTCGGTCAGGCACTCCTCGAGCTGCCGCAGCGGCAGCGAGATGCGGCGGTCGGGCTGGCCCGGCTGGGTCAGCGTCACGATGCGGCCGTCCGGCCGGGACAGCACGATCGCGCCGCCCTTGCGCTCGAGGGTCACCTTCGTGATCCCCTCGACGCCGCGACGACGGACCAGCTTGACCGGGCACCTGAGCTGCTGGGCGAGCCACGCCGCGAGGATGTCGACCGAGGGGTGGTGCTCCTCGCCCTCCACCTCGACGGCCGTGACGGACTCGTAGGGCGGCTGGTCGAGCGCTGCCGCGATGAGACCGCGCCACAGGGTCACGCGGGTCCACGCGAGGTCGGTGTCGCCCGGGTGGTGGCTCCTGCTCAGGTGCTGGAGCGTCTGGAGCGACTTGCCCGCGTTGACCGCGTCGGTGATGCGGCGGTGGGCCATCTGGCCGACCGGGTCCGCAGAGGGGTTGTCGGGCGTCTCGCGGGGCCACCAGGCCACGATCGGGGCGTCGGGCAGCAGGAGGGGCATCACGAGGGTGTCGCTGTGCGCGACGAGCGGGCCCGACGGGCGCAGGATGATGACCTCGCTGGCCCCCGCGTCGCCGCCGATGCGGATCTGGGCGTCGAGCCGGGCGGACGTGCGCTTGTTCGCCGGGGCGACGACCACGACGCGGCAGGGGTGCTCGCGCGAGGCGCCGTTGGCCGCGGCGACCGCGTCCTCGACGTCGGCCTCCTCGGCCAGGACGACGAGGGTCAGGACGCGGCCGAGCGCCACGGCGCCGCCCTCGTCGCGCAGCTTGACGAGGCGCTTGTTGACCGCATTGGTCGTCGTCTCGGGGAGATCGATGATCATGAGGTGAGGCTCCAGTTCGAGGTCCGGCCGGGGATCCGGGGCAGGCGGGAGATCGGTGCGGTCGCGGTCACGGACGCCGCCACGTTCGACCGTCGCGAGCCATCATGTCGTCGGCCGAGGCGGGGCCCCACGTGCCGGAGCGGTACGGCTCCGGAGCGCCCTTGGACTCCCAGAACGCCGTGATCGGGTCGAGGATCTTCCAGGACAGCTCGACCTCCTCGTGGCTCGGGAAGAGCGGCGGGTCGCCCAGGAGGACGTCGAGGATGAGGCGCTCGTAAGCCTCCGGGGAGGACTCGGTGAAGGCGTGCCCGTAGCCGAAGTCCATGGTGACGTCGCGGACCTCCATCGCGGTACCGGGGACCTTGGCGCCGAAGCGGATCGTCACGCCCTCGTCGGGCTGGACGCGGATCACGAGCGCGTTCTTGCCGAGCTCGGACGTCGCGGAGGACTCGAACGGCAGGTGCGGCGCCGACTTGAAGACGACCGCGATCTCCGTCACGCGGCGGCCCAGGCGCTTGCCCGTGCGCAGGTAGAACGGGACCCCGGCCCAGCGGCGGTTGTCGATGTCGACGCGGATCGCGGCGAACGTCTCGGTCGTGGACTCGGGCGAGATGCCGTCCTCCTCGAGGTACCCCACGACCTCCTCGCCGCCCTGCCACCCGGCCGAGTACTGGCCGCGCGAGGTGTGGCGTCCCAGGTCGCGCGGGAGACGCACGGCCGAGAGCACCTTGAGCTTCTCGGCGCGCAGCGACTCGGCGTCGAACGAGACGGGCTCCTCCATCGCGGTGAGCGCGAGCAGCTGGACGAGGTGGTTCTGGATGACGTCGCGCGCCGCACCGATCCCGTCGTAGTACCCCGCGCGGCCGCCGATGCCGATGTCCTCGGCCATGGTGATCTGGACGTGGTCGACGTAGTTCGCGTTCCAGATGGGTTCGTAGAGCTGGTTGGCGAACCGCAGCGCCAGCATGTTCTGGACGGTCTCCTTGCCCAGGTAGTGGTCGATGCGGAAGACCGAGTCCGGCGAGAAGACTTTGGAGACGACGTCGTTGAGCTCACGTGCGCTGGCCAGGTCGTGGCCGAACGGCTTCTCGATGACCACGCGGCGCCACGCGTCCTCGCCCGAGCGCGAGAGCCCCGAGCGCGAGAGCTGCTCGCAGACCAGGGGGAACGCGCTCGGGGGGACCGAGAGGTAGAACGCGTGGTTGCCGCCCGTGCCGCGCTCCTTGTCGAGCTCCTCGACCGTGGTGCGCAGGCGCTCGAAGGCCTGCTCGTCGTCGAACTCGCCCTGGACGAACCGGATGCCCTCGGCGAGCTGCTTCCAGGTCGCCTCGCGGAACGGGGTGCGCGCGTACTGCTCGACGGCTTCGCGCACGACCTTGGCGAAGTCCTGGTCCTCCCAGTCGCGGCGGGCGAAGCCCGTGAGCGCGAAGCCGGGCGGGAGGAGCCCGCGGTTGGCGAGGTCGTACACGGCGGGCATGAGCTTCTTGCGGGCGAGGTCGCCCGTGACGCCGAAGATCACGAGGCCGCTGGGCCCGGCGATGCGGGGGAGTCGAAGGTCACGCGGGTCGCGCAGCGGGTTGTGCTCTGCGCTGATCTTTGCCGGTCTCAACTGATGTCACCGTTCTCGTCGGCGTGGGCTGGAATGGTCGAAAGGTCCGTCCTGCGGACCGGGATAGAGCCTAGGCGGTGGTCGGCGCGTGCCCGGGAGTCGTCCACGACCGTGCCGACCTCCGTGGGCCCCCGGTGGAAGGCGTGGGTCACGACGCGTCGCCGCGCGCGCGGGCCAGGCCGTCAGAGACGGTCGCGAGGAGGTCGGACCAGCTCGCCTCGAACTTCTCGACGCCCTCGACCTCGAGGTGCTGGGTGACCTCGTCGAGCGAGACCCCGAAGGACTCGATGGTGGACAGGACCGAGCGCGAGGCTGTGTACGTGCCCGCGACCGTGTTCCCCAGCACGACGCCGTGGTCGGCGAACGCGTCGAGAGTGGCCTGCGGCATGGTGTTCACGACGCCCGGGGCGACGAGCTCGTCGACGTACATGGTGTCGCGGTACTCGGGGTTCTTGACGCCCGTCGACGCCCACAGGGGGCGCTGCGGGTGGGCGCCCGCGGCCTCGAGGGCGCGCCAGCGGTCGGTCTGGACGACCTGCTCGTAGGCCTCGTACGCGAGCCGCGCGTTGGCGATCGCGGCGCGGCCGCGCAGGTCGAGTGCCTCGGGGGTCCCGATCGCGGTCAGGGCGGAGTCGACGGCCGAGTCGACGCGCGAGACGAAGAACGACGCGACCGACGCGATACGCGTCACGTCGTGCCCGGCGTCGCGTGCCTGCTCGAGGCCGGACAGGAACGCGTCCATGACCTGGCGGTAGCGGTCCAGGGAGAAGATGAGGGTCACGTTGACGCTGATGCCCTGGGCGAGGGTGCGCTCGATCGCGTCGAGCCCCTCGACGGTCGCGGGGATCTTGATGAGGACGTTGGGGCGGTCGACCGTCTGCCACAGCCGGACGGCGGTCGCGACGGTCGCGTCGGCGTCGCGCGCCAGGCGCGGGTCGACCTCGATCGACACGCGGCCGTCGACGCCGTCGGTCGCGTCGTACACGGGGCGCAGGACGTCGGCCGCCGCGCGCACGTCGTCGGTCGTGATCCGCTCGACCGCGGACTCGAGGTCGGTCCCGGCGGTGGCGAGCTCGGTGAGCTGCGCGTCGTAGGCGTCGCCCTTCGCGAGCGCGCCCGCGAAGATCGTGGGGTTGGTCGTGACGCCGACGACGGCACGGGAGGTGGTGAGATCGGCGAGCCCGCCGCTGCGCAGCCGTTCTCGGGAGAGGTCGTCCAACCAGATGGAGACACCTGCCTCCGACAGCTCGCGGACGGGTGCTGGCGCTGCGCTGTGGTGCACGGTCACGGTTCTCCCTCTCGTCGTCTGGCGGCCGTCCTCACGGACGTCCCAGGAGGGGGCGGGCGAGACCCGCCCCCTCCTGGAATCTACGGATGGTCAGAGCTGGTCGCCAGTGCCACCGACCGAGGGGATCGCCACACCGCCGGGAGCGGCGCCGGTGCGAGCCGACTCGATGGACTCCTTGGCGGCGGCGGCGACGGCCTCGGACGTGATCCCGAACTCGCGGTAGAGGATCTTGTAGTCCGCGGACGCGCCGTAGTGCTCGAGGCTCACGGAGCGGCCGGCGTCGCCGACCAGGTCGCGCCAGCCCTGGGCGATGCCCGCCTCGACCGAGACGCGGGCCTTGACGGCGGCCGGGAGCACGCTCTCGCGGTACTCGGGGCCCTGCGCGTCGAACCACTCGCGGCTCGGCAGCGACACGACGCGCGCCGCGATGCCCTCGGCCGCGAGCTGCTCGCGCGCCTCGACCGCGAGCTGGACCTCCGAGCCCGTGCCGATGAGGATCACGTCGGGCGTGCCCTCGGTGTCGAGCAGCACGTAGCCGCCCTTCGCGGTGCCCGAGGCGTCGGCGAAGCCGTCCGTGCCGCGGGGGAACGTCGGGACGTTCTGGCGGGTCAGGATGAGCCCGGCCGGGCGGTCGGTGTGCTCGAGGATCGTGCGCCAGGCCCACGCGGTCTCGTTGGCGTCGGCCGGGCGGACGACGTCGAGGCCGGGGATGGCGCGCAGCGCGGCGAAGTGCTCGATCGGCTGGTGCGTGGGACCGTCCTCGCCCAGGCCGATCGAGTCGTGCGTCCAGACGAACGTGGACGGGATCTCCATGAGGGCCGCGAGGCGGACCGCGGGGCGCATGTAGTCGGAGAACGTGAGGAACGTCCCACCGTAGGCGCGGGTGCCGCCGTGCAGGACGATGCCGTTGAGGATCGAGCCCATGGCGTGCTCACGGATGCCGAAGTGCAGCGTGCGGCCGTACTCGTGACCCGGGAACTTCTTGGTCGCGTGCTCGGCGGGGACGAACGAGGGCTCGCCGTCCATGGTCGTGTTGTTCGAGCCGGCGAGGTCGGCCGAGCCGCCCCAGAGCTCGGGCAACGTGTCGGCCAGGGCCGTGAGGACCTTGCCCGAGGCCGCGCGCGTCGCGACGTCCTTGCCGGCCTCGAACGTCGGCAGGGACTCGGTCCAGCCGGCCGGCAGCTCGCGGGCCTCGAGGCGCTGAAGCAGCGCGTGGCCTGCGGGGTTGGCGACCTTCCAGGCCTCGAACGCGGTGTCCCAGCGCTCGCGCAGCTCGGCGCCGCGCTCGCCCACGGCCCGCGTGTACGCCAGGACCTCGGCGGGCACGTCGAACGTCTTCTCGGGGTCGAGGCCGAGCTCGACCTTGAGGCCGCGGATCTCGTCGGCACCCATGGCCGAGCCGTGGATCCCGCCGGTGTTCTGCTTGGTGGGCGAGGGCCAGCCGATGATCGTGCGCAGCGCGATGATCGAGGGCTTGCCGGTCTCGGCCTGCGCGGCGGCCACGGCCGCGGCGAGCTCGTCGACGTTCTCGGCGTAGCCCGTGCCGCCCTGCGTCCAGTCGACCTTCTGGGTGTGCCAGCCGTAGGCCGCGTAGCGCGCGAGGACGTCCTCGGTGAACGCGATGTCGGTGTCGTCCTCGATCGAGATCTTGTTGTCGTCCCAGATCACGATGAGGTTGCCGAGCTGCTGGTGGCCGGCGATCGACGAGGCCTCGGAGGTCACACCCTCCTGGAGGTCGCCGTCCGAGGCGATGACGTACACGTGGTGGTCGAACGGGCTCTCACCGGGAGCCGTCGACGGGTCGAGCAGGCCGCGCTCGCGGCGGGCCGCCATGGCCATGCCGACCGAGGACGCGAGGCCCTGGCCGAGGGGGCCCGTGGTGATCTCGACGCCGTTGGTGTGCTTGTACTCGGGGTGGCCGGGGGTCTTGGAGCCCCACGTGCGCAGCGCCTCGATGTCCTCGATCTCCAGGCCGTAGCCGGCGAGGAAGAGCTGGAGGTAGATGGTGAGCGAGGAGTGGCCCGCGGAGAGCACGAAGCGGTCGCGGCCGACCCAGTGCGAGTCGGCGGGGTCGTGGCGCATGACCTTCTGGAAGAGCAGGTACGCGGCGGGGGCGAGGGAGATCGCGGTCCCCGGGTGGCCGTTGCCGACCTTCTCGACGGCGTCCGCCGCGAGGGCCTTGATGGTCTTGACAGCCTGGTCGTCCAGGGGGGACCACTCGAGGGGCTGGTTGGCAGGAACGAACGCGTTCACCGGACCTCTTTCCCGTCCGGAGCCTGGCCCCGGATCATCGTCGGAACAACAAAGATCAACCGATGAACTATTCCGTCGCACGCACCCGGTCGCTCACAGGGGGAGCGGGGGGCCGAGCAGGCGACCGGCCGGTCGCGACGGTGGGTGCCGCGGGTCGGAGCCCTCGGGGTGCCCACCGGGGCACCAGGCCGTCGGTTGCTCCACCCAGCCTATACGCGGACCCCCGGACGGCGCCCTGCCCCGCCCACCACGTGGATTTCGGTCGGATCTCACACTTTTGCACGAGCCGGAAGGCGGCGGCGACGGAGGGGCCGACGTAACATAGGACGGATGTCCAGCGGGTCGGAGCAGACACGCACCGACTGCCGGACGACGCCCCCCAGCTTTCCTCGCCAGAACGGAACCCCGAAGCGCGTGCACACCACGAGCCAGGCACCGATCGACGAGACGGGTCTTCCGTCTCGTCCTGCCGCGACCGCGCAGGTCGCCGGACAGTCACGGGTCGCCGCGGACGGCAGCGCCGTCGCGGGGATCCGCAGCACGATCGGTGCGTACATCGCCCTGACGAAGCCGCGCATCATCGAGCTCCTGCTCGTGACGACGCTGCCCACCATGATCCTCGCCCAGGGCGGTTTCCCGGACTTCTGGCTGGTCGTCAAGACGCTCGTCGGCGGCACGCTCGCCGCGGCGTCGGCCAACGTCTTCAACTGCTACATCGACCGCGACATCGACGAGCTCATGAACCGCACCAAGCGGCGCCCGCTCGTCACGGGCGAGATCTCGCCGCGTGCTGCGCTGGTGTTCGCGACGGCGCTCGGCGTGATCGCGCTGCTGTGGTTCGCGCTGCTGGTCAACGCCCCCTCGGCCTGGCTCACGTTCGCGGCCATCGCGATCTACGTCGTCGGCTACACCATGATCCTCAAGCGCCGCACGCCGCAGAACATCGTGTGGGGCGGCATCGCGGGCTGCATGCCGGTCTTCATCGGCTGGTCCGCGGTCACCGGCTCGCTCAGCTGGTCCGCGGTCGCGCTGTTCCTCGTGATCTTCTTCTGGACGCCGCCGCACTACTGGCCGCTGTCGATCAAGTTCAAGAAGGACTACGCCAACGCGGGCGTCCCGATGCTCCCCGTCGTCGCCGACAACCGTAAGGTCGCCCGCGAGATGATCGGCTACACGGTCGCGATGATCGCCTCGTCGCTCGCCCTGTGGTGGCTCGCGCCCATGACCTGGGTCTACGGCGTGGTCGCGATCGGTCTCGGCGCCTGGTTCCTGGCGCTGTGCGTCATGATGCTGCGCCGGGCGAACGACCCGACCAAGGGCAAGCTCGGGGCCATGAAGGTGTTCCACGCCTCGATCACGTACCTGACCCTGCTGTTCGTCGCGGTCGCGGTCGACGTGTTCCTCCCCTTCTGACGGCCGACCCGGGACGCACGGGATGACCGACCACCCAGCAGCCGGTGCGCGATGACGCGTGCCGCTGCGGGGGAGCCTGCGCTCGTCGTCGGGCAGGACGTGCCTGAGGGGCCCGCGACCCTGGAGACCCCCGCAGCCCCGCAACTGCCCGCGGCCCTCGACCGGGCCGTCCGCGAGTACCTCGCGCACCTGACGGTCGAGCGCGGGCTGTCCCAGAACACCGTCGCGGCCTACCGGCGCGACCTCGCCCGGTACGCCGCCTACCTCGCGGCCCGCGGCCGCACGGAGCCCGCCGACGTGACGCCGGCCGACGTCGCGGAGTACGTCACCACGGTCCGCACGGGAGCCGACGGCGCCGCTCTCCTCTCGCCGTCGTCGACGGCCCGCTCGGTGGCCGCGGTGCGCGGCTGGCACCGGTTCTGCGCGCTCGAGGGGCACACCGACTCCGACCCGTCGGCCGAGGTGCGCCCGCCCGCGCAGGGCAAGCGGCTGCCCAAGGCCATCTCGACCGAGGAGGTCGAGGCCATCCTCGAGGCCGCCGGCGCGGGGGAGGGGCCGGGACCGCTGCGGGACCGCGCGCTGCTCGAGCTCGTGTACTCCACGGGTGCCCGCATCTCGGAGGCCGTGAGCCTCGACGTCGACGACCTCGACCTGGGCTCGGGGGCCGTGCGGCTGTTCGGCAAGGGGGCCAAGGAGCGCGTCGTGCCCGTGGGGTCGTACGCGGTGCGAGCCCTCGACGCGTACCTCGTGCGGGGGCGCCCGGCTCTGTCCGCGACGGGACGCGGGACGCCCGCGGTGTTCCTCAACACGCGCGGCGCGCGCCTGAGCCGACAGAGCGCGTGGGCCGTCCTGCGCACCGCGGCCGAGCGTGCGGGGCTCGAGCACCCCGAGCGGATCTCGCCGCACACGTTGCGCCACTCGTTCGCGACGCACCTGCTCGCGGGCGGCGCCGACGTGCGCGTGGTCCAGGAGCTCCTGGGGCACGCGTCGGTCACGACGACGCAGATCTACACGCTCGTGACGCGCGAGACGCTGCGCGAGGTCTACGCGTCGGCCCACCCGCGGGCGCTGGGCTGACCCTCGGCGTGCCGCGCGGGTTCGCGCCACTCCGGCGCGTGCACGCGTCGTGCGCGAGCCCCTGGGGTACCGTGGCGGACGTGAGCAGCCAGGCCCCGAGCGAGATCCAGGACGCCGCCGGACCGTACGACGCACGCGTCGCCACGGCCGCGGGCGCCGCCGACGGTGGTGCGTCCGTCGCACCCGACAACGCCCCCCGCGTCGATCCGGTCGGCCGCGAGATCCCCGAGTTCCCCGTGCCGGCGCAGCTCGCGACGCACGGGCCGGGACGCATCATCGCGATGTGCAACCAGAAGGGCGGGGTCGGCAAGACGACCACGACCATCAACCTGGGCGCGACGCTGGCCGAGTACGGTCGCAAGGTCCTGCTCGTCGACTTCGACCCGCAGGGCGCCGCCTCGGTGGGCCTCGGCGTCAACCCGCACGAGCTCGACCGCACGGTCTACAACCTGCTCATGGAGCGTGGCGCGGACATCCGCGAGGTCATCGTGCCGACGGCCGTCGAGGGGCTCGACGTGCTCCCCGCGAACATCGACCTGTCCGCGGCCGAGGTCCAGCTCGTGGGCGAGGTCGCGCGCGAGTCCGTCCTGGCCAGGGTCCTGCGCCCCGTGCAGGACGAGTACGACGTGATCCTCGTCGACTGCCAGCCTTCCCTGGGGCTGCTGACGGTCAACGCGCTCACCGCGGCGCACGGGGTGCTCATCCCGCTCGAGTGCGAGTTCTTCGCGCTGCGCGGCGTCGCGCTGCTCGTCGAGACCATCGAGAAGGTCCGTGACCGCCTCAACCCGCGCCTCGAGGTCGACGGGATCCTCGCGACCATGTTCGACTCGCGCACCCTGCACTCGCGCGAGGTCGTGGCGCGCGTGCACGAGGCCTTCGGTGACAAGCTCCTGCACACCGTGATCGGGCGGACCGTGAAGTTCCCCGACGCGTCGGTCGCGGCCGAGCCCATCACGGTCTACGCGCCGTCCCACCCGGGTGCGGTGGCCTACCGTCAGCTCGCCCGCGAGCTGGTCGCCCGTGGCGACGCTGCCTGACACCGCACCGGCGGCCACCCGGGCCGCCGACCCGCAGGACGAGCAGCCCGCCTCCGCCACGACACCGTCGACCGACGCGCAGGACGCTTCGGAGGCGCCACTCCCGGCCCCGGCGACCGACCGGAACGGCAACCCGGCCTTCGAGGTGCACCTCGAGAACTTCTCGGGCCCGTTCGACCTCCTGCTCTCGCTCATCGCGAAGCACAAGCTCGACATCACCGAGATCGCTCTCGCGCAGGTCACCGACGAGTTCATCGCGTACATCCGCACGGCCGAACGCCTCGCGCGCGAGGCCGAGGAGGCCGCGCGCGCGGAGACGGGTCCGGTCCCGCCCGGGGGAGCGGTGCCCGACGCCGGCGCTCCCGTCGCCAGGTCACGTCGCCCCCGTCCGGGGCGCGGCGGGCACCCCGGCTGGGACCTCGGCACCGCGAGCGAGTTCCTGCTCGTGGCCGCGACCCTGCTCGACCTCAAGGCCGCCCGCCTGCTGCCCACCGGGGACGTCGAGAGCGCCGAGGACCTCGAGCTGCTCGAGGCCCGCGACCTCCTGTTCGCCAGGCTCCTGCAGTACCGCGCCTACAAGCAGGTCTCCGCGGTCATCGCGGACCGGCTCGCGACCGAGGGGCGCCGCTTCCCGCGCATCGTGCAGCTCGAGCCGCACCTCGCGGCCATGCTGCCCGAGCTCGTGTGGAAGCTCGGCCCCGAGCAGCTCGCGGCGCTCGCGGCGAAGGCCATGGAGCCCAAGCCGCCGCCGCCCGGGGTGTCCCTGACCCACCTGCACGCGCCCGCGGTGAGCGTGCGCGAGCAGGCGAGCCTCGTCGTCGGGCTGCTGCGGCGGGAGGGGGCCGCGTCGTTCCGCGTGCTCGTCGCGGACGCCGGCGAGACGCTCGTCGTCGTCGCGCGCTTCCTGGCGCTGCTCGAGCTCTTCCGCGAGGGGCTCGTCGCGTTCGAGCAGGTCGAGGCGCTGGGCGAGCTCACGGTCCGCTGGACGGGCAGCGACGGTGCGGACGACGAGGACGGCGCTTCGCTCGATGCCGTGGGCGGGGAGTTCGACGCCGACGACACCGACGTCCCCCCTGCCACGGTCGTGCACCCCACGACACGGACGGACCCATGAACGAGGAGAGCATGACCCAGGACACCGCGGACACCGCGGACACCGCGGACGCCGCACTCGCTGCGCGCGGCGCACAGACGGACGACGCGCCCGCGTTCAGCGCCGAGCACCTGCCGGGCGGGGCGCTCGCGGCCCTCGAAGCCGTGCTCATGGTCGCCGACGAGCCCATCCCCGCGGTCCAGCTCGCGACCGCCCTCGGGCTGCCCCAGCGCGAGGTCGAGGACCTGCTGGGCGAGCTGGCCGCGGAGTACCGCGGCGAGCTGGGCGGACGGCCCCGCGGTTTCGAGCTGCGCCAGGCGGGCGGCGGGTGGCGTGTGTACTCGGCGCCGGTGTTCGCGGACGTCGTCGGGCGCTTCCTCCTGGAGGGCCAGAGCGCGCGCCTGACGCAGGCCGCTTTGGAGACCCTCGCGGTCGTCGCGTACCGTCAACCGGTCACGCGCGGCCAGATCTCGGCCGTGCGCGGCGTGAACGTGGACGGCGTCGTACGGACGCTCACGACCCGCGGGCTCGTCGCGGAGGTCGGCCAGGATCCCTCGACGGGTGCGGTCCTGTACGGAACCACGGGATACTTCATGGAGCGCATGGGCTTCTCGTCGCTCGACGAGCTCCCCGCCCTCGCGCCGCACCTGCCGGACGTCGACTCCATCGTCGACGCCGCCGACAGCACACTCGGAGCGTCCGGGGGTGGGAGCGACCGCGCACAGCCGTGGACGTCGGCCCTGCCCGACGGCGCTCGACCCAGCACGAACGACGAAGGAACATCATGAGCAGCGCACGCGAGGGTGGCCGACCGGCCGCCCGAGGACAGCGGTCCGAGAACTCCTCGGGCACCGGTCGACCGGGCAGTGGTCACGCAGGCGGTGGCCGGCCGGCAGGTCAGCGCTCCTCGGCCCCCCGCTCGGGAGCGGGCCGCGGATGGGCCGGCGACCCGCAGGCGGGCAAGAGCAAGCCGCCGCGCCGTCCGGCCGCGCCCAAGGGACCCCAGCGCGACGTCCACGTCGCCGACGGCGTGCGTCTCCAGAAGGTCCTCGCGACCGCAGGCCTGGGCTCGCGCCGCGCGTGCGAGGACCTCATCGCCGCGGGCCGCGTCGAGGTCGACGGCGTCGTGGTGCGCGAGCTCGGCGTCCGCGTCGACCCCGAGAAGGCCGTGATCCACGTCGACGGCATGCGCGTCCAGCTCGACCAGTCGCTCGTGACGATCGCGCTCAACAAGCCGCTCGGCGTCGTCTCCACGATGCACGACCCCGAGGGCCGCCCCGCGCTCACGCAGTTCGTCGCGACGCGCCCCGAGCGCCTCTTCCACGTCGGGCGCCTCGACGCCGACAGCGAGGGCCTGCTGCTCCTGACGAACGACGGCGAGCTCGCCAACCGTCTCTCGCACCCCAAGTACGAGGTCTCCAAGACCTACCTCGTGTCGGTCGAGGGCCGCGTCGCGGGCAACGTCGCGAACAAGCTGCTGCACGGCATCGAGCTCGAGGACGGCCCGGCCAAGGTCGACCGCTACCGCGTGGTCGACACGACCCCGCAGGCCAGCATGGTCGAGGTCGTTCTCCACGAGGGCCGCCACCGCATCGTGCGCCGCATGTTCGAGGAGCTCGGCCACCCCGTGACCCGGCTCGTGCGCACCCGTATCGGGTCGATCCACCTGGGCAACCTGCGCCCCGGCGCTACCCGTGTCCTGGGCCGCACCGAGCTCGGCACCCTCATGAGCGAGGTCGGGCTCTAGCAATCCTCCCGCCCCGGGAGCCGCGTCTTCACGCGCTCCCGGGGCGGCGCTACGCTCGACCCGACCCTCCCGTACGAAGGAGTACCCATGCCCGTCCGGGCCATCCGGGGCGCCACGCAGCTCGACGTCGACGAGCGCGAGCACCTCTTCGACCGCACGCGCGAGCTCGTCCAGGCCGTCCTCGACGCCAACGAGATCGACACCGCGTCGCTCATCTCGATCTTCTTCACCTGCACGCCCGACCTGGTGGCGGACTTCCCGGCCGCCGCCGCCCGCGAGATGGGGCTCGGCGACGTGCCCCTCATGTGCGCGGTCGAGATCGGCGTGCCCGGGGCGCTGCCCCGCGTGGTGCGGCTCATGGCGCACGCCGAGGTCGACGTGCCGCGGGCCGACGTCCAGCACGTGTACCTGCACGGGGCGACGTCGCTGCGCAAGGACCTGGCCCAGTGAGCGCGGACGGTACCCGTGCCGAGGGGTGCGGGCTGGTCGTCGCGATCGACGGGCCCTCCGGGTCCGGCAAGTCGAGCGTGTCGCGGGCCGTCGCGCAGCGCCTCGGCACCGCCTACCTGGACACGGGCGCGATGTACCGCGCCGCGACCTGGTGGTGCCTCGAGGAGCGCGTCGACCTCGCCGACCAGGCCGCGGTCGCCGCGGCCGTCGACGTCATGCCGCTCGTCATGGGCATCGACCCGGCCGCGCCGACCGTGCACGTCGACGGCACCGACGTCGGCGAGGCGATCCGCACCACCGAGATCTCCACGGCCGTGAGCGCCGTGGCCACGAACCTCGCGGTCCGCGCCGAGCTGCGGCGCCTGCAGCGCGTCATCATCGCGGCAGAGTCGTCGGCGGCGGCTTCCTCGGCTTCCTCGACGTTCGCGGCGTCCTCGGAGAGCGCCGGCACGAGCTTCTCCGGCGGGCGCGGCATCGTCGCCGAGGGGCGCGACATCACGACCGTCGTCGCCCCCGACGCCGACGTGCGCATCCTGCTCACCGCGAGCGAGGAGGCGCGCCTGGCCCGCCGCTCGCTCGAGGTCCACGGCGCGGCCGACGCGGCTGCCGTCGAGGCCACCAAGGACCAGGTGCTGCGCCGCGACCGCGACGACTCGACCGTCTCGCAGTTCCACGTCGCGGCCGACGGCGTCGTGACGGTCGACTCGTCCGACCTCGACTTCGAGCAGACCGTCCAGGCCGTGCTCGACGTCGTCGAGCACGCCACGGCCACCACCGCCGGAGGGGGCGAGGGGACCGCTCGGTGAGCACCCCGCACGTCCCCTCTCCCACCGGGCCCGCCTGGTCCCGGTGGGTGGGGCGCTTCCTCGCACGTGTGATCTGGGACACCCGTGTGGTCGGGGCCGACCGCGTCCCCGCCACAGGACCCGTCCTGCTGGCCGCCAACCACACGGGCCTCGTCGACGGACCCCTCGTGCTGGGCGTCGCACCCCGGCCCCTGCACGTCCTCGTCAAGGAGGAGATGTTCGTCGGCCCGGTCGGGTGGATCCTGCGCGCAGCCGGGCAGATCCCCGTCGACCGCCGCGGCGGACGATCGGCCCTCGTGACGGCGCTCGCGGTCCTGCGGCGCGACGGGGGAGTGGGCGTGTTCCCCGAGGGCAACCGCGGGCGCGGCGACGCCACGTCGGCGCGCGCCGGCGTGGCCTGGCTCGCGCTCAACGGCCACGCGCCCGTGGTCCCCGTCGCCGTGCTCGGCACGCGTCGCACCGGTGACGGCGTCAACCGCGTTCCCGGATTCCGTCGCCGCCTGTACGTCGAGTTCGGCGCGCCCGTGGTCGTCGACAAGGCCGACGGCCTGCGCGGCAAGGCCGCCCTCGACGCCGCGAACGAGCAGATCCGGGCCGCGCTCGCGACGCTCGTGACCGGCGCCGTGGACCGCTCGAGCATCGCGCTGCCGGTCGACGGACCCGAGCGCCTCCTCCCCGGAGGACGCCCCGCGCAGTGACGTCGTGCACTCCGGGCGTGTCGCGCACGGTCCTCGTTCGGAGAACTGCCCGGTTGCTGGGAGAATGGTCGCCATGACCACACCCGACCACGCACAGCCCGATGCCCAGGCATCCCTCGACGAGGTGTCGCAGACCCCCGGTGAGACGATCGACCAGGCGAGCGACGTCGTCGGGCAGCCCGAGGACACCACCGAACCACTGCTCGCCGCCGAGGGGGACGAGCAGGACGACGAGACCCGCGAGCGCGCCCTGCGCGCCGGCCTCGAGGACTACGAGCTCGCCGACGAGGACATGGCGCTCCTGTCCGGCGAGTACGACGACGAGGGCAACCTCGAGCCCGAGGCGCCGCTGCCGGTCCTCGCGATCGTCGGCCGCCCCAACGTGGGCAAGTCGACGCTCGTCAACCGCATCCTCGGCCGCCGCGAGGCCGTGACCGAGGACAAGCCCGGCGTCACGCGCGACCGCGTCTCCTACCCGGCCGAGTGGGCAGGACGCCAGTTCACCCTCGTCGACACGGGCGGCTGGGAGGTCGACGTCGCCGGCATCGAGGCGCGCGTCGCCGAGCAGGCCGAGGTCGCCATCGCGCTCTCCGACGCCGTCGTGTTCGTCGTCGACGCGACCGTGGGCCCCACGGCCACGGACGAGCGCGTCGTGAAGCTGCTCCGCAAGTCCGGCAAGCCCGTCGTGCTGTGCGCCAACAAGGTCGACGGCGCACGCGGCGAGGCCGACGCGACCGAGCTCTGGAGCCTGGGCCTCGGCGAGCCGCACCCCGTCTCCGCCCTGCACGGGCGCGGCACCGGTGACCTGCTCGACGCCGCCATGGAGGCGCTGCCCCTCGTCTCCGAGCACGCCGTCGTCCTGCCGTCCGGCCCCCGCCGCGTCGCGCTCGTCGGCCGCCCCAACGTCGGCAAGTCCTCGCTCCTGAACAAGGTCGCGGGCGCCGACCGCGTCGTCGTCGACTCCGTCGCCGGCACCACGCGCGACCCCGTCGACGAGCTCGTGCTCCTCAAGGGCATCCCGTGGTGGTTCGTCGACACCGCCGGCATCCGCCGCCGCGTGCACCAGACCAAGGGCGCCGACTTCTACGCCTCGCTGCGCACCCAGGCCGCGATCGAGAAGGCCGAGGTCGCCGTCGTGCTCGTCGACGCGTCCGTGCCGCTCACCGAGCAGGACACGCGCGTCATCTCCCAGGTCGTCGACGCCGGGCGCGCCCTCGTCATCGCCTACAACAAGTGGGACCTCATGGACGAGGACCGTCGCCCCTTCCTGGAGCGCGAGATCGAGAAGGACCTCGTGCAGATCCAGTGGGCGCCGCGCGTCAACGTCTCAGCCCGCACCGGTTGGCACACCGACCGCCTCGTGCCCGCGCTCGAGCGCTCGCTCGAGTCGTGGGACAAGCGCATCCCCACCGGGCGCCTCAACGCGTTCCTGGGCGAGCTCGTCGCGGCCCACCCCCACCCGCTGCGCGGCGGCAAGCAGCCCCGCATCCTGTTCGCGACCCAGGCGTCCACGCGCCCGCCGCGCTTCGTGATCTTCGCGACCGGCTTCCTCGAGGCCGGCTACCGCCGCTTCATCGAGCGTCGCCTGCGCGAGACCTTCGGGTTCGAGGGCACGCCCATCGAGATCTCGGTGCGCGTGCGCGAGAAGCGCAAGCGCTGACGCACCTCCAGCCGGGGCCCGTGGGGCTCCAGCGGGCCGTGTGAGGCGTCGAGAGACCCACGGGAGGGCCGTGCGTGCCGGAAGGCTCGCGCGGCCCTCCTGGGCGTTTCTGGGAAGCGCTGGGGGCGTGCTGGGACTGGGTGGGATCTGACGGTGTCCTGGTCGAGCGCTGGTGGCGCGCTGGGCGCGGCCTCGACGGGGCCTGCGACGCGGCCGGGAGCTCCCCGGACGTGCGTGACCCGTGCCACTCACCAGCGAGGATGCACGGAGCACGCCCAAAGTGGGGTATTGTTTCTCTCGGCCCTGAAGGGCTGGTGAAGCCCTCCGGGGCTCACGGGCTGTGGCGCAGCTTGGTAGCGCACTTGACTGGGGGTCAAGGGGTCGCAGGTTCAAATCCTGTCAGCCCGACAGAAGCGAGAGGCTCGGAATCGTTGAGATTCCGGGCCTCTCGTCGTGTGATCGACGTGTGGCGGGTGGGTCTGCGGAGGCTCGTGGAACGGGCCTCCGAACTTCGGGCCCGGGCCGGAGACCGGGTCCCGCGCATTGCGGAACCGCATCGCATCGGACGGAATGTGTACCCTCAGGGGCACACGGTCACGACGGGGGTGCGTTCATGCGAGGACAGCAGGCGATTGGAGCATCGGCTCTGGTGTTCGTGGCAACGATGATGGCGGGCTGCAGCGGTGCTCTCACCGCCCAGCCCGACCCCACGACAGAAGTGCGCCAGGCGGACGCACCCGAGGGCGACGTGGCGCAGGACGCCGCCGCGTGCGCGGCCGTCTCCGACGTCATGTCGATCGTGGAGAACGCGGACATCGCCCTGAGCGAGGGCCGCGTGGCCGTCCAGGAGCAGCAGGGCTGGTACGAGGTCGCGACACATGTCCTGTACCGCATCCCCTCGAGCGGCGACAGCGCCGTCAGCCAAGGTGTCGCCGACCTGCAGGAGGCTGTCCCCGCGGTCGAGTCCTGGGCGAGGACCGAACCCACCGTCATCAGGTCGGACGCCTGGCGTGATGCCCTCGACGCTCTCTTCGAGCCTTGCCAGGCGGTCGATTCCGAGCTGACCATCTCCATGTTCACCGGCGGCTGAGGACTGCGAAGACTGCCCCGCATCCCGAGGGGCTGGCGTGCATCTTTCCGGCCGCTCCTCGTGCTGCCACGGGCACCGGCGCCACGTCGTCCGGTGAGGTGATCGGATGCCACTATGGTGACGGCATGCTCCGACCCGTGCCCTCCGGCTGGCCCGATGTCCCCGACGGTCTGCTCGACGACGCCCGCCGCACCGCGCTCGACGCTCTGCGAGCGGTCCGCTTCGATCGGTACTACGACGTGGCGGGCAACTATGCGGGGGCGACCTTCGCGTCCATCGACCCGAACGACCCGATGGACGTCACCGCCGCCGACCTGCATGCGCTGACGATGCTCTCGGTCCAGGTCGGGCCCGCAGCGACGCGGCGCGTCCTGGCCGAAGGCCCGCTGCGCGACGGTCTGCTCGCCGCACTGTCCGCCGCGTCGCCCACCACGGATCTGGTGGACGCGACCGTGACCGACCTCGACGCGGCCTGGGCACTGACGAACACGGCCCGTGTCGCGCTGGCCGAACCGACGACGAAGGGAACGTCCGACCCGTGGGTGACCGCGGCGAAGCTGGCCGCACGCAAGCGCCCGCGACTGCTGCCGGTGCGCGACACGAAGGTCCGCCGTCTGCTCGGGCTGGAGCTCGCCCGGGACGGGCGGCTGGAGATCCAGGTCATCCGCTCGCTCGTCGCGGATCCAGCCGTGATCGACGCGATCGAGGAGGCACTGACGCGGGCGCGCGCTGCTGCCGAGGCAGGTGGGCGCACGTGCGTGTTCGACACGAGCGACCTGCGGCTGCTCGATGTCGCCCTGTGGATGCACTCGATGCGCTGAGTCGGGGTCGGCGGTCAGGGGATGATGAGCGGTTCGCTGGTCGCCACCACCGCGTCGCCCGTGCCGTCCTCGGTGCTCACCTGCGGCCCGGTCAAGTTCTCGCCGTGCTCGCCGATGATCGCCGTGACCTGCTCGGGCTGGTTGCGCGCGATCGGCATGGTGACGCGCACCGCGTAGGCGCCGGCCGGAAGGGCCTCGCCCTTCGCCGAGAAAGGGCCGAACGTGGCGGTGCCGTCCTGCAGCACGGCCCGGTCCTGCGCCGTGAACACGTCCTCGGCCGACACCGACCCATCCAGCTCCGTTCCGTCGGGCAGGTTCGACTGCGCGGTCACCGTTACCGAGCCGTCGTCGTCGACGACCACGTCCGTGGTGAGCTCGACCTCGATCGTGGCGGAGGCCGACGACGGGGAAGTCTCGGAGGGCTCGGGGTCAGGATCGCCTCCGGAGCAGGCGCTGACCATGAGGACGGTGAGCGCTCCGACGGCCGCAAGGGTTCTCTTCATGACCCGAGGCTACGGCCGTGCACGCGACCTGGTGCGACCGCGAGCGAGCCCGCCCGACGTCGGGGGGCTCAGCGTGTCGTCTCGGTCAAGGTGTCGGCGAGCGCGGTGAGGGCGCCGGGGACGAGCGAGTAGTACGCCCAGCGTCCGCGCTGCTCCCGGGTGAGGAGGCCGGCGTCGACGAGGATCTTCAGGTGGTGGCTGACGGTCGGCTGGGAGAGGCCGACGGGCTCGGTGAGGTCGCACACGCAGGCCTCGCCGCCGTCGTGGGAGGCGACGATCGAGAGCAGCTGGACCCGGGTGGGGTCAGCCAGGGCCTTGAAGGTGCGCGCGAGGTCGCGCGCGGTCTGGGGGTCGGCGGCCTGGCGAACCAGCGGCGCGCAGCAGGCGGCCCCAGCCGTGCCGGCTGGAGCGAGGGGCAGGTCCGTCGTCGTGGTCACGGAGCCCATCTTGCCACGTATCGAAGTTTATGGATACGTTGTCGACGTGGCGTTCATTGATGGTTGTCGATGCGAGGAGTGGTGATGAGCGAGGTCGTGCGTGCGGATCTTCCGGTCGTGGTGATCGGTGGGGGACCGGTGGGGCTGGCCGCGGCCGCCCACCTGCTGGAGCGGGGGCTGGAGCCGGTCGTGCTCGAGGCGGGCGACGGGCCGGGCGCGGCGGTGGCGTCGTGGGGCCACGTGCGGTTGTTCTCGCCGTGGCGCTACGACATCGACGAGGCCGCGCGACGCCTGCTCGAGCCCACCGGATGGACCCCGCCGGACCTGGACCGGCTCCCCACGGGCGGGGAGCTCGTGGACCAGTACCTGGTGCCGCTGGCCGCGACCGAGCAGATCGCGTCGCGGTTGCGGACCAGGACGCGGGTGCTGGCAGTGGCGCGCGACGGCGCGGACAGGACCCGGTCCCTGGGCCGGGAGCGACGCGCGTACCGGGTGCGGACCGTGAGGGCGGACGGGCAGGTCGAGGACGTGCTGGCCCGCGCGGTGATCGACGCGTCCGGGACGTTCACGACGTCCAACCCGCTGGGGACCAGCGGTCTGCCCGCTCTCGGTGAGGCTCAGGCGCAGGCGTTCGTCACGGGCCCGTTGCCCGACGTCCTGGGTGCGGCCCGTGAGCGGTTCGCAGGCAAGCACACGCTCGTCGTCGGGATGGGGCACTCGGCAGCGAACACGTTGCTGTCCCTGGTCGAGCTCGCGGAGTCCGCGCCGGGCACCACGGTGACCTGGGCGATCCGCGGCGGTTCGGCGCGGCGCCTGTTCGGCGGCGGGGCCGACGACGAGCTGCCCGCGCGCGGGCTGCTGGGTACGCGCCTGCAGGCCGCCGTGGAGGCGGGCCGGTTGACGTTGGTGAGGTGGACCTCGATCGAGGAGCTCGTCCCCGGCCAGGCCACGGTGCGGGTCCTGGGCCGTTCGCGCGAGGAGGTGCTGGACCTGCAGGTCCACGCGATCGTGAACGCGACCGGGTTCCGCCCGGATCTGGACATGCTGCGTGAGGTGCGCCTGGACCTGGACCCGGTGGTCGAGTCCCCGCGCCGCCTGGCCGAGCTCATCGACCCGAACTTCCACTCGTGCGGCACGGTGCCCCCGCACGGGGAGAAGCTGCTCCAGCACCCCGACGACGGGTTCTACCTGGCCGGGATGAAGTCCTACGGACGGGCCCCGACGTTCCTGCTGGCCACCGGGTACGAGCAGGTCCGCTCGATCGCCGCCGCCCTCGCGGGCGACCGGGCCGCGGCGGACCTGGTCCAGCTGAACCTGCCCGCCACCGGTGTGTGCTCGACCGATCTGGCGCTGGAGGCCGAGGACGAGACCGGCGGCTCGTGCTGCGGGACGACGCCCGCCGAGCCCCAGCTGGTCACCCTCGGGGCGCCGACCGGTTCCGGGTTCGCGACCGGAGTGCTGCACGGTCGCTCCGGGGACGAGCCAGCGCCGTCCAGCACCTGAGGGCAGGCAGGTCCCCAGGCGCTCCCCCGAGCGGCGTGAGCACGCATACGAAGGGCCGGACGCGTGCGCGTCCGGCCCTTCGGTGAGCCTGGGGTCAGGCGGTGGCGGGGATCTCGACGGGCTCGACGCCGAGCTCGGTGAGCAGGGTCAGGATGCGGGTGCGGATCTCGTCGCGGATGGGGCGCACGGACTCGATGCCTTGCCCGGCGGGGTCTTCGAGCTTCCAGTCCTCGTAGCGCTTGCCGGGGAAGATGGGGCAGACGTCACCGCAGCCCATGGTGATCACGACGTCGGAGGCCTTGACGGCTTCGGTGGTCAGGACCTTGGGGGTCTGGGTGCGGATGTCGATCCCGGCTTCGAGCATGGCTTCGACGGCGACGGGGTTGATCTGGTCGGCGGGCATGGACCCGGCCGAGCGGCCCTCCACGGCCCCGCCGGACAGGGCGCGCAGGAACCCGGCGGCCATCTGGGAGCGGCCTGCGTTGTGGACGCAGACGAACAGGGCGGACGGCTTGTCGGCGGGGGTGTTCTGGGTGGTCATGAGGTTCTCCGGGAGGGCGGTGTGGTCAGGCGGGCAGGGTGAGGTCGGGCAGGAGGTCGGTGAGCAGGGCGCGGACCCGGGTGTCGAGCTCGTCGCGGATCGCGTCGACACCCGCCGGGGAGGCCAGGGCGGGGTCTCCGACGAGCCAGTCCTCGTAGCGCTTGCCGGGCAGGACCGGGCACACGTCGCCGCAGCCCATGGTGATCACGACGTCGGCCGCGCGCACGGCGTCGTCGGTCAACGGCTTGGGGAACGCGTCGTGGGCGGTGCCCATGTCGTCGAGGGCTGCGCGGACCCCGGCGTGGATCTCGGCGGCGGGGGTCGAGCCGGCGGAGCGGACGGTGACGCGGTCACCGGCGTAGTGGCGCACGAGGGCAGCGGCGAGCTGGGAGCGGCCGGCGTTCGCGACGCACACGAACAGCACCTGAGGTCGGTCCGTCGGCTCGCGGGTGATGTCGGCCAGTCGTTGGCGGGCGAAGCGCTCGGTGAGGGGGACCAGGTGAGCGGAGACCTTCGCCGAGCGTGCCAGGTCGGTGTAGGACTCGCGCACGACGCGCTGGACGACGTCGAAGCGCACGCCGGGGAACGTGGTCGCGAGCTCGGTGGCCAGGTGGTCCAGGGCCGGGTCGACGTCCTCGAGCCCGCGCAGCACCTCCTGGGTGACCGATGCCTCGAGGGCTGCGGGGGCGAAGGAGTCCAGCAGGGTGGTCACGGCCGCCTTGTAGCCGGGGGTGATGCGGTACCAGACCCAGGTGCCGCGCCGCTCGGAGGCCAGGACCCCGACGTCGCGCAGCACCTTGAGGTGGTGGGAGACGGTCGGCTGGGACACGTCGGTCAGGGCCGCCAGGTCGCACACGCACGCCTCGCCGGCCGGGGCGGTGGCGATGAAGGACAGCATGCGCAGGCGCAGCGGCTCGGCCAGGGCCTTGAGCGCGGTCGCGACGACGGTGGCGATGTCGGCGCCGATGGCGTGGGACTCGATCCGGGGGCCGCACTCCGGGTCGCGCACCGTCAGGGGCAGGGGGGTCGTGGTCATGGGGTCACCTTCTCGGGCTCGGCCACCGAGGTGACGTAGGGGTCGACGGCGAACCAGCGGCGGGCGATCCACAAGGAGACGTAGACAAGGCCCACCAGGACCGGGACCTCGATGAGCGGACCGACCACCCCGGCCAGAGCCTGGCCGGAGGCGGCGCCGAACGTCGCGATGGCCACTGCGATCGCGAGCTCGAAGTTGTTCCCGGCCGCGGTGAAGGCCAGGGTCGTGGACTTCGCGTACCCCAGGCGCAGGACCTTGCCGGTGACGATGCCCACGCCCCACATCACGGCGAAGTACACCAGCAGCGGCAAGGCGATGCGGGCGACGTCGAGCGGGTTGGAGGTCACGGCCTCGCCCTGCAGGGCGAAGAGCAGCACGATCGTGAACAGCAGCCCGTACAAGGCCCAGGGCCCGATCACGGGCAGGAACGTGTCCTCGTACCAGGCCCGGCCCTTGGCGCGCTCACCGATCAGACGCGAGGCGAACCCGGCCACGAGCGGGATCCCGAGGAAGACCAGGACGTTGAGCGCGATCTGCCCCATGGAGATGTCGAGCCCGGCGGTGTCCAGGCCCAGCCAACCGGGCAAGATCGTGAGGTAGAAGTAGCCCAGCAGCGAGAACGCGAGGACCTGGAAGACGGAGTTGATCGCGATCAGGACCGCCGCGGCCTCCCGGTCCCCGCAGGCCAGGTCGTTCCAGATGACCACCATCGCGATGCACCGGGCCAGGCCCACGATGATCAGGCCGGTGCGGAACTCGGGAAGGTCCGGCAGGAAGATCCACGCCAGGGCGAACATCAGCGTGGGGCCCACGAGCCAGTTCAGGACCAGGGACGAGATGAGGAGCTTCTTGTCCCCGGTGACCGAGGCGACCTTGTCGTAGCGGACCTTGGCCAGGACCGGGTACATCATCACGAGCAGGCCGATCGCGATCGGCACCGAGATTCCCCCGACCTCCATCGAGGCCAGCACGTCCGACAGAGCCGGGACGAACCGGCCCAGCAGCAGGCCGGCGACCATCGCGAGACCGATCCACGCGGGCAGCCACCGGTCGAGCGTCGACAGGCGCCCGGCACTCAGAATGCTCGAGGACGTAGGCTTCTGCACAGCTTGCATCGACATTTCTCTATATTTGCATGTATCGATATAGATCGCCAAGGCTTCGTCGAGATCGGAACCGGCAGACTGTGCTTCGGGATCCGCTGGCCAACGTCTGCCGCTGGCGTGAGGATCTAGGTGCAGTAGTGCGGGGCCTCGCCGCACACGACCCCTTGGACGATGTCGGCGAAGCCTGCGAACACGGCGACGACGACCACGACCATGACCACCATCGCCACCAGGAGCACGATCGCGCCGACGACGATCAGCGCGATCGTGCCCCCGCCCATCGTCCGTGGACGCGCGGGGGGTGGGACCGCACCAGGCTGCCAGTGCTCGGTCCAACGGATTCCGTCGAACCAGCGCACCCGCCGCTGGTCCTGAGGGTCGGGATACCACCCCGGCTGGTACGTCATGCGTCTCCTCCTCGCCACCACGTCATGGAGCTGCTCACGATCGTTCGTCGGTCGCGGGGTCGTCGTCGCCTCGCCGTCGGGCTCGACGCCTGTCCATGATCGCCGAGCCCGTGACGGCCACGAAGACCACGAGGGTCCACAGGGCGAGCATCTGGGCCTCGCCGACCGTGTCGGGCGCCTTGCCCGAGCCCGGCGAGACCAGGACCGCCGGAACGACGAGACCGAACACGACGACGCAGGCGAAGAACGCCACGACGCACGCGCGTCCGAGGAACTCCGCCACGCGGTACAGGCGCTCCCGGTGCGGCGAGGACAGCGTCAGGGCGACCGATCCGGTCGTCCCGACGAGGCAGAGTCCGAGGAGGAAGAGCACCGCGAAGTTCCCCGCCAGGATCTCGTCCCCGCCCCGCCAGACGACGAGAGCTCCGAGGCCCACGCAGACCGTGGTCATCAGCAGGCCTGCCCGGCGCGTCTGCGCCACGGGGGCGAGCGGTCGGCGACCGTCCGCACGTCCGCGTCTCGTTCCCCGTCGGGGCGATCGTCCGTTCACCCGCACACGGTACCGCCCGCTCCGCGAGCATCCCGCGCCGTCGCGCCGCCGCCCAGCAGTCCAGCCCAACCCTCAGCCCGTCGTCAGCGCGCGAGCAGCCTCCCACTCCCGGAACCCGGCCGCGATCTGCGGAGCGTGCGTGTGGTGGAGGTAGTGGGCGCCGGGCACGGGCACCACGGTGCCGTCCTCGACGCTCGCGGCCTGCTCCTCGTGCAGCGCGAGCCACTCCGGGTTGGTCGCGTTGTCGGCCTCGACGAACAGCAGCAGCGGCAGGTCCGCCGGGAACGTCGTGCCGAGCGCGCGCTCGAAGTTCGCGGCGATGTGCGACATCTCGTCGAGGTAGGTGGGGCGCAGGGAGTTCCGGTGGGCGAGCATCGTCATCTGCTCGCGCGCGTGGTCGGAGTACACGGATCCGTCGAGCCCGTCGCCGCCGACCGCGGTGAGGACACGGGCCAGGCCGAGGTTCTTGGCCGCGGCCAGGAGGCCCGTGGGGAACTCCGTGTCCATGTGCGGCTGGCCGGGGACGCTCGTGTCGATCCCGACGAACGCCGTCACCTCGTCGGGGTAGCGCGCGGCGTACTCGATGCCGTAGATCCCGGCGATCGAGTGCCCCATGAGGACGTAGCGGTCGAGGCCGAGCTCTTGGAGCGCCTCGTGGACCTCGGCCACGACGTTCTCCGTGGTCCGCTCGACGTCGGTGCCGTCGCTCAGGCCGTAGCCGAAGGGTTCGACGACGAGGACCCGGTGGTCCTGGGCGAGGTCCGTGACGAGCGGCTCGAAGTCGAGGACGGGCGACGCGGTCCCGAAGCCCGGCAGCAGGACCACGTCCACGGGGCCGCTCCCGGTGACCAGGACGTTCATCTGCCGACCGTCGACCGTCACGGTCTGTCCGTAGGTCTCGATCCGGTCGCGCTCCTGGCTGGTCGCGACCGCGTTCACGACGCTCGTCGTGCCCAGGCCGAGCACCAGCACGGCCCCGACGGCCGCCACGGCCACGAGAGCTCTCTTCGCAGGCTTCTTCACGCGTTCCTCTCCACGGAGCACCCGGTGCGCTCCGCCGTCGGTCCAGCATCGTGGCCCGGCCGACCGCGCGCGTCAGCCCGGCGCGGACACCTGCGTACCGCGATCGCGGTACGCGCACGTCACCCTCGCGGGCGATCCGGCGTCTCGTACCAGCCGAGATACTGGGGGAGTGACGTCACTCCGCTCCGCCGCAGCAGCGGTCCCCGTCGGCGACGTCGTCGCGATCGCCGTCGTCGTTCTCGTCGGTGTCCTGCCGTTCCCCGACGAGGACTTCCGTACGCGGGGCCCGCTCATGCTGGTCGCGCTCGTGCCCGTCGCGATGGTGCCGCTGCGCCGACGACAGCCGATCGCCTCGCTCGGGGTGAGCGTCGTCTGCACCGTCGCGGTGGCGCTCGCGGGCACGATGGCCCCGGGGGCGCTGGTCGCCGTCATGATCACGGCCTTCTCGGTCGCGAACAGGACACGCCGCACGGTCGGGCTCGCGTGCGTGGGCGTGGCCGCGCTCGTCGTGTTCCTCGTGAGCGCCGTCCCGTTCGGCGGCGAGTACTTCGACCCGGGGGCGACGCAGTTCGTGACGCTCGTCGTCCTCGCCGGCGCCATGGGCGACGCGACCAGGTCGCGGCGCGAGGCGCTCGCGGCCGTCACGGAGCGTGCGGAACGTGCGGAGCAGGGTCGCGACGAGGAGGCCCGACGGCGCGTGGTCGAGGAGCGGGTGCGCATCGCCCGCGACCTGCACGACGTCGTCGCGCACCAGATCTCGGTGATCAGCCTGAGCGCTGGCGTGGCGTCCTCGTCGCTCGAGACCCGGCCCGACCGCGCGCGCGAGGCGCTCACGACCATCCGCAGCGCGTCGCGCACGGTCCTCGCGGACATCGGCGGGCTCATGGCCCTCCTGCGCGCGGAGGGCGACGGCGAGCGCCCCGACCTCCACCCGCAGGCCGGGCTCGACCAGCTCGACGCCCTGGTCGCACGGTTCGCCGACGTCGGCCTGGGGGTCGAGGTCCGGCGAGACCCGGGCGGCAGCGTCCTGACCCCGGCGAGCGACCACGTCGCCTACCTCGCCCTCCAGGAGGGACTCACCAACGCCCACAAGCACGGCGCGGGCGACCGGGCCGTCGTGGAGCTCCGTCACCGCGACGGCGTGCTCGCCCTGACCGTGGCGAGCCCCCTGCGCGCGGGGGCCGCCGCGGTCCCCACCAGCGGGCACGGGCTGCGCGGCCTGCGGGAGCGGGTCGCGTCGGTGCGGGGACGGGTCGAGACGTCGCGCGCGGACGGCGAGTTCCGGCTCGACATCGAGCTGCCCGCCGAACCGGCCGCGGTCGCCGCAGCGAGCGAGCCGCGGCGATGATCACCGTGCTCGTCGTCGACGACCAACCGCTGGTGCGCCAGGCCGTGCGCGACATCCTCACCGACAGCGGCGGGATCCAGGTCGTCGGCGAGGCGTCGAACGGCCGGGAGGCCGTCCGCGCCGTCGCTGCCTCAGCCCCCGACGTCGCCCTGATGGACATCCGGATGCCCGAGCTCGACGGGATCGCGGCCACCGAGCAGATCTGCGCCGGCCCCGCGGGCGGCGCAACCCGGGTGCTCGTCCTGACGACGTTCGAGGAGGACGAGTACGTCGTCGCAGCCCTGCGGGCGGGCGCGAGCGGGTTCATCGGGAAGGGGGCCGAGCCCGAGGACATCGTGCGCGCGGTACATACGATCCACCTGGGGGAGGCGCTGCTGTCGTCGGCCGCGACGCAGGCGCTCGTCCAGCGCTTCGTGCACCGGCAGACACCGCGAGCGGACGCGTGGGAGGGCGAGGGGCTCGCCCGCCTCACCGAGCGCGAACGCGAGGTGTTCCTCCTCGTCGCCCGAGGGCTGACGAACCAGGAGATCGCCACCGAGCTCGTGATCTCGACCCACACCGCCAAGACGCACGTCAACCGCATCATGGCGAAGGTCCACGCGCGCGACCGCGCGCACCTGGTGATCCTCGCCTACGAGTCGGGTCTCGTCACCGCGAGATCCTGAGCCTCGGTCGGTGGTCAGCCCTGAGAGTCCTCACGGGCGCAGCCCGCCCGGGAACCCCGTCCAGCGCAGCTCGTCCGGCAGGTGGCTCAGGTCGTTGAACATCACGAGCCCCGGCGGCAGCCCCGGGCGGAGGTCGATCACCGTGAGCGCCGTGTTCGCGCTGTTCAGGCCGAGCCGGCGCTCGGGCGGTGCGCCGAGCGCGTGGCGCACGAGCCAGGCGATCGGGTAGTCGTGCGTGATCAGGACCTCGTGGACATCGACGGTGCCCGGGTCCGGCGGTGCCGCGAAGCGCGCGACCAGCGCGTCGGCGGCCCGGCTACCCGCGGCCGCCTCGACCTCGTCCCAGCCGTCGAAGAACCCCGCCCAGGACTCCGGCGTCTCGGAGCGCGCGGGCACGTACGGCACGTGGTCGACGAGCTCGGCCGCCTCCGCGACCCGCGCGCCCGGCAGGTGTCGCGCGACGACGGCGGCGCTCGCGGCCGCCCGGGGGAGCGGCGAGTGCCAGACGGCGGTCACCGGCACGTGCGCGAGCCGCTCGCCCAGCAGGTCCGACTGGCGGCGCCCCGCGTCGGTCAGCTCACCGAGGGCGTCGGCCGCCCCGTGGCGGGCGAGGTAGAGGTGCCGGGCGCTCATCGGAGCCCTCCTGGTGCGGTCGTGACCGTCCCGGCCTCGCCGTCGACGGTCACGACGCTGCCGTCGACGATGGTCCCGGTGACCCCCACGACTCCCAGGACGGCGGGGATGCGGCGCTCGCGGGCCACGATCGCCGCATGCGACAGCACGCCTCCCGTCTCCGTGACGACCCCCGCAGCGATGCGCAGCAGGGGAGTCCAGGCGGGGTCGGTGAAGGGGCACACGAGGACGTCGCCGGCGCGTACGCGCGGAAAGTCGGCCGGGCCGCGGACGATCCGGGCCGGTCCCGTCGCGACGCCGGAGCTTGCCGCGGTCCCGCGGAGCAGGTTCGCGGCGCCGCGCCGGGGTGCGTCTCCCGAGACGTCGGCAGGAGAAGCCGGGAGCGGAGCCGTGACCGGCCGGGCCTGCACGATCCAGAGCGTGCCGTCGGCGAGCGCCCACTCGACGTCCTGCGGCCCGCCGAGGAGGTCCGCCGCATGCCACCCCAGCCGGGCGAGCCGGGTGGCGGTCACGTCGTCGAGCGTGGGTCGCCGACGGTCGTCCGGGGGCACGTCGCGCGCCACGAGACGACTACCGTCCCGGTCGAGACGCGTCCGCTTGTCGGCGACGACGCGCGAGGACACGCGCACGGCCCCGCGACCGAGGGTCTCGTGCGCCACGACGCGATAGGTGTCGGGCGTGACCGTGCCGCCCGCGACCGAGGGGCCCAGCCCCCACGACGCCTCGATCACGGTCGTGACGCCCGGGTCGTCAGACGCGAACACGACCCCGGAGACCTCGGCGTCGACCAGGCGTTGGACGAGCACGGCCATGGCGGGCTCGTCGGGCGTCGCGCCGTCCTCGCCGCCTGTCTCGCCCCGTGCGTCGAGCCCCGCCCGGTTGTCGACCGCCCGGGGCGAGTGCAGCGAGGCCCAGCAGGCGCGGACGGCGTGCGCGACGTCGTCGGGATCCTGGACCGCGAGCACGCTCTCGTGCTGCCCTGCCGCCGAGGCCCGGGCCGTGTCCTCGCCCGTGGCCGAGGACCGGACCGCGACGGGGGGCGAACCGAGCGCCCGCAGGGCGGGGGCGAGGGCGTCGCGCAGCACGTCGTCGGGGACCGCCGCCCGGTAGGCGTCGAACGGCACCACGAAGCCGTCGGGGACGGGCAGTCCTGCCCGCAGCAGCGCGCCGAGCGCCGTGGCCTTGCCGCCGCACGTCCCGCGCGCGGCCTCCTCCAGTGGGACGAGCACCCGAACCGCCTTCAATAGATCGTTGACAACATTTCGTTGATTGTGCAGGATCGTCGCATGCCACGCAACGACGACACCGCTCCCGAGGTGCAGGACGCCTCGACCGCGCGGGCTGCCCACGCCGCTCGGGCCGACCACGCCCAGGCGCGCCGCGAGCACGACGCCCGCACCCACCTGCTCGCCCAGGGCGCGGACGGGCTCGAGCCCCGGCCGTGGCAGCCCGCGTCCGTGCCGCCGTCGGCCGTGGACCTCGCACGGTTCGCGCTCTGGCGGTCCACCGACCTGCCGCCCGAGCACCTCCTCGACGCCCTCGCGCTGCTGCCCGCCGCGCGCGCCGAGGTCGACGGCCTCGAGAGCGGCCTGCTGTTCACGGCACGCAGCGCAGGCCTGACCTGGGCCCAGATCGCCGACGCGATGGGCTTCAACTCCCCGCAGGCGTGCCAGCAGCACTTCCACCGGCTCACGGCACGGCAGGAGGGCCGCGCGTGACCCAGGACTCCCCGGTCGACCTGCTCGTCCTGCACGCGGTCCGCGTCTGCGGGTTCGCCGACACCGCGACGCTCGCCCGCCGCTTCGACCTCGACCCGGCCGATACCGACGAGCTGCTCGGCGACTTCGAGGCGTACGGATGGGTGCGACGGTCCGCGTTCGCGGACCTGAGCGGCTGGGCGCTGACCGAGGCGGGGAGGGTCGAGGGCGAGCGCCGGCTCACGGCCGAGCTTGCCGCCACGGGCCGGGCCGACGACGTCCGCCACGCCCACCGCGAGTTTCTGCCGCTCAACGCGCGCCTCCAGCGGGCGTGCACCGACTGGCAGCTGCGGCCCGTGCCGGGAGCGCGGCTGGCCCCCAACGACCACGCGGACCCGGCCTGGGACGCTGCGGTGCTCGACGAGCTCACCGCGCTCGACGACGCCCTCGCCCCGCTCGCGCGGTGGCTCGGCGACGTCCTGGTCCGGTTCGGCGGGTACGACGAGCGCTTCTCCACGGCCCTGCGCCGGGCACGCGCGGGGGAGGGCGGCTGGGTCGACGGCACCGACGTCGACTCGTGCCACCGCGTGTGGTTCGAGCTGCACGAGGACCTCGTCGCGACGCTCGGGATCGACCGCGCGACGACCGCGTGAGGTCCTAGCGGAGCATCGTCGCCGTTCGCCGGGCGGAGGGTCGCTCGGGCCGCTACCGTCCGGGTATGTCCGTCCTGTGGGGTGAGGGTCGAGGGCGCGTCGCCCTCGCGGGAGCGACGATGGGCCTCGTGCTCGCCGGGTGCGGCCCGGTCCCGGGCGCCGACGACGCCGTCGCGGTCACCCAGGAGTTCTTCGCGGCGCTGAGCGCCCACGACCCGTCGACGGCGTGCGGTCTGCTCGCCCCCGCGACGCGCGAGTCGTTCGAGCAGGATGCGGCGTCGTCGTGCGACCAGGCGCTGATCGACGGCGAGGCGGGCCTCGTGCTGGGCCCCGTGGCCCGGCGCGTCGAGGAGGCGCCGGGCGACTCGTCCGTCACCGTGGCCGGTCGTCAGGCGCAGGTCCTCCTGGGCGGCGAGGTCACGTTCCTCGCGGTGTCGGGGGACTCGTGGCGCGTCACGGCGACAGGGTGCGTCCCGCGTCCCGACCGCCCCTACGACTGCCTCCTGGACGGGGGCTGACGTGCGCGGCGTCTTCTTCGGGCTCCTGGGCGGGGTCCTCCTCGCTCTCGTGTGGTTCCTCACGGTCGGGCTGCTCGCGCGATGAGCGCGCGCGTGCCGGCGGCGTTGCGGGACAACGGGCTCACGCTCGTGTTCGTCACGATCTTCGTGCTCGCCCTCGCGGGGCAGGCCGTGTTCGGGGTCGCGTTCTACAACCAGGAGCAGGCCTCGGCGGGCCTCGACCCGATCACGCTCGGGCAGTACGTGACGACCTCGGCGTTCGCGGTGGACGTGACCGAGAACTGGCAGTCGGAGTTCCTCCAGTTCCTGCTCTACGTCCTCGCGACCGTGTGGTTCGTGCAGAAGGGCTCCCCGGAGTCCAAGCCCCTTGGCCAGGCCGGGCGGGAGTCCGACGAGGCGCAGCACGTCGCCGAGTTCTCGACGCCGCAGTCCCCGCCGTGGGCACGGGTCCGCGGCTGGCGGCTCGCGCTCTACTCCCGTTCGCTGAGCCTGGTCATGGGGTCGATCTTCGCGCTGAGCTGGCTCGCACAGTCGATCGCGGGCTCGGTGACGTACAACGAGGCCGCGATGCGTGACCTCGAGGACCCCGTCACCTGGGGCCAGTACCTGACCCTGCCCGACTTCTGGGGCCGGACGCTGCAGAACTGGCAGTCCGAGTTCCTCGCGGTGGCGTGCATGGTCGCCTTCTCGATCTACCTGCGCGAGCGCGGGTCACCCGAGTCCAAGCCCGTCGGGACCTCCCACACGGCCACCGGCGTCGAGGGATGAGCGTGACGGCGATCACGACGCCTCGACCTGCGAGCGCACGGCACCCGGGCCACGATGGGGGAAGCGCAAGGCGCTGATGGACCGAGCACCGAGGAGGAATACATGGCTGTCCGCAAGGAGATGCCCGAGTACACCGTCCCGTCGCTGACCCTGAAGGACGGGGGGAAGATCGCCGCGATCCTGCAGAAGCGTCTGCACGCGCTCAACGACCTGGCGCTGACCCTCAAGCACATCCACTGGAACGTCGTGGGACCGCACTTCATCGCCGTCCACGAGATGATCGACCCGCAGGTCGACGCTGTCCGTGCCATGGTCGACGCCACGGCCGAGCGCATCGCCACCCTCGGCGTACCGCCGCGCGGCACGCCGGGCGCGATCGTCGCCGAGCGTACCTGGGAGGACTACAGCCTGGGCCGCGCGTCGACCATCGCCCACCTGGGTGCGCTCGACGAGGTCTACCAGGGAGTCATCGCCGACCACCGCAAGGCGGCCGCCGACACCGAGGAGCTCGACACCGTGACCAACGACCTCCTGGTCGGTCACCTGCACGAGCTCGAGCTCTTCCACTGGTTCGTCCGTGCGCACCTCGAGTCCTCCGGTGGCGAGCTCTCGACCTCGGGGGCGACGACCGAGACCGGTGCGGCCCGCAAGGCGGAGTCCGCAGCCAAGAAGGAAGCCTGACCCGAACGACACCGAGCCCCTCTCCCCGTACGGGGAGAGGGGCTCCGTGCTGTCCGCACGGTGGGCGCGCGCTCAGGCCGACAGCGGCGCGTTCCCGGGGGTGAGGATCACGAGCTGCTGGGTCGCGCGGGTCATCGCGACGTAGCGGTCGACGGCGCCCGCGATGCCGCCGTCGCCCTCGCCGAACGACGCGGGGTCGACCAGGACCACGAGGTCGAACTCGAGCCCCTTCGCGAGCACCGGGGTCAGGGACCGCACGCGCTCGGTCGCCGGGAACGCCGGGGCGCCGACGACGCACGCGACGCCCTGGTGCTCGGCGAGCCACCGGTCGAGGATCGCGTCCAGGTCCTCGGGAGCGCCGTGCAGGACAGGCGCATGGCCGCTGCGGACCGACGTCGGCACGTTGGCGTCCGGCAGCGCGGCCCGGATGACCGGCTCGGCCTCGGCCATGACCTCCTGCGGCGTCCGGTAGTTGATGGTCAACGACGCCACGTCGACCTGCGACAGGCCGACGCCTTCGAGCCGCTCGCGCCAGGACTCGGTGAACCCGTGCCGCGCCTGCGCGCGGTCCCCGACGACCGTGAAGCTGCGCGACGGGCACCGCAGCGCCAGCATCTGCCACTCGGCGTCCGTGAGCTCCTGCGCCTCGTCGACCACGACGTGCGCGAACGGTCCCGCGAGCCGGTCGGGTGTCACGTCCGGCCAGGACGCGTCGTCGACCAGGGCGTCGCGCAGGTCCTGACCACGCAGCATCGACATGACCTGCAGCTCCGAGTCGTCGGTCTCGATGAGGTGGTCGACGACGTTGCTCATCTCCTCACGCTCCGCCGCGACCTGCGCTGCGTGCCGGCGACGGCGGCGCGACGCCTCGGGGTCACCGAGCCGCTGCCGTGCCGCGTCCAGGAGGGGGAGGTCCGAGACCGTCCAGGCCTGCGGCTCGTCGCGCCGCAACGACCGGACCTCGTCCGGCGTGAGCCAGGGCGCGCACATCCTCAGGTAGGCGGGCACGTCCCACAGGTCGCCGACCAGGTCGGTCGGCTCCAGGAGCGGCCAGGCCTTGTTGAGGGTCTTCGCCAGGTCGCGGTGGGTCACCAGGGAGCGGCGCACGAGGTCGAGCGGCAGCCCGTCGTCGCCCTGCCCGTCGCCGAGCCTGTCCATCAGGATCTCGATCAACGCCTCCCAGACCACGTCGCGCGCCTCGTTGTGCGGCGTGCCGGGGTCAGGGGCGTCGAACGCCTCGGCCCAGTCGTCGGCGCCGAGCCGCAGGTCGAGCCACGGGGTCTCGACGGTCGTGCCCGTCCGGGGAGGACGCTCGTACAGCCGCACCGCGGGCTCGATCGCCGCGACCATGCGGGCGGACGCCTTGAGGCGGGCCACGGCCGGCTCTGCCTCGACCGTGGCCTTCGCGCCCTCGGGGACGAGGTCGCGCAGCGTGCACGTCTGCACGCCCTCCTCGCCCAGGCTCGGCAGGACGTCCTCGACGTAGTCGAGGTACGGCTGGTGCGGCCCGACGACGAGCACCCCGCCCCGGTGCTGTCCGACGTGCGGGTCGGCGTACAGCAGGTACGCCGCGCGGTGCAGGGCCACGACGGTCTTGCCCGTGCCCGGCCCGCCGTCGACCACGAGGGCGCCGTCCGAACCCGCACGGATGATGGCGTCCTGGTCGGCCTGGATGGTGCCCAGCACGTCGCGCATCCGCGGGGTCCGCTCGGCTCCCAGGCTCGCGATGAAGGCCGACTGGTCGTCGAGGGTCACGTGGGACGCGAGGCCCGCGGCCGTGCCGTCCGTCGTGAAGACCTCGTCCCAGTAGTCGCTGATGCGCCCCTGCTTCCAGCGGTACCGGCGGCGGCTGGCGAGCCCCAAGGGGTGCGCGCTCGTCGCGCTGAAGAACGGTGCGGCCGTGGGGGAGCGCCAGTCGACCAGCAGGCGACGACCCGCGCGGTCCGTGAGGCCCAGGCGCCCGACGTACACGGGCTCGGCGCCGTCCTCGGCGACCATGCGGCCCAGGCGCCCGACGTACACGGGCTCGGCGCCGTCCTCGGCGACCATGCGGCCCAGGCACAGGTCCACGCCGTAGCGGCGCAGCGTCCGTAGCCGCGACGACAGGCGGTGGATCTCCTGGTCGCGCTCCAGGGCGAGCGTCCCGCTGCCGCCGGGCGACCTGCGGGCCGCGTCGAGGCGCGCGGACACGTCCCTGGTCGTCTCGTCGAGGCTGGCCGAGATGGCGGCGAAGTGCTGCTCGTCGCGGTCGACGAGGGCCGGGTCGGCCTTGAGGGAGAGGCGGGCAGGGAGGGCGAACACGCTCGTGCTCGAGGGGGTCATGGCTGTGGCTCGTTCCGTCGTTCTGGCCTCGGGCCGACCATCGTGCGCCCCGACGGGGGCCTTGCCGCAAGCCCCCCGGTGCGCTATAGATTGAGAGTGGCGGGAGGTCCGCGGACCTGCCCGCCACTCCCGTGCTCACCGTGTGCGCTCACCCGGAGCGCCCACCCGTCCCGCGGTCGTCAGCCGCCCACGTACGCCGCGAGGTGCTCGCCCGTGAGGGTCGAGCGGTCCGCGACGAGGTCCGCGGGGGTGCCCTCGAAGACGATGCGACCACCGTCGTGCCCGGCGCCCGGACCGAGGTCGATGATCCAGTCCGCGTGCGCCATGACGGCCTGGTGGTGCTCGATCACGATGACCGACCGGCCCGCCTCGACGAGCCGGTCGAGGAGCCCGAGGAGCTGTTCGACGTCGGCCAGGTGCAGGCCCGTGGTCGGCTCGTCGAGGACGTAGACGTCGCCCTTGGCGCCCATCTGCGTCGCGAGCTTGATGCGCTGGCGCTCACCGCCGGACAGCGTCGTGAGGGGCTGGCCCAAGCTCAGGTATCCGAGTCCGACGTCGACCAGCCGGCTCAGGATCGAGTGGGCCGCGGGGATGCGCCCGTCGCCGTCGGCGAAGAACTTCTCGGCGTCCGTCACGGACATCGCGAGCACCTCGGCGATGTTGCGCCCGCCGAGCGTGTACTCGAGCACGGCCGCCTGGAACCGCTTGCCGCCGCACTCCTCGCACGTGGTCTCGACCGTGGCCATGACGCCCAGGTCGGTGTAGATGACGCCCGCGCCGTTGCAGACCGGGCAGGCGCCCTCGGAGTTGGCGCTGAACAGCGCGGGCTTGACCCCGTTGGCCTTGGCGAACGCCTTGCGGATCGGGTCGAGGAGGCCCGTGTACGTGGCGGGGTTGCTGCGCCGCGAGCCGCGGATCGCGCTCTGGTCGATCACCACGACGCCCTCGCGCCCCGCGACGGACCCGTGGATGAGCGAGCTCTTGCCGGACCCGGCGACGCCCGTCACGACGCACAGCACGCCGAGCGGCACGTCGACGTCGACGTCGCGCAGGTTGTGCTCGCTCGCCCCCCGGATCTCGAGCTGCCCGCTCGGGGGGCGCACGGCCTCCTTGAGCGTCGCGCGGTCGTCGAGGTGGCGGCCCGTGGTGGTGTCGGAGGCTCGGAGGCCGTCGAGCGTGCCCTCGAAGACGATCTCGCCGCCCGCGGTGCCCGCGCCCGGGCCCAGGTCCACGACGTGGTCCGCGATCGCGATGGCCTCGGGCTTGTGCTCGACGACGAGGACCGTGTTGCCCTTGTCCCGGAGCTGGAGCAGCAGGGAGTTCATGCGCTCGATGTCGTGCGGGTGCAGGCCGATGGTCGGCTCGTCGAAGACGTACGTGACGTCGGTGAGCGAGGAGCCGAGGTGCCGGATCATCTTGGTGCGCTGGGCCTCGCCGCCGGACAGGGTCCCCGACGGTCGATCGAGCGAGAGGTACCCCAGCCCGATCTCGGCGAACGAGTCGAGCAGGTGCTGCAGGCCCTTGAGCAGCGGGGCCATCGACGGCTCGTCGAGGCCGCGGACCCACTCCGCGAGGTCGGTGATCTGCATCTGGCACGCGTCGGCGATGCTCTTGCCCGCGATCTTCGACGACCGCGCCTCGGGGTTCAGGCGGGTCCCGTGGCACTCGGGGCAGGTCTGGAACGTCACGGCCTTCTCGACGAAGGCCCTGATGTGGGGCTGCATCGCGTCGACGTCCTTGGACAGGAAGGACTTCTGGATCTTGGGGATCAGGCCCTCGAACGTGACGTTGATGCCGTCGACCTTGATCTTGGTCGGCTCCTTGTAGAGCAGGTCGTGCAGCTCGCGCTTGGTGAACGTGCTGATCGGCTTGGTCGCGTCGAAGAACCCGGAGCCGCGGTAGATGCGCCCGTACCAACCGTCCATCGAGTAGCCGGGGATCGTGAGCGCGCCCTCGTCGAGGGACTTGCTGTCGTCGTAGAGCGCGGTCAGGTCGAAGTCGTTGACGTTGCCCATGCCCTCGCAGCGCGGGCACATGCCGCCGAGCTGGTGGAACGTCGCCTTCTCGGCCTGCGTCTTGCCACCCCGCTCGATCGTGATCGCGCCGCTGCCGGACACCGAGGGCACGTTGAACGAGTACGCCTGGGGCGAGCCGATCTGCGGCTGCCCGAGGCGGCTGAACAGTATGCGCAGCATCGCGTTCGCGTCCGTGACGGTCCCGACCGTCGAGCGCGGGTTGGCCCCCATGCGCTCCTGGTCGACGATGATGGCCGTCGTGAGACCCTCGAGATGGTCGACCTCGGGCCGCGAGAGCGAGGGCATGAAGCCCTGCAGGAACGCGCTGTACGTCTCGTTGATCATGCGCTGCGACTCGGCCGCGATCGTGCCGAACACCAGGGAGCTCTTGCCCGAGCCCGAGACACCGGTGAAGACGGTGAGCCGGCGCTTGGGGATCTCGACGCTGACGTCCTTGAGGTTGTTCTCGCGTGCGCCCTGCACGCGGATCATGTCGTGGCTGTCGGCAAGGGGCAGTGCGGACGACTCGTCCGTCCTCGTGACCGTGCTCATGGTCTCTCCATCTGTCGGGTCGGCAGGCACGCGAGAACCTGCGGCCGGGCATGTCGTCTCTCGTCCGCCCCAGCCTAGGTCCAGGCACCGACGCGGCGAGGGGGGCGCGACGCCGCGTGCGCCGGGCGGTGCGTGGCTCAGCCCGACGGCGCCACGTCCGCGGGAGCGTCGGCAGGCCCAGGCGAGGGTTCCTCGAGGAGGGCTGCGCGGATCGCCTCGACCCCGACCTGCACCTCGGCGAAGCTCGTCGACAGGGGCGAGAGCCCGAGCCGCAGGCCGTCGGGCCGGCGGAAGTCGGGGATGACCCCCTGCGCCCACAGGCGAGGGATCACGCGTTCGAACGCGGCGTGGTCGATCGTGACGTGGCCCCCGCGCCGGGCCGGGTCGCGGGGCGAGGCCACGCGCACCCCCAGGGGCACCAGGAGCTCGTCCACGAGGTCGAGCGCGAACGTGGTGAGCCGGACCGACTTGTCCCGCACGGCGTCGGCCCCGGCGACGTTCCCCGCCTCGTCGAGCAGGTCGAGCATGTCCTGCATCGCGAGCATCCCGACGACCGCGGGCGTACCGCTCAGGAACCTCCGTACCCCGGTGTGGGGTGCATACTCGGGGCCCATCTCGAACGGCGCGTCGCTGCCCATCCAGCCCTGGATCGGCTGGGTCAGCGCCGACTGGAGCTCTGCGCGCACGTACCCGAACGCGGGCGACCCGGGACCGCCGTTGAGGTACTTGTAGGTGCAGCCCGCCGCGAGGTCCACGTCCCAGGCGTCGAGCGCGACGGGCACGGCCCCCGCGGAGTGGCACAGGTCCCACAGCACGAGCGCCCCGGCGTCGTGGGCGACGCGCGTGATCGTGCCCGCGTCGGCGAGGAACCCGGACCGGTAGGCGACGTGGCTGAGGACCACGAGCGCGGTCTGCGGCCCGACGACGCCCGCGACCTCGTCCCGGGTCACGCCCGCGTCGGGGTCCGGGGAGAGCCAGCGCAGCGTCGCGCCCCGTTCGGCCGCGACGCCCTGGAGCACGAACCGGTCCGTGGGGAAGTTCCCGGTGTCGACCACGATCTCGGTGCGCCCCGGGCGGGCGTCGAGCGCCGCGCGCACGAGCTTGTAGAGGATCACGGTCGTCGAGTCGCCCACGAACGTCTGGCCCGGCGCCGCGCCGAGCACGGTCTGCCCGATCCGGTCGCCGATCGCGAGCGGCAGGTCGTACCAGGACTCGTCCCAGCCGCGGATGAGACGCGAGGCCCACTGCTCGGTCGCGAAGCGCGCGAGCCGCTCGGCGCTCGCGCGCGTGGGACGCCCCAGAGAGTTGCCGTCGAGGTAGGCGACGACGTCGTCGGAGGGCACGAACTCGTCCCGGAACCGGGCGAGCGGGTCGGCGGCGTCGAGCGCTGCGGCGCGCTCGGCAGGACCGGCCGCAGGGGCCGCCGACGGGCGGACGGGCGGAGTGGTGCTGGTCATGGGCGGCCTCCTGGGGACGGGGCGGGCGGGTCGGGTCTGATCAGGGTGCGCGCCGGTGCGCGGCCCAGCAGGTCGTGGGGCGTGAGCACGCCCGCCCGCGCGAGCCACGCGGCGACCTGCTCGGCCGGGGCGCCCGGTTCCGGGCGGTCCCCGGGGACGAGCGTGAGTGCGACCGGTGCCGGACCTGACGTCAGGGCGCACAGCAGGTCCTCCGGTGTCAGCCCGGCGGCGAGCAGCGCCGTCAGCTCTCGCTCGTCGACCCCGACGGGCAGCGGGCCGTTGCCCTGGTCCGTCCCGTAGACGACCGTCCCGCCCGCGGCGACGAACCGCGTGAGGTTGTCGAGGGCCACCGCGTACGGGGCTGCCGGGGAGCCCCAGCCGTGGACGTCGAGCGTGCTGACCCAGGTCTGGGAGCGTGCGGCCGCCGTCACCAAGTCGCCCGGCAGCCGCTCGCTGAAGGGGCAGTGCGCGAGCCGGTCCACGCCCGCCACGAGTGCCCGCTCGGCCTGGCCCGCGCCCTCGGTGTGCGCGACCACGGTCACCCCGCGCTCGTGCGCCCGCCCCACGAGCGCGCGGAGGGTCGCGTCGTCGGGCACGGGACCCGCGTCCGCGTGCAGGGCGACCTTGAGGAAGCTCGCCCCCGCGGCGACCTGCCGGTCGACCGCGGCCGCGGCCTGCTCGGGGCCGGCGACCTCCTCGACGGACCCCGGCGGGGCCCACGACCGGTCCGACGGGTAGCCGCCGGGGGCCGTGAGGAACGCCCCGGCGAAGCGGACCTCGGGCAGTGCTGAGGAGGACGCCGAGCGGACCGCGAGCGCCGCGAGGGCCGCCGGGTCGCCGCCCAGGTCGTCGACCGCGGCGAGGCCGCCCTGGCGCAGGGCCCCGGCGTCGACCAGCGCCAGGTGGACGTGGGCGTCGCGGAAGCCGGGCAGCAGGACGCCCTCGAGGCGACGGGTCGGGGCGGGGTCGGTACCCACGCGCGACCGGAAGCCGCCCGGGGTGGCGACGACCGCCGTCGGGCCGGTCCATCCCGTGCCCCGCTCCCAGCGGGCGTCGACCGCGAAGGTGACCGCGGCGCGCTCTTCCGGTCCAGCGCTCACGCCCGGCCGATCTCGGTGCGCACCGCGAACAGCTCGGGGAAGAACGTCAGGTCGAGGGCCTTCTCGAGGAAGCCCACGCCGCTCGACCCGCCCGTGCCGCGCTTGGTCCCGATGATGCGCAGCACGGTCTTCATGTGACGAAAGCGCCAGAGCTGGAAGTTGTCCTCGAGGTCGACGAGCTCCTCGCAGCTCTCGTAGGCGAGCCAGTTGCCCTCGGGGTCGTCGTAGATCGTGCGGAAGGTCTCGACCAGGTCCTGGTCGAGCGTGTAGCCCTGCGTGACGTCGCGCTCGAGCACGCGGGCCGGCACGTCGTGGCCGTGCCGCGCGAGGTAGCGCAGGAACTCGTCGTAGACGCTCGGCTCGTGCAGCAGGCGCTCGAGCTCGGCGCGCGCCGCGGGCTCGGCGTCGAACACCGAGAGCATGCGCGCGTTCTTGTTGCCCAGCAGGAACTCGACCGCGCGGTACTGCCACGACTGGAACCCGGACGCGTGGCCCAGGAACCCGCGGAACTGCGCGTACTCGCTCGGCGTGAGGGTCGCCAGGACCGACCACTGCTCGGTCAGCGTGCGCTGGACGTGCTTGACCCGCGCGATGCGCTTGAGCGCGGACTGGAGGTCGTCGGCCGCGATGAGCGCGCGCGCCGAGACCAGCTCGTGCAGGACCAGCTTGAGCCACAGCTCGGTCGTCTGGTGCTGCACGATGAAGAGCATCTCGTCGTGGTGGGCGGGGTCGCTGACCGGGGCCTGCGCGTCCAGGAGCGTGTCCAGGTGCAGGTACGAGCCGTACGTCATCTGCTCGCGCAGGTCGGTCACGATGTCGGGCTCGAGCGGGCGCTCGCTGCCCGGTGACGGCGTTGTCATCCCCCGAGAGTAGGGGCCGCGGGCGGCGGGTGCCACGAGTCCGGTGCCGGGCGAGCGTGTGCCGCGGGGTACCGTCGCCGGGTGGACAGGCAGACCGGGCGGACCCGCATCTTCCTTCTCGACGACCTCGCGCAGGACCGGGCGTCCCGCGAGGAGATGCTGGGCCGGTTGCGCGGGGTCACGGCCGCACCGGGCCAGGACCGGTTTGTCTCGTCGGCTGCCGAGATCGTGGCCCTCGCCGAGGCGGACCCCGGCCGCCACCTCCTGGTCGTCTCGCGCGGCGACGAGGTCGCAGGGCTCGGCGTCCTGCACCCGGGCGGCGCGCCCACCGAGGTCGTCGCGCTGCTCGACGGGGCCGCGACCGGCGACGTCGTGCTGTTCCGCGGGTTCCTCGTCGACCGGGCGTACCAGGGGCAGGGCGTCGGGACCGCCGTGGCGGCCGCCCTGTCGGCGCTCGCGGCCCGGCTCGCCGAGCGCCTGGGACGCGAGCCGTTCGAGGCCGTCGTGCTGACCGTCAACGAGGAGAACGTCGCCGGGCTGCGTGCCTACGCGCGCGGCGGGTTCGTCGACCGTGGGCGCTACCTCGGCGGTGACGCCGGTCCGCAGCGCGCCATGGCGCACGCGCCCTAGCCACGCCCCGGGGGCCGACGGATAGTCCTCGCCCGTGTGCGGGAAGCAGGTCTGAGACGCGCGTCCTACAGTGCAGGCAGGCACGTGCGGCGACCTGGCCGGGCACGCGTGCACGACCGGGGAGGCACCATGACACGAGCAGTGGTGACAGGTATCGGCGCGGTGACACCGCTGTCGTCGACGGGCCGAGGGACCTGGGAAGCCCTCGTGCGCGGGGACCACGGCGTCCGGGCGATCTCCGACGAGTGGGCACGTGACCTGCCCGTGAGGATCGCTGCGCGCGTCGACGACGCGTTCGCCGAGCCGCTCGGCGTGCGGCTGCTGCGCCGCACCGACCGCGCCGAACAGCTCGCGCTCGTCGCGGGCCGGGAGGCGTGGGCCGACGCCGGGAGCCCGGACGTCGACCCCGAACGTCTGGCCGTGGTGGTCGGTTCGGCGAACGGAGGCATCGCCACGACCCTCGCCCAGAGCCGCCTCTTCGACGCTGACGGGCACCGCCGGGTCTCCCCGCACGCCGTGACCATGCTCATGGCCAACGGCCCCGCCGCCTGGCTCTCGATCGACCTCGGCGCCCGGGCCGGCGCCCGGGCCCCGGTCAGCGCGTGCGCCGCCGGCAGCGAGGCCATCGCCACGGCGCGCGAGATGATCCTCGCGGGGACCGCCGACGTCGTCGTGTGCGGGGGAGTCGAGGCAGGGGTGCAGGCGTTCTCCCTCGCGGCCTTCGCCCAGGCACGCGCCATGTCGACGCGCAACGACGAGCCCGAGCGCGCCTCGCGCCCGTTCGACGCCGCGCGCGACGGTTTCGTCATGGGCGAGGGGGCGGCGGTCGTCGTCCTGGAGTCCGAGGAGCACGCCCGGGCGCGCGGCGCCCACGTCCTGGGCGTGGTCTCGGGGGCCGCGCTCACCTCGGACGCCTACGACATCGTGGGCGGCGACCCCCAGAACCAGGCCCGCACCGTGACGCTCGCGCTGCGCTCGGCCGGGCTGTCGCCCGGCGACCTGGGTCTCGTCCACGCCCACGCGACCTCGACCCTGGTGGGCGACCGCAACGAGGCCGACGCGCTGCGGTCGGCCCTGCCCGACCCGCCGCCCGTGACCTCGACCAAGGGTGCGACCGGTCACCTCCTCGGCGCCTCGGGATCTCTCGGTGTCGTCGTCGCGCTGCTCGCGCTGCGCGACGGCACGGTGCCGCCCACGCTCAACCTCGACACCCCGGACCCCGCGATCGACCTCGACGTGGTGCACGGGACCGCCCGTCCGACGACGGCGCGGCACGCGCTGGTCGACGCGTTCGGGTTCGGCGGTCACAGCGTGAGCGTCGTGGTCTCGCGCGACTGAGGACGTCGGGCGGCCCCGGCATCAGCTCCGGCGGGCCTTCCTCGTCGTGCCGCGACGCGGCTGCCGTCGCTGCCCGCCGACGCGCGCGGGGACAGCGGGTCCGGTGGGCTCACCGGCCGGGACCTCGGCCGCCGCGGGACGGGCCGCCCGCGCCACGTCCTGGTCGCCGTCGCCCGACGGGACGAGGCGACCGACCACGAGCTGCTGCCCGAGCCCCCACAGCGACGACGTCGCCCAGTACAGGACCACGCCCACGGGGAAGCCCACCGCCACGACCGCGGAGACCGCGGGCAGCACGAACGCGAGCATGCCCTGCTGCCGCGCCAGCGGGGTGGTGTCGACCGGGTTGGCGCGAGCGCTCAGCCGCTGGGTCAGGACCTGCGCGGCGTACATCGCGACGATCAGCAGGGCGGGGACCAGGACGCCCGCCAGGACGCCCGTAGGAGCACCGCCCGTGAAGGCCCCGGCCAACGTCCCCGACAAGGGGGCGCCGAGGAGCGTCGCGGCGTCGGCCTCACGGACCAGGTCACCGGTCAGCGCCCCGACGGGCACCTGGCGACCGATCCCCGAGAGCACCGAGTACAGCGCGAACAGGACCGGCGCCTGCACGAGCAGCGGCAGGCAGCCCGCGAGCGGGTTGGCGCCGGTGCGCGCCATGAGCTCCTGCTGCTCGCGGCGGGCCGCGTCGCGGCTCGCCGGGTCGCTCGTGCCCCGGTACTTCTCCTGGATCCGGCGGATCTCGGGAGATGCCTGGCGCATCGCCCGCATGCCCCTGACCTGCACGACCACGAGCGGGAGGAGCACGACCTTGACGATCACGACCAGCCCGACGATCGCGAGGCTCCACGCAGCACCCCCGGCAGGGTCGAGGCCGAGCGCGGTCAGCGCCGAGTGGAGGTGGACGAGGATCCAGGCGACCACCAGCTGGATGGGGTGGACGAGCGCGGAGAGGGCATGGGTGAGGGCATCGACGACGGGCACGGTGGACTCCTGCGGTGGAGGGGAGGGGGAGCATGGAGCTCCCGCGCCAGTTCCGCAGGGACCGGCAGGTGCCCCGGGCCGACGACGGCTCGGGGGAGTGCTGGAGGTCAGGCGGTGCGCGGGAGCGGGCTCGCTCCCGGCGCTCGCGGCTGGGGCCGTCCGGGGGTCGTCGGGCTGTGCTGGCGCACAGGTGCGGGCAGCGGCACGGGCTCGGGGCCGACGGGCACCGCGAGCAGCAGCAGGACCGCGACCGCGACGCACGCGAGCGCGACCCCGAGCGCCCCGGCGGTGGCCGCGAGGGTCGCGGCACCGAGCAGGGAGATCACGCCCCCCAGCGACGACGTACCGAACGACTGCCCGACGGCGAGCGCCAGCACCGCCAGGAGCGGCACCAGGGCCACGGCCCGGGCCGAGGACGTCGCGGTCAGCCGGTCGTAGCGCGCGCGCAGCGAGGTGGCGCCCCGCACGACATGGTCTGCCCGCACGTTCCCCACCTCCTGCGCTCGTCGTCGGTCGCTCGTCCCGCCCAGACTAGCGTGGCGTCCACCCGTTCCGGTGTCGCGCGCGCGGTGCTCGTGCGATGCTCGCAGGACCCGCAGCCCCGACCCGACCGGGGTCCTGCACGTCCCGGGTCCTCGCCCCACGGGGATCCGCATTGCTGTCCTGCGCGCCGCCGCCCGTGCTGACCGACGCGCCCCTGCACCCCGGCGTGCCGACGCGCCCGGGACGTCCTCGGGAGGTCTCATGTCCGAGCTGGTGGTCGACAGCGGCGACACGGTCTGGGTGCTCGTGTCCGCGGCGCTCGTCCTGTTCATGATGCCGGGGCTCGCGCTCTTCTACGCGGGACTGGTCCGACGCGGCAACGTGCTCGCGATCATGCAGCAGAACCTCGTCCCGATCGCCGTCATCACGCTGACGTGGGTCCTGGTGGGCTACAGCATCGCGTTCAGCGACGACATCGGGAACGGCTTCATGGGGGACCTGGGCCTGTTCGGGCTCACGGGCCTCGACACGGCCCCGACCCCCGCTCTGCACGTCGTCGACGGCGACGTCGCCATCCCGACCCTCGCGTTCGTCGCCTTCCAGATGATGTTCGCGATCATCACGCCCGCGCTCCTCACGGGGGCGACGGTGGGGCGCCTGCGGACGGTCGGTTGGGTCGTGACGCTCGCCCTGTGGTCCGTGCTCGTCTACCCGTTCGTCGCGCACTGGCTGTTCAACCCGGACGGCTGGCTCGCGCAGCTCGGGGCGCAGGACTGGGCGGGTGGGATCGTCGTGCACGCCGCGGCCGGGGCCGCGGCGCTCGCGGTCCTCGTCGTGGTCGGGCGTCGGCAGGGGTGGCCCGAGGCGGGGTCGATCCCGCACTCCATCCCGCTCGCCGTGGCCGGCGCGGGCATCCTGTGGTTCGGCTGGTTCGGCTTCAACGGCGGCGGCTCGCTCCAGGGGAACGGGGTGGCGGCCCAGGCCGTCCTCAACACGCACGTCGCGGGGGCCGCGGCCATGGGGGCCTGGCTGCTCATGGAGCGCTGGCGCACGGGCAAGGGCACCGTGATCGGTGCCGTCACGGGCGGCGTCGCGGGGCTCGCGACCATCACCCCCTGCGCGGGATACGTCAGCACGCTGTCCGCGCTCGTGATCGGGGTCGCGGCGGGCGTCGTGTGCACGTTCGCGCTCGGGCTCAAGAAGGTGTGCCGGTTCGACGACGCGCTCGACGTGATCGCGGTGCACTTCGTGGGCGGCATCCTGGGCTCGCTGCTGCTCGGGTTCTTCGGGGAGCGCGCGATCAACGACGCCGGCGCCGACGGTCTCTTCTTCGGCGGGGGGCTCGACCTGCTGGGCGCCCAGGCGCTCGCCCTGGTCGTCGTGGTCGCGTTCTCGTTCGTGGTGACGCTGGTCATCGCGTTCGGGGTCGACCGGACGGCCGGCCTCAAGGTGGCGCCCGGGCAGCAGTTCGGCATGGACGAGGTCGAGCAGGGGGCGAACGCGTACACGCTGGGGCAGGTCTCGGGCCTGTCCGCCACGGGGACGGCGTCGGCCCCGGTCGGGTCCAGCACGGTGGCTCGCGGCGAGCGCGCGGCTTCTGCCGCAGCGGCGGCCGCGACCGCCGCCGGTGAGGTCTCCGGCCCCGCGGCGACCGACGCCGTCGTGCTGTCCGCGACGTTCGACTCGGCGGACCTCGACGCCCTCACGACCGCCCTCGAGGATGCTGGGGCATGGGCCATCCAGGTCTGCGAGGTCAACGAGGTCGTGGCCGACGCCCCGACCCTGCGCTTCCGCGAGTCGACCGAGCGCACCCGCTTCGCGCGCCGCCTGCGCGTCGACCTCTGCGCGGGCCGTGGTGACGTGCCGGCGGTCGTCGCGCTCCTCACACAGCACGCCGTGGGGCTGCGCTCGCCCCTGGTGCTCCCGCTCGTGGCGGCCGCCGGGAGCTGACCCGGGACCGGGGCGGGGGAGAATGACCCCGTGGACCCGGACCCGATCGCCCGCCTGCTCGCCTCCCCGCCCGATCTCCCGGTCCGCCACCACCTGGCCGAGCTCACCGACGCCGTCCGGGACCGGGGGGTCGCCGTGCTCCAGGCTCCGCCGGGCACGGGCAAGACGACCCTCGTCCCGCCGGCGCTCGCGGCCGCCCTGCCCGCGGGGCGTGTCGTCGTGACCCAGCCGCGCCGTATCGCCGCGCGGGCTGCCGCCCGCCGGCTCGCGCACCTGCTCGGCGAGCCGGTCGGGAGCACGGTGGGATTCGCGGTGCGCGGGGAGTCCCGGACGGGTCCCGAGACGCGCGTCGAGGTCGTCACGACCGGCGTCCTGCTGCGCCGCCTCCAGCGCGACCCGGAGCTCGCAGGGGTGGCTGTCGTCGTGCTCGACGAGGTCCACGAGCGGCACCTCGACGCCGACCTGACCCTCGCCCTGCTGGTCGACGTCCGGGCGACCCTGCGGCCAGACCTGGCCCTGGTCGCGATGTCCGCGACGATCGAGGCCGAGCGCACCGCGCGCCTCCTCGGCGACGGGCTCCCCGCGCCGGTCGTGGTCGCGGACGGCAGCCTGTTCCCCGTCGAGGAGGTGTGGGCGCCGTCGCCCGGGCCGCGGCTCGGCGAGCGCGGCGTACCGCGCGCGTTCCTCGACCACGTCGCGGCGACCACGCGCCGGGCGCTGACCGAGCAGTCCGGCGACGTGCTGGTCTTCGTGCCCGGCGCGGGCGAGGTCGACGGCGTCGCGCGCCGTCTGTCCGGCCTGGACGCCGACGTGCGTCCTCTGCACGGGCGCCTGCCCGCGCGCGAGCAAGACCTGGCCCTGACGCCCGGGCCACGCCGCCGGGTCGTGGTCTCCACGGCCGTCGCCGAGTCCTCGCTCACCGTGCCCGGGTTGCGGGTGGTCGTCGACGCGGGACTGTCCCGCGAGCCGCGCACCGACCACCGGCGCGGCCTCGCGGGTCTCGTGACGGTCCGCGTGAGCCGTGCGGCGGCCGAGCAGCGCGCCGGGCGCGCCGGACGTGAGGGACCGGGGGCCGTGTACCGCTGCTGGTCGCCGGGGGAGCACGCCCAGCTCGTCGCGCACCCGACGCCCGAGATCCTCACCGCGGACCTCGTCGCGTTCGCGCTCGAGCTCGCGTCCTGGGGGAGCCCGGACGGGGCGGGGCTCGCGCTCCTCGACGCCCCGCCCGCGGCCGCGATGACGGTCGCGCGCGGGACCCTCGAGGCGCTCGGCGCCGTTCATCCGGACGGGACGGTCACGCCTCGGGGGCGCGAGATCGCGCGCGTCCCGGCCGACCCCCGGCTCGCGCGGGCCCTGCTGGACGCGAGCGACGTCGTCGGGCCGCGGCTCGCCGCCGAGGTGGTGGCCCTCCTGTCCGACGACGTGCGCGCACGCGGTGCGGACCTCGTCGCCGCCCTGCGGGACGCCCGGCGGGGCGGCCCGGCGAGCGGGGCGTGGCGCGCGCAGGCCGAGCGGCTCCAGGGTCTCGTTCCCGCGCCGGGGGGCGGACGCCGCGAGGACCTGAGCCTGGACCTCGCGGTCGGGCTCGTCGTCGCGCTCGCGCACCCCGACCGGGTCGCGCGCAGGCGGCCGAACGGGTCGACGTACCTCATGGTCTCGGGCACCGGGGCCGCGCTGCCGCCCGGGTCCCCGCTCGCGGGGTACGACTGGCTCGCCGTCGCGGACGCCGACCGCGGCGCCGGCAGGCGCGACGCGACGATCCGCTCGGCCGCACCCGTCGACGAGGACCTCGCGTACGAGGCCGCGTCCGCGGCCCTGCGCGACGACGACACCGTCACGTGGTCGGGCGGGCGCATCCAGGCGCGGCGCACGACGCGGCTCGGCGCGATCGAGATCGCCTCGCAGAAGGTCGCCGACCCGCCCGCCGACCAGGTCGTCGCGGCGCTGCGGACCGGGCTCGAGCGCGAGGGCCTCGACGTCCTGCCCTGGCGCGAGCCCGCGCGCGAGCTGAGGCACCGGCTCGCGTTCCTGCACCGCGCCCTGGGCGAACCGTGGCCCGACGTGTCCGACCAGGCCCTGCTCACGGGACTCGACGCGTGGCTCGGGCCCGACCTCGCCAAGGTCCGCAAGGCCGCCGACCTCCAGCGCCTCGACGTGACCAGCGCCCTGCGGCGCCTGCTGCCGTGGCCCGCGGCGGGCCGGCTCGACGAGCTCGCCCCCGTGCGCGTCGACCTGCCCGGGGGACGCAGCGCCCGCCTCGACTACACCGGGGACCAGCCCGTGCTCGCCGTCAAGGTGCAGGACGCCTTCGGGGGGCGGGCCACGCCCCGCGTCGCCGACGGCCGCGTGCCCGTGCTGCTGCACCTGCTCTCCCCGGCCAGGCGCCCCGCCGCGATCACCGCGGACCTCGAGTCGTTCTGGGGCACGGGGTACGCGCAGGTGCGCGCCGAGCTGCGCCGCCGCTACCCCAAGCACGACTGGCCCGAGGACCCGACGGCCTGATCGGGTCCGCGCTGCCGCCGAGCGGCGCTGCCCCCGAACGGCGCAGCGCCTGCGCGGCCACCGGCCTACGCTGGGACGGACCGCGACGGAACCCGGCGAGGAGCGCACCGTGGCACGGCTGACCTGCACCGGCATCATGTCCCTCGACGGCTACGTCGCCGACGCCTCCGGCTCGTTCGGGTGGAGCACCCCCGACGAGGAGGTGCACGCGTTCGTCGACGACCTCGAGCGCTCCGTCGGGACCTTCCTCCTGGGGCGCCGGGTCTACGAGGTCATGCGCGTGTGGGACGACCCCGCCATGCTCGACGACGAGTCGCCCGCCGTCCGTGACTACGCGCGCATCTGGCGCGACGCGGACAAGGTCGTGTACTCGACCACGCTCGACGACCCGGGCCTGGCGCGCACGCGCGTCGAGCGGTCGTTCGACCCGGTCTCCGCCCGCGCGCTCGTGGACCGCGCCGAGCGCGAGGTCGGCATCGGCGGACTGACCCTGGCCGCGCAGGCGCTCGCGGCCGGGATCGTCGACGAGGTGCGGGTGTTCGTGCACCCGGTGCTGGTGGGCGGCGGCACGTCCTTCTACCCCGCGGGCGTCCGGCTCGACCTCGAGCTGCTCGACGAGCGCCGCTTCACGGGCGGCGTGGTCTACACGAGGTACCGCGTCGCGAGCTGACGCCCTCCCGTGCCGTGGGCCTCGTCACGTCGTGCCGTCTCCGCCGGGCCTGTGGTCGGCCGTCCTGAGAAGGTGGGGCCATGCGCGCACACTCCGAGCCCCGGACCGAGCGACCCCACGACCTGGAGGACCTGCAGCACCGCATCGCGAGCATGGACACGCAGGAGGTCGTCGACGAGCTCGGGCGCCTGGGCGACCAGCGGCGCGCGGTCGCGTTCCGCCTGCTGCCCAAGGGGCGCGCGGTCGAGGTCTTCGAGGACCTCGACCCGGCGATCCAGGCGGAGCTCGTCGAGGCGTTGCGGTCCGAGGCGACCGCGGAGATCTTCGCGGCCCTCGACCCGGACGACCGGGCGTCGCTGCTCGACGAGCTGCCCGCGGGTGTCGCGGCCCGGCTCCTGGGCGGGCTCGGGCCCGACGAGCGGGCCCTGACGACCGCGCTGCTCGGGTATCCCGAGGACAGCGCGGGCAGGCGCATGTCCCCCAGGGTGGCGTCGGTGCGGCGCGGCACGAGCGTCGCGGGGGCCCTCGACGCGCTGCGCCGGGCGGGCGACGACGTCGAGACGATCTACACCGTGCCCGTCCTCGGTGCCGGGCGCGTGGTCGAGGGCGTCGTGTCGTTGCGCCGGCTGCTCGTGAGCGACCCGGACGCCCTGGTCGAGGACGTCATGTCCCCGGCCGTGACGGTCGAGGCGACCGACGACCAGGAGCACGCGGCCAACGTCGTGCGCGACGGCGGGTACGTCGCGGTGCCCGTGGTCGACCACGAACGCCGCCTCCTGGGCGTGCTCACGGTCGACGACGCGATGCGCATCCTCGAGGCCGAGGACGACGAGGACTCTGCCCGCGTGGGTGGCTCGGAGCCGCTGCGCCGCCCGTACCTGACCGTCTCGGTCCTGGGGCTGGTGCGGGCGCGCGTGGTGTGGCTCCTGCTGCTGATCGTCGCGGCGAGCCTCACGGTCGGGGTGCAGAGCTACTTCGAGGCCGAGCTCGACGCGGTCGTGGCGCTCGCGCTGTTCATCCCGCTGCTCATCGGCACGGGCGGGAACGCAGGGTCCCAGGCCGCGACGACCGTGGTCCGCGCGCTGGCGGTGGGTGACATCCGCCGCGGCGACCTGCTGCGCGTCGTGGGGCGCGAGATGCTCACCGGCCTCCTGCTCGGGACGGTGCTCGCCGCGGTCGGCTTCGGTCCGGCGGCCTGGGTCGCGGGGGTGTCGATCGCGCAGGTGCTCGCGATCACGGTCGTGGGGGTGTGCGTGCTCGCGACGACGGTCGGGTCGAGCATCCCGATCCTGGCGCGCCGCGTGGGTATCGACCCGGCGATCGTCGCGGCGCCCTTCATCTCGACGTTCGTCGACACCCTGGGGCTGGTCATCTACTTCTCGGTCGCGAAGGTGGTCCTGGGTATCTGAGGCGCGCTCAGTCCTGCGGGGGCCGCGCACCTCGGACCTGCGCGGACCGGCGGCGCGCGCCCACGACGCTCAGCGACATCGCGGCAAGGACCGCGAGGGCGGCGATCACCCAGCCGTAGGCCGGGACCTCGGGAGTCGTCGTCGCGCCCGGCGGGGTCGGGTTCCCGGAGGGCGTCCCGCTGCCCGACGGCGTCGCGCCCGTCTCCCGCGCGGCCGCGGCTCGCGTGCCGGTCGCGTCGCCCGGCGTCTGCTGGCCGGTCGCGCGAGACTCGGCCGCGGCACCGTCGGGGACTGCGGGACCGGCGGAAGCCGCGGGTGCTGGCGCCGGGGTGGGCGGCGGGTCGAGGGCGAGCGCTGCCGTGGTCGCGGGGCCCACGACGCCGTCCGGGGCGAGACCCCGCGCGCCCTGGAACGCGACGACCGCGGCGGACGTCGCGGGGCCGTACGCACCGTCGGCGGCGAGGTCCTGGCCGTGGAGTCGCAGTCGTTCCTGGAGGGCCTGGACCTCGGGCCCCGAGGCGCCGAGCACCAGGCCGAGGGGGGAGCGAGGCCGGCCGGCCGCAGACCTGCCTGTTTTGTCCGTTCCGCCCGTCGTGCCCGCGGCGACCGGCGAGCGGTTCGACCGGTCGGGAGCCGCCTGCGCCGGCGGCCGCGCGGGAGCAGAAGGGGCCGCACCGGGGTAGGCGGCGAACACCTCGGCGACGTAGGCGCCCCCCGCGGCATCGGTCGCGTACCCGACCCCGACCGACGTGAACGTCGAGGACAGGATGTTGGCCCGGTGCCCCGGGGAGCCCATGAGGCTCGCGTGCAGGCCCGACGGCGACGGGTCGGTGGACCACGCCACGTTCTCGCCCCACGAGGACCAGCCGCCAGGGATCTGCGCGCCCGTCGACGGGTTGTGGCTCATCGAGCCGTTCGCGGCCATCCGCTCGGCCCACGCCTGGGCGACGCCGGCGAGCCCGGGGTCGTGCTCCAGGGGCGCGAGCCCCGCGGACGAGCGCGCGCCGTCCACGAGACCCACCACGTCCCCGGCCCCCGAGGCCCGGGCCGGTGCGCCCGTGCTCAGGCCCACCGGCACCGTCAGCACGAGGGTCGTGAGCGCGACGAGGAGCGTGGTCATCCGGCGTGCGCGCACGGTGCCTCCCGGGTGGTCGGGCAAGGACGGGTCGGGTCCACTGTGCCGTGACCGGGTCGCTCGTGCGCGCGGGCGGCGCCTCGAGCGCCTCGGTGCCCCGCTCAGCCCTGCGGGTCCAGGGCTGCCTGGGAGAGCCTCCACTCGCGGTACCTCTCGCGCAGGCACACCGCGCACGGCCGGTACCCGGCGGCGATCGCGGTCTGCTCGTCGGCGAAGAACACGCGATGGGCCACGTAGCCACCGCGCGCGATCGCGCGGGCGGCGCCGGGGCAGTCGAGCCGGCCGTAGATCCGGGAGCGTCGGTGGCCGCCGAGAGTCCCGGGGACGGTGCTGAGGGTCGGGACGCGGTCGGGTCCGAGCAGTCGGTAGAGCCGTGGCGTCGTGCTCACGGGGGCGCTCCTGGGGTGGGGAGACCGGGCGGACGTGCTGACCTCGTAGACGCCCGTGCCGTGCGCGACGTGAGGTGGCGTGCTGGGGTGTGAGGTGGGGAGCGGCGCCGTCGGGCGGGACGGGCTTCCTGATGCCGACCGCGGCGCGCGCGGATACGTTCGCCCGTGAGGCGCGCACGGCGCCCACGGTCGAGAGGCGGGCGCATGCCGACGAGCACCAGGCCACCCACCCGCGCGCAGCGACCGTGGTTCGTGTTCGCGTCCCTGCAGGGATACCGCGGGGCCTGGCTGCGGGGCGACGTGGTCGCGGGCCTGACCGTGTGGGCCGTCCTCGTGCCCGAGTCGCTCGCGTACGCGACCATCGCGGGCGTCTCGCCCGTCGTGGGCCTGTACGCCGCGGTGCCCTCGCTGATCCTGTACGCGGCGTTCGGCAGCTCGCGCCACCTGGTCGTGGGGCCCATGTCCGCGACCGCGGCTCTGTCCGCGAGCGTGGTCGCCGCCTTCCGGCCCGGCGACGACGCCGCGTTCGTCGCGCTGACCACGGCCGTCGCGCTCGTGACCGGGGTCCTGTGCCTGGTGGCGGGCATCGCGCGCCTCGGGTTCCTGGCCTCGTTCATCTCCGAGCCCGTGCTCAAGGGGTTCATCGTGGGCCTCGCGCTCACGATCGTGATCGGGCAGGTGCCCGCCCTGCTGGGCGTCGACAAGGGCGAGGGGAACTTCTTCGAGAAGCTCTGGACGATCCTCACCGAGCTCGGCACGGCGCACCCCCTGACCGTGGTCCTGGGCCTGGGGTCCCTCGCGGCGGTCCTCGCGATCAAGCGCTGGCTGCCCAAGGTGCCCGGCTCGCTCGTCGTGGTCGGGATCGGGATCGCCCTGGTCCTGCTGCTCGGGCTCGACGACGACGGCGTCGACATCGTCGGCCCCATCCAGGCCGGGCTCCCCGCGCTCGGCCTCCCGACGGGCGTCGACTGGAACACCTGGACCGACCTGGTCGGCCCGGCCGCGGGCGTCATGCTCGTGGGCTTCGCCGAGGCCCTGGGTGCCGCCAAGACGTACGCCTCGCGCGAAGGCTACGACATCGACGCCAACCGCGAGCTCGTCGGCATGGGCGCCGCGAACCTCGGCGCGGGCCTCGCGTCCGGGATGGTCGTCAACGGCAGCCTGTCCAAGACCGCGGTCAACGGCGGCGCGGGCGCCAAGAGCCAGGTCTCGGGCCTCGTCGCCGCAGCGCTGACACTCTTGACGCTGCTGTTCCTCACGCCCGTGTTCGAGTCCCTGCCCGAGGCCACGCTCGCGGCCGTCGTCATCGCCGCCGTGATCGAGCTCGTCGACGTCAAGGCCCTGCGCCGCCTGTACCGCCTCGCGACGCCGCGCTCCAAGGCCCTGTACGGGGGAGCGGCCCGGCACGACTTCTGGGCGGCGCTCGCGGCCATGCTCGGCGTCCTGGTGTTCGACACCCTGCCCGGCCTCGTGCTCGGGATCGTCCTCTCGCTGTTCCTGCTCCTCGGCCGCGCCTCACGCCCCCACGTGGCCGTGCTCGTGCGCAGCTCGCACGGCGTGTGGGTCGACCGCGCGCGGCGCATCGCCACGGGCAAGGACGGGGGCCGGGGCGTCGAGGGGGCGCTCGTGGTGCGCGTCGAGTCGGGCCTGTTCTTCGCCAACGCGGACACCGTGCGCGCGGCGGTCCGGCGCCTGGTCGCCGACGCGTCCCCGCGCGTCGTGGTCCTCGACGCCGAGACCGTGCCGTTCGTGGACGTCGAGGCCGCCGAGATGCTCGTGACCCTGCACCGCGACCTCGACCGGGTCGGTGCGCGCCTGGCCCTGGCCCGCGACGTGGGTCAGGTGCGGGACGTCCTGCGCGGCGCCGTCGGGCCGGACGAGATGCCACCCGCCTACCCCGACGTCGACACCGCGCTGCGCGACCTCCTGCCCGCCGCGGCCGCAGGCTCGGGCTCGGCCGGGGGCGCGGGAGAGCCCGCCGCGGGCGCGTCGCCCGCCTGACTCCCGCCTGCCCGACGCCGCCGGCGCACCGCGCGGCGTCCCGCAGCCCGTCGACCGTGGCCCTTCGCGCGCGGTCGGCCGGGCGCAGCACTACGGTCGGGATGACCGGACCCGCGGGCAGCCGCGAGACCCGGGACGCGGCGCCGACCGGCGACGCACGACGAGAGGAAGAGCCGTGGGCCCAGCCGTCGGTCAGTCCCTGCCCATCGCGGTGGGGGTCCTCATCAGCCCCATGCCCATCGTGGCGGTCGTGCTGATGCTCGTCAGCAGGAAGGCGAAGGCCAACGGCTTCTCGTTCCTGCTGGGGTGGATCGTGGGGATCGCGGCCCTCGGGTCGATCGTGCTGCTCGTGGCCGGCGCTGCCACGCCCGACGCGTCCGGGCCCCCGGCGTGGGCGAGCGTCGTCAAGATCGTCCTGGGCGTCCTGCTGCTGCTCCTCGCGGTCTCGCAGTGGCGCGGACGCCCGCACGAGGGCGCGAGCCCCCGACCGCCGAGGTGGATGAGCGCGATCGACGCCTTCACGCCCGTCAAGGCGTTCGGCCTCGCCGTCCTGCTCGGGGCGGTCAACCCCAAGAACCTGCTGCTCGTCGTGTCCGGTGCCGCGGCGATCGCCGCCGCAACGCCCGCGACGTCCGAGCAGCTCGGGGCCCTCGCGGTGTTCGTCGTCGTGGCGAGCCTGGGGGTCGCGGCCCCCGTCGTGATCTACCTGGCCATGGGGGCCCGGGCAGCGACGCTGCTCGACGGGCTCAAGGCCTGGATGATCCAGAACAACGCCGTCATCATGGCCGTGCTGCTCCTGGTGCTCGGGGCCAAGATGATCGGTGACGGGATCACGGCGCTGTGAGCGAGGCGGCGGGCGCGGTGCCGCAGACCGACGAGCGGGTCCAGGCGGCGCTCGACCTCCTGCGGGCCGGCGGGCACCGTGTGACCGAGGCGCGCCGCGCCGTCCTGGAGGTCCTCGCGACCGAGGAGGGGCACCCGAGCGCCGACGAGCTGTGCACCCGGGTCCACGACCGGCACCCGGGCATCCACCGGGCCACGGTCTACCGCACGGTCGACCGGCTCACGACGCTGGGCGTGGTGACGCACGTGCACATCGGTGGTGGTGCGACCGCCTACCACCTGGCCCCGGGCGGACCCGTGCGCGAGCACCTGCACGCGATCTGCGACTCGTGCGGGCGGATCATCGACCTGCCGGGCGACCTGCTCGACCCCGTGACCACCTGGCTCTCGACCGAGGCAGGCTTCACGCTCGCCCCGGCGCACGTCGCGCTGTCCGGCACGTGCGCGGACTGCCGGGAGTGAAGTCCGCCGCGGGGGGAACGCGACGCACGAGGGTCGGTCGACCGTGCTCGTCCGCGCGACCCGCGCGCGATCTCCCCGAAAAACCCTTGCCCTGGCCCGGGGGCAGGCCGCTACTGTGGTGCACGTCCGGTCAGGAGGCCGGTCGCCGGTCGGGGCAGCCCGCGCGGCGCTCGCTCCTGACCCGTTCTCATGAGGTGCCGCTCCGGCGGCCCGCACGAGCTGACGCACACGAGACCGCGCCACAGTGGTAGCGCGGCGAGCCAGGCACATGAACCTGGCCACGACGGGGACCCGTGGTGTGCGTGGAGGTTCCAAGTCGCCCGGACTGCAGTCGGGCGGCACCCCTGGAGAGGCATGTGCCAAGGACGGCGACGGGGCGCACCAGCGCCCCGTGGGGCGGGTTCGATTCCCGCCCTCTCCGCAGACGACGTGGGTGGCCCGCGGCGCCGAGGATCTCGGTACCGCGGGTCGCAGACAGGGAGTCGGTCGATGAGCGAGGTCCTCATCTACAACCTGGGCGGCGGGCAGGTCCTGGGCCGTGTCTCGCTCGGGCACGCGATCCGTATGCTGCACCGCCGGGTCGCGGCCGTGCGGGAGGCCGTCGAGGGGGAGACCTTCGGCCCGTACCAGCGCCCGGTCTCTGTCGAGCTGGTGCGCTACGTCCACTCCCGCTGGGTCTACGAGCGCACGGGCCGCGTCCCGTACTCGCGCGCCGCGCTGCTGCGTCGCGACAAGCACCGTTGCGGCTACTGCGGTCGCCCTGCGACGACCATGGACCACGTGGTGCCCCGGTGCCAGGGGGGGGCCACGACCTGGCTCAACGCCGTGGCGGCGTGCGAGGCGTGCAACAGCGCCAAGGCGGGCCGGACTCCCCAGGAGGCCGGCATGACGTTGCGTTCGCGACCCTTCGAGCCCGTGCTCGCCGACGTCTACCCGTACGGGAAGCGCTGAGCGTCAGGGCGACGGGGAGTTCTCGACCCGGATGGTGCCGTCGTCCTCGAGGACGAGCCGGTGCGGGTCGCCGTCGGCGAGGCGCAGGGCGTGCTCGAGCGCGAGCTGCGGCACGTCCAGGGCCCAGTCCGGCAGGTGGCGGTGCGTGCGCAGCGCGTCGAGGATCGGACCGGGCGGGATGCGGCGGGACGTCAGGTCGGACACGGCTCCAGGATCCCACGGCCGGCTCCACCCGCACCGCTTGCATGGTTGCGTGACTGCGCAAACAGGCAGGATGATGGGGGCATGCTCTCGGCCCTCGCGCACCCCGTCTACCGGCGCCTGTTCGCCGCGCAGGTCGTGGCCCTCGCGGGCACCGGCGTCGCGACGGTCGCGCTCGGCCTGCTCGCCTACGACCTCGCGGGCCCCCGCGCGGGCGTCGTCCTCGGGACGGTCTTCACGGTCAAGATGGTCGCCTACGTCGTCCTGGCCCCGCTCGCGGCCACGCTCGTGGCGCGGGTTCCACGGCGGCTGGTCCTGGTCGGCGCGGACCTCGTGCGCCTGGTCGTGGCTCTCGCGCTGCCCCTCGTGGGGGAGGTGTGGCAGGTCCTCGTGCTCGTCCTGGTCCTCCAGAGCGCGTCGGCGACGTTCACGCCGACGTTCCAGTCCGTCGTCCCCGACGTCCTGCCCGACGAGCGCGACTACACCGCCGCACTGTCCCTGTCCCGGCTCGCCTACGACCTCGAGGCCGTCGCGTCCCCGGCGCTCGCGGCCGTCCTCCTGCTCGCACTGAGCCCGGCCGGGCTGTTCTGGGGGACCGCGGTGGGGTTCGGGGCCTCGGCGCTCCTCGTGGCCACGGTCGTGCTGCCGCGAGTCCCCGGCGCCGCGGGCGCGACGACGGACGGCCACGTCGCGGCGACCGAGCCCGACGGGCCGTTCGGCGCGCGCGTGCGCCGGGGGGCGGGGATCTTCCTGCGCACGCCCGCGCTGCGGCCCGTGCTCGCGCTGAACCTCGCGGTCGCGGCCGCGGGCGCTCTCGTCCTGGTCCAGACGGTCGTGATCGCCCGCACGGTCCTGGGGCTGGGGCCCGACGGCGTCGCTCTCCTCCTGGCCGTGTGCGGCAGCGGGTCGGTGGCCGCCGCGCTCGTCCTGCCGCGGGTCCTGCGCGCCTGGCCCGAGCGTCGTGTGATGCTCGGGGGAGCGGCCCTGCTCACGGTGGGCTGCGCCGTCGTCCCCCTGGTGCTCGCGGCTCCCGCGGGGGTCGCCGTGGCCGGGGTGTGCGCCGCCTGGGTCGCGATCGGCGCCGGGTGGTCGGCGGTCGAGACCCCCGTCGGGCGCCTCGTGCGGCGCTCGGTGGACCGAGGGCACCTCCACCTGGCCTTCGCCGCGCAGTTCTCGTCGTCGCACGCGTGCTGGCTGGTCACGTACCCGCTCGCGGGGTGGCTCGGGACGCTCGGCCTGGCGGCCGCCGCGACGGCGCTGGCCCTCGTCGCGGGCGCCGCGACCGGGCTCGCGCACGTGCTGTGGCCGGGGTCCGTCGCCGGTGAGGCGCCTCTACCGGGCGCCGATCGCGTGCGAGCCGCCGCGAGGGTGGGACCATGAGGGGGATGGCCACCACGCAGCGTGACTCGCTCCCCGTCCCACCCCCCGAGGTCGACCTCGACCGTGCGGTCGAGGTGCTGCGCCTGCTCGCCGACCGCACCCGCCTCGCGGTGCTGCAGATGCTGACGGGCACCGAGATGCCGGTGACCGCGATCGCCGAGGCCCTCGACCGTCCCGTCCCCGCGATCTCCCAGCACCTCGCGAAGCTGCGCGCCGGGCATCTCGTGACGTCGCGGCGCGAGGGCACGAGCGTCTACTACGCGCCCGCGACCGAGCACGTCGAGGCGCTCGTCACGAACGTCCTGCACCACACCGAGCACATGCTCTACCCGCGCCCGCCGCACCACGTCCGCGAGGCGTGAGTCCCCGCTCGCGCCGGGCGCTCGCGCCATGGACGGGGCTTTGACCTACGCGCGCGGCGGTCTAAGGTGAGGCACCTAGGAGTCAGGAAGCGGCCCCTCGACACGCACGTGCTGAGAGCGAGCCATCATGACCACCGAACAGTCCCCTCGCAGGCGTCGCCGCGACCCGCTCGCGGAGGCGTTGAGCCTCGGGCGGGCCCATCCCACCGGCCAGTACCGCGTCGACCTGCGCACCAGCGAGTGGTGGTGGTCCGAAGAGGTCTACCTGCTGCACGGGCTGACGCCCGACTCCGTCGTGCCGAGCGCGGCTCTCCTCGTCCAGCACAAGCACCCCGACGACCGCGACACGGTCCTGCGCGACCTCGCGCTGCTGCGCACCACCGGGCGCCCCTTCAGTGCCAGCCACCGCATCGTGGATGCGCGCGGGCGCACCAGGACCGTCACGGTGACGGGTCAGGGCCGCCGCGACGCCTCGGGGGCCGTGGTCGAGGTGATCGGCATGATGATCGACACGTCCGCCGCGCACGAGGACGCGCTGCGCCGTGAGGTCACGCGCCAGGTCGCGGTCGGTCTCCAGGACCGCGCCGTCGTCGACCAGGCCAAGGGCGTCATCATGGCCTCGCACGGGCTGGACCCGGACGGCGCGCTCGACCTGCTCGTCGTGCACGCGAGCGAGAGCAGCCGACGCCTGCCCGACGTGGCACGCGAGCTGATCGACGCGATCGCGGCCGGCGGCGGCCTGGGCGGTCGCGCCAAGGACCGGGTCGACGCGTGCCTGGCCGCCCTCGAGCCCGGCAGCGTGAGCCGCCCGGGCGGCGCACAGCTCTTCCGGCGCAAGGGAGCGGTCACGGGCTGAGCCGCCGACGCCCGGACGGGACCCGCCCGGGCCCGACGGCTACGTCACCGGGAACTTGCGTGTCTCGACGACCTCGCGGGCGAGGTCGTAGAGCTTGACGTTCGAGTCCTGCGAGACGCGGCTCAGCACCGAGAACGCGCGCTGCGCCGAGAGCTGGTAGCGCTCCATGAGGATGCCCTGGGCCTGGCCGATCACGGTGCGGGTCTGCACGGCGCTCGTGAGCTGCTCCTCGGTGCGCGCGGCGGTCAGTGCCGCCGCGGCGACCGCGGCGAACGTCGAGACGATCGACAGCGCCGTGGCGGGAAACGCGCCCGTGGAGCGCGAGTACAGGTTCAGGGCGCCGTGCGAGGTCTCGCTCGTGAAGAGCTGGACGCACAGCATCGAGCGCACCCCGAGCTCCGCGTGGACCTGGTCGGCCCACCGCTGCCAGCGAGGCTCGGCCGCGAGGTCGTTGGTGCGCACCAGGTCGGTCTCGCGGATCGCGTCGAGGCACGGGCCCTCGTTCAGGGCGTACTGGAGCTCGTCCCCGCGCCGGGCGAGGTCGTGCGACGCGGCGGGGGTCTCGATGCGCCCTTTGCGGGTCATGAGCGAGATCCCGGCGGCGTCGCAGCCCTCGACCATCGCGACCGCGAGCTCGACCGTGCGGTCGAGCGTCTCCTGGAGGCTGGGCTCCTCGGCGAGCGTCCGCGCGGCCGACGCGATCGACGACTCGATCGCGGTGGCGGGGCTCGCCCCGGTGCCGAACTCGGCGGTCGTGGCGACGGCGAGGGCGTCGTCCTTCGTCTGCTGCAGATCCTGCGTCATCGTGCGTCCCGTTCGTGCTCGGGGGTGGCCGGTCGTCGGCGCACGACCGCGCCGTTCCTCCACCTGTCGAGGACAACGCTACGCGGTCCGTGGGCGGCCACCGCGCGTGGGGGCCCGGGGGCTGCTCACGCGTCCTGCAGGTCCGCGGTGTCGCGGGCACCGACCGTGACCTGCCCGCGCTCGATCGCGGTCACGAGGTCCGAGAGGCGGACGATGCCCACCAGGTCCGGTCCGACCATGACGGGCAGTCGCAGCAAGGCGTGTCGTTCCATGATCCGCACGGCCTCCCGGGCCGGGTCCTGGGGGCTCAGGACCACGAGGTCCTCGGTGCACAGGTCGCCCACGGGGTGGTCCGGCGAGGCGTCGTCGGCCAGTGCCCGCACGATGCTGCGGTCCGTGAGGATGCCCAGCACGTCCCTGTCGTCGAGCACGACGGCGTCACCCGAGTCCTCGTCGATCATGGTGCGGGCGGCCTGCGCGACGGTCGCGGTGCGCTCGACCGTGCAGAACGCCGTGGACATGAGCTGTGCGATGGTCGTCGGCATCGTCGCCTCCGTGGTCCCTGCCATGATCCGTGCCCTGAACGGCGAGCCGCTCCTTGGCCCGGTACCCACCCTAGCCCGCGCCGGTCAGGCGGGCGGCTCGTGGGGTCCACGGGCGAGGCCGGCACAGGCGCCGTGAGGGGCCCGTGCCGACCTCGCGTCGAGGGAACGTCGCGAGGGCGGCGTCAGAACACCGGCTTGCCGCCCGTGACCCCGAGCACGGTCGCCGAGACGTAGCCCGCGTCGGCGGGCGAGGCCAGGAAGACGAAGGCCGGTGCGACCTCGGCCGGCTGCCCGGCCCGCCCGAGCGGGGTGTCGGCCCCGAACTGCTCGATCTTCTCGGGCGGCTGCGTCGCGGGCTGCAGCGGCGTCCAGATGGGTCCCGGGGCCACCGCGTTGACGCGGATGCCGCGCTCACCGACCTCGGCCGCGAGGTTGACCGTGAAGTTGTTGATCGCCGCCTTGGTCGCCGCGTAGTCCAGGAGCGAGGTGGAGGGCTGGTAGGCCTGGATCGAGGAGACGTTGATGATCGACGCGCCCTCCCCCAGGTGCTCGAGCGCGGCCTGCGTCACCCAGAACAGCGCGTACAGGTTGGTCTTGAGCACCCGGTCGAGGTCCTCGGTCGTGACGTCGGCGATCGAGGACCGTCGAGCCATCTGGAAGCCGGCGTTGTTCACGAGGACGTCCAGCCCCCCGAGCTGCTCGACGGCGTCGGCGACGAGCGCGCGGCACTGCGGCTCCTCGCGCAGGTCCCCGGGCAGCAAGACGGCCGTGCGGCCCGCCTCGCGCACCCAGCGCGCGGTCTCCTCGGCGTCGGACTGCTCCTCGGGCAGGTAGCCGATCGCGACGTCCGCCCCCTCGCGTGCGAACGCGATCGCGACCGCACGCCCGATGCCCGAGTCGCCTCCCGTGATCAGGGCCCGCAGGCCGGCGAGCCTGCCCGAGCCCCGGTAGGACGACTCGCCGTGGTCGGGCAGCGGGTTCATGGGGGGCGTCAGGCCCGGGGGCTCCTGCTGCTGGGCGGGGAAGGCGGGGGTCTGGTCGGTCACTGGATCCTCCTTCAGGTCGCCGCACGCGCGCACGCCGGTCGGCGGCCCGCGGCGGGCGAGGTGTTCTCGGGTCCAGTCCACGCTAGGACGGCGCTCGCGGACTCGCAGCACGAGCGCCGACCCGGCCGCTCGGCGACGGGTGGGCGCCGCGGTGGCAGGATGAGCACCTGCCGGGCGCGAGGGAGCGCCCGAAGAACGAGGTGGCCACGATGACCAAGGGAGGCTGCGACGAGCGGGCGGACGGGCGCGAGGACGCGCGCCGCGACCCCGGGGGCGTCTCGCACGACGTCGACGTCCTCGTGGTGGGGTCGGGCTTCGGCGGTTCCGTGGCTGCCCTGCGCCTGACCGAGAAGGGCTACCGGGTCGCGGTCCTGGAGGCGGGCCGGCGCTTCGCCGACGAGGACTTCGCGAAGACCTCCTGGCACCTGCGCGACTTCCTGTGGGCCCCGCGCCTGGGCTGCCTCGGGATCCAGCGCGTGCACCGGCTGCGCGACGTCCTGGTCCTGGCGGGCGCAGGGGTGGGGGGCGGCTCGCTCGTGTACGCCAACACGCTGTACGAGCCCCTCGACGCCTTCTACACGGACCCCGCCTGGGGCCACCTGACGGACTGGAAGGCCGAGCTCGCCCCGTACTACGACCAGGCGCGGCGCATGCTGGGCGTGGTCACGTACGCGGGCCGCACGCCGGCCGACGACGCCATGGCCCTGGTCGCCCGCGAGATGGGCGTCGGGGGCTCCTTCACCCCCGCTCCCGTGGGGGTGCTGTTCGGCACCCCCGGGGCCCGGGTGCCCGACCCGTTCTTCGGCGGCGCGGGCCCCGAACGTCGCGGCTGCCTCGAGTGCGGGCAGTGCATGACCGGCTGCCGCCACGGCGCGAAGAACACCCTCGTCAAGAACTACCTGCACCTCGCCGAGCGCGGCGGGGCGAGGATCCACGCCCTGGAGACGGTCACGCGGATCGCCCCGCTGCCCGGGGGCGGCTACGAGGTCACCTCCCGCCGTACCGACCGTGCGTCCGTCCGGCGCACCCGCTGGACCGCCGAGCACGTTGTCCTCGCCGCGGGCGCGCACGGCACGCAGCGCCTCCTGCACGCCCAGCGCGACGCCGGCACGCTCCCCGGCCTCTCGCCACGGCTCGGGATGCTCACGCGCACCAACTCCGAGGCGCTCCTGGGTGCGACCGCAGACCGGCCTCACCCCTCGGACCCCCCCGTGCCCGACTACACGCGCGGCGTCGCGATCACCTCGTCCTTCCACCCCGACGCCCACACGCACGTCGAACCCGTGCGCTACGGCCGCGGCTCGAACGCCATGGCCCTCCTGCAGACCGTCCTCGTCACGCCCCGCGGCGCTCGCGGCCTGCGCCGACCCGGCCTGCGCGGACCCGGCAGCGAGCAGCCCGACGACGGCGATCGCCAGGACCCGTCGCCCACGCCCGGCGCGTGGTTGCGCGAGCTGTGGGCGCAGCGCCGTCGCCTCCCGGCCATGCTCGACCTCCGGGGCTGGTCCGAGCGCACCGTGATCGCCCTGGTGATGCAGAGCCACGATAACTCGCTCACGACCTACACGAGACGCACGTGGACGGGGCGACGTCGCATGACCTCACGTCAGGGCCACGGTGCCCCGAACCCCGGCTGGATCCCGGCGGCGCACGAGGCAGCCCGGCGGCTGGCCCGGGTCATGGGCGGCGCGCCGGGCGGGAGCATCGGGGAACCGTTCGGCATGCCGCTCACGGCGCACTTCCTGGGCGGGTGCGCGATCGGCGCCTGTGCGGCGACGGGGGTCGTCGACGCGTACCAGCGGGTGTTCGGCCACGAGGGGCTGCACGTCCTGGACGGGGCGGCGGTGAGCGCGAACCTGGGCGTCAACCCGTCGCTGACGATCACGGCGCAGGCCGAGCGGGCCGTCGCGCTGTGGCCCAACCGGGGCGAGGCCGACCCCCGGCCGCCGCTCGGGAGCGACTACCGGCGGGTCGCCCCGGTCGCGCCGCGCAGGCCCCTCGTACCGGCGTCGGCCCCCGGGGCGCTGCGCCTTCCCGTGGTCCGGGTCACGCACGGCGGCGCGTCCTGACGCAGGGTCGGTGCAGGGGAGAGGTGCCCTCGGCCCACCGGCGGATGCCCGGTCGAACACATGTTCGACCGGATGCGGCGCCCGGTCGGTCGATGTCGAACAGGTGTTCGAGCCGAGCTGCGCCTGTCGGCTCGCGGATCGAACACCCGTTCGACCCGGTGGGGGAAGGGCCTCAGGAGCCTCCTGCGCCGTCGAGCTCCACGTCGACGACGACCGCCCGATGGTCCGACAACCCGGTGTCGACCGCCCGACCCGGCGCGAGCGGGCGCACCCCGCCGTCGGCCAGGACATGATCGATCTGCAACGTCGGGTGCGAGACCGGGTAGGACCGCGCGACCGCCAACGGGCTCCACCCCGTGACCGTCGCGGGGATCTCCGACCGAAGGTTCAGGTCCCCCAGCAGGACGAGCGGCCGCGGCGCCCCCGCCAAGCCCCTCACCAGCCGCTCGAGCTGGTGCTCGCCCCACCCGTCGAGGAAGCTCAGGTGCGTCGCCGCCACCGTCAACGGACCTTGCGGCGTCGCCACCACCGCGACCACGGCCGCCCGCGGCTCGTCGAGCCGCCACCGGCGCGCCCGCTGGTCGGTCGCCCGGGGCAGGGGGCGCCACCACGGGCGGCGAGGCAACGGCAGGACCCGCCACTCGAGCGCGGGGAACCTCGACAGCAGGGCCACGCCGTACTGCGCCCGACCGTCCGCCGAACGCCGGTCGAGCGTCGGGGCGAACCGGTGCTCGACCGCGCCCATCGCCTCGGCCGCCACCTGCGCCAGGTCCGCCCGTCCCGAACGGTGCTGGTTGCGGTCCACCTCCTGCAGCGCCAGGACGTCCGCGTCGAGATCGGCCACCGCCCGGGCGAAGCGGTCCACGTCCACCAGGTCGTCGCTGGTCGACCGGCCGTGCAGGATGTTGAAGGTCGCGAGTCGCATCGCACCGATTCTCCCCCCACCGACGCCGCCGTGCTCGCCGTCGGGCGCGAGCCGGCTCCCGGCGGCAGCCCCACCGCGGCGGGCCTAGGCTCACGCCATGGCCAAGTACTTCGACGTCCACCCCGTCGACCCCCAGCCCCGCGCGATCGACCAGATCGTCACGCTCCTGCGCGACGACGCCCTCATCGCCTACCCCACGGACTCCTGCTACGCGCTCGGCGCCCGCATCGACTCCCACAGCGCCACCCAACGCATCCGCGACATCCGCCACCTCGGCGACAAGCACCACTTCACGCTCGTGTGCGCCGACTTCGCGCAGCTCGGACAGCTCGTCAAGATCGACAACGCGGCCTTCCGCGCCATCAAGGCCTCCACGCCCGGCAGCTACACCTTCATCCTGCCCGCGACCGCCGAGGTGCCCCGACGCCTCGCCCACCCCAAGAAGAAGACCGTCGGCGTCCGCATCCCCGACCACGCCGTGACCCAGGCCATCCTGCGCGCCCTCGGCGAACCCCTGCTGTCCAGCACGCTCCTCCTGCCCGGTGAGGACGAACCCATGACCCAGGGCTGGGAGATCAAGGAAGCCCTCGACCACCAGGTCGACGCCGTCGTCGACTCCGGGGACTGCGGCACCGAACCCACCACCGTCGTCGACTTCTCCTCCGGCACCGCCGAGGTCGTCCGCGTCGGCGCAGGAGACCCCACCCGCTTCGAGTGACCACGGACGTGACCGACACCCCACGAGACCGCCCAGCACGAGCAGGCACCCAGACCTAGCATCGACACCATGAGCAGCCAGGGCCTCACCCACTCCCAGCACAAGATGGCCGACGCCGGCGTCCACCCCACCGCGATCGACGTCTTCAGCCGCTTCTACGAGCTCCTCGACGGCGGCGCCACCGGCACCGTCCCCGAGACCGACGTCGACCCCCTCACCGACGTCACCCACCGCCACGGCCTCGACATCAGCCCCGACGACGCCGCCACCGCCCTCTCCCGCACCGCGCTCGTCAAGCTCAACGGCGGCCTCGGCACCTCCATGGGCATGGACCGCGCCAAGTCGCTCCTCACCGTCCGCGACACCAGCCACGGCCCCCTGACCTTCCTCGACATCATCGCCGGACAGGTCCGCGCCGCCCGCGCCGCCACCGGCGCACGCCTCCCGCTGCTCTTCATGAACAGCTTCCGCACGCGAGACGACACCCTCGCGGCGCTCGCGGCCTACCCGGACCTCGCGGTCGACGGTCTGCCGCTCGACTTCCTGCAGAACCGCGAGCCCAAGCTGCGTGCGGACGACCTCGAGCCCGTCGAGTGGCCGGACGACCCCGACCTGGAGTGGTGCCCGCCCGGTCACGGGGACCTGTACACGGCACTCGTGACGTCGGGGGCGCTCCAGCGGCTCCTGGACGCGGGGTACCTGTACGCGAGCGTCTCCAACTCGGACAACCTCGGTGCGGCTCCGGACGCGGCCATGGCCGGGTGGTTCGCGGCGTCGGGTGCACCGTTCGCGGCCGAGGTCGCGCGCCGCACGCCCGCTGACCGCAAGGGCGGCCACCTCGTCGTGCGGCGCTCCGACGGACGCCTGGTGCTGCGCGAGACCGCACAGACGCCCGAGGAGGACCTGGCTGCGGCCGGGGACATCGAGCGTCACCGGTACTTCAACACGAACAACCTGTGGCTCGACCTGCGTGCGCTGTCCGCCGAGCTCGACCGCACCGGGGGAGTCCTCGAGCTTCCCCTGATCCGCAACCCCAAGACGGTCGACCCCACCGACCCGTCCTCGACGCCCGTGATCCAGATCGAGTCGGCGATGGGCGCCGCGATCGAGGTCTTCGAGGGATCGACCGTCATCGAGGTCGACCGCAGCCGCTTCCTGCCCGTCAAGGCGACGAGCGACCTGCTGCTGCTGCGCTCGGACGTGTACGAGCTCGGTGACGACTTCACGCTCGCGGCGCAGGTCGAGGCGCCGCTGATCGACCTCGACGGCGCGCACTACAAGCTCGTCGGTGACTTCGACGCCCGGTTCGCGCAGGGCGCGCCGTCGTTGCGCGGGGCGCGCAGCCTCACCGTGCGGGGCGACTGGACGTTCGGCCGCGGAGTCGTGGCCGAGGGGGACGCGGTCCTGGCGGACGCGGGCGAGCCGTCGACCGTCCCGGACGGGGCGCACGTCGGACCCGAGGGGATCGGGACCCGCTGACGCGGTGATCCGCCGCGTCCCGCCCGTGGGCGGGACGCGGCAGGGCCCTGGCGGGGCCCACGGGACCGCTGACGGCCTGTGGGAGGGGCGTGGCGTCGTCGGGCGGGTTCCTGCCGCCCGACGACGTCACGCGGCCCGGGAGGGGCCCCTGCGTGCGCTCAGGGCCGCTCAGGCGGGGACGTCGACGATGCGTCGATCTCCCACGGCGGGGGAGATCGCTCCGCTCGACGCCGACGCGACGTCCGCGTCGAGCGCGGCGAGGTCGGCGGGCGGGACCAGGAGGCGGAAGGTGGCCGACCCCGCGTAGTCGGTGCCCTCGAGGACGGCGCCACGGGTCTGGCACCACTCGTGGAGGACGTTGCCGATACGGCCGGCCTCGGCGTGCGGGACGTCGACCGCGACCTCGACCATGACCTCGCGCCGCAGCACGGGTGCGAGGTCGAGGGTCTCGCTCACGGCGTTCGAGTAGGCGCGCACGAGCCCGCCCGCGCCGAGCAGCACCCCACCGAAGTAGCGCGTGACGACCGCGACGAGGTCGGTCACGTGCCGGTGCCGCAGAACTTCCAGCATGGGGATGCCCGCCGTGCCCGAGGGCTCGCCGTCGTCGCTCGAGCGCTGCTGGTCGGCGTGCGTCCCCACGACGAGCGCGGTGCAGTGGTGCCGGGCGTCCCAGTGGTCCTTGCGCACGCGCGCGATCACGGACTCCGCCTCGGCGACCGACGTGACCGGGTGCAGGAGCGTGAGGAAGCGGGACTTCTTGATCACGAGCTCGTGCTCGACCGGGGCGGCGATCGTCGACGGGAGCGGCGCTTTCTCGGGGGAGTGCGGGAGGGGAGCCATCGACGCCCAGCCTAGCCAACCTTGACTTGAGAGTGCCCAAGTCAAGGTTAGAGGGCATAACCTTGACGTGATGAGGCACAAGGAAGGGTTGCCATGACAGGTGGACGTGTCGGGACGACTGCTCCGGAGGTCGCCGCCTGGCCGCCGCACGGCGCCGAGGTCAGGCCGTGGTCGTCGACCTCGCGCGGTCCGCGCGAGGACCGCATGCTGCGCGAGATCACCGTGTCGTTGCCGCCCCGGATCGCAGGCCTCGCCTACGTCCCCTCGGCCGAGGAGGCCGCGGACATCGAGCGGGCCGCGGTGGACATCACCCGCCTCGACGCGGTCCACGGACCCGTCCTCTCGTCGTTCGCGACGTTCCTGCTGCGCACGGAGGCCGTCGCCTCGTCGCGGATCGAGCGACACGACGCGAGCCTGGCCGACCTGGCCCGGGCGACGATCGGCATGAAGTCCGGGAAGGACGCGCAGGTCACCGTCGCGGCCGCGCGGGCGGTGTCTCGGCTCGTCGACGCGGCGGGCCGGGCGGGGACGATCGAGCTCGACGACCTCCTCGCCGCCCACCGGACGCTCCTCAAGGACGACCCGCTCGACGGGCCCACCGCGGGAACGCTCCGCACGGTGCAGAACTGGATCGGCGGGTCCGACTGGTCGCCGCGCGGCGCGGTGCACGTGCCGCCGCCGCCCGAGCTCGTGCCCGGGTACATGGAGGACCTGATCGCCTTCCTGCGACGTGACGACCTTCCGGCGGTGGCGCAGGCCGCGATCGCGCACGCCCAGTTCGAGTCGATCCACCCGTTCACCGACGGCAACGGGCGGATCGGACGTGCCCTGATCGGGGCCGTGTGGCGGCGGCGCGGGCTGGCCCCGACCCTGGTCGTCCCGGTCGCGTCGGCCATGCTCGCGGACACGGGGGAGTACTTCGCCCGCGTCAACGCTTACCGGGACGGGCGCGTGGCGCAGTTCGTGCGATACCTGGCGACGAGCGCGTCGGCCGCGGCGCGCGAGGCGCGCATCTCGGCCGACAACCTGTCCGAGCTGCCGGCGGCATGGCGGGGGGAGGTGCGTCCCCGGGCGGGGTCGGCCGCGGCCGCGCTCCTCGACGGGTTGCTGGACCATCCGGTGCTCGACGGGGATCTCGCCCGGCAGGTCGCCGGGACCTCGGCGGCGGCGGCCTACGAGGCGCTCCATCGGCTCACGGAAGCAGGGGTCCTGTCTCGGCTCTCGACGTCCCAGCGGCACGGGGTGTGGGCGGCGACCGAGGTGCTGGGAGAGATCGACGACCTCACGAGGCGGCTCCGCGAGGCCTGACGAGCCCGGACGGACCCTGACACGCTGCACCCTCTGATCAAAAAAGTGTGCCAAGCGGCTAGGATGGCTTCCATGGTCACCAACGCTGCCGACTCACCCCCACCAGCCTCGACGGGCGGGGACGGCCCGGACGGTCCCGCTCCGGCGCTCGCCCCGCGCTACCCGCGCCCGCCGGTGACGCGGGACGAGGCCGAGTGGGTCTGGCGTGAGCTGTCGGTCGGTGCCATGTACGCGTCGACCAAGCCGGAGATGGTGCGCCTGGCGGTCATCGTCGGTCTGACCCGTGCGACGGGGGCCAGGTACTCCGACCTGCTGCGCTGCACGGTCGACTCGCTCGACCTGGGGCCTACGGGCCCCCAGGCGGGGGAGGGGAGTGTCGTGGTGCAGCACGGCAAGCACCGCACCGTGCGCGAGCACCGCCTCGAACCGGGCGTGGTCATGGTCCTGCGTCGCTGGATGGACGTCCGGGACGAGCTGTGCTCCGAGCTGGAGGGGTCCGTGCCGCGGGCACTGCTCCTGACGGTCCACCACACGCACGACAACGGCATCACGGTGGCCAGCGGGCTGCCCATCACGAAGCAGGGGCTGGTGCTGTCCTGGCGGCGCTTCGTGCAGCGCACCAACGCGCGGTACGGCGGGGTGCGCCCCCCGCTGCCGACGCGCTTCGAGCAGGTCCGTCGGGCGTGGCACGCACCGGCCGAGGGTGAGCCGGCTGAGCAGCCGGCGCAGGCCTAGCCCCGCGGCCGGGGCCACGACGGGCCCGACGGCGGAGGGTCACCCCTCGCGCGGATCGGCCGCGGGGGAGGGGGGCGAGTGCGGGCCGAGCTCCTGGAACAGCGTGATCTGCAGGCCGGCAGGGGCGTCCAGGCGCGCGTTGAGGGAGTCCCAGGGCGTGCGGACCGGTGGTGCCACGAGCGAGGCCCCGGCGTCGACGAGGTCGGTCGTGACCGCCGCGGTGTCGGCCACCTCGAACGCGACGCGCAGGCGTGGCGCGACCTGCCTGCCCACCTCGACGTCGTCGATCATGCGCTTCTGCGCGGGGTTGGCGATCTCCAGGGTGGCGCGCCCGGCGTCGAGGATCGCGACGCGGGCGTCGCCCTCGCCGGTGTACGCCTCGAGCTGGGGGAGACCCAGGGAGTCGCGGTAGAAGGCGAGCGCCTGCTCGTAGTCCTCGGCCTCGACGACCAGACGGAGCTGCAGGACGGGGCGGGTGGGGGTGTCGACCATCAGGTCACGGTAGGTCAGTCGGTCGGATGGTGCGCGTCGATCTGCCGCACACCTCTCCTGGATAAAATAGTGTGCCAAGCGTATCAACCACGCACCTCACCCGAGCGATCGACTCACCAAACAGCCCGGACAAGCAGGGGCGCACGTGCGGGCTCACCGGACAGCGCGACCCCCTGCCCCGACGGGGGAGCAGGGGTCGCGCGCCCTGTCGTGAGGTCGTCTCAGCGCCACCAGGTCCGCGGGACGGCGAGGACGACGAGGCCGATCAGCGCGACAGCGGCGACGACGACGAAGAACCCGTTCCGGTCCAGAGTCGAGGCCGCGAAGCCCAGGAGCGCCAGCCCCTGGCAGGCGAGCTGGATCACGACCGCGCGCCGTAGCTCCGGCAGAAGGACGGAGCGTTCGACACGGCCCTTCCGCGGCACGCGCGCAGCCCACCAGGAGGAACGCAGCACGAGGTGGGCGAGCGGGAGGAGCAGGAAGACGACCGGGTCGAACGACGTGTCGGCCCCGAGCATCGCGAGGGCGCCGACGAGCAGCACCGCGTGCGGCACCGGGGTGTGCGGGCGCGCCGCGACCACGGCCGACAGGGCCAGCGCGACGACCGCGCTCCCGAGCAGCGACGGGACTAGCTGGTGCACGCTCAGGACGCCGAACACGAAGGTCGCCCCGACCATGACGGCACGTAGGGCGTCGCCCGACACGGTCGGACCGGTGCTCACCTCGGTCGCAGGCGGTCCCGCAGGCTTCTCGGGAGGCGCGGTGGGGTGGGCGCTCATCGTGTCGTCCCTCGCTGGCTGTGGCGCTGCCGACGGGCCGCGAGCTCGAGCGCAGCCCGGGCCCCGCCCTTGCCGTTCACCGAGGAGGTCCAGGGGACCACCACGACACCTTCTCGTCGGATGGCTTCGAGACGCTGTTCGCGCTCGAGGCGCGTGATGCGCCACGCGAGGACGACGCTCGGCTCGTCCTGCGGGACGTCCACGGTGGGCAGGATGTCGACCGCGACCACGGGGTGCCCGGTCGCCCGCCAGGTCTGGGCGATCATGGCGCTCTCGTCGTCGAGGAAGGTCGAGAACATGTAGACCAAGGCTGCCGCCGGGATCTGTGGCGGGCGCATGCGACGACGCGGCTCGCCGATCGGGTGGGCCAGGGCCAGAGCGTGCACGATCCGCTGGAGCTGGCGCTTGCCCGCGGCCGGTGGAAGAGGGCGACGGATCCACCCGAGGTCCTCGAACCCGACCCGATCCCCGCCGTCCAGCGCCGTCTGGGCGACCGATGCCGCGGCGTGGCGGGCGATGTCCAAGGAGGTCGCCCGGTCCATCGGCAACGGACCACGCCCTCGCCACGTCGTGACGTCCGGGCCCACCTCGTCCCGCGAGTCCAGGACGAGGACGATCGTCGCCTCGGCCGTGGCCTGGGTGCGTCGGACGTAGAGCGTCTCGAGACCGGGGGACCGGCGTGCGGTCGCGCGCCAGTCGATGCGCCGCAACCGGTCTCCCGGGGCGAAGGGGTGGACGTCGCGGAGCTCGGTGCCGTCGCCGAGGCGACGGGTCGTGTGCGGGCCGGTGAGCCCGGCGAGCTGGCGCGGCAGCGGGAGACGGCCGAGGGGCTGCGCGGTCGGCAGCACGAGCGTGCCCGGCGACTGAGCCGCGTCCGGGACCGACTCGACGACCCCCTCGGGTCCGGACGCGACGTGGTCCACCCGGAAGAGGCGGTGCGGTCCTGTCCTCGCCGAGTGCGTCGTGAGGTCGAGCGTGCGGGTCCCCTCGACCAGCACCGTGACGTCCGCGTCGTCGTTCCCCGGGCTGGTGACGCGCAGACGGACCGGTGTGGCGGCGTCGGGCACGTCGAGGCGGAGCCGCGACCGGAGCTCGCCCGGACGCAGGTCGGTCGTGTCGGCCGGCTCGAACGTGGCGACCACGGCCTCGCCCCTGGGCCTGGCGCCCCAGCCCCACACCGCGCTGAGCAGGGCCGGCGCGCCCAGGACCGCGATGTCCGCGCGACCCGCGAGGAGACCGGTGACGAGAAGCGCGAGACCGAGCACGACGCCTGCGGCGAGGCTCGTGGTCTGCTGCCAGCTCGTTAGGCGCGTCGTCGTGGCGAGCGAGGTCATCGCGGCGCGGTGGCGACCGCAGCAGGGCCGGGGACGCGGTCGAGTATGGCGCGGACGACGGCCTGCGGCTGAGCGTTCGAGGCCCAGGCCGTCGGGGTCAGGGTGAGGCGGTGCGCGAGCACCGGGACGGCGACCCGCTTGACGTCCTCGGGCAGCACGTAGTCCCGGCCGTCGAGGGCGGCCACGGCGCGGGCGAGCAGCACCAGGTTCTGCGACCCGCGGGGAGACGCCCCCACCTCGAGCTGGGAGTCGGCGCGCGTGGCCGCGACGAGGTCGACGCAGTACGTGAGGACGTCGGGGTCGACGTCGGTCGCCTCGACTCCAGCCTGCATCGCGAGGACGGTCCGAGCATCGACGACCTGGCGCACCTCGGCCTGCTCCTGGCGCCGGTCGAGACGACGGCGCAGGACCTCCCGCTCCTCGTCGCGACCCGGGTAGCCGACCCCGAGCCTGACCATGAACCGGTCGAGCTGGGCCTCGGGCAGCGGATAGGTGCCCTCGTACTCGACGGGGTTGGACGTCGCGAGGACGTGGAACGGCCGTTGGAGCGGGTAGGTGTTCCCCTCGATCGACACCTGCCGCTCGGCCATGGCCTCGAGGAGGGCGGACTGTGTCTTGGGTGCCGTGCGGTTGATCTCGTCCGCCAGGAAGATGCCCGTGAACACCGGGCCGGGCCGGAACACGAAGTCGGTCGTTGCCGGGTCGTACACCGAGGACCCGGTGATGTCCGCGGGCAGGAGGTCCGGGGTGCACTGGAGCCGCGCGAAGTCGAGCCCCAGGGCCGTCGCGAGGCTCCGGGCCGCGAGCGTCTTGCCGAGTCCGGGCACGTCCTCGAACAGGACGTGCCCGCCCGCGAGGATCGTGGCGAGCGCGAGCTCGAGCGAGTCCCGCATGCCGACGACGGCGGTGCCGACCTCGTCGAGGATGCGGCGGCCGTGCGCGGCCACCTCGGGGACGCTGAGCGCGGGGGCAGGGGAGTCCGTCATCGGGTTTGCCTCTCGGTGCGGGTGTCTACGGGTGCTGTGGCTGTCGGCATCGGCGCCGACGGGCGTGCTGATCAGGTGTCGGTGCGGGAGTGCGGGAGGTTCTCGATCGCGGCCACCCAGGACCGCAGGACCTTCATGGTGGGCGGCCGTGGGTCGTCGGTCATCTGCCGGTGGACCTGCGTGCCGAGCCGGTCGGCCGCCGCCCGCACCTGCTCGGGGTCCGTGCTGTGGAGGTCGATGCCCTCGTCGGCGAGGGCCGTGGCCGCGAGCGCCCGCACGCGTCGGTGGGCGCGTTCGCTGACGCGTCCGTGGCTCCCGTGCATGGCCCAGGTGAGGTCGGAGAGGTCTCGGCGAGCGCCGTCGCGGTTGGTGTCGGGCAGGGCTCGGTGCTGGGGGTCGTGTCCTGTGTCGATGCGTCGGGAGAGGACGAGGGCGACGAGGAGGGCGACGGTGAGGGCGAGCGTGTGGGGGAGGTCGAGGCCGAGGAGGGCGAGGGCTGCGCCGGTGGCGACGAGGAGTGTCGCGAGGGTGAGGATCTTCTTGTCGGTGGTGAGCCGGTGCTTCATCGGGTCTCTCCCCGGGTGGCCTGGTGCTGGGGTGCGTCGGCATCGCCCCTTCCGTCGCCGCTGTCGTCGCTGACGGGCGGCGTGAAGGCGATGGCGAGGCGTTCGAGGCAGCTGCGCGCGGCGTCGACGTCCTGGGGGGTGAGGGGGTGGGTGGTGAAGCGCGCCCGCTGGTAGAGCTTCAGCAGGGTGGTGACGGCGTCGGGGTCGGCGGGGGTGGCGTCGAGGACGGTCGTGGTGAACTCGGTGGGGGTCTGCGCGGGGTGTCGGCGGTGCCCGGTGTCGGCGGCGGCGTCCTCGAGCGCTATCCAGGCGGCGGTGACGGCGTCTCGTGGGGTCGCGGCGGTGTCGAGGAGGTGCCGGGCGTGCTGGACGCCTCGGCGCAGTGCGGGGAGCTGGACCGTGAGGGCGGGGAGGGCGATGCTGGCTCCGGTCGCGACGTGGTCGTGGGGGGCGGGCGCCTGGATGGCGGGCTCCCGGGTGCGGCGGCGCAGGTGCACGATCGTGACGACGACCAGGACGAGGGCGACGAGTACCGCGAGGTACGTCATGTACTCGCCGATGCTGAGCCCGGCGGCTCGTTCGTCGAGACCTTCGAGGAAGAGCGCGGTGTCTTCCGTGCGTTGCACGGGGGGAGGGGGGACCTCGGAGGTCGGTCGGGTGGTGACGGGTTCGAGCCGGAAGCTCCAGCGGTTCCCGGCGGCTGCGCCGACGAGGACGAGGGCGATCAGGACGACGACACCCCCCAGTCGCGTCCGGTTGCTCATGCTGGTCGGTTCCTCTCGGCGTACAGGCCGGCGGTGGCGGCGGCCAGGAAGGCGGCGGGGTCGTCGTCGAGCCCGCGGCCCATGGTGGACAGCCCGACGGGCGTGGCGCGCAGCGCTCCGAGGAGGGCGGCGTCGGCGTCGGCGTGGACGAGGCGGTGGCGCCCGTGGGGTGCGGCGAGGAGTGCGGCCTGCTCGGTGATGCGTGCGGTGAGCGCGGCTCCCCACCCGGGGAGGGCTTCGACGTCGGCGCTGGGGCGGGGGACCACGACGTCGCTGGCCGCGAGCGCCACCCGGCCGTAGGCGGTCAGGGAGTGGTGGGAGATGCCGAGGTGGCGGTCGCGGGGGTCGGCGCCGGAGACGCGCAGGGAGGCGACGGGGCGGCCGCCGAGGGTTGCGGCGGCGTTGAGGGCTTCGCCGGCGGCGACGCCGGAGAAGCCCCAGCGGGTGCCGGTGCCGAGGTTCCCGGGTCCTTGGGCGACGACGGCGAGGTCGGCGCCGGTGACGTGGCGGGCGGCGAGGAGCCCGGTGTGGACGGTGACCGCTTCGTGGTCGCCGCCGTAGGCCTGGCCGACGGTGAGGCAGGTGTGGAGCCAGTCGGCGTCGCGCAGTCCGGAGACGGTGCGGGAGAACGCGGCGGGCAGGGCGCCGCCGTCGGTCATGACGTAGGCGATGCGGGGCGCGGGGCGTCCGTCCTGGGCGGCGGCGAGGCGTGCGCCGGCGACGATCGCGGGCAGGGCGGAGTGGAGGTCGGCGACGACGACGGGCATGCCGTGGAGGTCGTCGGCGTCGCGCAGGGTGTCGTGGTGGGGGGACTCCTGCTCGTCGACGCCCAGCACGAGGGCCTGCAGGGGGGTGTAGCGGGCCTTGACGAGGTGCCCGGGCCCGGGGGCAGGGTCGGGGGGCAGGGCTCCGGGCAGGGCGACGACGAGGGCGTACCCGCCGGTGCCGAGGCCGCGGGCGAGGGCGGAGACGTTGAGGAGGACCTGGTCGCCGACCTGGGGCTCTCCGACGAGCTGCGGGTAGGCGAGGGCGCGGACGGTGCGGGGGCGTTCCTCGGTTCCTGGGGCGGCGGTCGCGGGCAGGGGTTCGTCGAGCTCGACGGTCACTTCCTGCGCGCCTTGCCAGGCCCGGCCGCGGGAGATCACCCTTGCACTACGCCACGTCATCACACGGGTGAGGATAGCGTTCGTTAGCGTGGGTGCCGATGCCTGATCAGACGAGTCAACCAGTCAACCCTGCCACGAGGCTCTTGAACCTCGTGATCGCCCTCGTGAACACGAGCGTGTCGATGACGAAGCAGCAGATCCGTACGAGTGTCGCGGGGTATGCCGACGCGCCCTCTCCCGAGGCGTTCGAGCGGATGTTCGAGCGCGACAAGGACTCGTTGCGCGACCTGGGGATACCGATCGTGACGGTCGACGCCGGGGGGCACAGCGACGACGTCGGGTACCGGATCGACCAGGACGCGTACGCGCTGCCTGCGGTCGACCTGACCCCGGCGGAGTTCGGGGTGCTGTCCCTGGCGGCGCAGTTCTGGCAGGACAAGACGTTGCGCACGGACATCTCGCGTGCCCTGACGAAGCTGCGCGCGGCGGGCGCGGGCGAGGTCGCGAACGACGCGGTCGCCGGGCTCGCCCCGAGGGTGCGGGCCGTGGGCGACGCGTACGGCCCCCTTCTCGACGCGATCGAGGCGCTGCGTCCGGTGTCGTTCACCTACCGGGCGGCCTCCACGGGCGAGGTGCGGGACCGCACTGTCGAGCCGTGGCGCATCGCGGCCCGCCGCGGCGGGTGGTACCTCCTCGGGTTCGACCGCGAGCGCCAGGCGCCGCGGGCCTACCGGTTGAGCCGCATCGAGGGCAGGGTGCGTCTCCTGGGGCGTCCGGGGGCGTTCGCCATCCCGGACGGGGTGGACGTGGACGCGCTCCTGGGGGCGCGGGCGGGGCAGGAGCAGGTCGCTGCCCTCGCGATCGGTCCCGAGCGGGCCGAGGCGTTGCGGGCGCGCGGACGCAGCGACGGCGACGGGCCGGGCACGGGGCCGCGTGCGGACGGACGCGACGTCGTGCACGTGTCGTTCACGAACCAGCACGCGTTCGCGGACGAGATCGCGGGGTACGGGGACGCGGTCGTGGTCCTGAGCCCTGCGGGGCTGCGGGACGCCGTGGTGCGCCGGTTGGCGGCCGCGGCCCGCCTGGGACAGGCGCCGACCACCACCACGCAGGACCACCCGAACGGTACGACGAGCACGGAGGAGCAGCGTGGCTGAGCGCGCGGACGACCGGTTGGTGCGCCTGCTGGGCATCGTCAGCTACCTGGACGGGGCGGGCGGGGTCCCGGTCGAGGAGCTCGCGACCCGGTTCGGCGTGACGACGCGCCAGATCGTGGAGGACGTCGACGCCCTGTGGGTGTCCGGCACCCCCGGGTACTGGCCCGACGACCTGATCGACTTCGACGCGGACTCCCTCGAGCGGGGCGTCGTGCGGCTCACGGAGGCGCGCGGCATGACGCGTCCCCTGCGCCTGGGCACCCGCGAGGCGGTCGCGCTCATCGCGGCCCTGCGCGCCATGGGGGAGACCCCGGCGGTGCGTTCGGACCGGGCGCGCGCCGACGTCGTCGCGTCGGTCCTGGCCAAGCTCACCGGCGCGACGGGCGAGGCCGCCGCGGCCCTCGACGTGCGCCTGTCCCCTGACGGGGCCCCCGAGGTCGTCGCCGCGGTGTCCTCGGCGCTGGCGAACCGGCACCGCCTGCGCGTGCGGTACGTGACGAGCTCCGACGTCGTGTCCGAGCGCGAGATCGACCCCGTCGCGCTGCACACCCAGGACGCGTACTCGTACCTCCTCGCGTGGTGCCACCGCGCCCAGGGGCAGCGCACGTTCCGCCTCGACCGGCTCCTGGCCGCGACCGAGCTCGACGTGCCCACGGGCGAGCACGACCTGCCGACCGAGGTCGACTTCACGCCCACGGGCGACGCGCCGCTGGCGACGATCACGTTCGCGAGCCCCGCCCGCTGGGTCGCGGAGCAGGTCCCCGTCGAGAAGGTCCGCAACCTGCCCGACGGCGCGTTCGAGGCCTCCCTGCGCGTCACCAACCCCGTGTGGTTGCGCCGCCTCCTCCTCGAGCACGCCCGCCACGTCCTGGCCGTCGCCCCCCAGGAGGTCGCCGACGACGTCGCCCAGGCCGCGAGCGCCGCCCTGGCCGCGTACGGGGCCGAGGGCGGTGGCCCGTACGAGCCGGGCGACCCGGTGGGGACGACCGGGTCCGCCGACGGCCCGGCGAACTAGGCTGGGCCCTATGTGGTTCACCATCTGGTCGGTCCTGGTCGTCGGCACGCTCGTCGGCGCCTTCTTCCTGGGGCGCGACCTGTGGCGCAAGGCCAGGGCGCTGTTCGCGCAGATGTCGGAGTCGGCGCTCGTGATGGACCGGTTCGCGCAGCGCACGGACGAGACGACCGCGGCGCTGGCGGCGTCGGCGCCCAGCACGGCGCCCACCCTGTTCGACGACCCGGTCCTCCTGCACGAGCGGGTCGAGGAGCTGCGCGCGCAGCGGGCCGAGCGTCGGGCGGGACGCAGGACCCGCAACAAGGTGACGTGGGACCGGTGGCGTCGATTCAACGCGTAGGATCTGCGACAACAAGACTTGCGTCCGACTCCAAGGGAGCCATCTCATGGGCATGCTGAAGCCCTGGCACATCATCGTTCTTGTCGTCGTCGTCCTGCTCCTGTTCGGGGCGAAGCGACTTCCTGACCTGGCCCGCAGCGTGGGGCAGTCCCTCAAGATCTTCAAGAGCGAGGTCAAGGACCTGCGCGACGACGACAAGCCCGCGGAGCCTGCCGTCAAGGATGACGACGCCCCCAAGGCCTGATCCGTGGCCGGTTCGACGAAGACGGCCAGGTCCGCCGAGGGGCGCATGCCGCTGCGCGAGCACCTGCTCGAGATCCGCAAGCGGCTCTTCCTGGTCTCGTGCGGGCTCGTCGTGGGCGCGATCGGCGGCTGGTTCCTCTACGAACCGCTGCTGGCCGCGCTCCAGGCGCCCCTCGAGGCGGCGGCGGCCGCGCAGAACAAGGTCATCAACCTGAACTACTCGGGCATGGCGACCGCGCTCGACATGAAGATCAAGGTCTCCCTGTTCCTCGGGGTGCTCGTGACGTGCCCGTGGTGGCTGTACCAGCTGTGGGCGTTCATCACCCCGGGCCTGACCCGCAAGGAACGTCGCTACGCCGTGGGCTTCCTCGGGGCATCGGTGCCCCTGTTCCTCGGCGGCGTGACCCTGGCCTGGTGGGTCCTGCCGCACGCGGTCGACATCCTCGCGGCGTTCGTCCCCGAGGGCGCGACGAACCTCACGGACGCTCAGGGCTACCTGAGCTTCGTGATGCGCCTCGTCCTGGCGTTCGGGCTCGCGTTCGTCCTGCCCGTCGTCCTGGTGGCCCTGAACTTCGCGGGCCTGGTCCGGTCCACGGCCCTGCTCGCCGGGTGGCGCTGGGCCGTCCTCATCGCGTTCGTCTTCGCGGCCGTCATGACGCCCACGCCCGACGCGCTCACGATGATCTTCGTCGCGCTGCCCATCTGCGTCCTGTACTTCGGGGCCGTGGGGATCGCGATCCTGCGGGACCGCAGCACCGACAAGCGCGCCGCCGCCGCGCTCTCCGGTGCCTGACCGGCCCCAGCCCCGCCCCGCCCGCCTCGCCGTCGTCGTCAACCCGACGGCCGACCGTGGGCGGGGTCGGGGCGACGGCGCGCGCACCCTCGCCCTCCTGCGCGACGCCGGTCACGACGTCCTCGACCTCAGCGCCCCCAACGCGCCCCTCGCGCTCGAGAACGCCCGCGACGCCGTCGCCGGACGCCCGAGCCGGACGACGGGGGAACAGGCGAGCGGGCAGGCGAGCGGGCACGGACCGGGCAGCACGGACCCGATCGACGCCCTCGTCGTCGTCGGCGGGGACGGCATGGTCCACCTCGGCGTCAACGCGGTCGCCGGGACCGGGATACCCCTGGGCATCGTCGCCGCGGGGACGGGCAACGACTTCGCGTCGGCCCTCGACCTGCCCGTGCACGACGTCCCCGCCGCCGTCGCGCTGATCCTCGACGCGCTGTCCGCCCGCGGCGCAGGCACCGGCGGGGTGCGGGTCGTGGACGCCGCACGGGCCGAACCCCTCGACGCCGATCTCGCTCCCCGGCCGGGCAGGGCCCGCTGGTTCTGCGGCGTCCTGTCCGCGGGCCTCGACGCCGCCGTCAACGCCCACGCCAACGCCCTGACGTGGCCGCGCGGCAGCGCCAAGTACGTGCGCGCCGTCGCGAGCGAGCTCGCCCGGTTCCGCCCGTACGGGTACCGCATCACCGCGGACCTCGCACCGGAGGACCGGTCCGGCGCGCTCCCCGGCAGCGGGCCCGACGACGTCGCGTCTCCGTTCGTGTGGGCCTCGCCCGGGACCGTGGTCGCTGTCGCCAACGGGCACCGCTTCGGCGGCGGCGTCCAGATCGCCCCCGACGCGCGGATCGACGACGGTCTCCTCGACCTCGTCACCGCCGGTCCCCTGACCCGGCTCGGAGCCGCCCGCGTCTTCCCCGGCATGTACCAGGGCAAGCACGTGCACCACGCGGCCGTCGACGTCCGACACGCCACCTCCGTGCTCCTCGAGGCCACCGACGCGGGCCGCCCGCCACCCCCTGCCTTCGCCGACGGGGAGCGCATCTCGCGCCTGCCCGTGCGCGTCACCGTGGCTCACGGGGCCCTGCACGTCCTCGACGGTCGCGTCCCCGAGGCCCCGCCCGCCTGACGTGCGACGAGTCCCGGGGACCGTGGCCCCGCACCCCGAGGCCGACCACGTGCGAAAAGCCCCACGGACCGACACCCGCGGACCGTAGGGTGGTGGCATGACCGCAGCACCCCGTACCGCCGGCAACGCAGGACCCGACGACAGCGACACAGCCGGCACGGCGAGCCCCGCGGAGCGGTACGCGGCCTCGCGCGCCCTCCAGGCCGCCTCCCGCACCCAGCTCGCCGCGTTCCGCGAGGTCGTCGGCTTCCCGTTCGACGACTTTCAGGTCCGAGCCTGCCAGGCCCTCGAAGAAGGGCGCGGCGTCCTCGTCGCCGCCCCCACCGGCGCCGGGAAGACCGTCGTGGGGGAGTTCGCCGTCCACCTCGCGCTCGCCGGCGGACGCAAGGCCTTCTACACGACCCCCATCAAGGCGCTGTCCAACCAGAAGTACGCCGACCTCGCGCGCCGCCACGGCGTCGACCAGGTCGGCCTGCTCACGGGCGACACGTCCATCAACGGCGACGCCCCGATCGTCGTCATGACCACCGAGGTCCTGCGCAACATGCTCTACGCGGGCTCGCGCGCCCTCGACGGCCTCGCGTTCGTCGTCATGGACGAGGTCCACTACCTCGCCGACCGCTTCCGCGGACCCGTCTGGGAGGAGGTCATCATCCACCTCGACGACGACGTCCAGCTCGTGTCCCTGTCCGCGACCGTGTCCAACGCCGAGGAGTTCGGCGACTGGCTCGAGATGGTCCGTGGCGACACCGCCGTCATCGTCAGCGAGCGCCGACCCGTCCCGCTGTGGCAGCACGTCCTCGTCGGCTCACGCCACCGCGGCCCCCGCACCCCGGGCGAGGTCGTGCGTCCCGGCACGGGCGCGGACCTGATCGACCTGTACGCGGGGCACGTCGACCCGACCGACCCCGGCGTCAACCCGCCCATCAACCCGGACCTGCTCGCGGCGTTCCGCAGCGGCGCCCGCGACGGCGGCTACCCCGGGCGGGGCGGGCGCAGCGGGGACCGCGGCTACCGGGGACGCGGGGGCCGCGGCGGGCCAGGCGGACACCGGGGTGGCGGGTCGGGCGACGGGGGTGGGCGCCGTACCCCGCCCCGCTTCGCCGTGGTCGACGCCCTGGACGCCGACGGCCTGCTGCCCGCGATCTTCTTCATCTTCTCCCGCGCCGGGTGCGAGGCCGCCGTGACGCAGTGCCTGGCTGCCGGCCTGCGCCTGACCACTCCCGCGCAGGAGGCGGAGATCCGCGCGACCGTCGAGGCTCGCAGCGCGACCCTGCCCGCCGAGGACCTCGACGTGCTCGGCTACTGGACGTGGAGCGAGTCCCTCGCGCGCGGCGTCGCCGCCCACCACGCGGGCATGCTGCCCATCTTCAAGGAGATCGTCGAGGACCTGTTCAGCCGCGGCCTGGTCAAGGTCGTGTTCGCGACCGAGACCCTCGCCCTCGGGATCAACATGCCGGCCCGCTCGGTCGTCCTGGAGAAGCTCGTCAAGTGGGACGGGACGTCGCACGTCGACATGACACCGGGGGAGTACACCCAGCTCACGGGCCGCGCCGGGCGCCGCGGCATCGACGTCGAGGGGCACGCCGTCGTCGTCGACCACCCGGGGCTCGACCCCGTAGCCCTCGCGGGACTCGCGTCCAAGCGCCTGTACCCGCTCAAGTCCTCGTTCCGCCCCACGTACAACATGGCCGTCAACCTCGTGGCCCAGGTGGGCCGCGAGCGCGCCCGCGACGTCCTGGAGACGTCGTTCGCGCAGTTCCAGGCCGACCGGGGCGTCGTGGGCCTCGCCAAGCAGGCGCAGGCGCACGCCGAGGCGCTCGAGGGGTACGCGCAGGCCATGACGTGCGACCGGGGCGACTTCGGCGAGTACGCCCGGCTCCGGCGGGCGATCGCGACCCGCGAGGCCGACCTGTCGAAGTCGGCGCAGCGGGCCCGGCGCGCCCAGATCGTCGCGGACTTCGAGAACCTGCGCGTCGGTGACGTCGTCGAGCTGCCCACGGGGCGCCGCGCCGGGTACGTCGTCGTGCTCGACCCCGGCAAGGACGGCGGCTTCGACGGCCCCTGCCCCACCGTCCTCACCGAGGACAAGCACGTCAAGAAGCTCACGGTCGCCGACGCCCCCTCCGGGATCCGCACCGTCGGCAAGGTCCGCATCCCCAAGACCTTCAACCCGCGCGTGCCCGCGGCCCGCCGCGACCTGGCCTCCTCGCTGCGCAACGCGCTCGGCGCGTTCGTCGACACCCCCGGTGCACCGTCGCGGGGCAAGTCTCCCACCGTGCGGTCGGCCGCCGCCGACGACAAGGAGCTCAGCCGACTGCGTGCGGCACTGCGAGCCCACCCGTGCCACGACTGCCCCGAGCGCGAGGACCACGCCCGCTGGGCCGAGAGGTGGGCCAAGCTGAAGAAGGAGCACGACGCCCTCGTGCGACGGGTCGAAGGGCGCACCGGCTCGATCGCCCGCGTCTTCGACCGGATCTGCGACATCCTCACCGGCCTCGGGTACCTGGAGGTCGATCCCCACCCCGCGAGCGGTCGCACGCCCGCCCCCGAGGTACGGATCACGGACGCCGGGCAGTGGTTGCGCAGGCTCTACGCCGAGAACGACCTGCTGCTCGCCGAGTGCCTGCGCCGCGGCGTGTGGGACGACCTCGACCCCGCCGGGCTCGCCGCCGTCGTCTCGACCCTCGTCTTCTCGGCCCGCCGCGACGAACCCGGCGAGCCGTACGTGCCCGGCGGCCCCCAGGGGAAGCTCGCCCGCGCGCTCGACGCGACGGTCGTCGTGTGGTCCGAGGTCGACGACCTCGAGGAGGCCCACCACATCGACGCGACCGGCACGCTCGACCTCGGGATCGTCGCGGCCGTGCACCGGTGGGCAACCGGACGCAGCCTCGACGCCGTCCTGCGCGGCTCCGAGCTCGCCGCGGGGGACTTCGTGCGCTGGTGCAAGCAGATCATCGACGTGCTCGACCAGCTCGCGACCGCCGCCCCCACCCCGGCGATGCGCAAGACCGCGGTGCGCGCCATCGACGCCGTCCGGCGCGGGGTCGTGGCCTACTCGAGCGTGTGACCTTCGCGTCACGAGCGCCCGGCACGCCCCACGAAGGGGCGCGCCGGGCGCGGCGTGGCATATCGTGTGGTTTCGTGGCCTCCACCCTGTACCGCAACGGTGTCATTCACTCCTCGACCGACCCCTTTGCCGAGGCGATGCTCGTCGACGGCGGGGTGATCACCTGGATCGGCGCGAACGACACCGCCGCCGGGCTCGCCGCCCGCGCCGACCGCGTCGTCGACCTCGACGGAGCGCTCGTCGCCCCCGGGTTCGTCGACTCCCACGTCCACGTCCTCGAGACCGGGCTCGCCCTCGCAGGCGTCGACCTTTCCGCGAGCGCCGGCGTCACGTCCCTGCCCGCGGCGCTCGACGCGCTGCACGCCGCGGTCGAGGCGCGCCCGGCCGCCGAGGCGGACGACGTGCTCCTCGCGTTCGGGTGGGACGAGCAGGAGTGGCCCGAGCACCGTGCCCCGACGCGCGAGCAGATCGACGCGGCGTGCGGGGGAGCGCTCGTGTACGCGGCGCGCGTGGACGTGCACTCGGCGGTCGTCTCGACGTCGCTCGCGGCGCGCGCCGGCCTCGAGGGGCGCCAGGGCTGGACGGACAGCGGCTGGGTCACCCTGGGCGCGCACCACGCGGCCCGGGACGCGGCCCGCGCCATGAGCCCCGAACGTCGCACCGCGATCTACCGGACGGCCCTGGACGCTGCCGCGCGCCGCGGCATCGTGTCGGTGCACGAGAACAGCGCGCCCTCGATCGACACCCGGGACGGGCTGCGCGAGCTCATGGCCCTCACGGCGGACCCCGAGGGAGCCCTGCCGCACCTGGTCGCGTACCGGGGCGAGCTGTGCGCCACGCCCGACGACGCGCGCGCCCTGCTCGCCGACCTGCCCGGCCTGGCGGGCATCGCGGGGGACCTCAACGTCGACGGGTCCCTCGGCTCGCGCACCGCGGCCCTGCGCCACCCGTACTCCGACCTCACGGGCGCCCCCGGGGAGGCGGGGCCCGACGGGCGCGGCAACCAGTACCTGACCGCCGAGCAGATCGCGGCCCACCTGTCCGCCGTCGCGGCGACGGGCACCCAGGGCGGGTTCCACGTCATCGGCGACCGCGCCATGGACGAGTTCGTCGTGGGCCTGCGCGCCGCCGCGGAGGCTGACGGGGCCGCCGCGCACCGCCGCGCCGCGCACCGTGTCGAGCACGCGCTGTTTGTCGACACCAACGCCCTGTCGACCCTCCTGCTGTTCGGGGTCTCGCTGTCCATCCAGCCCGTCTTCGACGCCGCGTGGGGCGGCCCTGACGGCATGTACGCGTCGCGCCTGGGTCCCACGCGCGTGGCCGGGCTCTCGCCGTTCGCCGACCTGGCCGGGGCGGGCGTCCCGCTCGCGTTCGGCTCCGACTCGCCCGTGACCGCGTTGGACCCCTGGTCCGCGGTCCGGGCCGCGATGTCGCACGCCGACCCCGACCAGCGCATCTCCGCGCGGGCCGCGTTCCGGGCGCACACGCGCGGGGGCTGGCGCATCGCGGGCCTCGACCACACGGGCGCGGGCCAGCTGCGCGTCGGCGCGCCCGCCCACATCGCGGTGTGGCGTGCCGAGCACCTCGCGGTGCAGGGGGCGGGGACCTCCGTGTCCTCCTGGAGCACCGACGCCCGCTCGGGCACGCCCCTGCTGCCCGACCTCACCGACGACGCCCCCGACCCCACGTGCCTGCAGACGGTGCGTGACGGCGTCGTGCTGTTCGACACGTTCGACTGAGACCGGCCCGGCCGGGCCGGGACACGTGCGGGGCGCCCGCCGCACCCTCGCGCGGATGAGGCCGGTGCCACCCGAGCGCGCCTCCCGGCCACGACCGGTGGCACTGCGCGCCGTGGACCGGCCTCGGATTGACACCACCGTGAGGGGCGGTAAGTTCGATGACGTGTTCCGGCCGCCAGTGCCGCAGGGGTTCGAGCCACCATCTCACCGTCCATCCTGCGAGCCCTGACGTGCATCGGCTCGACCCGCGCGTTCAGTAGACAACACGGCCTCACCGGTGGCGGTGCGACGTGGTCCGAAGGACGCGCGGGTCGGCCCACATCTCCCGGCCGACCTGCAGGTACGTGGCGTACCCTGCACTGGTGTCGACCCGTGAGCCGAGCCGCTGGCTGCTGATCCTTCTCGCCGCCGGTGGCGGCTTCCTGACGAACACCGCCTTCCCCGACCGCGGGTGGTGGCCCATGGCGTTCGTCGGGGTGGCGGCCCTCTTCCTCGCCCTGCGCCGCGACCGCGCCTGGTGGAACGCCCTCGTGGGCCTCGTGTGGGGCCTCGCGTTCTTCCTGCCGCACATCCAGTGGGCGCAGATCGCGACCGACACCGTCCCCTGGCTCGCGCTGAGCGTCCTCGAAGCCGTCTTCCTGGCGCTGTTCGGTGCGATGTGGACATGGGTGCGGCGGCTCGGCTTCGTCCGCCGCAACCTGGCCTGGCAGGTCGTGACGTTCTCGGTGCTGTGGGTCGCGGTCGAGCAGTGGCGCTCCGAGTTCCCCTTCGGCGGGTTCCCCTGGGGCCGGCTCGCGTTCTCCCAGGTCGACTCTCTGCTGGGGCGCACCGCCTGGCTCGGCGGAGGACTGCTCGTCTCGCTGCTGACCGCCGCGATCGGCGTCCTGCTCGCCGTGTTCCTGCTCGAGGCCCGCCGGGTGCGCAGCATGCCCGCCCTGTGCGCGCTCGGCACGGCAGCCGTGCTCCTCGGCGTGGGCCTCGTCGTCCCGCTCGACACCCGAGCGGAGACCGGGACGCTGAAGATCGGCGCGGTCCAGGGCAACGTCGGGGAACCGGGCCTCGGGTCGTTCGCCAACCGTGGCGAGGTCCTGCAGAACCACGTCGACGGCACGGTCGCGCTGCTCGACGAGGTCGACCCCGGCGAGCTCGACGTCGTCCTGTGGCCCGAGAACGGCTCCGACCTCGACCCGCAGACCACCCCCGACGTCGCCGCCGACATCGACGCGGCCGCGACGGCCGTCGGTGCGCCCGTCCTGGTCGGGGCGCAGGAGTTCCCCGAGACCGGTGGGCGGTACAACGTGTCGCTGCTGTGGGCGCCCGGGCAGGGCGTCATCGACCGGTACGCCAAGCAGCACCCCGCACCGTTCGGCGAGTACATCCCGATGCGCAGCTTCGTGCGGATCTTCTCCGACCAGGTCGACCGCGTGACCACGGACATGATCGCCGGTGACGAGGTCGCCGTCGTCGACCTGCCCTCCGAGCGCCTCGGGCGCACCGTCCCCCTCGCCACCGTCATCTGCTTCGAGGTCGCGTACGAGGAGCTCGTCCGCGACGCCGTGAACGCGGGTGCCGAGCTGCTCGTCGTTCCCACCAACAACGCGTCCTTCGGGTACAGCGCCGAGTCCACCCAGCAGCTCGCGATGTCCCGCCTGCGGGCCATCGAGACCGGGCGCGCGACCGTGCAGATCTCGACCGTCGGCGTGAGCGGCATCATCGCCCCCAACGGCGCGCTCCTGCAGAGCACCGATCTCTTCACGGCCGACCAGATGATCGCGACGCTGCCCCTGCGAGACTCCCTGACCCCGGCCGTACGGCTCGGGTACTGGCCCGGGTGGGTCGCGGGCGGCCTCACGGTCCTGCTAGTCGTCGCCGGCGTCGTCTCCCACGTCACCCGCCCGGCCGCGAGCGCCAAGGTCCCCGCGCGCAGGCCCGCGACCAAGCGCCCGGCGTCCAAGCCTGCGCGCCGCTAGTCGTCCGACCGCGGCGCGGACTCCCAGGAGCTCCCGTCCTGCCCGACGGCGAGGATCGCCCGGGTGCGGCGGACCCGGCGGGTGCGCGGCGCCGTCGGGCAGACCGGACACCTACGGTGCGCAGGCGGGTGAGCGGGGGAGGGCCCGACCGTGGGCCCGGGGACGACGAAGGGCCCGGAACTCCGAGGAGTTCCGGGCCCTTCTGATCAGAAGGTCAGGCGCTGCGACGCAGCTTGCCGGCACGCAGCAGCCCGAGCCGCTCGTCGAGCAGCTCCTCGAGCTCCTTGATCGTGCGCCGCTCCAGCAGCATGTCCCAGTGCGTACGGGCGGGCTTGCCGGCCTTGGGCTCGGGGCGCTCCGCGTCACGCAGGAGGGCCTCCTCACCGCAGCGACACTCCCACACCGCAGGCACCTCGGCCTCGGTCGAGAACGGCAGGATGATGGTGTGGCCGTTAGGGCAGTCGTAGTGCGCCTGGAAACGAGGGGCGAAGTCGACGCCCGCGTCGGACTCCATGCTCTTCGCACCGATGCTCATTCCACGTAGGGACCGGTCTGGCATGTCGTCCTCCAAGGGGTAGCGGCAGGGGTTGTCTATGGGGGTCAACGTCCCACCGGATGCGCATGTTCCGAAGGGGCGTGAAGGTCCGGTGAACGCACGTGGCACGCCGAACCCACCCGTCGAGGCTGCCCAGCAGACCACGCGCATCGGGGAGGACGCGCACACCCGCGAGACCACCGACCAGGTTTCCGGTTTTCGCAGGGCGGCGCAACTCCACACGCACGATCGACGGTGTGATGTTGCCCGGGGCAAGGCCCGCGAGGTGCCCGACCCCGAGACGCAACCGTGCACCCCCTGCGCCCTTGTCCAAGGTTATGGCATGATCCTTGGACAAGGAGGTTGCCCATGCAAGGAACCAACGAGTCGTCGCTTCCCCCGGCGGGCAGCACCTGGCCCTCGATCGCGTTCGAGGAGCACCCGTGGCGACTGTACGCCGACTCTCCCGTCTCTCGACGTCAACGAGAGCTGCACGCAGGGCCGTACCGGTCGGCGCTCACCCCGGAGATCGCGGGCCGCGAGGTTCCGCTGCCTGCGTCCCTCGTCGCAGAGTGCGAGGATGCTGCCACCGAGGTCGCCCGCTTCGACGTCGAGATGGACACGGTCCTCGGCGCCGGCGAGCTCGCGCCGCTGCGTGGCGTCCTGCTCCGTAGCGAGTCGGCCGCCTCCTCCCAGATCGAGAACCTGACGGTCGGGGCACGACAGCTCGCACTGGCGGAGATCGGTGAGGACGCCTCCCGCAACGCGACGACCGTCGCCGGCAACGTGCACGCCATGCAGGCGGCGATCGACCTGGCGGACCAGCTGGACGGCGACGCGATCCTGGCCGTCCACCGTGCGCTCATGGGCGAGCGCGACCTCACGGCCGGTCGATGGAGACGGGAGCAGGTCTGGGTCGGCGGGACGTCCGCCGGTCCTCACCTCGCCGAGTTCGTCGCGATCCACCACGAACGGATCCCTGCCGCGATCGAGGACCTGGTCGCCTTCGCGCGCCGCACCGACCTCCCGGTCCTCGCGCACGCGGCGATCACCCACGCCCAGTTCGAGACCATCCACCCGTTCACGGACGGCAACGGAAGGTCTGGCCGAGCACTCGTCCACGCGATGCTCCGTCACGCCGGGCTCACGCGCCGGGTCACCGTGCCGGTCTCCGCCGGGCTCCTCGTCGACACCGACGCCTACGTCGACGCCCTGACGGCCTTCCGTCGCGGGGACGTCGTCCCCATCGTCCACCAGGTCAACGAGGCAGCGCTCGTCGCCGTCGGGAACGGCAGGGCCCTGGCCGCCGACCTGTCGCTCGTTCGCCAGGAATGGACCGCACGGCTCGACGCCCGTCGGGGCGCAGCGGCATGGCGGGCGATCGACGTCGTCCTCGGACAGCCTGTCGTCACGGTCTCCTTCCTTGCCGACGCGCTCGGCGTGAGCCTGCCCGCAGCGCAGGGGGCCATCGACCGGCTCGTCGGCGCGGGCGCCTTGACCGCGACCGACCCGCGCCGACGCCGCGGCCGGACCTGGCAGGCGACCGAGGTGCTGGCCGCCCTCGACGCGTTCACAGCTCGCGCGGGTCGGCGACGCGTCGCGGGATCCTGAGCCCCGCGCGGGCGAGGTGTCCGAATGGTCGCCGATGCGACGGATCGCGGTACCGTTCGTGCTGTGAGGAACCAGGCAGACCGCGCACAGTGGACGGATCGCCATGGCGACCGTTGAGGCGTACGAGACGACCGCCGGACGACGGTACATGGTTCGCTACCGCACCCCCGAGCGCAAGCAGACCAAGAAGCGCGGCTTCAAGACCAAGCGCAGCGCCGAGGCCTTCGCGTCCTCGCTCGAGGTGTCCATCCTGCGCGGCGAGTTCATCGACCCGACCGCGGCCCGCTCGACCGTGCTGGAGCTCGGGGGAGCGTGGCTCGGGCGGCAGACCCATCTCAAGCCCTCGACGGCCCGGGCGATCGAGAGCTCGTGGCGGCTGCACGTCACGCCGCGGTGGGGGAGCGTGCCCGTCGCGGAGATCCGGCGCACCGCGGTGCAGGCCTGGGTCTCCGACCTGAGCGCCACGTACAGCGCCACGACGGTCGCCCGCGCGCACGGCGCCCTGGCCTCGCTGCTCGACGACGCGGTCGACGACCGCCGCATCCTCACCAACCCGGCTCGTGGCGTCAACCTTCCCCGCAAGGTACGGCGCGAGCACACCTACCTCGACCACCAGCAGGTCGCCGCGCTCGCCGCCGCAGCCGGTCGGCACGAGACCCTCGTCCTGGTCCTCGCCTACTGCGGGCTGCGTTGGGGCGAGGCCGCGGGGCTTCGCGTCCGCGACCTCGACATGCTCCGCCAACGGTTGCGCATCAACCAGAACGCGGTCGAGGTCGGTTCCGAGATCGTCGTCGGGACACCCAAGACCCACGAGCGGCGCTCCGTCCCGTTCCCCGCCTTCCTCTCGTTGCACCTCGCCGCGGCGTGCGAGGGCAAGGCGCGCGACGACGTCGTCTTCCACGGCGACCGCGGTACCTACCTCAAGCGCTCCAAGTCGGGGACGGGCTGGTTCTCCCGCGCGGCCCGTGACGCGGGCATCGACGACCACCTCACCCCGCACGACCTCCGCCACAGCGCCGCGAGCCTCGCGGTGTCCGCGGGGGCGAACGTCAAGGCCGTCCAGCGCATGCTGGGACACGCCTCCGCGAGCATGACGCTCGACGTCTACGCAGACCTCTTCGAGAAGGATCTCGACGGCGTCGCGGTCGCCCTGGAGACGGCTCGACTCCGCGCTGTCTCGCGCGGCTAGTGCCCGGCGTGTGCCCACGGGGTCTCTCGGGGGAGCGGGTGGGCGCCAGGAACTGTTGGTATCGCAAGGGTTCGCAGGGGAGGCGTAGGCGGTGCCCCGTGGGTCTAGAACTCACGGGGCGGCGACGTCCCGGGCGCGAAACGGACATCCCCGACCGACTCACCACGTGCGGTCGGATGCCCGAGATGTGACGGGAGCGAAACTGGCTTGGCCGCTCTCAGGGCTTCCTGGAGAAGTCTGTCGACATCAAGAGACTTTGACCGGCGGAGACGGTCCGGCGCCGGACGGCACTCGGTAGAGTCGGACGACGCAGGGCGGCACGCACGGTGCTGTCGACGACGAGGAGGTCACGTGGTGAGCACGAGTCCAGGTCCGATGGACGTCACGTTCTCCGCGCCGATCGGGGTGACGGTGCGCGACGACGTGTGGTCGTGCGTCGAGGTGCCCGACTCGGTCGAGCTGCTCGGCACGGGGAAGTCCGTCCGTGTGGTCGCGACCGTGGACGGCCACGACCTGACCGCCGGACTCATGCCGACCGGGTCGGGTGGCCACATGCTCTCGATCAGCGCAAAGCTCCGCAAGAAGCTCGGCAAGGACATCGGGGACGCGGTGACCGTCCACCTGTCCGAACGGCTGACCTGACCTCCGGTTGACGCGCTTGCGCATTCCGGGCGCGTGGCGCGAAAAGAACCACGCGCCCGAAGAGATGAATTGGCGCCGAGGCTTCAGCCCCAGAACGCGGTCAGTCGATCGCCCAGGTTAAGGCCCTGCTCGTACCCGGTTCGAGCGGCCGTCGGGCGGAGCGAGAGATCCATCGCGTCGGCACCGAACAGGTGCTCGGAGCCTTCGTCCGGGACGATCGTCACGACCTCGCTGCCACCGGCGCGGAGCTCGTCGGCCTGCGCCGCCAGCTGCAGGCCCCAGGTCGGCGGGGTGAGTGACCGACCACCGAAGGGCGACAGCACGAGCACCCGCCCGTACCCCTCGGCGAGGTCGGCGTTCTCGTTGCGCCGGTAGCCGCCGTCGATGTACCGGCGACCGGCGATCTCGTAGGGGAGGCTGCTCGAACAGCTCGCCGCGACGGCGTCCACCAGGTCGATCCCGCTGTCGCGGTCGAAGACGACAGGGTCGCCGGTCTCGGCGTCGACGGCCGTGAGCAGGACCCGTCGCAGCGGCCAGTCCTGACCGGGCAGTCGTGACGCGACCGTGGTCCGCCACCGGTCCTGCCAGGAACCGTCCGACGTCGCCTCCCGCGCGAGCGCTGCGGCACCGACTCGTTTCCGCAGGTCAGCCGGGTCATGAGCCGAGGCGATGAGGGCGCGCATCCGCTCGAGGTGGTCGACGACCGGCCTGTTCGAGGCCCTGACCCGGTCGGCTCCTCCCGGAGCGCGTCGCTCCGCAGGGGCGGCGGCAAGGACGGCGGCCAGCAGGTCGGCCGGGGTCGCGCCCGACAGCTGGGCAGCGGCGGTCGAGCCGGCCGACGTCCCGACGGTCAGGTCGGGGGCAGTCACGTCCACGCCGGCTTCGAACAGACCGGCGACGACGCCGATCAGCCAGGCGTTGCCGGTCGAACCGCCACCACCGAGGACCAGGGCTCGTTCGCCGACAACGCGCCCCGGCAGGCCGGGGGCGGACGTCGCGGGGGAGTGCGAGGAAGAAGAGGGTGAGGTGTTCATGGGAGTCGCCTTTCGCGAAGAGTCTGGCGAGCGCTCCCGGTGGCGACTATCGCAGTCGCGCGATCGTGGGCTGCGGGGGAGCGCCCGGTACGGATGCTGCGTTCACGGGTCTCACCTCCTCGACGGTTCACGATCACTGCGACGCTAGCACGACACGCCCGCACGCGAGCAAGGGATTTCGCCACCCGGCATTCCGTACGGCGCTCCATGGATTCCTCGGTGACATTCTTCTGCGTTCATCGAATCGCGCGGAGAGATCCGAGGACGGGAATTGCCCGGTACGGAGAATCGGTCGCTGCGTCACCCCGGCCGGGATCGAGCAGATCTGGAGAAGCGCGCGCCCGCGTCCCTCAGTAGCGTCGAACCTGACGGCAGACACTCCACGAAGGGGAATCGCGATGACCGGCACCACGAAGTCGACCAAGACCGGCAAGGCCTACGAAGGCTTCTCGGCCGAGGAGCGCGCGGCGATGAAGGAGCGCGCCAAGGAGCTCAAGGCGTCCGCGAACCGGGCCGAGGCGGAGAAGGCCCAGCTCGAGAAGATCGCGGAGCTCTCGGAACCGGACCGCTCCATGGCCTCGCGGATCCACGAGCTCGTCGCCGAGCACGCGCCCTCGCTCGCGCCGAAGACCTGGTACGGGATGCCCGGCTGGGCCAAGGACGGCAAGATCCTCTGCTTCTTCCAGCCTGCGGAGAAGTTCGGCGCGCGCTACCCGACCTTCGGATTCAACGACGTGGCACAGCTCGACGACGGCACCCTGTGGCCTGTCGCATTCGCGCTCACCGAGCTGACAGCGGAGAACGAGACGACGATCGCGGACCTCGTCAAGAGGGCGGCGGGCTGAGCGGAACGAGCAGGAACGAGCACCACGCCGAGAGCGTCGTTGCCGGTCGGAGGGCCAGAAATACCCTCTGACCTGCAACGATGCTGTCAACAGGCCGCAAGTCCGGGGGAGTGGTGGGCGGGGCCGCCCGGGCGCCCTACGCACGCCGAACCGCCTGGCATGGTGGCCGCCAGGCCTGGACATCCTCCTGGTCACCGTGTCGCAGCGTGGAACGGCCGGCGACGGAGCTGCATCTCGTGGGTGACCAGCACACAGCGCAGGTGCGCTCCGAGCCCCTCTCGGCCCGTTCGACGCTACGCCGATAATGTACATTATGTCATTACGACGATCTGGCCACACCCCTCTCGGCCACAGACGCCCTGTCAGGAGCGGCTGATCTCTCGCAGGCTCGCAGGCCTCACGTCACCCCAGGAACGTCTCGGGCCTAGCCGACGCTGCATCACGCGAGGCGGGCGCGTACTCCCTCCATCGCAAGGGCGTCGACCTGGAGCGCCCACCGAGACCTGGAGTCGAGAATGAGCTCAGGGCCGTTCGTGGCCACGCGTCCCGGAGGTCCTGCAGGAACCTTCGGTTCGCCCAGAACTCCTGTGAGCGGCTCTGGCGCCTCGGTCGTCGGCCGTGCGGCACGCTGCATCCTCATGGCGACGCTCCTGGCAACCGTGCTCGCTGTTACGGCGCTGACACTCGTCCTCACGGCGGTCGTCGCCGTCGTCGCGGCACCGTGGTGGGTGTATCGCTGGTGGTTGGCCCCGCTTCGCGACCGGTCCCCCTCCGGGCCCGGTGCCCAGAGGTTCGCCGCCACCGGGGAGCAATGATCAGGGAGTCGTCGTGGCGCCGTCGGGCACCTGAGGGCGCGTGGGGCGACCTCTTCCGCGCTGATGCTGCGCTGCGGTATGCTCCTCCAATTGGGACATACACGACAAACCATTGTGTTTAGCACAACACCGTGGTGAGACGCCGTGAACTCGATCCCTCCCGCGTCTGTCAGTGGCGCCCCCTATGCTCCGGATGTCCGGTCTCGTCCCGTCCCCCAGGAGCTGTTCGGTGGTCGCCCCTCCCCGCCTTCGCCGCATCACCGTCGCCGAGGCGGTCGCCACGTACCTCTCCTCCGTCTCGGCGGAGACGCTCCGTGGCGTCCTCTCCCCCACCACCCAGCGCAACTACGAGCGCGACCTGCGGGAGTTCTCCTCCCTCGCGGGCGCAGAGACCGTCCTCGACGACATCACGGGCGCCGACATCGACGACTTCCTCCTCCGCTACCAGATCACCCCGGACGGGCGATACACGGACCCGCGTACCAAGCCCGACGGCCCGGGTCGTTCGGCGGCGACCGTCAACAGGTTCCGGCAGTCGATCTCCCGGTTCTTCACGCACGCGGCCCGCGACGGGTGGGTCCAGGCCGACCCGATGCAGTGGGCCGCTCCCCCGGCCCGGCTCCGTGGCGGCCTGCGCGTCGCCCGCACCGCGCTGTCCGCCACGGCCGCACAGGCGCTCCTCGTGACCGCGAGCACCAAGCCGCGACCGACGGACGTCCCGGTCGAGACGAGCGGCGCCGCACGTCCTCGTCCTGACCACGACCTCGCACTGCGGGACCGCCTCATCATCGCGCTCCTGCTCATCCTCGGCCCCCGGGTCTCGGAGGTCGCCCGTGCGGACGTCGACGACTTCGTCCGCGAACCCGACCAGACCCGGTGGCGGATCAAGGGCAAGGGCGGCACGGTGCGGACCGTCAGCCTGTCCGAGCCCCTCGCGCGGGCGCTCGACGAGTACCTCGCGACGCTCCGCCCCTCTCTCCTGGCGCGCAGGCCGGGTGACGCCGACGCCGCCCGCGCCCTCCTGCTCACCTGGCGGGGCCGGCGTATCGACGCCCAGGCGATCCGTGCGCTCCTCAACCGGTGCGTCGCTCGCATGCCCGAGGAGTACCGTCGGGCCGCCACCCCTCATGCCCTGCGGCACACGACCGCCACACTCCTCGTGGCTCAGGGCTGGGACGTGAAGGTCATCGCCGAGCTCCTGGGGCACGCGTCGATCGCCACGACGGGCGTCTATCTCGACCGGATCGAGGGTGAGCTCGCGGCCGCGATCAGGTCGCACCCCCTGTCGACCGGACTGCCTGCGGAGATGGGCAGCGAAGGACTCCCCGAAACGGACATAGGAGGAGAAAACGTCGCCGCCGAGCCGTGACGCGGAGACGCAGTGACCGCAACGGCCAAAGTCACCCCATTTCTCCGGGTGCTCACGGCGACCTGAGGCTACGGTGAGCAGGTGCGCCCCTCGAAGACCTCTCCCGTCCAGCTCGCTCGAACGGTCATGGCCCGCGCAGCAGTGCTCGCGGTCGCGGTCCCCGTGACCGTCGCGACCGGGCTGGTGATCGCCGACGCCATCCGCAAGCGACGTGTCACTGACCCCAGCAAGTTCCCCCGCTCCGCCCCCGCCGAGGGAAGCGTCGGCGAGACGTCGACGACGATCTTCACCTACGGCGACGACCTCTACCGCGAGATGCTCGCCGCCATCCGCGGGGCCAAGCGTCGCATCATGCTCGAGACGTACATCTGGAAGGGCGACGAGCTCGGCAAGGAGTTCAAGGACGCGCTCGTCGAGGCGACCGAGCGCGGCGTCGAGGTCTTCGTGATCTACGACGGCTTCGCGAACCTCGTCGTCCCCCGCGAGTTCCTGACGTTCCCGGCCCCGATCCACGTGATCCGCTACCCGGTCTTCCGCCCGGGCGTCCTGGTGCTCAACGTCCGCAAGTCCGGCCGTGACCACCGCAAGATCCTGGTCGTCGACGACGAGATCGGGTTCGTCGGCGGGTACAACATCGGCGCCATGTACGCGACGCAGTGGCGTGACACCCACATCCGGCTCGCGGGGCCGTCCACCTGGGAGCTGCGCAACGCGTTCGTCGACTTCTGGAACTCGAACCGCAAGCCGGGCCAGCCGCGCCTCGAGGACCCGGGGTCACGGCTGTGGCTGCCCGAGCTCCGCGCGGCCCGCAACGCCCCCGCCCACCTGGTCTTCCCGATCCGCGGCATCTACCTGGACGCGATCGACCGCGCGTCGGACCACATCTACATCACGCAGGCGTACTTCATCCCCGACCGTGAGATCCTCGACGCCCTGCTCATGGCGGCGCAGCGCGGCGTCGACGTCCGTGTCCTGGTCCCCGAGCGCTCGAACCACGTCGTGGCGGACTGGCTCTCCAAGGGCCTGTACACGACCCTGCTGCGCGGCGGCGTGACCATCTGGCTCTACAAGGACGCCATGGTCCACGCGAAGACGGCGACGATCGACGGCCGCTGGACGACGATCGGCACGGCCAACATCGACCGTCTCAGCCTCACCGGGAACTACGAGGTCAACCTCGAGATCGTCGACGCCGGCATCGCGGCGCAGATGGAGAAGGTCTACGACGTCGACCTCAGCAACTGCCGCGAGCTCACGCTCGACGAGTGGTCCGGGAGGTCGCTCGCCGCCAAGCTCGGCGAGGTCGCGCTCACGCCGCTGCGCCCGCTGCTGTAGGCCCGCCGCCAGCAGCACCTACTCCCGCGTGGCGTCCGCGACCTCCTCCTCGGGGCGAGGCGGGACGGTCTCGTCGACCTCGATGGTGGGCACCTCGTCGAACTCGGGGTGCTCGCGCAGGATCGCGTCGGCGACCGCCTCCGGGTCGCGGTACGGCACAGTCTCGTCGGTCATGGTCTGCTCCTCGCCTCTCGGGGTGACGTCGAGATGCCCGCCCACCTCGAGCGGGCGGTAGTCGTAGGTACCGCCCGTGCGCCCCTCGCCGAACAACCGGTGGACCAGGCCGAGGCCCGGGGCCGACAGGATCGCGTCGTGGATGGGGATCATGACCCACGGGTCGAGCGACCGGACGAAGTCGATGCCCTCGGCGATCTTCATCCACGGCGCGGACACCGGCGCGAGCAGGACGTCGAGACGGTCGTCCGTCAGGGGCGGGCTGAACGAGTCGCCCGGGTGGTAGGCACGTACGCCGCCGGCCGACACCAGGTAGGTGACGTTGGCGACCCGTGGCACGTCCGGGTGGATGAGCGCGTGCTGCCCTCCTCCGACCAGCACCGAGAACGACCCGATCGTCAGGACGTCTCCCGGTTCGACCACCTGTAACCGGTCGCCGTCGGGCGTTTCGCCCAACCGGTCGAACGCGGCCTCCGGTCCGACGACGCGCAGCTCGGGATGGGCCGCCAGCGCGGCCCGGACGGCGTCGACGTCGAGGTGGTCGGGGTGCGCGTGCGTCACGAGCAGCGTCCCAGGGTTGGCCAGCGCCGCGGCAGTGTCCGCGAACGTCCCGGGATCGAAGGTCAGCATGGTCGCCGCGTGCTCGAGCGCGACGCAGGAGTGTCCGTGGAACGTGATGCGCATCTGTCGCCTTCGGTGGAGTGGCTGGGGGCTGGTTCCAGTGTGCCGCGCGGCGGGCCGTCGCGCCGGGTCAGGGGGCGAGCAGGAGGCAGGCGCTCCCCCCTCGACACCGCGATGACGGGGCCCACCCCCGCCGACGCGAGCGGGCCGGGGGAAGCGCACTGCTTCCCCCGGCCCGCTGGCCCCTGTGCTCCAGGCCGTCGCCCGGGCTCGTCGTCACACGACGACGAGCACCAGGTCCCCGCCCTCGAGCTGCTGGACCGCGCCGATCGCCACGCGCTGCACGGTCCCGCCCACGGGGGTCGTGATCGCGGCCTCCATCTTCATGGCCTCGACCGTCGCGACCGTCTGCCCCGCCTCGACGACGTCGCCCTCGTGCACGACGGGTGTCACCGCACCGGCGAACGGCGCCGCGATCTGACCCGGCGCGGCAGGGTCGGCCTTCTCGGCGAGCGACGCGTCGACCTCGATCGAACGGTCACGCACCTGGAGCGGACGCAGCTGGCCGTTGAGGGTGAACATGACGGTGCGCATGCCGCGCTCGTCGGGGACGCCGACGGCCTCGAGGCCCACGAGGAGCTTGACGCCGCGCTCGAGCGAGACCTCGACCTCCTCGCCGGGCGTGAGCCCGTACAGGTAGGCCTGCGTGCCCAGGACGGACACGTCGCCGAACGCCGCGCGCGTCGTCTCGTAGTCCTTGGTGGGACCGGCGAACAGCAGGTGGTTGAGGCGGTTGCGGCGCGCGGCCGAGTCGCCGTCGAGGTCCGCCTGGTCCTCCTCGCTGAGGGGCGTCACGGGCGTGCGCACGACGCGACCTGCGAGAGCCTTGCTACGGAAGGGCTCGGGCCAACCACCGGGCGGGTCCCCGAGCTCTCCACCCAGGAACGCGATGACCGAGTCGGGGATGTCGTAGTCCTGGGGGTTCTCGGCGAAGTCCGCCGGGTCCGCTCCACGGGCCACGAGCTGCAGCGCCAGGTCGCCCACGACCTTCGAGGACGGCGTCACCTTCACGAGGCGACCGAGGATGCGGTCGGCGGCGGCGTAGGTGGCCTCGATCTGCTCGAACCGGTCCCCCAGGCCGAGCGCGATGGCCTGCTGGCGGAGGTTGGAGAGCTGACCGCCCGGGATCTCGTGCTCGTAGACGCGGCCCGTGGGGCTCGAGAGCCCGGACTCGAACGGCGCGTACAGGCGACGCACGGCCTCCCAGTACGGTTCCAGGTCGCACACCGCGCGCAGGGACAGACCCGTGTCGCGGTCGGTGTGCTCGAGGCCTGCGACGAGCGCGGACATCGAGGGCTGGCTCGTGGTGCCCGCCATCGCGGCGCTCGCGACGTCGACCGCGTCGACACCCGCGGCGACGGCAGCCATGAGCGTGGCCATCTGTCCGCCCGACGTGTCGTGCGTGTGCAGGTGGACGGGCAGGTCGAACCGCTCGCGCAGCGCCGAGACCAGGCGTGCCGCGGCAGCGGGACGCAGGAGGCCCGCCATGTCCTTGATGGCGAGCACGTGGGCGCCGGCGTCGACGATGCGCTCCGCGAGCTCGAGGTAGTAGTCGAGCGTGTAGAGGCTCTCGGCCGGGTCGAGCAGGTTGCCCGTGTAGCACAGCGCGACCTCGGCGACTGCGGTGCCGGTCGCCCGCACGGCGTCGATCGCCGGGCGCATCTGCTCGACGTCGTTGAGCGCGTCGAAGATCCGGAAGATGTCGACGCCCGTCGCCGCTGCCTCGCGGACGAACGCCTCGGTGACCTCGGTGGGGTACGGCGTGTACCCCACCGTGTTGCGGCCGCGCAGCAGCATCTGGAGCGCCACGTTCGGCATGGCCGCACGCAGCGCCGCGAGGCGAGCCCACGGGTCCTCACCGAGGAAGCGGAGCGCGACGTCGTACGTCGCGCCGCCCCAGGCCTCGACCGACAGCAGCTGCGGGGTCAGTCGAGCGACGTAGGGGGCGACGGCGAGCAGGTCGTGCGTGCGGACCCGGGTGGCCAGCAGGGACTGGTGGGCGTCGCGGAACGTGGTGTCGGTGACCTTGACCGCGGTCTCCGCACGCAGCGCACGGGCGAACCCCTCAGGTCCCAGCTCGAGCAGCTGCTGCCTGCTCCCGGGCACCGGGGCCACGGACAGGTCGAGGGCGGGGAGCTTCGCCACCGGGTCGATCGCGCCCGTGCCCGTCCCGTTCGGCCGGTTGACGGTCACGTCGCCCAGGTAGCTCAGGAGCCGGGTGCCGCGGTCTGCGCTCTCGCGTGCGGCAAGCAGCTCGGGGCGTTCGTCGATGAACGACGTCGACAGGTTTCCCGCGATGAACTCGGCGTCCGAGAGGACCGCCTGCAGGAAGGGGATGTTCGTGCGGATGCCACGGATGCGGAACTCTGCCAGGGCGCGCCGGGCACGTCGCACCGCCGTCGGGTAGTCACGACCACGGCACGTCAGCTTGACGAGCATCGAGTCGAAGTGGCCGGAGATCTCCGACCCGGCGGTAGCGGTCGCCCCGTCGAGGCGGACACCGGCGCCGCCGGGCGAACGGTAGGCCACGATGCGGCCCGTGTCGGGACGGAACCCGTTGGAGGGGTCCTCGGTCGTGATGCGGGACTGGAGGGCCGCGCCGTTGACGTGGACGTCCTCCTGACGGATGCCCAGGTCCTCCAGGGACTCCCCCGCCGCGATGCGCATCTGCGACGACACGAGGTCGATGTCGGTGACCTCCTCGGTGACCGTGTGCTCGACCTGGATGCGCGGGTTCATCTCGATGAACACGTGCTGGCCGGCCCGCTCCCCCACGGTGTCGAGGAGGAACTCGACCGTGCCGGCGTTCTGGTACCCGATCGACCGCGCGAACTTCACGGCGTCGGCGCACAGGGCGTCACGGATCGCCGGGTCCAGGTTCGGCGCCGGGGCGATCTCGATCACCTTCTGGTGGCGCCGCTGGACCGAGCAGTCGCGCTCGTACAGGTGGACGACGTTGCCCTGGCCGTCGGCGAGGATCTGCACCTCGATGTGACGCGGGCGCAGCACGGCCTGCTCGAGGAACATGGTCGGGTCGCCGAACGCGCCGTCCGCCTCACGCATCGCGGCGGCCAGCGCCTCGGGCAGGTCCTCGCGGCGGTCGACGCGGCGCATGCCGCGCCCGCCGCCGCCCGCGACGGCCTTGGCGAAGATGGGGAACCCGATCTCGTCCGCGGCCGCGATGAGCTCGTCGATGTCCGCCGAGGGCTCGCTCGACGCCAGGACGGGGATGCCCGCCTCCTTGGCGGCCTTGAGCGCGCGCACCTTGTTGCCCGCAAGCTCGAGGACCTCGGCGGGCGGTCCCACGAACGCGATGCCCGCGTCCTTGCAGGCGCGTGCCAGGTCGGGGTTCTCCGAGAGGAACCCGTAACCGGGGTAGATCGCGTCGGCGCCCGCGTCCTTGGCGACGCGCACGATCTCCTCGATGTCGAGGTAGGCGCGGACCGGGTGGCCCTCTTCGCCGATCCTGTACGCCTCGTCGGCCTTCAGGCGGTGCTCGGAGTTCCGATCCTCGTAGGGGAAGACGGCCACCGTCCGGGAGCCGAGCTCGTACGCCGCGCGAAACGCCCGAACCGCGATCTCCGCGCGGTTGGCGACCAGAACCTTCGAGAACACCAAGTACCCCATCCGTCATCGTGGGTCGGGCTCCGGACCACCGCGAGAAGAGGTCCGCGCACCCGCTCGTCACGGGCGTCGCACCGGCGCGAGCCGGGGACGTCCAGAGGTGATCTTCGCACGGCCGCCGCCGCGGGACGGCACCGGAACCGGACGCGAGGGCAAGAAAGTGCTCCTCGCCACGAGCCGGTCGGCCTCGGCCCGGACAGAGGAAGACACCGCCGGGGCGGGGTCCTGGCTCACGCCTCGGCGGCGTGAGGTGCGTCGGAGGGCTTCAGCCTGCGCTGCGTGCCCGACGGCGGAGCTCGAGCTCGTCCTCGGTGGGTACGCCCGGCGTCTCGTCGTCCCCCAGGGACTCGGCCGGCATGTCGCTCAGCGTTCCCTCGACCTCACGCCAGACGCGCCCCACCGCGATGCCGAAGACTCCCTGGCCACCCTGGACCAGGTCGACGACCTCGTCCGCAGACGTGCACTCGTACACGCTCGCACCGTCGCTCATGAGCGTGATCTGTGCGAGGTCGTTCACGCCGCGTTCGCGCAGGTGCTCGACCGCGGTGCGGATCTGCTGCAGCGACACCCCGGTGTCGAGGAGTCGCTTGACGATCTTGAGGACGAGGATGTCCCGGAAGCCGTAGAGCCGGTGCGTCCCCGAGCCGGAGGCCGACCGGACCGTCGGCTCGACCAGGCCGGTACGGGCCCAGTAGTCCAGCTGCCGATAGGTGATACCGGCGACGCGGCACGCCGTGGGACCGCGATATCCGGTGGTCGTGTCGTGCTCGGTGATGTCCTCGCCGAACAGCAGGCCCTGGGCCGCGTGGGAAACAGGAGCCCCTGGCTCCGCTCCAGCTCTGCCGCTGCTGTTCACTGTGCCTCCAAGGATGATGTGGACTCCACGCTAGGCCCGGGGTCGGGGAGCGTCAACGACCGAGGCCTTGAGAACCGAGCGTGTCGCGCAGGTCCCCTGTCACCGCGGCCACGCGCCAGACGGTGAGGACCGGACGCGCTGCGGCGGAGATCGCCTGTCCGACTTTACCCGAAATACCCCTCTTGTCTCCCTGAATGATCGAAGGTTCGTCCGTTTTGCCGAATTGTCGCCAGCACCTCTGGGTGAACGTTCGGCAGCTATCGGTCCCCCGGCTCCTCACCTCGTTCGGAAGGTCCGAAGTCCTCGGGTGAAACGTGCTCGAGGAAGTCGCGGAACTCGGCGACCTCTCGCTGCTGCTCCGGGTCGACGATCTCGACCCCGGCGAGCGCGACGATCTCCGCGGAGCACATGACCGGGCTCTCGGTGCGCACGGCGACCGCGATCGCGTCCGACGCCCTCGCGTCCACCCGGACCCCCGTGCTGAGGACCATCTCCGCGAAGAAGATGCCGTCGTCCAGCGCCACGATCTCGACCCGCAGCAGACCGACCTGCACCGCCTCGAGGACGTCACGGAGCAGGTCGTGGGTCATGGGCCGCGGGGCGGTCAGGTGCGCCTGTGCCATCGCGATCGCACTCGCCTCGCGCGGGCCGATGATGATCGGCACCACCAGCTCCGCCGCGGGATCCAGGAGCAGCACGACGATCTCCTGCCCGGCGCCCTGCTGCTGGCGCACGCCGAGTACCTCCACCGGGACCATCGGCACCTCGTTGCTCACCCGTCCACCGTACGACGGCACGCGCCGTCCGTCAGTGGGAGGAGCACCTGCGGACCTGAACCTCGCTCCAGGAGCGCCCGTCGGACCAGCGCCGCACCGGTGCGGCTCAGTTCGTGAGGTCTCCCACGCCCTGGCGCAGCCAGACCGTGTGGAGCTTGGCGAAGAGCTCGCCGACCTCGCCCGCGAGGGCCCCGGCGTGCGCACGCGCCGACGAGGACTGCTGGCTGCGCCACGGTGCCACGACCTGCTCGACCAGTCCGACGTGGCGGTCCGCCGACGTCCGGAGCAGCCGGAGGTGACGCGGTTCGATCCCGTACTCTCCGAGCGCCGCCGCGAGCTGGACGACCTCGAGGGACCATGCGTCGAGCTGCCCACCGGGAGCCTGGCGCAGGACGCCTGCAGAGATCAGCCCCTCGACCAGGGAGACGTCCACCCCCACCGTGGTCGCCAGCGAACCGACGGTGTACCTCTGGCGAGCCGCCGTCGTCTCCGTCTCGCCGTCGCTCGCCGCCAGGCGCAGGGCAGGGTTCTCCACGACCTCGCCGGCGTCGAGCGCGGCGAGGTTCTCCTTGATGACCTTGAGGGGGAGATACCTGTCGCGCTGCTCGAGCAGGACGTAGCGCAACCTCTCGACGTCAGCGGGGCTGTACTGCCGGTAGCCCGACGGCGTCCTCTCGGGGTCGATGAGCCCCTGCTCCTCGAGGAACCGGAGCTTCGAGTGGCTCACGCCGGGGAACTCCGTGCGCAAGGCGCGCAGGACGTCCGAGATGCGCATCGAGGCGCGCCGCGAGATGCCCTGCGGCCATGGCTCGCCAGGCTGCTCGACGTCGCCCTCGTCGGCCGGTCGGGGGGTCAGCGCGCTGCTGCCGTCGAACCGGTTCTCGTGTCCCCAGGGGGAGCGTGCCGGCCGGTTCACGGGTGCTCTGCCGCGCCTTCCGCCGACCCCACGGGCTGGCCGAGGACAGGGCTGGTGAAGAAGGTGAGTCGGTACTTGCCGATCTGCACCTCGTCGCCGGTAACGAGAGCCACCGCGTCGACCCGGTTGCGGTTGACGTAGGTACCGTTGAGCGACCCGATGTCGCGCACCACGAACTTGTCGTCGTCGCGGACGAACTCCGCGTGCTTGCGCGAGACCGTGACGTCGTCGAGGAAGATGTCCGCGTGCTCGCTCCGCCCGGCGACCGTCCGCTCGGCGTCGAGGAGGAAACGTGACCCGACCGAGGGGCCGCGCTGCATGACGAGCAGCGCAGAGTGCCGGGGCAGCGCGGAGATCGCGGCCTGCTCCTCGGCGGAGAGGCCACCGGGCTGCGTCCCTTCCTCGAGCGGCAGCTCGATCCGGCCGAACGTGACCGTCGTGTCGCTACCTCCCCGGCGTGGCTCCGCAGATTCACCTGGAGTGGTCATCTCGCCTCCTCGGGAGTTGTGACGCATTCAGCGCAAAGTGCCTTGGGCGGAAAGGTACTACATGCTCCCGCGCTCCATCCTGCGAGCAGCAGGGATGCGGTCAATACCCGTCCAACCCGTCCAACCTACCCCGCCAGGCGGGTCCGAGAAAAGTATCCGCCCACGTCACGCGGCCCAGAGGGTCAGTTCCCGCCCTCGGCAGGCACGGGCGTCGCGAACTCCGGGGTCTCCGGCTCGCGGGTGGACGAGATGGTGACGAGGTCCTCCTGGGTGATCTTCGGGCTGGCGCCCTCGTTGCGCACCGAGGACATCGCACCGCCAGGAATCTCGAGGGCGGTCTCGAGCGTCGACGGGTCGCCGATGGCCTTCCACTGGTAGGGCGAGGCGATCTTCTGGCCGTCGACCACCATCCCCCGGCTCGTCTCCTCGAAGTAGCTGCTCGTGACCAGGCGGATACCGTTGACCTCCACGACCTCGACTCCCGCGTTGCGCAGCTCCTCGAGAATGTTGAAGAGCTTGTGCGCAGGGATCCGCTCGTCGGTCTCGGTGATCGTCAACGTGATCCCCGGCCCCTCCGCGGGGAGGCGCCCCGAGAGGATTCCCTGCGTCTCGGACTGTCTCTGGGCGAGCTCGAGGGCGGCCCGCTGCTGCCCGGACCCGGAGCTCAGCTCGTCGCGGGTGTCCTGGAGCCCCTCGACGCGCGTCTCGAGCGCGTTCGCGCGCTGCGTCACGTCGTCCAGGAGTCGGACCAGGTCGCTCTGACGCAGGGACGAGAGCTGCTGCTCCTGCGTCTGGCTCACCTGGACAGCCAGTGCGAACCCGAGCAGTGCGCACAGCAGGCCGGCGAGGAGCTGGGAGCGGGTGACCTGCGGTCGCATGGCCCGACCGAGCTTCGACCACCCGGCGGGCGACTCGGTGCCCTTCGACGCCGAGGAGGCTGGAGCGACGTCTTGCGCCTCGTGCCGCCCGTGCGGGCGATCCGGGCTCGCGGGCGGGCTGGACGCGAGGGGTTCGGCCCGGGAGACGGGAGCTGCCTCGCCGAGGACTGCGTGCCCGCCGGGCGCGCTCCGTACCGCCGGAGCCTCGTCCAGGGGCTCCGTCCCCTCCGCCACCTGCTCGCCCTGCACGGTCACCGGGTCGTCGGTCACGGGAACGACGTCGTCCCGCTCCGCGACGGGAGGGGCGGTCGCCGGACCGGCCGGCGGTGCGATGGGCACCTCGTCCACGACGTGCTCGACCGCGGTCTCCGCTGCGTCGGGCTCGGACGGCACCACCGCGGCGCTCTCGTCCTCGTCGGCCGTCGGGTCGGCCGGCACCGCGGCGTCCCCCTCGGGACGCACGACCGGTCCCCCAGGCACGGCAGTCCTCGGGGCGGCCGCGTCCTGCGGAGCCGCGGAGGTCGCGGGGGTCGAGGGGTCGTCGGGGTTCACGGAGTCGTTGTCCTCGGGGGCGGAGCTCGTCGTCATCGCGTCACCTACGCCTTGAACAGGTGCCGACGGATGGCAGCGGCGTTGGAGAAGATGCGGATGCCGAGGACCACGACGACGCCCGTCGAGAGCTGGGTTCCCACACCGAGCTGGTCGCCGAGGAAGACGATGAGTGCCGCGACGACCACGTTCGAGAGGAACGAGACGAGGAAGACCCTGTCGTTGAAGAGCCCGTCGAGCATGGCGCGCAAGCCACCGAAGAGCGCGTCGAGCGCCGCGACGACCGCGATGGGCAGGTAGGGCTGAAGGGCCACGGGGACGGTTGGTTGGAGCACGAGCCCCGCCACGACTCCGAGGACCAGTCCGACGACTGCGATCATTCCGTGCTCTCCTGCCCTGCGTGTGAACTGTCGGCTCCGGTGGGACCGGTCGACGACGCGGGGCTCTTCGTCTCCCCCGTCGACTCGCCGTCCTGCCCGGTCGGCGCCCCAGGCTCGTCACCTGTGGCTGCCGTGGAGTCTACGGCGTGCGCGTAGAAGAGTCGTTGGATTCCGTTTCCCGGCAACGAGAGCTTGCTCTGGGCGATCCGGCTGTACTGGATCCCCCACGTGGAGCTGATGGTGCTGAGGTACCCCGGGGCGGACGACCGGACGAACTCGGTCTCGAGCGTCGCCGGGTCGCCGATCGCCTCGACCCGGTACGGGGCGATCAGGGGCTGGAGGTCCACCAGGATCGCCTCGCCCGCGCTGCGGACGGCGCTGAGCGGCGTGAGTCGCTGCCCGTTGATCGCGATGGCCTCGGCGCCAGAGGCCCACAGGGCGTTGACCACGCGCTGGAGGTCACCGTCCTGCACCTTCTTGTTGAGCGACTGGTCGTCGGCGCCCACGCCCTCCGCGGCGTCGTTGAGCGTGATCACGAGCCCCGGCCCGGTGACCGCGATCGAGCCGTTGGCGACGCCGTCGATCTGGAGGGTCTCCAGCAACGCCGGGTCGACGTCGGCGAGCGCGTCGGTCTGCAGGGTCTCGATCTCCTCGCTCAGGGCAGTGGCCTGGGCGGAGAGCGCGTCCACCTCCTCGCGCCGGTTCAGGATCTCCTTCTCGAGCACCCGTCGTGCCTCGATCGCGGCGCCCTGCGGGGCGCGCAGGTCGATCGTCGCCGCGGCCGTCACGAATCCCAGCAGGACGGCGAGCGCTGCGACGAGCACCCAGGTGCGGGTCTTGCGCGGCGGTTCGTCCCCCGCGGCGCGGCGCGCGGCAGCCTCGGCGTAGCCGGCGTCGAGAGGCCGGTCCATGACCTCGGTGAGGAGCGTCATGGACGCGTCGAGCGCAGGCTTCCCGTGTCGGGAGGAGGACGCGTCGTTGCGCGGGGCGTGGGTCATCCTGCGGCCGTCTCCTGGGGGTCGGTGCGGGGTGTGACGAGGTGGCGGGTCTGCCGGATGTACTGGATGCCCGCGAGCCAGTAGAGCCCGACGCCCCAGCCGGTGAAGGCCCAGCCGATGATCGAGGCGGTCGCCCCGAGGGCGCCGGGCGCTTCTGCGAGCAGCAGCAGCGGGAAGGCGTAGAGGAGGGCGAAGGTGGCCGCCTTGCCCACGAAGCTCACGGGCAGGGGGCCGTAGCCGTGCCGCGTGAGGACGGGCAGGAGGCACAGGAGCGTCACGTCGCGCGCCAGGATGACGACCAGCACCCACAGGGGCACGACGTCTCTCCAGGCGAGACCGACGAGGGTGACCAAGATGAAGAGCCGGTCGGCTGCGGGATCGAGCATCTGTCCGAGCTTGGTGACCTGGTCGAGGCGTCGGGCGAGCACGCCGTCGAGCCAGTCCGAGGCGCCGGAGATCGCGAGGACCGCCAGCGCCCACTCGTCGTTGCCGCGGACGATGAGGACCGCGAACACGGGGACGAGGGCGAGCCGGAGGAGGCTGATGGTGTTGGGGATCGTGAGGATGCGTGAGCTGACCTCTTGATCTGCTGCCACGCCCACCGTCCGTTGCTCCGTGCGTCCTGTGCTGTGTCCATCCTACGGTTGGTCATCCTAGGGCCGGGCGGGGGCCGGGTGCTGGCATTTCTGGTGTCCGGCGGGGCGTTGTGACCGGTTCTTCCGGTTCATATGGATATGGCCGGAGGTGGTGTGCGCGACAGCGGCCTCGGGAACCTCGCAGAGGCGTGGCTGCGTCGTGTCCGGCACTCGCGCGCGGAGCCCTGTGCTCGACGTCACCGGGCCCTCGTTCCTCCTCCGGGGCGGGCGTCGCGTAGACTGGCAGCACAATCTGGAGTTCGTCGCTGTTCCCGCGTGTTCGTGTGAGTGTGGCCCGCCGCTGTTTTTGCGCGGGCGAGTCACCGGTGTGTGTTCGGGAGTGCGGCCAGTGGAGAGCCGACTTGGCAACCACGCGTAACTCCCACCCTCAGCGAAACGGTTGAACACATCTCTATGTCTCTTGACACCTCTGCGCCCATGCACGCCCTCGACCAGGTCGAGACCGCCCAGGTGCCGGCTCCTGCCGAGCAGTCCGGCCCCACCTTCGCGGACCTGGGCCTGCCGACGAACATCCTCAAGGCCGTGACGGACCTTGGCTTCACGATCCCCTCCGCCATCCAGGAGCGTGCAATCCCCGCCCTGCTCTCCGGGCGTGACATCACGGGCGTCGCCCAGACCGGCACGGGCAAGACCGCCGCGTTCGGTCTGCCGATGCTCGCCGCGATCGACCCGAACCTGGGTCGCGTCCAGGGCCTGGTCCTGGCCCCGACGCGTGAGCTCGCGATGCAGGTGGCCGAGGCCATCGAGACCTTCGCCAAGCACGTTCCGGGTGTCGAGGTCGTCGCGGTCTACGGCGGCTCCCCCTACCAGCCGCAGCAGCGCGCCCTGCAGCGCGGTGCACAGATCGTCGTCGGGACCCCCGGCCGCGTGATGGACCACCTGGAGCGTCGCAGCCTCGTGCTCGACGACATCCGCTACCTGGTCCTGGACGAGGCCGACGAGATGCTCCGCATGGGCTTCGCCGAGGACGTCGAGAAGATCTTCGGCCAGGCCCCCAAGGAGCGTCAGGTCGCGCTGTTCTCCGCGACGATGCCCGCTCCGATCCGCCGCGTGGCCGCCCAGCACCTGAACGACCCGGTCGAGATCGCGGTCACCCGTCAGTCCTCGACGGTTACCTCGGTGCGCCAGACCTACTCGGTCGTGCCGTTCCGTCACAAGACGGGTGCCCTGGTGCGCGTGCTCGCGACGTCGGACGCGGACGCGGCGATCGTGTTCACCCGGACCCGTGGTGCGGCCGAGGAGGTCGGCTCGGCCCTCGTCGAGCGCGGTATCTCGGCAGCCACGATCTCCGGCGACGTGGCACAGAAGGACCGCGAGAAGATCGTCGAGCGTCTGCGCTCTGGCGCCCTGGACGTCCTGGTCGCGACGGATGTCGCCGCCCGTGGCCTGGACGTGGACCGCATCGGCCTGGTCGTGAACTTCGACCTGCCGGGCGAGCCCGAGGCGTACGTGCACCGCATCGGTCGTACGGGTCGTGCCGGTCGTACGGGTGAGGCGCTGAGCTTCGTGACCCCGGGCGAGCGCAACCGTCTGAAGTTCATCGAGAAGACCATCCGTGCGAGCCTCGAAGAGGTCGACGTGCCCTCCCCCGCGGACGTCTCCGCGCACAAGGCACGTCGCATCCTCGGTCAGGTCGCCGAGCGTCAGGCCGCTGGCCGGCTGTCGATGTACCGCGACCTGGTCGCGGCGTACGTCGCCGAGTCGGACGTCGACCCGATCGACCTGGCAGCGGTCCTGGTCGCCCTGTCGGTGGGTGACGACGGCCCCAAGGCCCGCGAGGAGCAGGAGCTCTTCGAGGCGCAGCGCGCCGAGGCGAAGAACGCTCGCCGTGAGCGCGAGTCCCGCCCCTACGGCGAGCGCGACTCGCGTGGCCCCCGTGAGGGTGGCCGTGGCGGCGAGCGTGGCATCCGTCGCGACGCGGTGGGCACCCGCTACCGCCTGGCCGTCGGGCACACGCACGGCGCTCAGCCGTCCGGCATCGTGGGCGCCCTGACCAACGAGGGCGGGCTCAACGGCAAGGACCTCGGCAAGATCGACATCTTCCCGAGCTTCTCGCTCGTCGACATCGCGACCCCGCTCGACTCCGCCACGATCGACCGCATCTCGCGGGCCCGTGTCGCGGGCAAGTCGCTGCGCATCCAGGTGGACCAGGGTGCGCCTCAGGGCGCCCGCGGGCCCCGTACGGGTGGCTCCGCGCCCCGCTCGGGCGGCTACTCGGGCGGTCACTCGGGCCACGGCCCGGCCGGCCGCTACGACGAGCGCCCCGAGCGCAGCGGCGAGCGCAAGGCTCCCCGCTTCCGCGCCGGCGAGCGCTGATCGTCCGCGTGGCCTGATCCCCGGCCGCTGAGCACGACGAGAGGGCCCCTGGAACCTGCTGGTTCCGGGGGCCCTCTCGAGTTCCCGAGGGCCGCTCCGGCCCTCGGCCCGCGCCGTGCGCCGTGCCGAGACACGCGCTCGCTGCGGGGCGGGGCGGGGCCAGGCGAGCGTCCTCCGGGCCCGACGACGTCGCGTCAGTCCTCGTGCCCCTCGCCGTGGGCCACGACGAGCGCCGCCAGACGCGCCGCCTCGTTCTCGCTGCGTCGTGCACCGTCCGCGCGCTGGATGCCCATGACCGCGAGCGCCTTGCCGTCCGACAGGTCGAGGCGTACCCATGGGTCGCCGGGGCCGAAGCGCACGGAGACGACCTGGGGCCAGTCCAGGCGGCGGGTGAAGACGATGTTGTGCACGGTCAGGTGCTCGGGGGTGACGGTGGCCCGGACCTGGCCGAGGCGCCACAGGACGAGGGCGCAGAAGGCGCCGACGCCGATCGTGGCGGCTTTGTTCCATCCGGAGTCGGTCCCGGGGCCGGTCGCGACCAGGGCGACGAGGGTGCAACCTGCCAGGATCGCGACGGCGGCGGTGTATGCCACTGCGGTGCCCCAGCGTGGCCGGAAGGGGGCGTAGGGGTCTCCGGGGGGAAGGTCGGGGGGTGGGGCGACATAGCTGCTCACGTGTCCATCCTCCCCCGTCCTGCGGCCCTTTTCATCGGTCGTGCGGGGAGGAGGGTGCCTGCGGGGTGGTCACGACTCCTCGGTGCCGGTCGCCGTGCCGCGTCGTCGCGACGGGAGACGACGTTGCCCGGGTGCTGTCGTGGCACCCGGGCAGCGCAGGCTCGTGGTGGCCGTTCCCCGTCGACGCACTGTCCGCCGCTCGGGGTGGCCTGGCTGTGTGGGAGACGCGGAGGCGTCAGAGGCGGCAGGCGTGGATCGAGGTCACCAGGATCGCGCGTGCGCCGACCTCGTAGAGGGCGTCCATGAGCTTGTTGGTCTGGTCGCGGCGCACCATGGCGCGCACGGCTGCCCAGTCGCGGTCGTGCAGCGGCGAGACGGTCGGGGACTCCAGGCCGGGCGTGAGGGCCACCGCGGCCTCGACGAGGTGTGCGGGTACGTCGTAGTCCATCAGGACGTACTGGCGGGCCGTGAGGACGCCCAGCAGTCGGCGTGTGAGCGTCTCGAGGCCTGCGGAGACCGCGTCGTCGGTCACGGAGGCCGGGCGGATCAGGACGGCCTCGGACTTCAGGATGGGGTCGCCGAAGACCTCCAGGCCGGCCCCGCGCAGGGTCGTGCCGGTGGACACGACGTCCGCGACGACGTCGGCGATGCCGAGCTGGACCGCGGACTCGACCGCGCCGTCCAGGTGCACCACGGAGGCCGTGACGCCGTTGGACCGCAGGTGGTTCTCCACCAGGACCTCGTAGGACGTGGCGACGCGCAGTCCCTCGACCTGGTCGAGGGACGTGATGGTGCCCACGGGGGCGGCGTACCGGAACGTGGATCCGGCGAAGCCGAGCTGCATGTGCTCGACGGCCGCTGCGCCCGAGTCGAGCAGCAGGTCGCGGCCTGTGATGCCGGCGTCGACCGTGCCGGTGCCGACGTACACGGCGATGTCGCGCGGGCGCAGGAAGAAGAACTCGACGTCGTTGTCCGGGTCCGCGAGCACGAGCTCGCGGGTGTCGCGGCGCTGGCGGTAGCCGGCCTCGCGGAGCATGTCGACGGCGGGCTCGGACAGGGAGCCCTTGTTGGGAACGGCGATGCGGAGCACGGGGTCCTCGCGTTTCTTGGGGAGTTCGGGGGGCGGGGCGGTCAGGGGGACCGATCACCCGGTCGGCGCACCGGCGAGGGCCGGTGCCCGGGGACGGACGGTGGACGACTGCGGACGGACATGCGTGAGGGAAGCGACCCGGGTGCCTGAGCCCCCGTGCGCCTCCCCCTGGACCCGGACCTGGCCGGGTTCACAGATGCTTGTACACGTCCTGCAGGGTCAGGCCCTTGGCGAGGAGCAGCACCTGCACGTGGTACAGCAGCTGGGAGATCTCCTCGGCCGTCTTGTCGTCGCCCTCGTACTCGGCCGCCATCCATACCTCGGCGGCCTCCTCGACGATCTTCTTCCCGATCGCATGGACACCGGCATCCAGCTCCGCGACCGTGCCGGAACCGGCGGGTCGGGTGGTGGCCTTCTCGGTGAGCTCGGCGAACAGCCCTTCGAACGTCTTCACCCGACCAGGGTAGTCGCCCGGCGGTGGCCGGGTGGACCTGTCCCGCCCACCGGTCACCGGGCGACCGCGGCGCCCCTTCGGTGCGTGCGCATCGAGGGGGCGCCACGCCGTCGGGCCGTCAGCGGGTGCTCAGAGGTCGCGCAGCGCCACGACCGTGGCGATGGCCGCATCGACGGCCTCCGCGCCCTTGTCCTCCCGGGAGCCGGGCAGCCCCGCCCGGTCGAGCGCCTGCTGCTCGTCGTCGCACGTGAGCACCCCGAAGCCCACGGGGACCCCGGTGCGTACCGAGACGTCGGTCAGGCCCGTCGTGGCGGCCGAGCACACGTACTCGAAGTGCGGGGTCCCGCCGCGGATCACGACGCCCAGCGCGACGACGGCGTCCGCGCCGTGCTCGGCGGCGCGCGCGGCCGCGACGGGCAGCTCGAACGAACCCGGCACGCGGATCTCGGTGACGTGCGTGACGTGCGCGGCCGCGAGCGCCCGGCGGGCCCCTGCGAGGAGGCCGTCCATGACCTCGGTGTGCCAGCTGGCGGCCACGACGGTGATCCGCAGCCCGGTGCCGTCGACGGTGATCTGGGGTGCTCCTGCGCCGCTCATCGGTCGTTCTCCTTGGTGGTGTGGGTGGTGGGTGCTGTGTCGGGGGTGTGCTCGGGGGTGATCTCGAGGCTGTCCAGGAGGTGGCCCATGGCGACCTTTTTCGTCATGAGGTAGCCGTGGTTGTGCTCGCCGTGCCCGACCTCGAGCCGGTGGGCGTCGGCGACGTCGATGCCGTGCGCGGCGAGCCCCGTGACCTTGGCGGGGTTGTTGGTGAGGAGCGTGACGCGGTCGAGGCCGAGGTCGTGCAGGATCGCGGCAGCGGCGCCGTACTCACGGCGGTCCACGGGCCACCCGAGCTCGAGGTTGGCCTGGACGGTGTCGAACCCGGCGTCCTGCAGCTCGTAGGCGCCGATCTTGGCGAGCAGTCCGATGCCTCGTCCTTCGTGCCCCCGCAGGTACACCACGGCCCCGCCCAGTGCGGCGACGCGTTCCATGGAGGCCTGGAGCTGGGGGCCGCAGTCGCAGCGCAGCGACCCGAACGCGTCCCCGGTCAGGCACTCGGAGTGCACGCGCACGAGCGGTGCGACGGGGGCGCCGTCCTGCCCGGTGCCGGCGAGGGTGCCGCCCCCCGCAGGGACGGCCACGGGCACGAGGGCCACGTGCTCCGCCCCGGTACGCAGGTCGCGGTACCCGTGGACGCGGAAGTGGCCGTGCGCGGTGGGCAGGTCGGCCACGCTCGTGGCCTGCACGCGGGGCACGAGCGTGGGCTGCGTGTCCTGCTCGGGGACGGCGGGGTCGTGCTCGCGGCGCCACGCGATGAGGTCGGCGATCGTGATGAGCACCAGCCCGGCGTCCGCGGCCGCCCGGGCCGCGTCGTCGAGCCGCATCATGGTGCCGTCGTCGTTGACGAGCTCGGCGATGCCTCCGACCTCGCCCGCCCCGGCCAGGCGCACGAGGTCGACCGCGGCCTCGGTGTGCCCGGCACGGTGCAGCACCCCGCCCGGGACGGCGCGCAGGGGCAGGACGTGCCCGGGCCGGATGAGGTCGACCGCACCCGAGGCGGGGTCGGCCAGGACGTGCAGGGTCCTGGCCCGGTCGACGGCGGAGATCCCGGTCGTGACGCCCGTGGCGGCGTCGACCGTGACCGTGTAGGCCGTGCGCCTCGGGTCCTGGCTGTGGGGCACCATGAGCGGCAGGTCCAGGGCGTCGGCCCGCGCGGCCGGCATGGGCGCGCACAGGTAGCCCGAGGAGTGCCGGATGGTCCAGGCGACCCACTCGGGGGTCACGGTCCCGGCCGCGAAGACCACGTCGGCCTCGTTCTCGCGGTCCGGGGAGTCGGCGACCAGGACGGGACGCCCGGCGCGGATCGCGTCGAGGGCCTCCTCGATGGTGCCGGTCCGGACGTGCCCAGGGTGCTCGGACGGGTGGGGGGTGGCGTCGCCGGGACGGGTGGCGTCGGGCTGGGGGTTCATGGCGGTGCTCATTCCTGTGCTGCGCTGGTCCTGGGGGCGTCCGCCGGGCCGGAAGCGCTCGCGGGATCGTCGGTGGCCGCGAGCGCCCGACCGTCCCGGCCTGCCAGGAGGGCGGCACCGGTCGTGAGGAGTCTCTCGACGTACTTCGCGAGGACGTCGACCTCGAGGTTGACCCGGTCCCCGGGGACGAGGGAGCCCAGGTTCGTGGCCTCGAGCGTCGTGGGGATCAGGGACACCCCGAACGAGGTGTCGTCCACGTGGGTCACCGTGAGGGACACGCCGCTGACCGTGATCGAGCCCTTCTCCGCGACGTAGCGCGTCAGCCCCGGGGGCGCGGACACGACCAGGTCGTCCCACCGCTCCCCCGGGGTCCGGCGCGCGAGGGACCCGACGCCGTCGACGTGTCCCTGCACGATGTGCCCGCCCAGGCGCGTGTCGGCGCGCACGGCCCGCTCCAGGTTCACGGACGAGCCGGGGCGCAGACCGCCCAGGGCGGTGCGACGCAGGGACTCGGGCATGACGTCGGCGGTGAAGGTGCCGTCCTGTCCCACGCCCGTGACGGTCAGGCACACGCCGTCGACCGCGATCGAGTCGCCCAGGCGGGCGTCCGAGGTGGCGAGGGGGCCGTGCACCGTCAGGACGGCGTCGGAGGTCTCACCCCCGGGGAACGCGATCTCGCGGACCGTGCCGATCTCTTCGACGATTCCGGTGAACATCACTTCTCCTGTTCGGGGGTGGTGCGGTGGGTGCTGTCGTGGGGGGAGGTCCGGGCATCGGGCTCGGGTGGTCCCGCCACGCCGAGGCCGGGGGCGGTACCAGGAGGCGTGGAGGGCACGGACGGCGCAGCGGGCACGGCCCGGGCCACGACCAGGACGTCCTCGCCGAGTCGCCGCACGTCGTGCGTGGAGAAGCGGGGGGCGCCCGCGAGCGTGGTCACGCCGAGGTCTCCCACGGCACCCAGGCCCGCACCCAGGAGCACGGGTGCGAGGTAGGCGTGGACCTCGTCGACCGCCCCCGCCGCGAGGAACGCCGTCGCCAGCCCCGGGCCGCCCTCGACCAGGACGTGACGCACCTCGCGCGCGGCCAGCCCGGCCAGGACCGCGTGGACGTCGTGCGTGCGCACGTGCAGCACGGGCCCGCCGCCGTCGCTCGTCCAGGGCCCGCCCGGCGCGAGCCGCGCGCCCGGAGGAAGGTCACGGAGCCCGACGACGACGCGCAGCGGCTGGTGCTCGGCAAGCCCCGGCTCCGGCCCGACCACCCCACCAGCGACCCGCAGGGGCTGGTGGTCGGCAAGCCCCGGCTCCGGCTCCCCTGTACGCGCCGTGAGCGACGGGTCGTCGGCCACGACGGTCCCGGTACCCACGAGGATCGCGTCGACCTGCGCACGGACCCGGTGCGCGTGCTGGCGGGCCGCGGGCCCGGTGATCCACTGCGAGGTGCCGTCGGTGGCCGCCACGCGCCCGTCGAGGGTCGAGGCGAGCTTGAGGGTCACGTAGGGGCTCCCGCGGCGCACGGCGACGAGCCACGGCCCCAGGAGTCGCTCTCCCTCGGCCTCGCGCAGCCCGGGGGCCACCCGGACGCCGGCCGCGCGGAGGCGCTCGCCGCCCCCGGTCGCGACGGGGTTCGGGTCCGTGACGGCGTAGACGACCTCGGCCACGCCCGCGTCCAGCAGCGCCTGCGCGCACGGCCCCGTGCGTCCGGTGTGGTTGCACGGTTCGAGCGTGACCACGGCCGTCGCGCCGTGCACGTCCACGCCGCGCTCGCGGGCGTCGGCCAGGGCGGCCGCCTCGGCGTGCGCGGTGCCCGCGCCCCGGTGGAAGCCTTCGGCGAGCACCACCCGGGGCGAGCCGTCCACGAGGCCGCGGGCGGCGGCGTCGGGCAGGGAGCCCGGGGGGCTGTGCGCGGGGCCCAGCAGGACGGCGCCCACGCGCGGGTTGGGGCCGTGGGCCGGGCCGCGCGCGGCCAGCTCGAGCGCACGCAGCATCGCGTCGTCGATCGTCAGTGCGGGCCTGGCGCCCATGATCCTCCTCCCGGTGAGCACGACGCTCCGGGGTGAGGGGTGGTCGACGACGTCTGGGGACCTCAAGGGTCCACGGACGTCACGACACCACGGCACAGGGCTCTGCCCCGCGCCGCCACGTACTTCCTCCCATCCGGACTTTCACCGTCGGTCCTGGAGTTCCACCAGGTCAACCACGCCGAGGCGTGGGTCGCGGACTGTCACCGCCGGCTCGGAATTACACCGACCCCGGAGCACGTGTGTGCGTACTGCTGATGCTGCTGACCGTCGAGACCCTGGCTCGCGCTCCCTGAGGTGCGCTGCGCCCGGCGTCCCGTCTCCACCCAGCATGCCACACCGGCATTCCCCCGCAGGAACTCGATCCGCTGCGTCCCGCGGGCTGGAACGATGTGAACGGTCCCGGGGCGCGGCGCCCCCGAGCGGGGCGCCGGGAACGGACCGTCGGGCGGCCGGCCGGGGTCAGTGCGTGTGCTGGTCCGCGAGCGCCCGCAGGGCCGCGATCTCCTCGGGCACGTTCTCCGCGCCGTACACGGCCGAGCCGGCGACGAACACGTTGGCCCCGGCCTCGGCCGCGCGCTCGATGGTGGCGCGCGAGATGCCGCCGTCGACCTGGACCCACACGTCGAGCCCGGCGTCGGACACGGCGTCGCGGATACGGCGGACCTTGGGCAGCACGCCCTCGATGAAGGACTGGCCGCCGAAGCCGGGCTCGACGGACATGACCAGGAGCATGTCGAACTCGGGCAGCAGGTCCAGGAACGGCTCGACCGACGTCGCGGGGCGCAGCGCGAGGCCTGCGCGCGAGCCCAGGCGGCGCAGCTCGCGCGCCAGGCGCACGGGGGCGGTGGCGGCCTCGGCGTGGAACGTGACGGACGCGGCGCCGGCCTCGGCGTAGCCGGGGGCCCAGCGGTCCGGGTCGGCGATCATGAGGTGCGCGTCGAGCGGCACCGGGGACACCTGGGCGAGGCGCTCGAAGATCGGCAGACCCAGGGTCAGGTTGGGCACGAAGTGGTTGTCCATCACGTCGACGTGCGCGTAGTCGGCGGTCGCGATCGCGCCCAGGTCGCGCTCGAGGTTCGCGAAGTCGGCGGACAGGATGCTGGGGGCGATGAGTGCGGACATGGGCACCAGCCTAGAGGGCGCCCCCGCGCCGTGCGCGGACGCCCCACGGCCTGGTCGGGTGGCCTTGACCACCCGACCAGGCCGTGGGCAGGGGGCCTCAGGCCCGACGGCGCAGCAGCGTCAGGTGCATCGCGTCGGTGCCGTGCACGTGCGGCCACAGCTGCACGTCGGTGCGGTCCGCGAGCGGGATGTCGTCCCCGGCGACCTGGCGCACCGCGGCGGCCGCGTCGAGGACCTCGACGTCGCCGCGCCCGGCCAGGACGTCCTTGACCACGAGCTGGGTCTCCGCGAGGTGCGGGGAGCACGTCACGTACCCGACGACGCCACCGGGACGCACGGCGTCCAGGGCTGAGCCGAGGAGCTCGCGCTGCAGGGTCGTGAGGGTCGCGATGTCCCCGGGGGTGCGGCGCCAGCGCGACTCGGGGCGGCGGCGCAGCGCGCCCAGGCCCGTGCAGGGGGCGTCGACGAGCACGCGGTCGTACGCGCCGGGCTCCTCGACCCCCACCTGGCGTCCGTCGCCCACCTGCACCCGCTCGACCGCGTCGGCGGGCACGGCCGCGAGCGCCTGCTCGACCAGACGAGCCCGGTGGGGGGCGACCTCGTTCGCGACGATGCGCGCCCCCTGCTCGCCCGCGAGGGAGGCCAGGAGCGCGGCCTTGCCGCCCGGGCCCGCGCACAGGTCGAGCCAGCGCTCGTCGGGGTTCGCTGCGCCGTCGCCCACCGACGCACCGTCACCGGCCGAGGCGAGCGTGGGCAGCGTCGGTACTGCCGCGAACGCGAGCGTCACGAGCTGGGACCCCTCGTCCTGGACGCCGGCGGCCCCGTACCGGACCGCGGGGATCGCGGCCGGGTCCGAGCCCGACAGCACCAGGGCCGTGGGCGCCCAGCGCCCGGGGGTGGTCGTGGCGTCCCCGCGCACGTCGTGGGTGACCTCGCCCGCGAGGCGCTCGCGGCTGACCAGGCCCGGGCGGGCCACGAGCGTCACGCGCGGCGCGGCGTTGTCGGCCTCGAGGAGCTCGGCCAGGTCGTCGGCCGAGCGTCCCGTGCCGACGAGGGCCTCCCGCATGGCCCGGGCGATCCACACCGGATGGGACTGGGTGATCGCGAGGCGCGTGACGTCGTCGGGCGCATCGAGCGTGATGGCCTCGAGCCACTCCTCGAGGCTCGAGCGGGAGATCTTGCGCAGGACCGCGTTGACGAACTGTGCGCTGCCCGCCCCGGCGCGGGCGCGGGCCAGGCCCACGGTCTCCGAGACGGCCGCGTGCTGGGCCACGCGCATGCCCAGGAGCTGGTGGGCCCCGAGGCGCAGCAGGTCGAGCACGTTCGGGTCGACCTGGTCGAGGGGGCGGTCGACGCACTGGGCGATGATCGCGTCGTAGCGCCCGCGCAGGCGCAGGGTGCCGTAGGCGAGCTCGGTCGCGAACGCGGCGTCGCGACCACGGATGCCGCGTGAGCGCAGCAGCGGGGGCAGGACGAGGTTGGCGTACGCGTCGGAGGTCGCGACCTCCTGCAGGACGTCGAACGCGACGTTGCGTGCCGGGTCGGCGCCCTTGGCGCGCTGCGAGGGCGCCGCCTCCGAGCGCTGGCCCGCGCCCCGGACACGGGCCGCCCCGCGCTCGCGACCTCGCGCGTCGCGACGGTCATCGCGGTCACTGCGGTCACTGCGGTCACGGCCACCGGGCCCACCGTTCCCGCCGGGCCTACCGTGTCCGCCCTCGGGCCCGGGGGCGCCGCCGGTACGTGCCTCGCCGCTCATGCGTGGTCCTTCGTCTCGTCAGGAGTGCCCAGGACGACGTGCTCGCCCAGGCGGGCGCCGCGTGCCCAGTCGGTCGCGGCCATGTGCTTCTTGCCCACGGGCGCGACCTCGCCGAGCGCGACCGCGTGCGTGCCGGTGCCCACCAGGACCTCACGCTTGGCGGCGCGCAGCTCGCCGGGGGCCAGGTCGTCCACGTCGGGGCGCGGCGTCACGGGGCCCAGGCCCAGGCGGGCGCCGTCGGGCAGCGTGGTCCAGGCGCCGGGGGCGGGCGTGCAGCCGCGCACCTGGCGGTCGATCGCGAGCGCGGGGTGCGCCCAGCGCACGTGCGCGTCCTCGGGGGTCAGCTTCGCGGCCGTGCTGATCCCCTCGGCGGGCTGGACGACCGGGGACGCGGCGCCGTCCTCGATCGCGTCGAGCGTCGCCACGAGCAGCCCGGCGCCCGAGGCCGCGAGCCGGCCCAGGAGGTCGCCAGCGGTGTCGCGAGGACGGATGGTCTCGGTCATGGTGCCCAGCACGGGCCCCGAGTCCAGTCCCTCCTCGATGAGGAACGTCGTGGCTCCCGTGACCTCGTCGCCCGCGATGATCGCGCGCTGCACGGGGGCCGCCCCGCGCCAGGCGGGCAGGACCGAGAAGTGCAGGTTGACCCAGCCGAGGCGGGGGACGTCGAGCACCTCGCGGCGCAGGATCTCGCCGTACGCCACCACGGGCGCGCAGTCGACCTCCAGGGCCGCGAGCCGGGCCACGAACTCCTCGCCACGGGGGCGGTCCGTGATGACCGGGATCCCGGCCTCCTCCGCACGCACCCGCACAGGGCTGGGTGTCAGCCGGCGGCCGCGACCCGAGGGCGCGTCGGCGCGGGTGAGGACGGCGACCACCTCGTGCCGGGAGTCGATCAGGGCATCGAGGGCCGGGACGGCCACGTCCGGGGTTCCGGCGAAGAGCACACGCATGGGGCGAGTCTAGGCGGTGCGCCCCTCCCGGCCCGCCCCGGGACGGGCCTGCGCCCGGTCCCGCTCAGGCGGCGCGCACCCCGACGCCGAGGTCGCGCAGCACCGCACGCAACCCCGCGGCGTCCTCGAAGCGCAGGGTCCGGAACCCCAGCCCGGCGGCGGCCGTGACGTTCGCCACGGAGTCGTCGACGAACAGGGTGCGCGCAGGATCCAGGGCGAAGCGCTCGGTCGCGGCCTCGAAGATGCGCGGGTCCGGCTTGACGAGCCCCACGCGCCCCGAGACCAGGACGTCCTGCATGAGCCCGATCGCCGGGGCTGCGGGCTCGGCCTCGTGGAACATCTCCGCGGACCAGTTCGTCAGGCCGTACAGCCGCACGCCGAGGGCACGCAGCTCGCGCACCACCTCCTCCGTGCCGGGCACGGGCCCCACGAGGCTCGCCGCGAAGTTCTCGGTGTACACGTCGAGCAGGCTCACGTGCTCGGGGTGGTGCTCGGCGATCTCGCGCCGCGCGTCGGCCCAGGACCGACCCGCGTCCTGGCGGGCGTTGAACGTGGGGAAGTCGACGGCCTCGAAGAAGGCCTCGACGTCGGCGCGGTCCATGCGCCCCACGTAGGCGGCGTACGGGTCCCAGGTCACCAGGACGTTGCCGAAGTCGAACAGGACCGTGTCGATCAGGGCCCGGGTCGGGTTCTCGCGCTCGGCGGTGCTCACAACATCTCCTTGGGGTCGAGCTGGACGCGTACGCTCCCACCCTCGCGCTTCGCGGAGCGGACCGCCAGGGAGGCCGAGAGCTCGCGGGCGAGCCGGCGGCCGTCGCGCAGCGGGACGCGCACGATCGTGCGCACAGGAGGCTGTAGCGACGGGTCGCGCCCGGTCCCGCCCCGCCCGGGCCGGCCCGCGGCGTCCGGGACCTCGACGGGTCCCAGGGTCGTCGAGGCGTCCGCGAGTCCCACGCGAGCCACGACGGCGTCCACGGCCTGCCGGTCCCCCGTGACCGCGGCGACCCGCACGGCGGGCGGCAGGTCGAGCTCGCGACGCTCGGCCAGCTCACGGTCGGCGAACCCCGCCGGGTCCCAGCGCACCAGGGCGTTGGTGGGCCCGGGGGCCGCGTCGCCCACGAGCAGCACCTGGCCCCCCTCGCGGGCCGATCGCACCAAGCCTGCGGCCGTGAGCCAGCGGTGCAGCGCGTCCTGGGCGACCGCGAGGCCCACGTGCGCGGTGCTCAGCGCCGCGTCGAGCAGCAGCGCGGCGGCGTAGCCGCCCTCGGCGACGGGTTCCGCGCCCGGGGTCGCCACGATCACGGCGGGGCGCGGCCCGACGGCGGAGATCACCCCGCCCGGGGCGCTCGCCCCCGAGACACGCACCGCGACGCCCGGGAACGCCCGGCCCAGCTCCTCGGCCGTGCGCCCCGACCCGACGCGCACCGAGCGCAGGCCCGTCCAGTGGCACTCGTCGCACGACCACGCCCCGGCCAGGGCGCCGCACCACGCGCACTGCGGTGGGGCGCCCGGGCCGGGCAGCATGAGCGGCCCGTGGCACGTGCCGCAGTGCGCGGCCGTCCGGCAGCGCGCGCACGCCACGACGGGCAGGTACCCGGCTCGCGGGACCTGGACCAGGACCGGGCCCGCGCCCAGGGCGTCCCGCACGGCCCGCCACGCGGCGCTCGGCAGGCGGGCGGCGGCCCCGGCGCCCTCGGCCGCGAGCTCGACCGACGTCAGCGCCCGCACCCGTGGGGCCCGCGCGCGCAGCACCTCGCGGGGGGCCGCGACCTCCCGGGCCCAGCCGGACTCGAGGAGCGCCTGGGCCTGCACCGTGCGGCTGACCGACCCCAGCAGGAACGCCGCGCCCTCGAGCTCGCTGCGCAGCGCGAGGACCTCCCGGGCGTGCGGGTAGGGCGAGCGCGGCTCGGCGAGCGTCTCCTCGCCGTCGTTCCAGCACGCCACGAGGCCCAGGTCCTGGACGGGCGCGAACGCCGCGGCACGCGTCCCGACGACGACCCGCACCTCTCCCCGCAACGCCGCCAGGAAGCTGCGGTACCGGGGCGAGGGGCCCTCGTCGGCGGTCAGACGCACGAACTGCCCGGCACGGCGCGCGGTGTGCGGTGCGTAGCCCGCGAGCTCGAGGGCGAGGCACATCTGGTCGACGTCGCGCGCGTCGGGCAGCACCACGAGCGCGCCACGCCCGCCCGTCACGGTCGCGCGCACGGCCTCGGCCAGGGCCAGGGCCCAGTGCTGGACGCCCTGCGCCGGGTCCTCGTCGCCCTTGCCGTGCCCGCCCGCGGCCCGGGCGCCCTGGACGGGCACGCCGTCGGCCACGCGGCCCGGCAGGGCCGTCCAGACCGCGCGCGGGCCCGACCCGCCGACCAGGTGGTTCAGGAACGCGGCGCCGCCGCGGTAGGGGGCCCACTCGGAGGGGCGCGCCGGGCCCGCAGGCGCGTCCACTGCCTCCGCGGGCGCCGCGAGGTCACGTGCACCCGCACGGGCGCCGGGCCCTGCGCGCTCCGGGGCGCTCGCGCCCCCCGGGGCGTCGGCGCTCGGGTCAGCCGGGGCGTCCGGGACGACTGGCTCGCTGCCCGACGGCGCCGCTTCCGCCCGCGCGTGACGCGGCGGGATCGCGAGGCGCAGCACGTCCGAGAGCGTGCCCGCGTAGTGGTCGGCGACCGTGCGGCACAACGCCGCGACCTGCGGCGTGAGCACCTGCTCGGCCGACACGAGCCGCTTGAGCGGCACGAGCCGCCCGTCGTGGTCGCTCGACGCGGCGCGCGCAAGGACGTAGCCGTCGGCCTCCTGCGGCCCGAACCGGGCCTTGACCCGGACGCCGGGCTGCGCGCCCTGGGCCATGGACGCCGGGACCAGGTAGTCGAACGTCTGGTCCAGGTGGTGCGGCACCAGGTCGAGGACGACCCGCGCGACCGGTAGGTCGCTCGCGATCTCGAGCGCGCCCACCGGACGGGCGGCCTTGACCTTGCCCTGGGCGGTACGACCGGCGCGCGACGGCGCCTGCGGCGCGGGGATCAGCGCGAGCTGTTCCCCCGCGTCCTCGGGAGCGGCGTCCTGGCTGGTCATGGCCCTATCTCAGCACGCGCCACCCACGCCGGGCCAACCCGCGCGACGAGGCTCAGACGGCGGCCTGCAGGGCCGCCACGCGATCCGTGCGCTCCCACGTGAAGTCGGGCAGCTCGCGCCCGAAGTGCCCGTAGGCCGCGGTCTGCGAGTAGATGGGCCGCAGCAGGTCCAGGTCGGCGATGATCGCGGCAGGGCGCAGGTCGAAGACCTCGTCGATCGCAGCGCGGATGCGCTCGACCGGGACGGACTCGGTGCCGAACGTCTCGACGTACAGGCCCACGGGGTGCGCCTTGCCGATCGCGTAGGCGACCTGGACCTCGCAGCGGCGCGCGAGCCCGGCTGCGACGACGTTCTTGGCCACCCAGCGCGTGGCGTAGGCGGCCGAGCGGTCGACCTTCGACGGGTCCTTGCCGGAGAACGCGCCGCCGCCGTGGCGGGCCATCCCACCGTAGGTGTCGACGATGATCTTGCGGCCCGTGAGCCCGGCGTCGCCCTGCGGACCACCGATGACGAACTTGCCGGTCGGGTTCACGAGCAGGCGGAAGTCCGCGACGTCCAGGTCGAGCCCTTCGACGACCGGGGCCACGACGAGCTCGGCGACCTGGGCGCACAGCGTGTCCTGCAGGACGTCCTCGTCGTGCTGGGTCGAGAGCACCACGGTGTCGAGGCGGACGGCGCGGTCGCCGTCGTACCCGATGGTTACCTGCGTCTTGCCGTCGGGGCGCAGGCCGGGCAGCGAACCGTCCTTGCGGACGAGCGCGAGGCGCTCGGCGAGGCGGTGCGCGAGGAAGATCGGCAGGGGCAGCAGCGTGGGCGTCTCGTCGCTCGCGTAGCCGAACATCAGGCCCTGATCGCCGGCGCCCTGGACGTCGAGCGGGTCCAGATCGGACGTGTCGTCGCGCTGCTCCAGGCTCTTGTCGACGCCCTGGGCGATGTCCGGGGACTGCTGCCCGATCGAGACCGAGACGCCGCACGAGTCGCCATCGAACCCGATCGCGGAGGACGTGTAGCCGATCCCCTTGACGACGTCGCGGATGATCTGCGGGATCTCGACGTACGCGTTCGTCGTGACCTCGCCCGCCACGTGGACCAGTCCCGTCGTGACCATGGTCTCGACCGCGACACGGGACGTGGGGTCCTGCTCGAGGAGGGCGTCGAGGATCGCGTCGGAGATCTGGTCGCAGACCTTGTCCGGGTGGCCTTCCGTCACGGACTCGGACGTGAACAGGCGCAGGTCGTCAGAACTCATGGGATCCAGCGTACTGTCCCGCTAGGTGATACCGGGCATCCGACCACTGAGACGTGAACGAGATCTCAGTCCGTGGTCGGCGTCATCGGCGGGGGGACCTTGAGGACCGTGTCCCACACCGCGTCCGCGACCTCGCGCTTGGTGCCCTGGGCCTGGGCGACCGTCTCGCCCTGGGCGTCGACGATCAGCACCTCGTTGGTGTCTACCCCGAAGCCCTTGCCGTGGCCCACGGGGTTGATCACGAGGAGGTCGGCGCCCTTGCGACGCGCCTTGGCACGGCCGTGGTGCCAGACGTCGCCCGCCTCGTCGCCCGTCTCGGCCGCGAAGCCGACGACGAGCTGCCCCGGTCGCGTCCGCTCGCGCGCGAGCTCCGCCAGGATGTCGGGGTTCTCGACCAGCTCGATGGGAGCGGGGCCCTGCCCGGGGATCTTCTTGATCTTGGTGGACGGCGTGCGAGCCGGGCGGAAGTCCGCGACGGCGGCCGTCATGACCACCACGTCGGCCTCCGGAGCCAGCGAACGCATGGCCTCGCGCAGCTCGGCCGTCGAGCCGACCCGGACGACGTCCGTGACCTGGTCGAGCTGCTCGGTCAGGTTCGCCCCGACGAGCGTGACGTCGGCGCCCCTGTCCTGGGCGGCACGGGCCAGGGCGATGCCCTGACGTCCGCTCGACAGGTTCCCGATGAAGCGCACCGGGTCGATGGGTTCGCGCGTGCCGCCGGCCGAGACGACCACGCGCAGGCCGGAGAGGTCCTGGGGCACCGCCGACGCGGCGCCCCGCCCGGCCACCTCGAGGGCGGTCCGCGCGATGTCCTCGGGCTCGGGCAGCCGGCCCGGGCCGGTGTCCTTGCCCGTCAGCCGACCGCTCGCCGGCTCGATCACGTGCACCCCGCGCGAACGCAGGGTCGCGACGTTGGCCACGGTCGCGGGGTGCTGCCACATCTCGGTGTGCATGGCCGGGGCCATGACGACCGGGCATGACACGGTCAGCAGCGTCGAGGTGAGCAGGTCGTCCGCGCGGCCCGCGGCCGCCCGTGCGAGGAGGTCCGCCGTGGCGGGCGCGACGATCACCAGGTCCGCGCCCTGACCGAGCGCGACGTGCGCGACCTGGGGGACGTCGTCGAACACCTCGGTGCTGACCTTCTCGCCCGACAGCGCCTCGAACGTCGGGGCTCCCACGAACCGCAGGGCGGACGCGGTGGGGACGACCCGCACCTGGTGCCCCTGCTCACGCAGGAGCCGCAGCAGGAGCACGGCCTTGTAGGCCGCCACTCCCCCGGAGACCCCGAGAAGGATCCTCATGGGTACGAACCCTCCCTCTGTGCCACGCACGCCGCGCCCACCCGGACCACCGAGCCGCCCGCAGGCGGCCCCGCGGTCAGGAGGCGGGAGCCTCCACGGTCTCGATCGTGAGCAGGCCCTCGTTGATCTCGCGCATCGCGATCGACAGCGGCTTCTCCTGGTTGCGGGTCTCGACGAGCGGGCCCACGTTCTCCAGCAGGCCCTCGTTGAGCTGCGAGTAGTACGCGTTGATCTGACGGGCACGCTTGGCCGCGTAGATCACGAGCGCGTACTTGGAGTCGGCGCGCTCCAGCAGGTCGTCGATCGGCGGGTCGGTGATGCCCTCGGGGGCGGCGATGGTTCCAGACACAGTCTCACTCCGTGAGTCAGGGGGGCCTGCGGCGGCTCAGACGGTCGCCCGCAGGATGGATCAAAGAGGTTGCGCGCGCTCGAGACGCACACGCCTGACGACCAGTCTACTGGGCAGGCACAAGTCCTGGTGGTGCCCACGCCCGTGACGTCGGCACCACGAGGGTCACGCGACGGGCGTCAGACCCATCGCCTCGACGAGCGCGTCGGTCGCCCGGTGCACCTCGTCGTTGACGATCACGACGTCGAACTCGGGCTCGGCGGCCAGCTCGACGCGGGCCGTGGCGAGGCGGCGCTCGCGCTCCTCGGGACCCTCCGTGCCGCGGCCGACGAGCCTGCGCTCGAGCTCCTCCCAGCTGGGCGGGGCGAGGAACACGAACCGGGCCTCGGGCATGGACTCGCGCACCTGGCGCGCGCCCTGCAGGTCGATCTCGAGCAGGGCGGGGACCCCCGCCGCGAGCTTCTCCTCGACCGGCCGGCGAGGGGTCCCGTACCTGTTGCGCCCGTGCACCACGGCCCACTCCAGCATCTCGCCCGCCTCGACCAGCCGGTCGAACTCCTCGGCGCCGATGAAGTGGTAGTGGACGCCGTCCACCTCGCCGGGACGAGCGGCACGGGTCGTGGCGGACACGGACAACCACACCTGCGGGTACCGCGCGCGGATGTCCGCCGACACGGTCCCCTTCCCGACGGCGGTGGGTCCCGCCAGGACGGTCAGGCGGGCAGGGGTCGGTGGTGCGGCAGGCGCCGAGGCGGCCTGCGCGGTGGGTGAAGCGGAAATGTCAGCCAAACCTCTCGATGAGCGCCGCGGACTGGTGGGGTCCCAGCCCGCGGACACGACGTGTCTCGGCGATCCCGATCTCCTCCATGATCGCCCGGGCCTTCACCTTACCCACGCCGGGGAGCGACTCCAGCAGCGCGACGACGCGCAGCTTGCCGATCACGTCGTCCGTGCGGCCCTGCTCGATCACCTCGGCCAGGGAGCCCTGGGAGTGCTTCAACCGGTTCTTGACCTCGGCCCGCACTCGACGCGCCTCGGCCGCCTTCTCGAGTGCCGCCGCGCGCTGCTCGGGGGTCAGGGATGGTAGTGCCACGCAAGTCACCTACTTGTCCTCAGACGGATGGGCCCACACGTGCACCGGGGCCGCCGACCGGATCTGATGCCCCCGGTGGCGACCTCGACACCCTCGAAACTAGCCACACCTGGCAGGCCAGGCAACGTTCACACGCCCTGAGCAGCGAACTTCCTCGCGATCTTCGCCCTGGTCGCAGGCCCGGCGCCGCACGCGTCGAGGTAGCCGTCGATGCTCCCGAACTCGTTCTCGGCGAGCTCCCACGCGCCGCGGAGGTACTCCGGCTCGACGCCCAGCAAGGGGGTCAGGGCGTCCTTGTCGAGGCCGGGGATCGGGGGGATCACGGCGGCGAGCCCCTCGACCGCGGCACCGCTCGCGAGGTACTCGGCGAGCCGGTCCTCCTCGCTCACACCGCAGACGTGCTGGACGAGCGCGATGATCCACCCGGTCCGGTCCTTGCCCGCCGAGCAGTGCACGACGACCGCCCCGTCGGCCTCCGCGATGTCCTCCAGGGCCTCTCCGACCGTCCGCCGGATGGTCGGGTCCGTGACGAACGTCGCATAGACGCCGTGCATCATGGCCCGTGCGAGGGCCTGCGGGTCGTCGGCCCCGAGCAGGCGCCCGATCATGGCTGCGGTGTCGGCGGAGCGCTCCTCGGTCGCGGCCTCCTCGCGGCCCGGGATACGGGAGGCGGCCGGTGCGTCGGCCCCGCCCAGCGCGTGCCCGACGCCGACCGCCGGGTCCAGCGGCCGGGGCACCACGCGCGTGGTCGCCGGGACGACGTCCTGACCGTCGCGCGCGACCTCGTCCGCGCCACGCAGGTCGAGGTCGAGCGTCACGCCCAGCGCCTCGAGCGCGGCGACGCCCTCGGGGGTCACCCGCGACAGGCTCGCGGTCCGCACGAGCACCCCCGTGCGAAGCGGGGCGGTGGCGCCCGCCGGGACGGCGCGGCCACCGACGTCGCGCGCGTTCCAGGTGCCGGGTATGTCGAGGGCGTCAGGGGTCTGCCGGTCACCGGCAGCGAGGGAGGAGGTCATGGGACGAGTCTGTCAGGCCACTGCACCGACGGCCCGGTGTCGGCGTGCGGTGAGTCGCCGGGTGCACGCCCCACCGACGCCCGAGGGGCGCCCACCGGGAGGGTGGACGCCCCTCGGGCGTCGAGAGCGTGGGGGCTCAGCCGCGCAGCGCGTCGGCCGCCTCACGCGAGGCCGCGCGGGCCGCCGTGAGCAGCGCCCCGGCGTCCGGTCCCGCGGCGAGGACGCCGCGCGACGAGGACGCGAGCACCTGACGACGAGCGTCACCGAACACCGCGGCGAGCTCGGCCGCGCCCGCGCCCTGCGCACCGACCCCGGGCGCCAGGAGCGGGCCGTTGACCGCCGGCAGGTCCACCCCGGTCTTGCGGGCCGCGTCACCGATGGTCGCGCCCACGACCAGGCCGATCGACCCGAGCGGCGCGATCCCCTCGTTGAGCGCAGCGGCCTCCGCGGCGATGCGCGCGGCGACCGAGCGGACGTCGACCCCCGCGCCCGTGCGGGCGTGCTGGACCTGCGCGCCCTCCGGGTTGGACGTCAGGCACAGCACGAACACCCCGCGCCCCGTCTCGAGCGCTGCCTCCACGGCCGGGGTCAGCGACGCGAAGCCCAGGTACGGGGAGACCGTCAGGGCGTCGCCCGCGAGCGGCGAGCCGTCGCGCAGGTAGGCGTCCGCGTACCCGGCCATGGTCGAGCCGATGTCGCCGCGCTTGGCGTCGACGATCGTCAGCGTCCCCGAAGGGCCCGCCGCCGCGGCGGCCGCGAGCACCTCCTCGAGGGCCGCGACGCCGCGCGACCCGTGGCGCTCGAACAAGGCAGACTGCGGCTTGAGCGCAGCGACCTGCCCGCCCACGGCCTCCACGACCCGCAGGCCGAACTCCCGGAGCCCCGTGGCGTCGTCGGGCAGGCCCCAGGCCGCGAGCAGACCGGGGTGCGGGTCGATGCCCACGCACAGCGGCCCGTGAGCGTCCATGGCCTCGGCGAGCCGCTCCCCGAAGGGGCGGCGCGCCGCGCCCGGCCCAGCGCTCACGCGTTCGCCTCGGCCTTGCGCGCGGCCGTGGCGGCCGTGTGCTCCTGCAGGCTCCACACGTCGAACGGACCCGCGAGGACCGCCTCGATGCCCTGGACCGCGGCCGCGAGCTGCTGGGTCGTCGTGACGATCGGCTTGTCCGCCGCGGTCGTGGCCGCCCGGATCTCGTAGCCGTCCGCGCGCGCGCCCTGACCGGACGGCGTGTTGATGACCATGTCGACCTTGCCCTCGGTGATGAGGTCGACGATCGTCGGCTCGCCGTCGGCGCCACGGCCCGACGAGAACTTGCGCACGACCGTGGCCGGGATGCCGTTGCGACGCAGCACCCCGGCGGTCCCCTGGGTCGCGAGGATCTCGAAGCCCAGCTCCGTCAGGCGCTTGATCGGGAAGACGATCGAGCGCTTGTCACGGTCGGCGACCGACACGAAGACCGAGCCCGAGGTCGGCAGCCCGCCGAACGCCGCAGCCTGCGACTTGGCGAACGCGCGCGGGAAGTCGCGGTCGAAGCCCATGACCTCACCCGTCGAGCGCATCTCCGGGCCGAGCACCGTGTCGACCACGACGCCGTCGGTCGTGCGGAAGCGCTTGAACGGCAGCACGGCCTCCTTGACCGCGATCGGCGAGTCGAGGTCCAGGTGGCCCCCGTCGCCCTCCGCCGGCAGGACCCCGCTCGCGCGCAGGTCCGCGATGGACTCGCCGACCATGACGCGCGCCGCGGCCTTGGCCAGCGAGACCCCCGTCGCCTTGGAGACGAACGGCACCGTGCGCGAGGCACGCGGGTTCGCCTCCAGGACGTACAGGACGTCCGAGACGAGCGCGTACTGGACGTTGAGCAGCCCCCGCACGCCCACGCCCTTGGCGATGGCCTCGGTCGAGCGGCGGATGCGCTCGATCTCGGCCTCGCTCAGCGACACCGGGGGCAGCACGCACGCCGAGTCGCCCGAGTGGATGCCCGCCTCCTCGATGTGCTCCATGACGCCGCCCAGGTACAGCTCGGTGCCGTCGTAGAGCGCGTCGACGTCGATCTCCATGGCGTCGTCGAGGAAGCGGTCGATGAGCAGCGGCGCGGGCAACGATCCCGTCGTCGTGCGGTCGTCCGTCGCGGCGGCGTGCAGCGCACGCTCGACGTAGCCCGTGAGCTGCTCGGCCGAGTACACGATCTCCATGCCGCGCCCACCCAGCACGTAGGACGGGCGGACCAGCACCGGGTAGCCGATGCCCTCGGCGACCTCACGCGCCTGCGCGAGCGACGTGGCCGTGCCGAACGCCGGCGCGGGCAGGCCCGCCTCGGCCAGCACGCGCCCGAAGACCCCACGGTCCTCCGCGGCGTCGATCGCCTCGGGCGAGGTGCCCAGGATCGGCAGGCCCGCGTCCGCCAGGCGCTGCGCGAGGCCGAGCGGCGTCTGGCCACCGAGCTGCACGATGACGCCCGCGACCGGACCCGCGGCGAGCTCGGCCTGGTACACCTCGAGCACGTCCTCGAACGTCAGGGGCTCGAAATACAGGCGGTCCGAGGTGTCGTAGTCGGTCGAGACCGTCTCCGGGTTGCAGTTGACCATCACGGTCTCGTACTCGCCCTTGAGGGCGAGCGTCGCGTGCACGCACGAGTAGTCGAACTCGATGCCCTGACCGATGCGGTTCGGGCCGGAGCCCAGGATCAGCACGGCCGGGCGCTCGCGCGGGGAGACCTCGGTCTCGAGGTCGTACGTCGAGTAGTGGTACGGGGTCTTCGCCTCGAACTCGGCCGCGCACGTGTCGACCGTCTTGTAGACCGGGCGCACGTCGAGCGCGTAGCGGACCTCGCGGACCGTCGACTCCCCCGCCGCGCCCATGCCGCGCAGCTTCGCGACCTGCGCGTCCGACAGGCCGTGACGCTTGGCCTGCACCAGCACGTCGCGCGTGAGGGCGTCGGCCTGGGCGACCTCGGCAGCGACCTCGTTGACGAGCTGGATCTGGTCGAGGTACCACGGGTCGATCTTGGTGGCCTCGAAGACCTGCTCGATGCTCGCCCCGGCGCGCAGCGCCTGCTGGGTCGCGACCAGGCGGCCCTCCGTGGGGCGGGAGATCTCCACGAGCAGCGCGTCGAGCTCCTCGCCCGAGACCGGCTCGCCGTCCCAGTGGAACACCGCGCCGCCCTTGTCGATCGAGCGCAGCGCCTTGCCGAGCGCCTCGGTGAAGTTGCGGCCCATCGCCATGGCCTCGCCCACCGACTTCATGGTCGTCGTCAGGGTGTCGTCCGCGGCGGGGAACTTCTCGAACGCGAACCGCGGCACCTTGACCACGACGTAGTCGAGCGTCGGCTCGAACGACGCGGGCGTCGAGCCCGTGATGTCGTTGGGGATCTCGTCGAGCGTGTAGCCGATGGCGAGCTTCGCGGCGATCTTCGCGATCGGGAAGCCCGTGGCCTTCGACGCCAGCGCCGACGAGCGCGACACACGAGGGTTCATCTCGATGACGATGACCCGCCCGGTCTCCGGGTGCACCGCGTACTGGATGTTGCAGCCGCCCGTGTCGACGCCGACCTCGCGGATGACCGCGATGCCGATGTCGCGCAGCTTCTGGAACTCACGGTCCGTGAGCGTCAGCGCGGGAGCCACCGTGATCGAGTCGCCCGTGTGCACGCCGACCGGGTCGACGTTCTCGATCGAGCAGATCACGACGACGTTGTCCGCTGTGTCGCGCATGAGCTCGAGCTCGTACTCCTTCCACCCGAGGATCGACTCCTCGAGGAGGACCTCGGTCGTGGGCGAGTAGTGCAGGCCCTGGCCGACGATGCGGCGCAGGTCCTGCTCGTCGTACGCGATGCCGCTGCCGAGGCCGCCCATCGTGAAGGACGGACGCACGACCATGGGGTACCCCAAGGACTCTGCGACCGCGACGGCCTCCTCGATCGTGTGGATGATCTCTGAACGGGCCGACTCGCCGCCGCACTTCTCGACGACGTCCTTGAACTGCTGGCGGTCCTCGCCCTTCTCGATCGCGGCGATGTTCGCCCCGATGAGCTCCACGCCGTACTTCTCGAGCACGCCGGCCTCGTCGAGCGCGATCGCCGCGTTGAGCGCCGTCTGCCCGCCCAGGGTCGCGAGGACGGCGTCCGGGCGCTCCTTGGCGATGATGGTCGTCAGGACCTCGGTCGTGATCGGCTCGACGTACGTCGCGTCCGCGAACTCCGGGTCGGTCATGATCGTGGCCGGGTTCGAGTTCACCAGGACGACCCGCAGGCCCTCCTCCTTGAGCGCCCGGATGGCCTGGGTGCCCGAGTAGTCGAACTCGCAGGCCTGGCCGATGACGATCGGGCCGGACCCGATGACCAGGACGCTGTTGATGTCAGTTCTGCGAGGCACTGGTCAGTTCTCCTTTGCGGACGTCTGCGGCGTGGCGGCCGAGAGGCCGGCGGCAGAGGCCGCGCCGGACGTCATGAGGTCGAGGAAGCGGTCGAAGAGGTAGGCGGCGTCGTGCGGGCCGGCGGCTGCCTCCGGGTGGTACTGGACCGAGAACGCGGGGATGTCGAGGCACTCGAGGCCCTCCACCACGTCGTCGTTGAGCCCGATGTGCGAGACGACGACACGGCCGTAGCCGCCGCCGTCGTGCGGTGCGGTCGCCTGCTCCCCGATGGGGGCGTCGACCGCGAAGCCGTGGTTCTGGGACGTGATCTCGACCTTGCGCGTGGCGAGGTCCATCACGGGCTGGTTGATGCCGCGGTGGCCGTACGCGAGCTTGTACGTGCCGAAGCCCAGCGCGCGACCCAGGATCTGGTTGCCGAAGCAGATGCCGAAGTACGGCAGACGGCGGTCGAGGACCTCGCGCAGCAGCGTGACCTCGTGCGTCGCGGCGCTCGGGTCGCCCGGGCCGTTCGAGAAGAACACGCCGTCCGGGTCGAGGGCCAGGACGTCCTCGATCGTGGACCACGAGGGCACGACGTGCACCCGGATACCGCGCTCCGACAGGCGCTGGGGGGTCATCGACTTGATACCGAGGTCCACCGCCACGACCGTCTTGAGCGGCTCCTTGCCGGCGAACTCCCCCGAGGGCTCGACCACGTAGGCCGTGGGGGTGCTGACCTCGCGGGCCAGGTCCGCCCCGGCCATCGCGGGGGCCGAGCGGACGAGCTCGACGAGCTCCTCGGTCGGGCGCAGGTAGCCGTCGCGCACCAGCGCGTCGCCCGAGAAGACACCGGCGCGCATCACGCCGCGGTCGCGCAGGTGACGGGTCAGCGCGCGCGTGTCGACGTCGCTGATCCCCACGATCCCCTGCTCGACGAGCGCGTCGGTCAGGGAGCCGGCCGAGCGCCAGTTCGACGGGCGGCGCGCGGGGTCGCGCACCACGAAGCCGCTGACCCAGATCTTGCGGGACTCGGGGTCGTCGTCGTTCACGCCGGTGTTCCCGATGTGGGGGGCCGTCATGACGACGATCTGCCGGTGGTAGGACGGGTCGGTCAGCGTCTCCTGGTAGCCGGTCATGCCGGTGTTGAAGACGATCTCGCCGAACGTCGTGCCACGGGCCCCGTAGGCGCGACCGGTCAGGGTCGTCCCGTCCTCGAGGACCAGGACCGCGGTCCGGTCGGTGTCCAGGGCGTCCGTGCTGGGGGTCGAGATGCTCACTGCTGCGGCTCCTTCGAGTCGTCGTTCGGTGCGCTGTCGGCGGCGGGAAGAAGCTCGCGGACTGCGTTCAGGAGGGTGGCACGGTCCGGGGCGAGCTGGGTCCGGAGTCCAGTATCCAAGCGGGTGGCCGGGGCCTGGCCGGCGGCCGGCACGGTCCACGTCAGCACGACCAGGCCGTCCTGGCCGACGTACTTGCCCGCCATGCCCGGGGCCAGCGTCACGCCCTCGAGGGCGCTCGCGGCCAGGAACAGGTCCGGGGCTCCCTGACGGGCGATCAGCACGCCTGTCCGGTGCACGGTCACGGTCGCGTTCGACCGGAAGCCGAGGCGGTGCGCGCCGACGCGGGCGAGCCAGTCCCCGGCGAGCGTGCTCGACACGTAGACCGCGGTGAACGGCCCCGCGACGACCTGGCCGAGGTCGCCGTCCGGGACCGCGGGCGGGGCCGGGACGGTCTGGGCCGTGCGGGTCGTCAGACGCTTGAGGCCCACGAAGACGACGGCGAGCAGGACGAGGCCGATGACGACCCAGATGCCGACCGCGACGGGCAGGGGGAGGTTCACGAGCGGACCTCCGCGACCTGCTCGACGGGAGCGCCGTCCAGGACGGTCGCGCGACCGCGCAGGAACGTCGCCACGACGCGGCCCGGCAGCTCGTAGCCGTGGAACGGCGTGTTGGTGCTGGCCGTGGCTTGCGAGCGGCCGTCGACGACGCGGCGTGCCGCCGGGTCCACGAGGACCACGTTGGCGGGCTCGCCGACCTCGAGCGGGCGACCCTGCGCCGTCGGGCCCTCGTCGATGCGGCCGATGCGCGCGGGCGCGGCCGACAGGACGCGTGCCACGTCCGCCCAGGTCATGCGGCCCGAGTCGACCATGGTCTGCTGCACGACGCTGAGCGCCGTCTCCAGGCCCGTCATGCCGAACGCGGCCGCGGCCCACTCGCAGTCCTTGTCCTCGCGCGTGTGCGGCGCGTGGTCGGTCGCGACGATGTCGATCGTGCCGTCCGCCAGGCCCTGGCGCACGGCCTCGACGTCCGCGGCGGTGCGCAGCGGCGGGTTGACCTTGAACGTCGGGTCGTAGTCCCGGGCGAGCTCGTCGGTCAGCACCAGGTGGTGCGGCGTGACCTCCGCCGTGACGTCGATCCCGCGGCCCTTGGCCCACCGGACGATCTCGACCGATCCCGCGGTGGACAGGTGGCACACGTGCAGGCGCGAGCCCACGTGCTCGGCGAGCAGCACGTCACGCGCGATGATCGCCTCCTCCGCGACCGCGGGCCAGCCCGCGAGGCCGAGCTCGGCCGAGACGACGCCCTCGTTCATCTGGGCGCCCTCCGTGAGGCGCGGCTCCTGCGCGTGCTGGGCCACGACGCCGTCGAACGCCTTGACGTACTCCAGGGCGCGGCGCATGAGGATGGGGTCCCACACGCACTTGCCGTCGTCGGAGAAGACGCGCACGCGCGCCGCCGAGTCCGCCATGGCGCCGATCTCGGCGAGCTGGTGGCCCTCGAGGCCGACGCTGACCGCGCCGACCGGGTGGACGTCGACCCAGCCCGCGTCACGCCCGATGCGCCACACCTGCTCGACGACGCCCGCGGTGTCCGCGACCGGGGTCGTGTTGGCCATGGCGTGCACGGCCGTGAAACCGCCCACGGCTGCGGCCCGCGTGCCCGAGACGATGGTCTCGGCGTCCTCGCGGCCCGGCTCGCGCAGGTGCGTGTGCAGGTCGACGAGGCCGGGCAGGGCGACCAGGCCGGTCGCGTCGACGGCCGTCTCGTCGTCCGCGACGGGGCTGTTCGCCGCGCGGACCTCGGTGATGACGCCGCCCGCGAGGACGAGGTCGACCGGGTCGCCGCCCAGCGGGGCGGCGCCCTGCAGGACGTAGGTGGGGTTCGTGGTCTGCTCGCTCATTCGAGTCCAGCCCTTTCCTTCGATGCGTCGCCCGCGAGGAGCAGGTAGAGGACGGCCATGCGGACCGCCACGCCGTTGGCGACCTGCTCGACGATCACCGCGCGCGGAGAGTCGGCGGCCTCGGCGGAGATCTCCAGGCCACGGTTCATGGGGCCGGGGTGCATGACGATCGTGTGGTCTGGCAGGAGCGCCAGGCGGCGCCCGTCGAGCCCGTAGTTGCGCGTGTACTCGAGCGGGTTGGGGAAGAACGCTCCCCCGCCGGCGCCCGAGCCGCTCATGCGCTCGCGCTGGACGCGGAGCATCATCACGGCGTCGGGGGTGGTCTCGGCGAGGACCTCGTCGAGGTGGTACGACACGTCGCACGGCCAGGTCTCGACGCCCACGGGCACGAGCGTGGGGGGCGCGACCAGGGTGACCTGCGCGCCCAGCGTGTGCAGCAGGTGGACGTTGGAGCGCGCCACGCGCGAGTGCAGCACGTCGCCCACGACCGCGATCCTGAGGCCCGTGAGGTCCTGCCCGGTCGGGTCACCCACGATCGACGCCCCTGCGGCACCGCGGCCCACGAGGTGGCGGCGCATGGTGAAAGCGTCGAGCAGCGCCTGCGTCGGGTGCTGGTGCATCCCGTCACCCGCGTTGACGACGGCCGCCTCGACCCAGCCCGCGTGCGCGAGCGTGTGCGGCGCGCCGGAGGCCTGGTGGCGGATCACGACCGCGTCCGCGCCCATGGCCTGGAGCGTGAGGGCCGTGTCCTTGAGGGACTCGCCCTTGGAGACGCTCGAGCCCTTGGCCGAGAAGTTGATGACGTCGGCGGACAGTCGCTTGGCCGCGGTCTCGAACGAGATCCGGGTGCGCGTGGAGTCCTCGAAGAACAGGTTCACGACCGTGCGCCCGCGCAGCGTCGGGAGCTTCTTGATCTCCCGCGACTGCGTGGCGGCCATCTGGGCGGCCGTGTCGAGGATGCGGATCGCGTCGGCGCGCGAGAGGTCCGCGGTGGACAGCAGGTGCTTCATCGGGTGCCCTCGCTGGAGGTGGTGGGCCGCTGGCTGATGAGGACCGCGTCCGTCACCGGCCCGCCTGCGTCGGACGCGCCGTCGGTCTCGACGAGGCGTACGCTCACGCGCTCGGACAGCGACGTGGGCAGGTTCTTGCCCACGTAGTCGGGGCGGATCGGCAGCTCGCGGTGGCCGCGGTCGACCAGCGCGGCGAGCTGGACGGCGCGGGGGCGACCGATGTCGCTGATCGCGTCGAGCGCGGCCCGGATGGTGCGCCCGGAGAACAGCACGTCGTCGACCAGGACGACGACCTTGCCGTCGATCCCGGACGCGGGCAGGCGCGTGGCACCGATGGTCCGCACGGGGTGCTTGTGGAGGTCGTCGCGGTACATCGTGACGTCGAGCTCTCCGACGACGTCCGCAGGCACCAGGCCGGGCTCGATCGTCGCGAGGCGCTCGGCGAGCCGCTCGGCCAGGGGGACGCCGCGCGTCGGGATGCCCAGGAGGACCACGTCGTGCGCGCCCTTGTTGCGCTCGACGACCTCGTGGGCGATGCGGGTCAGTGCCCGCGCGATCTCGGCTTCGCCGAGAACGGTGGTCACGCCGTCCGAGGGGTCCTCGGGGGTGACGGTCGGTTCGGAAGATGGCACAGCAGGCCCAGAACTCATTCTGGTGACCTCCTTCCCCGCCTCACTGGACGGGCCTTAAAGGAAATCTGACGCCCTCACCCTACCCCTCGCCCGGACCGGGCCGGGTTGCTTCTCACGGGCTGGGCGGGCGTCGTTGATCACACTGCGGCTGCGCGGCGCACCGCGCCTGGCAGCAGCCGTCTGCGGGGCGTCGACACGCCCGCCGGGAAGGCCGCACGCACGTGTGCCGACCCCGCCACGAGGGCGGGGCCGGCACACGACGGCACGTGGTGTCACCTGGGCGCGGGCTGTGCCCGCACGTCCGGGAGACGCCCGACGACGTCCCGGCCTCAGGCCAGGATGGTCGGCTTCATCTCCTCGATGCGGGCCAGCAGGCCGTTGACGAAGCTCGGCGAGTCGTCCGTTGACAGCTCGCGGGCCAGGTCGACGGCCTCGTCGATCGCGACGGCGTCGGGGACGTCGTCGTTGTAGAGGATCTCCCAGCTGCCGATGCGCAGGAGCGCACGGTCGACCGCGGGCATGCGGTCGAGCGTCCACCCGTGCGAGTAGGTCTCGAGGAGCTCGTCGATCCGCTCGCGGTGCGCCAGGACGCCCTCGACGAGGTCCACGCTGTACTGCGGCAGGGGCGTCTGGGTGCCCGAGTCGACGACCCGGTCGGCGAGGAGGGTCTGCGGGTCCAGCTGGCGCTGCTCGGCCTCGAAGAGGACGTCGAGGGCGCGCTTGCGTGCCTTGGTTCGAGCACCCACGTCAGTCGTTCACGCGCCCCAGGTAGGAGCCGTCGCGGGTGTCGACCTTGACCTTGGTGCCCTGCTCGAGGAAGAGCGGGACCTGGATCTGGGCGCCGGTCTCGAGGGTCGCGGGCTTGGTGCCACCGGTCGAGCGGTCGCCCTGCAGGCCCGGCTCGGTGTAGGTGATCTCGAGGACGACCGACGGAGGGAGCTCGACGTAGAGCGGGACACCCTCGTTGGTCGCGACGAGCGCGCTCTGGCTCTCCAGCATGTAGTCGGCGGCGTCGCCCACGGTCGCGGCCGGGACCGTGATCTGGTCGTACGTCGAGGTGTCCATGAAGACGAAGTCGTCGCCGTCCTTGTACAGGTACTGCATGTCGCGCTTGTCGACGTTCGCGGTCTCGATCTTGAGGCCGGCGTTGAAGGTCTTGTCGACGGTCTTGCCGGACAGGACGTTCTTCATCTTGGTGCGAACGAAGGCGCCACCCTTGCCGGGCTTGACGTGCTGGAACTCGATGATGGTCCACAGCTGGCCGTCGAGCTTGAGCACGGTGCCGTTCTTGATGTCGTTGGTCGTCGCCACGTTCGGTCTTCCTGTCGCGTTGTCATGGTGCTGCCGTCGGGGTGTCTCACCGCGCGATCCGCGGGCGAGCCACTGATGCGCACACGTTCGGGTGCGCGCCCTGGCGGTAGCCGGCCTTCCCTGGCGGGCTCCCCGGGCTTCGCTGGGCGCACGTGGGCGCTGCGAGTTCGCGGGGGCCGCGGAAGGCCCGGTCCAGTCTACCGGAGGAGTCCCAGGATCGCTGCGCCGAGCAGTCCGACCCCGCCTGCCCAGATCATCGAGGCGAGCGTGCCGATCAGGAAGCGCTCGGCGCCGACCGGGTGCTCGCGCAGCTCGGGGTAGCGCCCGAGGCCCTTGATGGCGACCACGACCGCGATCCCGGCCGGGTATCCAGCGAGCAGGCAGCCCGTGATCGCGAGGCGTTCGAGGATCCCGATCCAGGTCCCGCCGCGCAGCGTCTGGACGGCTTCGGTGCCCACCGGCCCGCCGGGGTCCGACGGCGCCGCGCCGGTCGCCGGGTCGGGCGCCGCGGGCACGGGGGCCGGGGAGGGCGGGCCTGCCGGGGGCGGAGGAGGCACGGGTGCGCTCGCCGCTGCGCTCGGGCCAGCAGCCGGGACGGCGCGGCCGGGCGGCGGCGGGACGGGCCCGGGGTCGCGGGCGGGCGGGACCTCCCCCTCGGCCTCGGACCGACGGGCGGCAGCCCGCAGGACCCACGGTGTCACGAGCATGCCGCCCAGCACGCTCAGCACGAGCGTCGCGAGCACGACCCCTGCGACGGCCAACCCTGTGGTGAAGCTCATGCGTCTGCCTCCTGGAGGAGCCTCGTCGCGACCGGCCGGACGGCCGCTTCCTCGGACCACAGGCTCGCCCGCAGCCGTTGGCTCACGGCCTGCTCGCTGATCCCGAGGTCTCGGGCCACATCCTTCTGGGTGCCACCCACGCGCGCCAGCGCGTCCACGACCTCCCACCCCGCGGGAGTGCGGCGGGCGCCCACGGCGAGCAGGAGCCGCAGGAGCGCCTCGACCTCTCCCGCCGCTGCTCGGTCCGGCCCCTCGACCGCGAGCGGGACGTGGGTGCCGCGGGTCTTGGCCCGCTCGACCGCGGCCCGGGCGTGCACGAACGCCGATCCGGACGCCTCGCGCGAGGCCGCGGGCAGGCGCCCGTCCGGACCGGGCAGCACGTCGCCGAGGCCGAGGCCCGTGCTCCACCCTCCCCACCTGCCCAGGGCGAGGACGATCTCCACGACGAGCGCGGCGTCGTCGAGCACGGCCTGGACCTCATCGCCGACGGTGCGGTCGAAGCCGATGACGACCCCGTCACGCGCGTCGAAGGGTGCGAGCGCGGCCAGCACCTCCGGCACGAGGTCCCCTCGGCGGGTGCTGGCCCTCTGGTCCACGGTCAGGACGAACATCCCTCCACGGTAGACGCTTGATCTCCCTCTCACAAGGGCGAAGGCTTGATTCACCCGAATCAAGCCCACAGACTTGGGCCAGGCGAATCTAGACCGCGAGCTTCGACACGATCGCGAGGACCGCCAGGCGGTACGAGTCAAACCCGAACCCGGCGACCGTCCCCGTCGCCACCCCGCCGATGACCGAGTTGTGCCGGAACTCCTCGCGCGCGGCCGGGTTGCTCAGGTGCACCTCGACCAGCAGCAGGCCCGCCTTGGTCACCTGCGCCGCCGCGTCGCGCAGGGCGTACGAGTAGTGCGTGAACGCGGCGGGGTTGAGCACCACGTGCGCGCCGTCGTCGACCGCGCCGTGCAGCCACCCGACCAGCTCCGACTCGTCGTCCGTCTGACGCACCTGCACCTCGAGGCCGTTCTCCGCGCCCCACCGCCCCCCCGCCGCGACCAGGTCGGCATAGGAGGCCGCCCCGTAGACGTCGGGCTCGCGGACGCCCAGGCGACCGAGGTTGGGACCGTTGAGGATCAGGACACGAGTCATGCGCAGAGCCTAGCGGGGAGGGCGCGGCCGTGGCCGTGACCGTCCATGCCCGGCCGGCTCACGAACGGGCCAGGAACGTCCAGCGAACGTCGCGATGGCGCCAGATCTCGCGCCGAGCCAGCACCTCCACGGACAGCTCGACCCGGGGACGGGGGCCGAGCAGCATCTCGAGCTCGTCGACGATCTCCTCGAGATCTTCCTGAGCCTTCACGGTCCGTCGCTTGAGCACGCCGAGGAGCGTGAGGTCGTACCCGTCGACCCGGACGCACAGTGCGACCGCGTTGCGAGGAACCAGCCCGAGCGACGCCTGCGCCACCTGCGCGACGACGTAGTTCTCCCAGACCGGGGCTCGGCCCGGGTCCTCGGGCGTCGGCATGGCCAGGGCACGTCCGCCGGGGCCGTCGCCCTCCGCTCGATCTCCCACGAACGCCACCCTTTCTGCACGGGGCACCGGCCGCCGCAGCGCGGCCGGGCAAGGTGCCCCGACCGTACAGCAGGCCCCGTCCCCTGAGCGTTCACCCTCGCGCCCGCCGGACGGTCTACGATGCGCGCGTGCCAGATCACACGAACGTGACCCCCGCCACATCCGACGGCGACGCCCCCAGCGCCCCCGACGCAGGCCACGGCTCCCCCGCGCCCCGTCCTGCGGTCGGTCGCCGCCAGGTCCTCGCCTGGTCGCTGTGGGACTGGGGATCAGCCGCGTTCAACGCCGTCGTCACGACCTTCGTCTTCACGCGCTGGATCACGAGCGACGCGTTCGTCGAGGCAGGCGCGGCCGACCCCCAGGCCGTCATGGCCGACCACACCGCGTGGCTCGGGTGGGGGCTCACCATCGCCGGAGCCCTCATCGCCCTGCTCGCGCCCGCGCTCGGGGCGCTCGCGGACGCCTCGGGCCGGCGCAAGGTGTGGCTCGGGGTCAACACCGCGGCGACCGTCGCGGCCATGGTCGCGATGTTCTTCGTGCAACCGACCCCCGGGTCGCTGTCCGACGCCGTGATCCTGGGCGTCGTGCTGCTCTCGGCGGGCAACGTCTTCTTCGAGCTGGCCTCGGTCGCGTACAACGCACTGCTGCTCGACATCTCCACGCCGCGCACGATCGGGCGCATCAGCGGCATCGGCTGGGGCGCCGGGTACGTCGGCGGGATCGTGCTGCTGCTCGTGCTGTTCGTCGGCTTCATCAACCCCGAGGTCGGCTGGTTCGGGATCACGGGCGCCGACGGCATGGACATCCGCGTCAGCGTCCTGCTGTCCGCCGTGTGGTTCGCGGTGTTCGCGATCCCCGTGCTCCTCGCGGTCCCCGAGTCGCCGCGCCGCGGAGGATCGGCCCCCATCGGCGTCGTCGGCGCCTACCGCAAGCTCGGCCGCGACCTGGTGCACCTGTGGCGCACGCGCCGCTCGACGCTCGGCTACCTCGTCGCGAGCGCCGTCTACCGCGACGGCCTGGCGGGCGTCTTCACGTTCGGCGCCGTGATCGCGTCGGGCACGTTCGGCTTCAGCGCGAGCGAGGTCATCGTGTTCGCGATCGCGGCGAACGTCGTCGCGGGCCTGTCCACGATCGCGGCCGGCTGGCTCGACGACAGGATCGGCCCGCGACGGGTGATCCTCGGCTCGCTCGTGGGCCTCGTGATCTCCGGCACGGCGGTCTTCGTCCAGCACGACGGCGGCGCGAACGTCTTCTGGCTGTGGGGTCTGCTGCTGTGCGCGTTCGTCGGTCCGGCCCAGTCCGCGAGCCGCGGCCTCCTCGGACGGATCAGCGACGAGGGCCGCGAGGCCGAGGCGTTCGGCCTGTACGCGACCACGGGGCGCGCGGCGAGCTTCCTCGCCCCGATGGCCTTCGCGACCATGGTCGCCGTGTCCGGCCAGCAGTACTGGGGCATCCTGGGGATCGTCGCCGTGATCCTCGTGGGTCTCGTGCTCATGCTCTTCGTGCGCTTCCCCGCCGGGGACGGCGTGGACGGCGGCAAGGACCTCGCGGCGGTGCCTGCGGGGGCGGCAGGGTCGAGCACGGAGGTCTGAGGATGGTGGAGCCGGTCATGACGGCCACGGCAGGAACAGGGCTGCCGTGGGAGCCCGACCGGCTGCTCGCCGGGTTCGAGGCCGCGACCCTGCCCACGGGAGGCCCCCTGCCCGCGGCGAGGAACGGCCTCCTCGCCCTCGTCCCTCCCCTGCCCCACCGGGCCGCGAGCGCCGCCACGGACCGTGACGCGGACCCCGGAGCCGTGACGGTCCCCGAGCCCGCTCCTGCGCCCGTCGCGACGCTCGTGAGGCGTGCGCACGGCATGGGCATGGGCACGGGCGAGGCGGGCTTCTCGGACGGCGGTCCGCGTGGCGTGTTCCTGCACGTGCACGGGTACAACGACTACTTCTTCCAGGAGCATCTGGCGCGGGCGGTCGAGGATGCGGGCTTCGCGTTCCTCGCGGTGGACCTGCGCGGCGCGGGTCGGTCGTGGCGCCCGGGGCAGGTGCCGCACTTCGTCGAGGACCTGCGGGAGCCCGCGACGGACCTGTCGGTCGCGGTCGCTGCCGTCCGGGGTCTGCACCCGGGGCTGCCGGTCGTGGTGCACGCGCACTCGACGGGTGGGCTCGTGGCGCCGTTGTGGGCGCACGCGCACCGTCGTCAGCGGCTGATCGACGCTCTGGTGCTGGACTCGCCGTTCCTCGACCTCAACTCGAGCTGGTTGAACCGGACGATCGCCACCCGGGTGCTCGACGCCGTCGGGCCGTGGTCCCCGCTCGCCGTGCTGAGCGCAGCGCCCTCGGCGTACGCGGCGCACCTGCTGGCCGCGAACGGGGGCCGGTGGGAGTTCGACCCGACGCTCAAGCGCCCCGAGGGTCTGCCCGTGCGGGCGGGGTGGTTGCGCGCGGTGCGCCAGGGGCAGGCACGGCTGGCGCGGGGGCTCGACGTCTCGTGCCCCGTGCTGGTCGCGCACTCGGCGTCCTCGGGGCCCGACGACCTGGACAACCCGCTGCTCGACTCCCAGGACACGGTCCTGGACGTCGCCCAGATCGAGCGGCTCGCCCCGCGCGTCGGGGCCGACGTGACGGTCCGGGCGATCGAGGGCGGGGTACACGACCTCACGCTCTCGAGGGACGGCCCCCGGCTCGCCTACCTGGACGCGATGCTGGGCTGGCTCGGTGATCGGGTCGGGCCGGGCGAGGGGCACGCGGCGGGGGCCTCCCGGTGAGCCGTACCGAGGCCCGCGGCGGACGCCCGGGTGCCTGGCACCATCCCTACCTCGACTCCCCCACGGGGTTCGTCGCGCTCGCGCACCGCGGCTTCTCTCGGGACGGGCTCGAGAACTCCCTCGCGGCGTTCGCTGCGGCCCGGGACCTGGGCTTCCGCTACGTCGAGACCGACGCGCACGCGACGTCCGACGGCGTCGCGGTCGCCCTGCACGACGCTAGCCTGGACCGCACGACCGACGGCGCGGGCCTGGTCGCGGACCTGCCCTGGGAGGCGGTGCGGCGGGCACGGATCGGCGGGGTCGAGCCCGTGCCGCTCCTGGAGGACGTCCTGGGCACCTGGCCGGACCTGCGCGTGAACGTCGACGTCAAGGCGGACTCCGCCGTCGGGCCCGTCGCGGCGGCGATCGAGCGCACGCGCGCGCACGAGCGGGTGTGCGTGACGTCCTTCTCCCCCGCGCGGCGCCGCCGGACGGTCGCACTCCTCACCCGGCCCGTGGCGACCTCGACCGGGACGAGCGAGGTCGCCACGTTCCTGCTCGCCGCCCGGGCGGGCGCCCCTCGGGGCCCGTTCGGCGCCGTCGCCTCGTGGGCGCTGCGGGGCGCGGACTGCCTGCAGGTCCCCGTCGGGCAGGGACGTGTGCGGGTCGTGGACGCCCGGACGGTGGCCGCCGCGCGCGCAGCGGGACGCCAGGTGCACGTGTGGACCATCAACGACCCGGTCGAGATGGCGCGGCTCCTCGACCTGGGCGTCGACGGCATCGTGACCGACCGGGCGGACCTGCTGCGCGACGTGCTGACCGCGCGGGACCGCTGGGGCTGACCGGCCCTCCACCCGGGACGACGAACGGCCCGCCTCCCCGAGGAGGCGGGCCGGGTCACGTGCCGCAGGATGCCCGACGGCGGCGCGTCAGAGGGCGATCGGGCCACCCCTCGGGGCGTCGATCGAGATCTCGGCGTACGCAGCGGCGAGCAGCGCCGGGTCCGGACCCTCGAGGCGCCCGGGCTTGGCCAGGCCGTCGAGCACGACGAAGCGCAGCATGTCGCCGCGGGACTTCTTGTCGCGTCGCATCGCGGACAGGAGCTGCTCCCAGCGGTCGCCACGGTAGGTCAGCGGCAGTCCGAGGCTGCCGAGGATCGCGCGGTGGCGGTCCACGGTCTCGTCGTCGAGGCGCCCCGCGAGGCGCGCGAGCTCGGCCGCGAAGACCATCCCGACCGACACGGCCGCGCCGTGACGCCACGCGTAGCGCTCGGTGAGCTCGACCGCGTGGCCCAGGGTGTGCCCGTAGTTGAGGATCTCGCGCAGGCCGGCCTCCTTGAGGTCCTCGCCCACGACGCGCGCCTTGACCGCGACCGAACGCTCGATGAGCTCGACGACCACGGCCCACGTCGAGGCAGGCACCTCGGCCCCGCCCCAGCTCTTGAGCTCGTCGACGTTCTCCTCGACGAGCTCGAGGATGCGTGGATCGGCGATGAAGCCGGTCTTGACGATCTCCGCGAGCCCGGCGACGAAGTCGAACTTGGGCAGCGACTCGAGCGCCGCGACGTCGCACAGGACCCCCGCGGGCGGGTGGAACGCGCCCACGAGGTTCTTGCCCTCGGCCGTGTTGATGCCCGTCTTGCCGCCTACCGCCGCGTCGACCATGGCGAGCAGCGTCGTCGGGACGTGCACGACCTTGATGCCGCGCAGCCACGTCGCGGCGACGAAGCCCGCGAGGTCGGTCGTGGCGCCACCGCCGACCGAGACGATCGCGTCGCTGCGCGTGAAGTCGGCCTGCCCGAGCACCTGCCACAGGAACGCCGCGACCTGCGCGGTCTTGGCCTCCTCGGCGTCCGGGACCTCGGCGATGTACGCCTCGTAGCCGACCGCGAGCAGGTCCTCGCGCACCGTGTCCGCGGACGTCGCGAGCGCGGACGGGTGGATCACGAGGACGCGGCGGACGTCCGGACCCAGCATCGAGGGCAGCTCCCCGAGCAGGTGGCGCCCGATGAGCACGTCGTAGGGCTGGGCGCCCTCGACCCGCACGCGGGCCGGGGTCGCCGGGGTGCCCTGCGGGGTCGCAGCGCTGAGGGACGGCCCGTCGGTCTCGGTCGTCTGCTGGTCGTTCACTGCTCGCTCCTCGTCTGGTCGGCCGCGACGTCCTGGGACGTGCCGCCGAGCGCTGCTTCGATCTCCCCGGCCACCTGGCGGGGGGTGCGCGCGTCCGTCACGACCCGCACCGTGGCGAGCCGCTCGTAGACGGGTCGGCGCTGCTCCATGAGCGCCTGCCACCTGGCCCGGGGGTTGCCGAGCAGTAGTGGCCGCGCCTGGTTGAACCCGACCCGCGGGCCCGCGTGGGCCAGGGAGACGTCGAGGAAGACCACGACTCCCCCCGCGGCCGAGTAGGCCTCGAGGGCCGCCTGGGAGTGCTCGTCGAGGACGGCGCCACCCCCCAGGGCGAGGACGCCCTCGTGGACCGCGAGCGCCTGGGTCACGGCCTCGCGCTCGAGGCCGCGGAAGTGCGGCTCGCCGTCCTCGAGGAAGACGTCCGCGACGGTCTTGCCCGCGAGGACCTCCACGTCGGTGTCGGTGTCGCGCGCCGCGAGGCCCAGACGCTCGGCCAGGACGCTCGCGACCGTGGACTTGCCGCTGCCGGGAGGGCCGATGAGGACGACGCGGGGGCTGCTGCTCGTGGTCATCTCAGCGCAGCAGCTCGGGGACCGACGCCAGGTAGCCCTCGACGTTGCGGCGGACCTCGGAGACCGAGTCGCCGCCGAACTTCTCCAGGACGGCCTCGGCGAGGACGAGCGCGACCATGGCCTCGGCGACCACGGCGGCGGGCGGCACGGCGCACACGTCCGAGCGCTGGTGCTGGGCCTTGGCGGGCTCGCCCGAGGCGACGTCGACCGTCGCGAGCGCGCGGGGGACGGTCGAGATGGGCTTCATGGCCGCGCGCACGCGCAGCACCTCGCCGTTGGACATGCCACCCTCGACGCCGCCCGCACGGTTGCTCAGACGGTGCAGGTGACCGTCCTCGCCGCGCACGATCTCGTCGTGCGCCTGGGAGCCGCGACGGCGTGCGGTGCGGAAGCCGTCGCCGACCTCGACGCCCTTGATGGCCTGGATCCCCATGAGCACGGCCGCGAGGCGAGCGTCGAGGCGACGGTCCGACTGCACGTAGGTGCCCAGCCCCGACGGGACGCCGTACGCCAGGACCTCGACCACGCCGCCCAGGGTGTCGCCGTCCTTGTGGCACTCGTCGATCTCGGCGACCATCGCCGCGGAGCTCGCGGGGTCGAAGCAGCGCACCGGGTCGGCGTCGAGCCGCGCGACGTCGTCGGGCCGCGGGAGGGCCGTGCCCTCGGGGACGTCGACCGTGCCGATGCCCACGACGTGCGAGACGAGGCGGATCCCGACGGCCTGCTCGAGGAACTTGGCCGCTGCCACCCCGAGCGCGACGCGGGTCGCGGTCTCGCGGGCCGAGGCGCGCTCCAGGACCGGACGCGCGTCGTCGAACGCGTACTTGCGCATGCCGATGAGGTCCGCGTGCCCGGGACGCGGGCGTGTCAGGGGTCGGTTGCGGGCGATCTCCCGCACGTCACCCGTCCCGGCGTCGACCTGCAGGGCCTCGGCGGGCACGGGGTCCGCGCTCATGACGTCGACCCACTTGGGCCACTCGGTGTTGCCGATCTCGATCGCGAGCGGACCGCCCTGCGTCAGCCCCAGGCGCAGGCCCGCGAGGATGCGGACCTCGTCCTGCTCGAACTTCATGCGCGCACCGCGCCCGTACCCGAGGCGGCGGCGCGCGAGCGCGTCCTGCACGTCCTTCGTCACGAGCTCGACCCCTGCGGGCAGCCCTTCCAGGATGCCGACCAGCGCCGGACCGTGCGACTCACCCGATGTCAACCAACGAAGCATGAGCAGAATCCTCCCACGTCACCCGGCGCGGCCCCGAACCCGACCGCAGTGCGGACCGCCCGGCGGGGCGGCGCCCGGACGCACGGGGTCGCGGCCGGGCGCACGGGCGTGTCGACGGGCCTGTGGACGGCGCCCGCCCCGGCGCGGCCCGCTGCGCTAGGTTCGCCGGGTGACGAACGCAGGGGGCGGGGGTCCGGTCGACGCGCCGGGGCAGGACGGTTCCGTCGAGACGAGCCCGGACGCCGGCGCCCCGGACCTGCCGGACCTGGCGAGCGCGCGTCGGCCCGTCCGGATCTGGCGCCGGGCCGTGGACGAGGTTCGCCCGCACCGTCGCGCGGTCCTCGCGGTGACGGCGGTGGCCGTGCCCGCCACGGTCGTGGGGGCGTGGGCCGCGGGCCACCCCGTGGTGGCGCTTCCCGCGGCCGGATACCTCGCTCTCGTCGGGTCGGCGCTTGCCGTGATCGACGCCCGCACGCACCGCCTCCCGGACGCCCTGGTGCTGCCGTCCTACCCGGTCCTGGCGGCGCTGCTGGGTCTTGCCGGCCTGCTCGGGCCCGACGGCGGTGCGCTCGTCCGCGCCCTGGCCGGCGGTCTGGGTCTCTACGGCGCGTACTTCCTGCTGGCCCTCGCGCCGTCGGGGCTGGGCTTCGGAGACGTCAAGCTCGCCGGGCTGATCGGCGCGATGCTCGCGTGGTGCGGGTGGGCCGAGCTCGCCGTGGGGGCGAGCTCGGCCTTCTTCCTCGGCGGTACCTGGGCCCTCGTCCTGCTCGCCACGAGGCGGGCAGGACGACGTTCGGCGATCCCGTTCGGCCCGTTCATGCTCGCGGGCGCGCTCGTCGGTCTGATCGGTGGTCCCGCAGTGCTCGATGAGGCGCTGCTGCTGGGCTGAGCGCACAGCGCCAGCCGCGGCCCCGGTCTCAGATCCTGGCGGTGCTCGGTGCGAGGGCAGCCTCGAGGGCCTCGGCCATCGCCGCGAGCGGCGCGACGTGCCCCGTCATCAGACGCACCTGCTCGGCGGCCTGGTGCAGGAGCATGCGCTCGCCGCCCACCACGGTGGCACCGGCGTCCGCCCAGGCGCGGGAGAGCGCCGTCGGGCGCGGGTCGTAGACCACGTCGAGCAGGACGCCGCGGGGGCCTGACGCCCCGGCGGCGGACTGCACGGTAAGGGCGTCCGCGACCGGGTCCGCGGCCCGTGAGGGCAGCGTCGAGACGACGACGTCCGCCTGCGCCACGAGCCGCGACGCTTGGTCGAGCACCGCGAAGCGTGGGGCGACCCCCATGCGGTGCGCGGCACGCTGCAACCCGCCCGTGCGCCCGAGCGACCGCACCAGGACGGTCGGGGCCGTGCAGCCGAGCTCGGCGAGCGCGGCCAGCGTCGAGGCCGCGGTCGCGCCCGCCCCCAGCACCACGGCCGAGCCGACCGGGCGGTCCCCGAGCCCCTCGCGCAGCGCGGCCACGAGGCCGTGGACGTCGGTGTTGGCGCCCACGAGCGTGCGCACCGAGCCCGTGGGCTGGAACAGGACCGTGTTCACGGCACCCACGACGCCCGCGAGCGGCTCGACGTGGTCCAGGAGGGGCAGGACGACCTGCTTGAGCGGCATGGTCAGGCTCAGCCCGGCCCAGCTCTCGTCGAGCCCTTCCACGAACGACGCCAGCTCCTCCTCGGTCACGTCGACCGCGGAGTACTCCCACCCGTCCAGCCCCAGCGCGCGGTACGCGGCCGAGTGCAGGACGGGCGAGAGCGAGTGGGCGACGGGGTGGCCCAGGACAGCAGCGCGACGAGCGGCGCCGACCGTCACGGGTTCTCCTTCTGCCACTGCCTGAGCTCCGCGCGGTACCGCTCGTGCTCGGCGTTCGTGGACGAGAACTTGGTCTCACCCGTGTCGAGATTGACCGCGATCCAGAAGATCCAGTCGCCCGGCTCCGGGTTGAGCACGGCCTCGATCGACTTCATCCCCGGGGAGGCGATGGGGCCGGGCGGCAGCCCCTTGTGCTTGTAGGTGTTGTAGGGGTTGCTCGCATCGGCGAGGTCCGTGGTGCTGAGAGTCACCCCCGACCGGCCGAGGCCGTACGCCACGGCAGCATCGATGTCGAGGGTCATGTCCCGCTCGAGACGGTTCTGGATCGCCCGCGCCATCTTGGGGCGGTCCTCGTCGGCCTTTGCCTCGCGCTCGACCAGTGACGCCTTGACGATCACCTCTTCGCGGTTCTCGGCCGGGACCCCGAGGCTGTCCAGGTTGGTCGTCGTCTGCAGGATCATGTTGGAGATGATCGTGGCGGCGGTGTCGTCCGGCTGCAGGAGGTAGGTCGCCGGGAAGAGCCACCCCTCGTAGTTGCCGCCCGCTTCCGCCGGAAGACCCACCGCGGCGGGGTCGGCCATGGCGGCCTCGAACTCCTCGCGCGGCTTGCCCGTGACGGACACCGCGGTGTCGAGGATCTGGGTGACCGTCCGGCCCTCCGGGACCGTCAGCTTCATCTCGTTCTTGCTCTCCTTCGAGAGCAGCAGCGTGATCGCGGCAGACGCCTTCATCTCGGTGAGCAACGTGTAGTTGCCCGGCTGGATCTTGCCGGCGTCCGGGTTCTCCTTGAAGGCCTTGACGAAGGCGCTGACCGACTTCACGACCCCCGCCTCGACGAGCGTCTCCCCCATGGCCGTACCGGTCGACTGCGGCTCGATCGTCACGTCGACGGGGTCGACGCCCTGGCCCTCGTAGTCCGCGGCGCTGAACGGGTTCTCGAAGCCCAGCAGGCTCGAGGCATTGGTGGCCAGGTAGTACCCGGCCCCGCCCACGAGGACCAGCGCGAGCACCACGATCAGGGTGCGCCGTCGCCGTCGCTGCGCGCGCTTCTTCGCGGCGCGACGGTCTCGGCTCCCCGAACGGGTCGCCCGCGACGGTGGTTGTTGCTGCACCGGCGGGCGGTCGAATAGGTCGGTCACGGGAGGCTGCCTCCTGACGGGTGTGCGCGCGGCGGTCCTTGCCACGACGCAACGATCAACGTTCTACGTACTCTCCGGCGCGCGCCCCCGCGCTCCGCTCGCGGTCCAGAGCGGTCTGGAGGATGATAACCGCCGCCGCCTGGTCGACGACAGAGCGCTGCTTGCGCCCGGCGCGCCCCGAGGCCCGCAGCGCCTGGTGGGCGCTCACGGTCGTCATGCGTTCGTCGACGAGGTGCACCGGGACCGGTGCGACGGCACGTGCCACCAGTCCAGCGTACGCACGTGCGAACGCGGTGGCGGCACCTTCCGCGCCGGAAAGGTGCCGAGGAAGCCCGATGTACACCACACGTGCACCCCGTTCCTCCACTTCGGACGCGATCCGCGCGACGTCCGCCGGGAACGTGCCCGACGGCGTGTCGGGGCCGGAGGGGGCGGTCTTCATGTCCCGTGGCAGGGTCTCGACGGGGGTCGCGATGAGGCCGTCAGGGTCGCTCGCGGCGAGCCCGACACGCACGCTGCCCACGTCGACGCCCAGGCGGGCACCCCTCGGGAGAGGGGTGCCCGCCTGGTGGTCGTCGATCGTCATCGGGTGCGCGCTCAGAGTGCCGAGGCGACGTCGTCGCGGATGCCCGCGAGAGCCGCCGGGAGGGCGGACACGTCGGTGCCGCCGCCCTGGGCCATGTCGTCCTTGCCGCCACCGCCGCCGCCGAGCACGCCCGACGCCTTCTTCGCGAGCGCGCCCGCGCGCAGTCCCGCCTCACGAGCGGGTGCGTTGGTCACGATCACGACCTGCGGACGCTCCTTGCTGACGCCGGCGATCGCGACGACGCTCGGGGCCGAGTCCGCGAGACGGCCGCGCACGTCGAGCGCCAGGGCGCGCAGGTCGTCGGCCGAGGCCACCTCCCCCGCGTCGTGCACCACGACTCGCACGGTCCCGACGGTCTCCGCGGCGGCCGCGAGGTTCGCGGCGGACGCGAGGAGCTGTGCCTGGCGCAGCGCCGCGAGCTCCTTCTCGGCGTCGCGCAGGCGTGCCACGAGCGAGCCCACCCGGTCCGGCAGCTCCTCGGTGCGCACGTTCAGCAGGCCCGTGAGCTGCCCGACCAGGGCGTGCTCCTTGGCCTGGAAGCCGTAGGCACCGTCGCCGACGAGCGCGTCGACGCGGCGCACGCCCGAGCCGATCGAGGACTCGCCGAGCAGCGTGACCAGGCCGAGCTGCCCGGACTGCTTGACGTGCGTGCCCGCGCACAGCTCGCGCGACCAGTCGCCACCGATCGAGACCACGCGCACCTGGTCGCCGTACTTCTCGCCGAACAGCGCCATGGCGCCCAGGGCGCGGGCCTCCGCGATGGGCATGACCTTGTCCGTGACCTCGAGGTTCTCGGCGAGCTGGGTGTTGACCCGCTCCTCGACCTCGGACAGCACGCCTGCCGGCACCGCGCTCGAGGCGCGGAAGTCGAAGCGGATGCGGCTCGGCGCGTTCTCCGAGCCGGCCTGCGTCGCGTCCTTGCCCAGGGCCTCCTGGATGGACTTGTGGATCATGTGCGTCGCGGTGTGGGCGCGGCTGATCGCCTTGCGGCGGGCCGTGTCGATCTGCGCGGTGCCCGGGTCGCCCAGCGCCACGACGCCCTCGACGAGGCGTCCGCGGTGCACCGAGAAGCCCTTGATCGGGCGCTGCACGTCGTCGACCTCGATGGTCGCGCCGCCGTCGAGCACGATCGTGCCGTGGTCGGCGAGCTGGCCGCCGGCCTCGGCGTAGAACGGCGTGCGGTCGAGGACGACCTCGACGTCGGCCGGGGCCGTCGCGGCCGGGGAGGGCACGCCGTCGACCAGGAGGCCCACGACGTTGACGGACGCCGTGGCGTCCGTGTAGCCCAGGAACTCGACCGGGCGGGCGAGCTCGCTCTGCAGGGCCTCGTAGGCCGCGGTGTCGACGCCGCCCGTGCGCTTGGCGAGCGCGTCGGCGCGCGCACGGGTGCGCTGCTCCTGCATGAGGGCGCGGAACGCCTTCTCGTCGACCTGGACGCCCTGCTCGGCGGCCATCTCGAGGGTCAGGTCGATCGGGAAGCCGTATGTGTCGTGCAGGGCGAAGGCCTGGTCGCCGGGCAGCACGGGCGTGCCGCCCGAGCCCGCGTTCGTCTTGGCGGCCGCGACCGCGGTGTCCAGGATCGTGGTGCCCGAGGTCAGGGTGCGGCGGAACGCCTCCTCCTCGGCGTAGGCGATCTGCGAGATGCGCTCGAAGTCGGTGCCGACCTCCGGGTAGGAGGCCTGCATGGCGTCGCGCGAGACGGGGAAGAGCTGCGGCAGCGCGGGGTCCTCGACGCCCAGCAGGCGCATCGCGCGCACCGAGCGGCGCAGCAGACGGCGCAGCACGTAGCCGCGGCCCTCGTTCGAGGGGCGCACGCCGTCGCTGATGATCATGAGGGCCGAGCGGACGTGGTCGGCGACCACGCGCATGCGCACGTCGTCGTCGGTGTCCGCACCGTAGCGCTTGCCCGAGAGCTCCTGGGCCGCCGCGATGACGGGGAAGACCTCGTCGATCTCGTACATGTTGTCGACGCCCTGCAGGACGAACGCGACGCGCTCGAGCCCCATGCCGGTGTCGATGTTCTTCTTCGTGAGCTCGCCCAGGATGGGGAAGGACTCCTTGGTCCCGCCGTCGCCGCGCTCGTACTGCATGAAGACGAGGTTCCAGATCTCCAGGAACCGGTCGCCCGCGAGGTCCACCGCGGGGCCGCCGTCGGGGCCGTACGCCGGGCCGCGGTCGTAGAAGATCTCCGAGCAGGGACCGGCAGGCCCGCGGGCACCCGTGGACCAGTAGTTGGGTCCCATACCGAGGCCTTGGATGCGCTCGTCCGGCAGCCCCGCGATCTTCTTCCAGAGCTGGCGCGCCTCGTCGTCCTCGTGGAAGACGGTGACCCAGATCTTGTCCTCGGGGATGCCGTACCCGCCGTCGTCCTGCGACCGCGTGATGAGGTCCCAGGCGTAGGTGATCGCGCCTTCCTTGAAGTAGTCCCCGAACGAGAAGTTGCCGTTCATCTGGAAGAACGTGCCGTGGCGCGTGGTCTTGCCCACGTCGTCGATGTCGAGGGTGCGCACGCACTTCTGCACGCTCGTCGCACGGGCCCACGGCGCCGTCTGCTCGCCCGTCATGTACGGGATGAACGGCACCATGCCCGCGATGGTGAACAGGGTCGAGGGGTCCGGCGAGATGAGCGACGCCGAGGGCACGACGGTGTGGTCCTGGGCGGCGAAGTAGTCGAGCCAACGCTTGCGGATCTCGGCGGTACGCATGATGTCCTTCGGAAGTCGGTGATGGAACGGCCCGGGGCACGCCGCAGGGGCGGGCGACACCGGCTAGAACAAGTATGTTCCCGACGTGCTTCCCTCCCGTCCCGCGACGCAGGTCGCGCGGCGGGGGGAAGCAGGCCCGGTGGGTGGATCAGTAGAACGAGTACCCGAGGAGGTCCTCGTCGTCGGCGCCGGGTTCCCCCGCCCGCTCGCGGCGCGCAGCACGGGCCGCGCGCACGTCGTCGGGGTCCGGCTGGCCCTCGGCGAGCAGGGACGCGAGCAGCTCGGCCTCACGCGCGTCGCGCGCGGTGCGGAACTCCTCGCGGAAGGTCCGGGCGAAGCTCGTGGCCTTCTCCCCGATCGTGTTGACCTGGTCGGTGGCCTGGTCCACGAGCGAGGCGGGCGCGTAGCGCGCGACTACCTGGCGTCCCTTGACGACGACGACCACGGTGATGGCGACGCCGACGCCGACCCAGAAGACCCGACGCATCAGCGACCGGTCCGAGGTCCGGAGCCCGAACGGCCCGAGGCCCGCGCGAACGCCTGGCGCACGCCGTACGTGAACGCCGCGACCTTGACCAGCGGCGCACCGAAGGTCGCCGCGTACAGCCCCGTGAGGGCCGAGACGTTCTCGCTGACCTGCGCGGCCGACGTCGTGATCGTGTCGACCTTCACGAGCTGGCTGTTGGTCGTCGCGACGGTCGTGGCGGCCTCGTCGAGGATCGGCACCGAGTGGTCCGTGACCTCCTTGATGCTCACCCGGGCCTCGTCGAGCACCCGGCCGAGCTTGACCAGAGGAACCGCGAGGACCCCGACCAGCAGCACGAATGCGATGGCGGCGATCAGCCCGGCCACATCTCCTACGGACATCTCCTGCTCCTCCTTCGACGGCGCGACGCGACGGACGGCACGCCTCGCGAAACCTTACCCGGATGCACGAACGCCTCGCTCCCCGTCGAAGCGGTGAGCGAGGCGTTCGTGCACGGCGCGCGGCAGCAGCCGCGCAGGAGGATCAGCGAGCGTAGTACTCGACGACGAGCTGGACCTCGCAGGTCACGGGGACCTCGACGCGCTTGGGGCGACGCACCAGGACGGCGCTCAGCTTCTCGAGCTGGACGTCGAGGTAGGCCGGGACGGCCGGCAGGACGTCGCGGTGCGCACCGGCGGCGGCGACCTGGAACGGCGTGGTGGCCTGGCTCTTCGGCTTGACCTGGATCGTCTGACCCGGCTTCACCTTGAACGAGGGGCGGTCGACGATCTTGCCGTCGACGAGGATGTGGCGGTGGCCGACGGCCTGGCGCGCCTGGAGGATGGTGCGGGCGAAGCCCGAACGCAGCACGAGCGCGTCGAGACGCGTCTCGAGGTTCTCGACCATGGCCTCACCGGTCAGACCGGCGTCCTTGCGAGCGTCCTCGTAGGCGCGAGCCATCTGCTTCTCGCGGAGCGCGTACTGGGCGCGCAGACGCTGCTTCTCACGAAGACGCACCGCGTAGTCCGACTCGGTGCGGCGACGGGCGCGGCCGTGCTCACCGGGCGGGTAGGGGCGCTTCTCGAAGTGCTTGACTGCCTTGGGCGTGAGCGCGAGGCCCAGCGCGCGGCTCAGGCGAACCTGGCGGCGCGAACGAGTCACTGAAGACACAGTGTGTTCCTGTCCTGTCGTGTGTACTTGACGTCACACCCGTGCGGATTGCCGGGTGCGGGACCAGCCGATGAGCCCGCCGCGATCCGTGAGGATGCCCACCCGTCGACGCGAGTCGAGGATGACGTGCGGGGCTGCGGGGCCGAGGTCCCAGGCGGTTGCCGCTGCCCTGACGGGCGGAGACAACCTGAGAAGTCTACCGCACCGGGCGCGACGCCCGGTCCCTCGCTGGCCACGCTGCACGGCGCGGGACCCGCCAGGTGCCGCCAGGTGCCGCCGGGTGCCGGTCAGTCCCCGAGGATCTGCCGGATCCGGTCGAGGCGCTCGGTCACCGACCGCTCGAACCCGCGGTCGGTCGGTGTGTAGTAGCGCGTGCCCTGCAGGACGTCGGGCAGGTACTGCTGGCGCGCGACCGCGTGCGGGGCGTCGTGCGCGTACTTGTACCCCTTGCCGTGCCCCAGCTCCTTGGCCCCGGCGTAGTGTGCGTCGCGCAGGTGCGCGGGCACCGTCCCGACCTTGCCCGCGCGCACGTCCGCGAGCGCCGCGTCGATCCCGAGGTAGGCCGCGTTGGACTTGGGTGCGGTCGCGAGGTGCACGACGGCCTCCGCGAGGATGATCCGGGCCTCGGGCATCCCGATGAGCGCGACGGCCTGGGCGGCCGCGACCGCGGTCTGCAGCGCGCTGGGATCGGCCATGCCGACGTCCTCCGCGGCCGAGATGACGATCCGCCGGGCGATGAACCGCGGGTCCTCCCCCGCGGCGATCATGCGCGCGAGGTAGTGCAGGGACGCGTCCACGTCGGAGCCGCGCACGGACTTGATGAAGGCGCTCGTGACGTCGTAGTGCTGGTCGCCGTCGCGGTCGTAGCGCACGGCGGCGACGTCGATCGCCCGCTCCATGGTCTCGAGGTCGACGACCACGGTCCCGTGGTCCTCGCCGGGCGTCCCGGCGGCCTCGTCCTCTCCCGGTGAGCCGTCCTCTCCCGGCGCGTCGTCCTGCCCGACGGCGTCGCTCGCGTCCGGCGCGTCGTCGTCGGGCCGGGCGGTGGTGCGCACGGGCGCGTCCGGGAACTCGGAGAGCGCGGCGCCCGCGGCGGCCTCGAGGATCGTCAAGGCCTTGCGGGCGTCGCCGCCCGCGAGGCGGACCAGGTGCTCCTCGGCCTCCTCCGCGAGGGCGACGGCCCCGCCGAGCCCGCGCTCGTCGACCAGTGCCCGGTGCACCAGGGCGCGCACGTCACCCGACGTGAGGGGCTTGAGCGTGAGCAGGAGCGAACGCGAGAGCAGCGGGGAGTTGACCGAGAAGCTCGGGTTCTCGGTCGTGGCCGCCACGAGCGTGACCCAGCGGTTCTCCACGCTGGGCAGCAGAGCGTCCTGCTGGGACTTGGAGAAGCGGTGGACCTCGTCGATGAACAGGACCGTCTCCTCGCCGCCGGTCGCGAGGCGCCGACGCGCGTCGTCGATGACCTGACGCACGTCCTTGACGCCTGCGGTCACGGCCGAGAGCTCGACGAAGCGCCGACCCGAGGTCGTGGCGATCAGGTACGCGAGGGTCGTCTTGCCCGTGCCCGGCGGGCCCCACAGGATGACCGAGCCCGGCGCAGCGCGCGAGGCCCCCGGCCCGTCCACCTCGATGAGGCGACGCAGCGGCGAACCGGCGACGAGCAGGTGCTCCTGGCCGGCGACCTCGTCGAGCGCGGCCGGACGCATGCGCACGGCCAGCGGCGCGCCCGGTCCCGGGCGGGGGGTCCCCTGGGTGCCTGAGGTCGCGGCGTCGAACAGGTCCATCCCGGGAAGCATGTTCCGAGCCTACGCACCACCACCGACACTCCTCGACACGGCCCGCGCCGCACTCCGTGAGAGCTGCCCGCCCACACTGTGCACGGCCCGGCACGGCCCGGCGCGAGGTGCGATGCTGACGGGGTGTTCGAGAGCCTTGGCCGCGCCGTCGCCCACCGTCCCCGTCTGACCGTCGCCGTCTGGGTGGTGCTGACCGCCCTGGGGTTCGCCCTGGCCGTCGTGGGCGTCCACGGCGAGAGCCTGTTCGACCGCCTGACCACGGGCGAACCGTCGGTCCCCGGCTCGCAGAGCGAGCGCGGCACCGAGATCCTCACCGAGCAGACCGAGACGGGCGAGACGGTCTCGCTGCTCGTGAGCGGCGTCGACCCCGCAGACCCGGCCGTCGCCGAGGCCATGGCCCCCGTGCACCAGGAGCTCGCCGCGGTCGCCGGGGTCGAGACGGTCGTCGACCCGTACGTGATCCCCGGGGGCGTCACGACCGAGGCCGCACAGTCCCTCGTCGCGGCCGACGGCGACGGGTTCGTGCTGTCCGTGACGCTCGAGCCGGGCCTCGACGAGGACGCCCAGGCCGCGGCGGCGACCGACGTCGTCGGGATCCTCGAGGCCGTGCCCGCGGACCTCGCCGACGTGGCCCCGGACGCGACCGGGCTCGTGTCGAGCAACGACCTGATCGTCGAGGCCATCACGTCCCAGGTCGAGAAGGACCTCACGACGGGCGAGATGATCGCGCTGCCCATCGCGCTGCTCGTCATGGTCCTGGTCTTCGGCGGGTTCCTCGCGGCCGCGATGCCCATGGCCGGGGCCATCGCCTCGATCGGTGCCGGGCTCGGCGTCCTCCTGGGCCTGTCCTACCCGTTGACCATCGACGCGTCGGTCGTGAACGTCGTGACGCTGCTGGGCCTGGGGCTCTCGATCGACTACGGGCTGCTCATCGTGTCGCGCTTCCGTGAGGAGCTGCACGCCCTCGACGACGCGTCACCCGGTCGCGCCACGCCCTCCGGGGACGCCACGCCGGGCACGGATTCCGGGCCCGGCGTGGCGGGTGGGTCCCCGACGGCCCGCGGGACCCGGCGCTCGCGGCGCCGCGACGCCGACGTGACCACCGCCGTCGTGCGCACCATGGCCACCGCCGGGCGCACCGTGGCCTTCTCGGCGCTGACCGTCGCGATCTCGATCGCGGGCCTCATGGTCTTCGAGCCCGACATCCTGCGCGCCATCGGCGCCGCCGGGCTGGCCGTCATCCTCATCGCCGTCGCGACCGCGATGACCCTCGTGCCCGCCCTGCTCGCGCTCGCGGGCCACCGGCTCATCCGGCCCGGCGTCCTGAGCAAGGTCCCCGGGCTGCGCGCCGTCCTGGCCCGTACGGCCGACGTCCAGTCCGACGAGGGCTTCTTCTCCCGGCTCACGGGCCGCGTCCAACGCCACCCGGTCTGGGTCATGCTCGCCACCGTCGCCGTCCTGGTGGTGCTCGCGCTGCCGGTGCTCGGCCTGCAGATGCGCAACTCGGGCATCGAGCTGCTGCCCCAGAGCTCGCCCCAGCGCGAGTTCGTCGACGAGCTCTCCACCCAGTTCCCCGCGTCCGCGAGCGCCGACGTCCGCGTCGTGACCGACTCCACGCCCGAGGAGGCCCAGGCCTGGGCCGACGACATCGCGGGCCTCGACGGCGTCGAGCGGGTGGACCCTGCGGTCCCCGTCGGCGACGACCACGCGCTCGTCGGGGTCCACCTCGACGCCGCCGACGCGGGCGGCCCCGAGGCCGTGGCCGTCGTGGAGGAGCTGCGCGCCCAGGACCCCGGGTTCACGTTCTACGTCACGGGGCAGGCCGCCGGGCAGGTCGACTTCCGGGCGGCGCTCGCGGACCGGGTGTGGTGGGCCGTGGGGATCGTGGTGGTCGCGACGTTCGTGCTGTTGTTCCTCATGACCGGCTCGGTCCTCATCCCGGTCAAGGCGCTCCTGACGAACGCTCTGTCCCTCGCCGCGTCCCTTGGCGTGCTGGTGTGGGTGTTCCAGGAGGGGCACCTGGAGGGGCTGCTGGACTTCTCGTCGGCGGGCGGCATCGAGACGTACGTCGTGGCCCTGGTGATCGCGTTCGCGTTCGGGCTGGCCATGGACTACGAGGTGTTCCTGCTGTCCCGGATCAAGGAGCTGCACGACGCGGGCCTGTCCAACGACGAGGCCGTGCGTCTGGGGCTGCAGCGATCGGGGCGGATCATCACGTCGGCCGCGGCCATCATCATCGTGGTGTTCGCGGGCTTCGTGTTCGGCGAGCTGCTCGTCATCAAGGAGGTCGGCTTCGCGCTGGCCGTGGCGGTGTTCATCGACGCGACGATCGTGCGGATCCTGCTGGTGCCCGCGACCATGACGCTGCTGGGCCGGGCCAACTGGTGGGCACCCAAGCATCTGAGGTGGCTGTACTCGAAGTTCTCGATCACGCACTGACCCGGGTGAGCGTGCCCGGTCGCCCGGGTGCCGAGCGGCGGAGCAGCTCGGTGCGGAGCAGCTGTCGAGAACGACGGGCGTTCGGCGACGACTGCTCCGCACTCAGCGGGACAGGTGGGGCGGGCGCGGCTCAGTGCCGGCTCTCGAACTCCTGCACGACGGCGTAGCCCAGGCGCGTGTAGACGCGGCGGGCGGCGTCGTTGTCGGCATACATGCCCAACGTCACCCAGTCGGACGCGTCGAGCCCGGCACGGGTCACGACGGCCGTGGTGGCCGCGGCGATGCCGTGCCCACGCCACGCCGGGTCGGTCGCGATGCTGCCGAGCGACCACGGGGCTCCGGGGACCGCCTGCCGGGCGCCGACGACGCCGCGCAGCACCCCGTCGGGGTCGCGCCAGCCCCACCAGCGCGTCAGCGGGTCCTCGGGGCTCATCTCCGCGAGCGGGTTCGCCACGTCCAGGCACGCGCGGACCTCGGCCGCCGCCGAGGGGCCGGTCAGCGCCTCGACGCGCTCCTCGCCCGGCTGGGGGGCGGGGGCCTCGCGGGTCGCGAAGAAGTCCCACGTCGAGACCGACTTCTCGCTGTCGGGCTCGCGCAGGATCGTCGGCAGGTCCTCGCTCGCGCACCGGTCTCCCAGGACCGTGAGGGTCCCGCGCGGCAGGCCCGCGCTCACGACGTGCTCCCCGAGCTCACCGTCCTGGGCCACGCGCGCCAGCAGGGTCGCGATCGCCTCGGGCGAGCCCATGCCCCACAGGCCGACACGCTCGTGGTGAGCGCCGCCGTCGGGCACCTGCCCCTCACCGAGAGGGACGGGCGCCGCCACGCTCAGCACGCACGCGTGCTCGTCCTGCCACACCCCGCGCACGTCCCACTCGGGGAGGTCCACCAGGACAAAGGGGTGGGAGGCCCACCGGTCCGTCAGACCGGTCGAGCCTCCCAGCGTCCTTGCCTGCGTGCGGGTGTCCGGGGCGCTCACGCCTTCCCGGCGGCGGCAGGAGCGTCAGCGGCCTCCGCCGCTGCGTCCGGCGCGGGCGCGGCCTTGGGCTTCGCGTCGACGCCCGCCTCCTTGCGCTGCTGCGCCGTGATGGGCGCGGGCGCCTGCGTGAGCGGGTCGAACCCGCCGCCCGACTTGGGGAACGCGATGACGTCGCGGATCGACTCCGACTTCGTCAGCAGCGCCACGATGCGGTCCCAGCCGAACGCGATGCCGCCGTGCGGCGGGGCGCCGAACGCGAAGGCGTCGAGCAGGAAGCCGAACTTCTCCTGGGCCTCCTCCTCGCCGATGCCCATGACCGCGAACACACGCTCCTGGACGTCACGGCGGTGGATACGGATCGAGCCGCCGCCGATCTCGTTGCCGTTGCACACGATGTCGTACGCGTACGCGAGCGCCTCGCCCGGGTTCTGCTCGAACGTGTCGATCCACTCGGGCGTGGGCGAGGTGAACGCGTGGTGCACCGCGGTCCAGGCCGAGTTGCCGAGGGCGACGTCGCCCTCGTCGGCGGCCTCACCCGTGGGCTTGAACAGCGGGGCGTCGACGATCCAGACGAACGCCCAGGCGTTCTCGTCGATCTGCCCGGTGCGCTTGGCGATCTCCTGGCGGGCCGCGCCCAGCAGGGCGCGCGACTCGTTGGTCCGGCCCGCCGCGAAGAACACCGCGTCGCCCGGCTGGGCGCCGGTCGCGTCGCGCAGGCCCTCGCGCTCGGCGTCGGACAGGTTCTTGGCGACCGGGCCCGCGAGGGTCCCGTCCTCCTGGAACGTCACGTACGCCAGGCCCTTGGCCCCACGCTGCTTGGCCCACTCCTGCCAGGCGTCGAACTGGCGGCGCGGCTGCGAGGCCCCGCCCGCCATGACGACGGCGCCCACGTACTCGGCCTGGAAGACGCGGAACGGGGTGTCCTTGAAGTAGTCCGTGAGCTCGACGAGCGGGTTGCCGAAGCGCAGGTCCGGCTTGTCCGACCCGTACAGGCGCATCGCGTCGTGGAACGTCATGCGCGGGATGGGCGTGGGGATCTTGTACCCGATGAGGTCCCACAGCGCGACGAGGATCTGCTCGCCGAGCGCGATCACGTCGTCCTGCTCGACGAAGCTCATCTCGACGTCGAGCTGCGTGAACTCGGGCTGGCGGTCCGCGCGGAAGTCCTCGTCGCGGTAGCAGCGGGCGATCTGGTAGTAGCGCTCCATGCCCGAGACCATGAGCAGCTGCTTGAAGAGCTGTGGGGACTGCGGCAGCGCGTACCAGGACCCGGGGGCCAGGCGCGCGGGGACCAGGAAGTCGCGGGCACCCTCGGGCGTCGAACGCGTCAGGGTCGGAGTCTCGATCTCGACGAAGTCCTGCTCGTCGAGCACGCGGCGCGCGGCCTGGTTGGCCTTGGCGCGCAGGCGCAGGGCGTGGGCCGGGGTGGGGCGGCGCAGATCCAGGTAGCGGTGCTTGAGGCGCGCCTCCTCGCCGATGACCTCGGTGCCCTCGAGGGCCGTGGAGACCTGGAACGGCAGGGGCGCGGACTCGTTGAGCACGACGACGTCGCTCACCACGACCTCGACCTCACCCGTGGGGAGGTTCTTGTTCTCGTTGCCCTCGGGGCGACGGGAGACCACACCGGTGACCTGGAGCACGAACTCGGCGCGCAGCGGGTGCGCGATCGACTCGTCGCGGATGACGACCTGGGCGATGCCCGAGGCGTCGCGCAGGTCGATGAAGGCCACCCCACCGTGATCGCGGCGACGATCGACCCAACCGGTGAGGGTGACGGTCTGACCGATCTGCTCGGCCCGCAGGGAGCCGGCTGTGTGGGTGCGAAGCACGGAGAGAGTCCTTCCGGAACATGCCGGGGCGCACAGTGGCGTCCCGGGATGGGAGTGGGGAGTGCGCAGACGACGCACTCGGACGAGTCTAGTCTGTGGGCGGACCACGTTCAGGAGAACCCACCGGGAGGCACCCATGGCCAGGCGGATCGCGACCACGGACCGGATCGGACGCGCGGAGCTCGTCGCGTTCCTGCGCGCCAACCGGCGGGCCGTGCTGCTCACCCGGCGCGCGAACGGCGCCCCGCAGATGAGCCCCGTCACGTACGGGGTCGACGCCGAGGGGCGCGTCGTGGTCTCGACCTACCCCGACCGCGCCAAGGCCGTGAACCTGCGGCGCGACCCCGCCGCGTCGCTGTGCGTCCTGGGCGAGGACTTCGACGACGCCTGGGTCCAGGTCGACGGCACGGCCGAGGTCATCGACCTGCCCGACTCGGTCGAGCCCCTCGTCGAGTACTACCGGTCGGTCGCCGGGGAGCACCCCGACTGGGACGAGTACCGCCAGGCCATGGTCGCGCAGGGCAAGTCGCTGCTGCGCGTGACGATCACGGGTTGGGGCCCCGTGGCCACGGGCGGTTTCCCGGCACGGCTCGCGCAGGACTGAGCGCGGGCCGTCATGGCCCGGCGCGAGATGGTCAAGCGCTCGACGTCCCGCGCGACGCGTGCCGGACGACGTACTCCGGTCCGACGTCCACGGACAGCCACGCCCACTCCGACTTCGCGTCGTACGGCTCCCAGGAGACGGCGCACGCGAGGACCACGACCTCGCCGTCCTCGAGCGCGGGCAGGTTCCACTCGAGCCCGGGGCGCTCGGCGGTTCCCCGCTGGTCCTTGGCCGCACGTGGCAACCCGAGCCTGCGCGGCACGTCGTCCACCAGCGACAGGTCGCTCGCGAGCCCGGGGTAGTCGGACCTCCATCGCGCGGGACACAGCCCTCGGAGAACGAGGCCCCAGAGCCCCTCGCTGTCCGGCCCGCCGATGACCAGCTCCGTACGACCGTCGTCGGCCGCGAGCGCCGCGAGGTGCTGTCCGTCGACGATCCCGACGTCGAGCCCGACGCGTCGATCAGCCATCTGGACGCGCAGGCTCGTCTCGACGAGCGCTCCCAGCGCCTGGACGCGCCAGGCGACTCCCCAGGTCGTGGCCGGAGACCTTCCCTCCTTGTCGAAGGTCGGCAGGGGCGTGAGGATCTGCTCGAGCGACCAGGAGGGGCCGCGACGGTGCAGCAGCCGGCCGCCGGCAGGCAGGGCGAACGCGGAACCAGGAGCGCTTCCCGTGTCTCTCCCGGCGCACCGAGCGGACAGGACGACGTCCCCGAACGGGGTCCGGACGTGCGACGCCACGTCCCCCAGGGCAGGCAGCCCACGAGAGGTCGGCCAAACGAGTGTCATGGTGCGAGAGCGTAGTCCTCCTCACGCGAGCCTGGCCTAGAAGAGCAGCTGCTCGGCGCTCGCCGCCGCGCTCGGGCTCGTACGTCCGGACGGTCCACCGCGGTCCCGGTCCTGCACCACCAGGCTCCCCGCCGGATAGGCCCCCTCGTCGTGCCGCGCTCTCTCGCCAGGGGTCTCGGGGTGCCACGCGGTCCGGGCGTGCCCGGACGTGCGTGCCTGGGCCCGGTGACCGGCGCTCGCGAAGCCGCGCTCGACGAGCAGCGGCCGCACGCGGTCCCACAGCCAGTCGCGGTACGCGCGGCTCGCGTACGACCCGCCCGCGTAGACGCGCTCGTAGCCCGAGACCCGCTCGGGGTGGTCGCGGCGCAGCCAGGCCATGAACCACTCGCGGGTGCCGGGCTTGAGGAACAGCGGGAGCACCGTGGCGCCCGTCGCGCCCGCCTCGTGGACCGCGTCGAGCAGGCGCGTGAGGTGGTCGGTCGAGTCGGTGAGCCACGGCAGCACGGGGGCGATCATGACCCCGCACGGCAGCCCCGCCGCCCGGGCGGCGCGGATGAGGTCGAGGCGGGCGCGCGGCGTGGGGGTGCCGGGCTCGACGGCCTGCTGGAGGTCCTCGTCGACGAAGGCCAGGGAGACCCCGATGCCGACGTCGACGTGCTCGACCGCCTGCGTCAGACGCGGCAGGTCGCGGCGCAGGAGCGTGCCCTTGGTGAGGATCGAGAACGGCGTGCGCGAGGCCTCGAGCGCGTCGATGATCCCCGGCATGAGCCGGTAGCGTCCCTCGGCGCGCTGGTAGGGGTCCGTGTTGGTGCCGAGCGCGACCGCGTCGCCCGTCCAGGACGGCTTGGCGAGCTCGGCCCGCAGCACCTCGGCAACGTTCATCTTCACGACGATCTGGCTGTCGAAGTCCTCGCCGGGGTTCATGTCGAGGTAGCGGTGCGAGGGGCGGGCGAAGCAGTAGGAGCACGCGTGGGAGCATCCGCGGTACGGGTTGATCGTCCAGGTGAACGGCATGCGGGACTCCCCCGGCACCTTGGACAACGCGCTCTTGGCGAGTACCTCGTGGAACGTGACCCCGGCGAACTCCGGCGTGCGCACGGTCCGCACTAGCCCCGCCATGCGGCTGAGCCCGGGCAGCGCGCCGTCGTCCGCCGTGATCGCCTGCCCGTCCCACCTCATGGCGCTATTCGAACACATGTTCGATCACGTGTCGATGTCGATGTCGACGCCGACGGCGGCTGCGGACTGCTAAGCCGATCCCCGCCGCCAGCACCCAGCGGTCGATCTCCGGCTCGGCGTCGGCGACACGCTCCCCGCGCACCGCGAGCCCTCGCCCATGACCGCGTCGGGAGCGAGGGTCGCGTAGACCTCGGGCGCCCGGCCGAGGCCGCTCATGGCGTGCGTCGTGACGGGGCAGGGTCGTCGCGCCCGCGAGCGAGACTCCGTCGAGGAACGGCGACATGATCATGGGCGGGCGCTCGGTCCAGATCGGGGCTCGCGAGGATCGCGGTGTCGTACCAAGCGAGGTCCGTCAGTGGCTCGACGATCTGCGGGTGGACCGCGTTCGGGAGAACTCTCCCCCGGAGGCACGCATGACCAGACGGATCGCGACCACGGACCGGCCCGGGCGCGCGGAACTCGTCGCGTCGACCGCGAGTGGCGCGGCGTCGTCTCGACGCGAGACACTCGCACCTGTCGATGGACTCACGACACGTCGTCCCACGGAACTGGGTGAGATGAGATGACTTTCCGCCGCGCAACACCTATAGCAGAAAGTGCGCGAAATGCCGCTCAGCATTGATCCGGTCTGGGCCAAGGGCGTTCTCGATTGGTGGATCGAGCACGCCGACGCCGCGCTGCTTGACGGCCGGTCTCATCGAGAGTTCGCGTTCTGCGCTTCAGGTCCTAGGACTGACGCAATGCTCGCTCGAGAGCACCAGACACGGCGAGTGATCAGCACCGTTCTGGGGGTGACAAAGGTTGACGCCTTGGTGCGTCCGCTCAACAGTCACAACTTCGTTGAGCTCCAGAACGGCCTTGACCTCGCCAGGCGCGCTCTTGGCAAGCTCGCCACCGATGCTGAAACAGCGCAGCACATCACGGGCACCTCGGCGCCGACAATGGCTGCCGACTCATTGCACCCGCTGATCTGGGACGCGGCAGCCAAGTTGTGGGGCGACGGGCATCACGGCTCGGCAGTGCAGCGCGCTGCAACCTTTCTGAACGCACATGTCCAGGAACTCACTGGACGACGCGACATGTCCGACAGTGCGCTGATGGCGCAGGTGTTCTCACCGAACCAGCCCGAGCCCGGGAAGCCACGCCTTCGATGGCCCGGCGACGACTCGGACCTCACGGTCCGGGCTATGCGATCGGGACTGCTTCAGTTCGGCCAAGGGTGCTTCCTCGCGATCCGGAACCCAGCGACGCACAGCACGGAGGATCTGCCCGCTCAGGAAGCACTGGAGCAACTCGCGACCCTCAGCACTCTTGCACGTTGGATCGATGGGTGCGAACTCGCGGAACAACATGACTGACGGTTGGACGATTGCAACAGCGGTCGGGACGATTCTGGCTGCCGCCGTTCCGGCGGTGCTCTTCTTCGTAGAGCGCGCGGAAAGGATGAGGGCACAGACGGCGCTCGACGAAGAACTTCGACGCCAGGCACGCCATGAGGCCGAGCGGGCCAAGTCCGAAACGATGACCGAGGCACGGAGGGTCGCGATCTGGAATGAGTCTGGATCCAACGGGTCTGCGGTCACAATCCACGTCCTGAACGGATCGTCGGATCCGGTCTACCAGGTGGCGGTGTCCACCGAACCGATGAGAACAACTGAGGGTCGTCACGTGACCCTTGGAGTTGGGTGGTGGGACGTGCTCCTGCCCGGTGAGCACGTGACCGAATCCACCCATCAGGCTGCCCCGATGCCTGCGTGGGTGGATTTCGTGGATGTACGAGATCGGCGGTGGACGCGACGTAATGACGGCAGTGTTGAGCGGCACACCCACAGACAACGCACCACGTAGTCGCGCCCACCCCGCCGCATCGGACCGATTTGCGGAACACGCGTTCGATGACCGGCCATGTTGGGCCCCTCACACCCGAGCGTCCTCGCGGCCCTGAACGACCTACGCGTGAGGCCCGGCAGGGAACCCCTACCGGGCCTCACGCACGTCCGCCCGGGTCAGCGCCCGGGCAGCGGTCTCACTCCCCCGCCGGGACGACCCGCGGCCACAGGTCCTCCTCGGACGGGGCCCACGTCGCCGGGTCCGCAGCGACCTGCTCGCCCGAACGGATGTCCTTGACCTGGTGAGCGACGACCTCGCCGTCCGCACCGATCCCCGCGGGGAACCACACGAACGGGATGCCGCGACGGTCCGCGAACTTGATCTGCTTGCCGAACTTGGCCGCACTCGGCGCGACCTCGACCGGGATGCCGCGCGAGCGCAGCGCCACCGCGACCGCGTCCGACGCGGGCCGCGTCTCCTCGCTCGTCACCGCGACCACCACCGCGCTCGGCACCGACCGCGTCGAACGGACCAGGCCCGCGCTCAGCAGCCGCGAGACCAGGCGCGAGACGCCGATCGAGAGCCCCACGCCCGGATAGGTGTTCGCACCGTCCGAGGCCAGCGTGTCGTAGCGCCCGCCCGAGCAGATCGACCCGAGCTGCTCGTGCCCCACCAGGACCGTCTCGTAGACCGAGCCCGTGTAGTAGTCCAGGCCGCGCGCGATCTTCAGGTCCGCGACCACGACGCCCGGCGCCCGCACGGCCGCCGCGTCGATCAGCGCCGACAGCTCGCGCAGGCCCTCCTCGAGCAGCTCCGAGGTCACGCCGTGCTCTGCCGCGAGCGCCCGCACCCGCTCCGCGACGGTCGCGTCCGATCCGGAGATCGCCGCGAGCGCCAGGCACGCGGCCGCCTGCTCGGGCGTCGCGCCCGTCTCGGCGACCAGCAGCGCCGCGACCTTGTCCGGCCCGATCTTGTCGAGCTTGTCGATCGAGCGCAGCACGCCCTCGACGTCGTCCAGGCCCAGCCCACGGTAGAAGCCCTCGGCGACCTTGCGGTTGTTCACCAGGATGCGGACCTCGGGGACGCCGATCGAGCGCAGCTCGCCCAGCGCCTCGGCCATGACCAGCGGCAGCTCGACCTCGAAGTGGTAGGGCAGCTCGCCCGCACCCACGACGTCGATGTCCGCCTGCACGAACTCGCGGAAGCGCCCGTCCTGGGGGCGCTCGCCGCGCCACACCTTCTGGATCTGGTGGCGCTTGAACGGGAACGCCAGGTGCCCGGCGTTCTCCAGCACGTACCGCGCGAACGGCACCGTCAGGTCGAAGTGCAGGCCGAGCTGCTTGTCCCCCTTGCCGCCTCGGTCCCCCGCGGCCCCCTCGGACGAGTCGGCCTCCTCCTGGAGGCGGCGCAGCACGTACACCTCCTTGGAGGTCTCGCCCTTGCGCAGCAGCTGGTCCAGGGGCTCGACGGCCCGCGTCTCGATCCCCGCGAAACCATGGAGCTCGAACGTGCGACGCAGCGTGTCGAGCACGTGCTGCTCCACGACGCGTCCAGCAGGGAGCCATTCGGGGAAACCGGAGAGAGGTGTAGGTCGGGCCATGGGACCCGATCCTTCCAGACGTACCGACCGAACGAGCAATCGATTCACAGGCCCCGCAGGTACGGGTTGGTGCGGCGCTCGCGGCCGATCGTCGTCAGGGGCCCGTGACCGGGAACCACCTCGAGGGAGTCGTCGAGGTGCCCGACGACGTCGCGCAGGGTGCGCTGCATCGTCTCGCCGTCTCCCCCGGGCAGGTCGGTCCGCCCCACCGAGCCGGCGAACAGGACGTCTCCGGCGAGCACGATCCCGGCCACCTGGCCGTCGCTCGCGCCGCCGCCGTCCTGGTCCCCTGCGGCGACCGGGAGGTAGAGCGTCGAGCCCTGGGTGTGGCCCGGCGCGTGCAGGGCGTCGACCAGGACGCCGCCCAGGTCGAGCCGTACGCGCGGGTCGGCCACCGACGTGCCGCCGGGACCGCGCACCAGCGAGGCACCGGACCCACCGCCCGAGCCGAACGTCCGTACCTCACGGGGTTCCTGGTAGTCCTCGATCCTGGCGCCACCTGCCGCGAGCGCCGCGGCCAGCGGCCCGCTCGTGAGCGGCCCGTCCGCCGGGGCCCCGTGCTCGATCGTGCCGAGCGGGTCTGCGAGCCGGTAGGCGTCGCCCGCGTGGATCCACAGCGGCACCCCGTAGAACTCGCACAGCTCGGCGGCGTCCCACGTGTGGTCGGCGTGCCCGTGCGTCGCGAGGACCGCGGTCGGCGCCAGGCCGTGCTCCCGCACCAGCTCCGCGACTCCCGGGGCGACCCCTGCCCCGGCGTCGACGATCACGCACGGGCGAGCGACGCCGTCGGGCAGCGTGCCGCGCGCCCCGGGCGCGACGATCGTGCAGTTGGTGCCGAACACGGGTGCGACCACGAGAAAGACGTCCATGCCAGGACAGTACCGACCTCACAAACAGGACACCTGATACCGGACCGTGACCTGAATGGCGGAAAGTCACCGCGCCGGAACGCTCCCGATGCCTAGACTGTCCTCTGAAACCGTGGACCACCCGTGCAATCACGCGCCTTCGCGCCGGCACGCGGACCTGCCCGTGGCGTGAGACGAAGGAGTTGGGGTGTCAACGAGCAAGCGCGAACGCGAGCGTGCCCGCCTGCGGGAGCAGAAGTGGACCCAGCGCCAGGCCACGGCTCGCGCCCGCAGGCGTCGAGCGTGGACGATCGCCGGCGCGGTCGCCGGGGTCGCGGTCGTCGCAGGAGTCACCGTGCTCGCCGTCAACGCCAACGCCCCCGACAAGACGTTCACCCTGCCCCCGGCCTCGGCCGCGCAGGACCGCGAGTGGACGGGCGAGCTGCGGACCAGCGCCGGAGACGTCGCCTTCACGCTCGACGGGCAGACCGCCCCCCAGGCCGTCGCGAACTTCGTCTCGCTCGCCCACGAGAAGTACTTCGACGGGACCGACTGCCACCGGCTGACCACCGAGGGCATCTTCATCCTGCAGTGCGGAGACCCCACGGGCACCGGCACCGGGGGCCCGGGCTACGAGTTCGGGCCCGTCGAGAACGCCCCCGAGGACGGCCTCTACCCGGCCGGCACCATCGCCATGGCACGGACCGAGGCCGGTACCGACACCATGGGCAGCCAGTTCTTCCTCGTCTACGAGGACACCACCTTGCCGACCACCACGGGCGGGTACACCGTCTTCGGCAAGATCACATCCGGCTTGGACGTCGTCCGAGCAGTCGCTGACGCGGGCACAGCGGACGGGACCGGCAACGGCTCCCCCGCCACCCCGGTCACCATCGAAGGAGTTGAGACCCAGTGAGCGAGAGCACCGAGAACCACGCGAACTCTCCGGCGCAGGCATCCGAGGAGGCCCCCGCGACGGAGCAGGTCGAGGTGCCGGCGGTCGCTGAACCGACCGAGGCCGCGCCCGCGACCGACGCGCCCCAGGCCGCGACGGACGCGCCCGCCGCAGCGAGCGACGAGGACGCCGCGCCCGTCACGGACGAGACTCCTGCCGAGACGCCCGACGCCCCGGCCAGCGAGGCGACCCCGACCGAGACTGCGGTCGAGACCGAGGTCGCAGCGCCCGAGGCCCCCCAGGACGAGGCCTCGGCCGAGGCATCGGCAGAGGTCACGGACGAGGCCGCACCGGCCCCGAAGCCGGCCGCCGCGCCCAAGCCCTCGGCCGCGCCCAAGCCGAGCGCGATCCCCGTCCCGCGTCCCCCCAAGCCGGGGACCCCGGCTCCCGCCGCCCCCGCTGCGGCGACCATCGCCCCGGCTGCAGCCGCCGCGGTCATCCCGGACGACAGCGCGGCCGCCAAGGCGGCCGCGGGCTTCGGCCGCGTCGACGAGGACGGCACGGTCTACGTGACCGAGGCCGCGGGCGAGCGAAGCGTCGGACAGTTCCCCGGGGTCACCCCCGAGGAGGCGCTCGCGCTGTACGTGCGCCGCTACCTCGACCTCCAGGCCAAGGTCGCGCTCTTCGAGGCGCGCCTGACCGGCACGGACCTGTCCGTCAAGGAGATCGACTCGACCCTCGCCAAGCTCACCGAGGAGACCGCCGAGCCGTCCGCCGTGGGCGACCTCGACGGCCTGCGCGCGCACGTCGAGTCCCTGCGCACGGTCGCGGCCTCGCGCCGCGCCGAGCTCGAGGCCGAGCGCAACGCGGCCAAGGAGGCGGCGCTCGCGGCCCGCACCGAGATCATCGCGGCGGCCGAGAAGATCGCCTCGACCGATCCGTCGCGCATCCAGTGGCGCCCGGCGGGCGAGGAGCTGCGCAAGCTGCTCGACCAGTGGAAGGACGCCCAGCGCAACGGGCCGAGGATCGACCGGACCAGCGAGGAGGCGCTCTGGAAGCGCTTCAGCCACGCCCGGACGGCCTTCGACCGCGAGCGTCGGCACTACTTCGCCGAGCTCGAGCAGCGCAACTCCTCGGCCAAGGAGGTCAAGGAGAAGCTGGTCCAGCGGGCCGAGGCCCTGCAGAACAGCACGGACTGGGGTGCGACGGCGGGCGCCTTCCGCGACCTTATGACCGAGTGGAAGGCCGCCGGGCGCGCCAACCGTCGCGACGACGACGCCCTGTGGGCACGTTTCCGCGCGGCCCAGGACGCGTTCTTCCAGGCCCGTGACGAGCTCAACGCCGCCACGGACGCCGAGTACGCGCAGAACCTCGTGGTCAAGGAGGCTCTCCTGGAGCAGGCCGAGAAGCTCGTGCCGGTCACGGACCTGGCTCAGGCCAAGGTCGCGCTGCGCGACATCCAGGAGAAGTGGGAGGACGCGGGCAAGGTGCCGCGTGCGGACGTCCAGCGCGTCGAGGCCCGCCTGCGCGCGGTCGAGACCGCGGTCCGTGACGCCGAGCAGTCGCAGTGGTCGCGCTCGAACCCCGAGACGCGTGCCCGCGCCGAGGGGGCCGCCGCCCAGCTCGAGTCCGCGATCGCGGGTCTCGAGGAGGACCTGGCCGCTGCGACGGCCAAGGGTGACAAGCGCAAGATCGCCGAGATCGAGTCGGCGATCACGGCTCGTCGCGCGTGGCTCGAGCAGGTCGTCAAGGCTGCCGAGGACTCGCGCGGCTGATCCCGCACCGCACGAGGGGCCCGTGGGGGCCTGTGGACGAACGCCTTGTCCACAGGCTCGCGCGGGCCCCTCGCGAATGCCCGGCCCGAGCGTCAGGCTGGGGGCCGTGACCACGCTGCTCTCGCTCCCTGCCGTTTCCTCGGTTCGCGTCCGCACGCCCGCGGACGTCGCCATGGACGTGCGTGTCGAGGACGCGCCGCTGCTGGTCCGTCCCGAGCACGTGGGCGGTCGGGTCGCCTGGACGGACCTGGTCCGCTGCGGTGCGCTCGTCCGGGTCCGGGAGGACACCGCCGTGCGCCCGACGACAGAGCTCACCCCCGCGGTCCGCGCGCTCTCCCTGGCCCCCCTCGTGCCTCCACGCACCGTGGTGGGCGGCACGAGCGCCGCGTGGGTCCACTGCGGCTTCCCGGGGGACTGCGTGGTCGAGGTCGTGCACCCGCTGGGCGTCCACCGCCCGCCGCCGCGGCACGGCCGGGTCGCCCGTCAGAGCGCCCTGCTGCGCCCCGAGACGATCGAGCTCGGGACGGTCCTCGTGACGAGCGTAGAGCGGACCGCGGTGGACGTCGCGTGCCTGACGGACCCGCGGCTCGCGGCCCCCGTGCTGTCCGCCCTGCTGGAGGGGGCCGGGCTGGACGTCCGCGCCGCCCTGCGGGTCCTGGACCTGCGTCACCGGCGCACGGGCCGTCCGCGCGCTCGGGCGCTGCTCACTGACCTGTTGAGCGCGTCCACGCCCCCGGACGCCGGGTCGTCGCCGGGCGCCGGGGCGACCCCGCGTCTACCGTGAGGGGATGCCTCGTTCCACGACCCCGGCGGTCGAGCTCGACGTCGACGGGCGCACCGTGCGCGTCACGAGCCCCGACCGTGTCGTCTTCCCCGGCCGCGGGCTGACCAAGCTCGACGTCGTCACCTACTTCCAGTCCGTCGGGCCGGGCATCCTCGCGGCGCTGCGTGAGCGTCCCACGACGCTCGAACGCTGGCCCAAGGGAGTCTTCGAGGGCGCGCGGCTGAGCACCCGCACGGACAACAGCGGCGACGCGTTCTACCAGAAGCGCATCCCCCAGGGGGCCCCGGACTACGTCGAGACCGCCAGGATCGCGTTCCCGAGCGGCCGCACGGCTGACGAGGTCCGACCGACCGAGCTGGCCGTGGTGCTGTGGGCGGCCAACCTCGGGACCCTGACCTTCCACCCGTGGCCCGTGACGGGCGCGGACGTGGAGTCTCCCGACCAGCTCCGCATCGACCTGGACCCGCAGCCCGGCACCGACTACTCGGACGCCGCACGCGTCGCCCCCCACCTGCGGGAGCTGCTGGGCGAGCTCGGTCTGGAGGGCTTCCCCAAGACGTCGGGCGGCCGCGGGCTGCACGTGTTCGTCCCGGTCGAGCCGCGCTGGAGCTTCGTGCAGGCGCGCCGCGCGACGATCGCGATCGGGCGCGAGCTCGAACGCCGCCTGCCCGACCAGGTCACCACCAAGTGGTGGAAGGAGGAGCGCGGGGTCAAGATCTTCGTCGACTACAACCAGATGGCGCGCGACCGCACGATCGCCTCGGCGTACTCGATCCGTTCGAACGCCCGGGCCACGGTCTCGGCGCCGCTGCGCTGGGAGGAGGTGCCCGACGTCGGGCCGGACGACTTCGACGTGCTGACCATGCCCGCGCGCTTCGCGGAGGTGGGCGACCTGCACGCACGCCTCGACGCCACGGCCCCCGAGCCGCGGTTCTCGCTCGAGCAGACGCTCGAGCTCGCAGCACGCGACGAGCGCGACCACGGGCTGGGCGACCTGCCCTACCCGCCAGAGCACCCCAAGATGCCCGGCGAGCCCAAGCGCGTGCAGCCCAGCAAGGACGCCTCGCGGCACGAGGAGCACCCGTCCGACGCCTGACCCCTCGCCGGCCGGGCGGCGCCGGCAAGGCGGCCTGAGCGACCTTCTGGGGACAGGTCAGCGCCGTAGGCGCCCCGTGACCGCCTGACCCACCGCCACCAGCCCCCACGCAGCCCTCACGCAGCCCTCACGCCACGCCCGGCGCCCCCGGCAGCAGCTCGTCGAGGCGATAGCTCACGGGCTCCTCGAGCTGGTCGTACGTGCACGACGACGGCTCGCGGTCCGCGCGCCAGCGCCGGAGCTGGACGGTGTGCCGGAACCTGCTGCCCTCCATGTGGTCGTATGCGACCTCGAGCACCCTCTCGACCCGCAGCGGGACGAACGACAGGTCCTTCGAACCGCTCCAGCGTGACTGTGCGCCGGGCATGCGCCCCGTGCCGGGGCTCTCCCACCCGGCCCACGGGTGCTCGGCCGCGTCGGGGCTGCCGGGATCGAGCACGAGCGGAGCCAGCTCGTTCACGAGCTCGGCCCTGCGCGCCCTGGGGAACGACGCCGCGACGCCCACGAACTGCAGGCCCCCCGCGTCGTCGTACAGCCCCAGCAGGAGCGACCCGAGCAGCGGCTCCTCGGGAGTCGAGCTCTTGTGCAGGCGGTAGCCCGCGAGCACGACGTCGGCCGTGCGCTCGTGCTTGACCTTGAGCATGACGCGCTTGTTCGGCTGGTAGGGCGCCGCGAGCGGCTTGGCGACGACGCCGTCGAGCCCGGCGCCCTCGAACGCCTCGAACCACTCCTGCGCGACCGCCCGATCCGTGGTGCGCGGGGTCAGGTGCACGCGCGGACCGACGAGCCCCAGGCCCGCGAGCAGCTCCTGGCGACGGCTCAGGGGCTCGGCCGTGACGTCCTCGTCGCCCAGCGCCAGGAGGTCGAAGACCACGAGGCTCGCCGGGGTCTCCGCCGCCAGCCGTGCGACGCGGGAGGCCGCGGGATGGATGCGCTGCTGGAGCGCCTCGAAGTCGAGCCGGCCCCCTTGCGGGAGCACGATCTCGCCGTCGACCACGCATCGCTCGGGCAGGGCGTCGAGCACGGCCGCCACCACGTCGGGGAAGTACCGCTCCATGGGCTTGGCGCTGCGGCTGTCGAGGCGCACCTCCTCGCCGTCGCGGTACACGATCGCCCGGAACCCGTCCCACTTGGGCTCGAACACCAGCCCGCCCTCGACCGCGGCGGGGTCAGGGACGCCCGAGACCGACTTCGCGAGCATGGGCAGCGTGGGCGGCAGCACGGGCAGGTCCATCCCCCGATGCTGCCACCGGCAGCGCGCGGACACCCGCCGAACGGCGCGCGACGCCGTCGGGCCGTGCCCACCGCAGCGCTGCCGGATCAGGCCGGCAGCTGAGGGCGCTCCTCCGCCTTGGAGCCAGTGATCCGGTAGACGTCGAACACGCCGTCGATCTTGCGGACCGCGGACAGGACCGTGGCCAGGTGCCCGGGCTCGGCCATCTCGAACACGAAGCGGGACATCGCGACCCGGTCGTTCGACGTCGAGACCGTCGCGGACAGGATGTTGACGTGGTGGTCCGACAGGACCCGGGTCACGTCCGAGAGCAGGCGCGAGCGGTCGAGCGCCTCGACCTGGATCTGGACCAGGAACAGGGCGTTGCCACCCGTCGTCCAGTCGACCTCGACGATGCGCTCGGGCTGGTTGCGCAGCCCCACCACGTTGGCGCAGTCCGCGCGGTGGACGCTGACGCCCTGGCCGCGCGTGATGAAGCCGATGATCTCGTCGCCCGGCACCGGGGTGCAGCACTTGGCGAGCTTGACCCAGATGTCGTCCACGCCCTTGACGACCACGCCCGGGTCGCCCGTGCGGGGGCGACGTGAGGTGTGCCCGGGGCGGGCGACCTCGGCGAGGTCCTCGGACGCGCCGTCCTCACCGCCCATGGCGTGCACGAGCTTCTGCACGACGCTCGCGGCCGAGACCTGCCCCTCGCCGATCGCGGCGTACAGCGCCGAGACGTCGGGGTAGCGCATCTCGTTGGCGAGACCCACGAGGGACTCGTGGCTGAGCAGTCGCTGGATCGGCAGGTTCTGCTTGCGCATGGCCTTGGCGATCGCGGTCTTGCCGTGCTCGACGGCCTCCTCGCGGCGCTCCTTGGAGAACCACTGGCGGATCTTGTTGCGGGCACGCGGGCTGGAGACGAACGCGAGCCAGTCCCGGCTGGGTCCCGCCGTCTCCGACTTGGACGTCAGGACGTCGACGACGTCGCCGTTCTCGAGCGTGGAGTCGAGGGGGACGAGCCGGCCGTTGACGCGCGCACCCATGGTGCGGTGGCCGACCTCGGTGTGCACGGCGTACGCGAAGTCGACGGGGGTCGAGCCTGCGGGCAGCGCGATGACGTCGCCCTTGGGCGTGAAGACGTAGACCTCGGCGCCGCCGATCTCGAAACGCAGCGAGTCGAGGAACTCCGAGGGGTCCGCCGTCTCCCGCTGCCAGTCGACGAGCTGACGCAGCCACTGCATGTCGGTCGAGGCGGTGTCCGGAGCGCCGCTCGACTTCGCGACCTCCTTGTACTTCCAGTGGGCCGCGACCCCGTACTCGGCACGCCGGTGCATGTCGTGCGTGCGGATCTGGATCTCGACGGGCTTGCCGCCGGGGCCGATGACCGTGGTGTGCAACGACTGGTACATGTTGAACTTCGGCATCGCGATGTAGTCCTTGAACCGCCCGGGGACGGGGTTCCATCGCGCGTGCAGGGCGCCGAGCGCCGCGTAGCAGTCCCGCACGGTGTCCACCAGGACGCGTGCGCCGACCAGGTCGTAGATCTCCGCGAAGTCGTGCCCGCGCACGATCATCTTCTGGTAGATCGAGTAGTAGTGCTTGGGGCGCCCGGTCACGGTCGCCTTGATCTTCGCGGTGCGCAGGTCTGCGGTCACCTGCTCGCGGACCACGGCGAGGTACTCCTCGCGGGCCGGCGCGCGCTCGGCGACCAGGTGCACGATCTCCTCGTACACCTTGGGGTAGAGCGTCGCGAACGACAGGTCCTCGAGCTCCCACTTGATGGTGTTCATGCCGAGGCGGTGCGCGAGCGGCGCGTAGATCTCGAGGGTCTCGCGGGCCTTGCGCTCGGCGGAGGACGACGGGACGAACTTCCAGGTCCGGGCGTTGTGCAGGCGGTCGGCGAGCTTGATGACGAGCACGCGGATGTCGCGGGCCATGGCCACGACCATCTTGCGCACGGTCTCGGCCTGCGCTGCGTCGCCGTACGTCACCTTGTCGAGCTTGGTGACGCCGTCGACCAGCATGGCGATCTCTTCGCCGTACTCCTCGGTGAGGCGTTCGAGCGAGTACTCGGTGTCCTCGACCGTGTCGTGGAGCAGTGCGGCGGCGAGCGTCGCACCGTCGAAGCCGAGGTCGGCGAGGATCGTCGCGACCGCGACGGGGTGCGTGATGTACGGGTCGCCGCTCTTGCGCAGCTGGCCGCGGTGGGCCTTCTCCGCGGTCGCGTAAGCACGCTCGATGACCGAGAGGTCCGACTTGGGGTGGTTGGTCCGCACCGCTTGGAGCACGGGTTCGAGCGCGGGGATGCCGCCCTGGCTCCCCCGGACCCCGAACCGCACCAACCGTGAACGTACCCGTGCTGCCGAGGACTGCCCGCTGTCGCTCGTGGACCGACCGGTCCGTGTCTCTTCGCTCATGCGTGCCTCCTCACCCTGATCGCCGGAGAATCTCGACGTCCGTCGGAGTGGCAATCCTACGACTCCACGCGCAGGAGCGTGTCGACCTGGCGGCCCGCGAGCCGTTCGCGACCTCCCAGACCGTCGAGCTCGAGCAGGAACGCGACGCCCACCACGACCCCGCCGCAGCGTTCGACCAGCTCGGCGCCGGCCGAGGCGGTCCCGCCCGTGGCGAGGACGTCGTCGACGACCAGCACCCGCGCGCCGGGGGTCAGCGTCCCGGTGCGCAGCTCGATCGAGGCGGTGCCGTACTCGAGGTCGTAGGTCACCGTCTCGGTAGGCGGAGGGAGCTTGCCGGCCTTGCGCAGCGGCAGGAAGCCGACGCCGAGGCGGGTCGCGAGCGGGGCGCCGATCAGGAAGCCGCGGGCCTCCAGACCGGCGACGAGGTCGACGCCCCCCGCGGCGAAGGCCGCGAGGGAGTCGACCACGTCGCCGAGCGCCCTGCCGTCGGCGAGCAGACCGGTGATGTCACGGAACGTGACGCCGGGCTGGGGGTAGTCCGGGACGTCGCGGATCAGTCCGAGGACCTCGGCCGCGCGCTCGTCCCCCAGGCCGGTCAGCCCGACGGGAAGGATGCTGCTGGTGCTCATGAGGGGTCAGTGCCCCCGCTTGCGTCGCGGCTGCGCCTTGACGCCCTGGTGGGAGCCCGGCTGGAGCTGGGCCGCACCCTGGACCCCGGCGGCGGCCAGCGCCGCGTCCCTGGCCGTGCCGTCCGAGGACTGCGCGGCGTCGGCGACCTTCGCGGCGCGCTTGTCCAGGACCTTCCGGGTGTGCTCCTTGATGGCGGGCTCGCGCTCGCGCAGCGTGACCTCCAAGGGCGTGGCCAGGAAGATCGAGGAGTAGGCACCGACGGCCATACCGACGAACAGCGCGAGCGAGATGTCGCGCAGCGTGCCGGCGCCCAGGAGGAACGCGCCGATGAACAGGATGGCGCTCACGGGCAGCAGCGCCACGACCGAGGTGTTGATCGACCGGACGAGCGTCTGGTTGACCGCGAGGTTCGCGCGCTCGGCGTAGGTGCTGCGGGTCTGGTCGAGGATGCCGTGCGTGTTCTCCCGGACCTTGTCGAAGACCACGACCGTGTCGTAGATCGAGTACCCGAGGATCGTCAGGAAGCCGATCACGGTCGCGGGGGTGACCTCCCAGCCGATCGCCGCGTAGATCCCGACCGTGATGATGAGGTCGTGGAACAGCGCGATGAGCGCGGCCGCCGCCATGCGCCAGTTGCGGAAGTAGATCGTCATGACGAGACCCACCAGGGCCAGGAAGACGATGAGGCCCGTGATGGCCTTCTGGGACACGTCCTTGCCCCAGCTGGGGCCGATGAACGCGGTCGTGACGTCGTTCTCGGTCACGGAGTGGGCCCCGGCGAGGGCGTCGCGGACCTCGGTGACCTCGTCCGCGGTCAGGCGGTCGGTCTGGACGCGGATCGCGCTTCCACCGACGGTCGTCACGCGCGGCACCTCGTCCGGCGCGACCTCGGCCACGGCGTCGATCGCGGGCTGCTGGCTGGTGTCGCTCACGTTGGAGACGACGAACTCCGAGCCGCCGCGGAAGTCGATGCCGAGGTTGAAGCCCTTGGTGAGCAGGACCCCGAACGACAGGACGACCATCACGATCGCGATGATGTAGAAGCGGCGGCGGTGGCCGACGATCTGGTAGGACTTGCGACCCGTGTAGAGGTCGTTGCCCCACTGGGCGAATCCCTGCGCCATCAGAGGTTCTCCTCGTTCTTGTCGCCCTCGGTCGAGGAGCCGGTGGTGGGGGCGTCGGACTCGGCCGCCCGCCGGGCCGCGGCGCGGCGCTCGGCGATCGTCAGGCGGGTGCCCTCGCCCCCGGTCGCGCCCTGGAGGCTCGCGCCGGCACCGACCTTCTCACGGGTGGGGCTGCCGAACGGTTCGTCGACGGGGGCGTCGGTGACAGGTGCGTCCTTGTCCTCGGTGGTCCCGGGGCGGGCGACCCGCCCCCGTCCGGCGTAGCGGGTGGTCGCTCCGAGGCGGCGCGGGTCGAGACCCGAGGCCGGGTGCCCGCTGGCGAAGAACTTGGTCCTCGCGAGGAGCTGCATGACCGGGTGCGTGAACATGAAGACCACGATCAGGTCGATCAGGGTCGTCAGTCCGAGCGTGAACGCGAAGCCGCGCACACCGCCCACGGCCAGGAAGTACAGCACGACCGCGGCGAGGAAGTTGACCGCGTCGGAGGCCAGGATGGTGCGGCGTGCGCGGTCCCACCCCTTCTCGACGGCCGAGTTCAGGGTGCGGCCGTCGCGCAGCTCGTCCCGGATGCGTTCGAAGTACACGATGAACGAGTCCGCGGTGATACCGATCGCGACGATGATGCCCGCGACACCGGGCAGCGAGAGGCGGTACCCGATCGTCCAGGACAGCAGCAGGATCACCCCGAAGGTGAGGACCGCGGCGATGCCGAGCGAGGCGACCGTGACCAGACCCAGGGCCCGGTACTGGAAGAGCGAGTAGATGACGACGAGCAGGAGGCCGATCGCGCCCGCGATGAGGCCCTTCTCGAGCTGCTCGCTGCCGAGGGTCGCGGAGATCTGCTGCTCGCTCTGGACCTCGAAGGTCAGCGGGAGCGAGCCGAAGTTGAGCTGGTTGGCCAGCAGGGCCGCGCTCTCACGGGTGAAGCTGCCGGAGATCTCGGCCTTGCCGTCGGTGATGACGGCGTTGGCGGTCGGGGCGGAGATGACGAGCCCGTCGAGCACGAGCGCGAAAGCGTTCTGCGGGGAGGGCAGGGAGAAGAGGCGCGTCGTCGTGTCCTTGAAGGCCTCGGTGCCCTCGTTGTTGAACTCGAGGTTGACGACCCACTGGCCGGTGCTCACGCCCTGCGCCGTGGTGCCCATGCCCGAACTCGCGTTGGAGATCTCGGTGCCCTCGATCTCGACCGGTCCCAGGATGTACTTGGCGCTGCCGTCGTCGGCGCACGTGACCAGGGGTGCGTCGGGCTGGTCGCCCAGACCACCGGTGAGGTTCTTGGGGTCGGTGCAGTCGAGCGCGTCGAACTCGGCCTGGATCGCCGGGGTGATCTGGGCGAGGTCGCTCGGGTTAGCGGGGACGACGGGCGTCTCAGGCTCAGCGGGAGCCTCGGCCGGGGTCTCGGTCTCCACCGGGGTGGGGGCGCCGACGGTCAGGACCGGGCGGAACCGCATCTGCGCGGACTTGCGCACGAGGTCGAGCGTCTCGTCGCTCGGGGTGCCGGGCAGCCCGACGACGATGTTGTTGCCCTGGCTGGTGATCTCGGCCTCGGTCACGCCCGAGGAGTCGACGCGCTGGCGGATCACGTTGATCGCCTGCGTGATCGTCTCGTCGGTGACTTTCCCCTCGGAGGCGATCGGCGTCAGGATGATCTGCGTGCCGCCCTCCAGGTCGAGGGCGAGTCCGGGGGTGAGGCTCGCGTCCGACCACTTGGTGCCGGCGAAGATCGACGCGAACAACGCGAGGATCAGTACAGCGAGGGCTACCAGGGTGCGTACGGGCCTGGCGCGTCGTGTGTTGGAGGTGGCCAACTATCCGTCTCTTCTCGTGCGCGCGACATCGCGAGATGGCGCGGGTCGACGTCGCACCCCGGGATCGGGGTGCGACGTGGTGTCACTTGCTGTCGGTGCCGTCGTCCCGCTTGTCCCCCGGCTTGTCCGTGAGCCCGGACAGGTCGTCCGGGACGTCCAGGACGTCGTCGTCCGCCGAGGAGGCGGTCGCGTCGCCGTAGACCGCGTCCTTCTCGGTGCCCTCGGCAAGCTCGTCGGTGCCCTCTTCCTCGACGGGCGGCTCGACGAGCTTGGCGATCGCCGCGCGCAGCCAGCGCGTCTGGGTGCCGGGGGTGGACTCGATCGTGATGATGTCCTTCTCCTCGTCGACGTCGACGATGGTCCCGAACAGGCCGGAGCCGGTCATGACCTCCTGGCCGGGGGCAAGGTTGGTGCGGAAGGCGGCTGCTTCCTTCTGGGCCTTGCGTGACCGGTTGGTCATGAGGAACATCGCTCCGGCGGCGAGAGCGAGGATGAGGATGAGGCTGAAGTCCATGACGGGGTGACCGGTTCCTGTTCTGTGCTGGGATCTGCGCGGCAGTCTAGGCGCACGCGTACGGATCACCAACGAACCGTCCGGCCGTGGAGTTCCGCCGCTCAGATTCCTCCAGTCTAGGCCCCCGTGTCGAACAGGGTTCCGCCCGACCTCGCCGAGCCCGTCCGCTGCCCGAGTCCGCCGCCCGGTCCGCGGGGCGCCAGCGGGTCGGGCGGGGTCAGCCCGAGGTGCGCCCAGGCCGCGGGGGTCGCGACGCGACCGCGCGGGGTGCGGCCGATCAGCCCTTCGCGCACGAGGAAGGGCTCGGCGACGGTCTCGACCGTCTCGGACTCCTCCCCCACGGTCACGGCGAGGGTGCTCAGGCCCACGGGGCCGCCGCCGAACCGCGTGCACAGGGCGCCCAGGACGGCCCGGTCGAGGCGGTCGAGGCCGAGCTCGTCGACCTCGTAGACCTCGAGTGCCGCGCGGGCGGCCCGCAGGTCCATGGTCCCGTCGCCGCGCACCTGTGCCCAGTCGCGCACGCGGCGCAGCAGCCGGTTGGCGATACGGGGCGTACCACGGGAACGGCCCGAGATCTCGTGGGCGGCGGCGTGCTTGATCTCGACGCCGAGCAGCCCGGCCGAGCGGATGATGACGCGCTCGAGCTCCTCGGCGGAGTAGAAGTCGAGGTGTCCGGTGAACCCGAAGCGGTCGCGCAGCGGGGCGGGCAGGAGCCCGGCGCGCGTGGTGGCGCCCACGACGGTGAACGGCGGCAGGGACAGCGGGATGGCGCTGGCCCCGGCCCCCTTGCCGACGACGACGTCGACCCGGAAGTCCTCCATCGCGACGTACAGGAGTTCTTCGGCGGGGCGCGCGAGGCGGTGGATCTCGTCGATGAACAGCACCTCGCCCTCCTCGAGCGAGGACAGGACCGCGGCGAGGTCGCCCGCGTGCTGGATAGCGGGGCCGGACGTCACGCGCAGGGAGGTGCCGAGCTCGGCGGCGATGATCATCGCGAGGGTCGTCTTGCCGAGCCCGGGCGGGCCCGAGAGCAGGACGTGGTCGGGCGTCGCCCCGCGTGCGAGGGCCGCCTGGAGCACGAGGGAGAGCTGGTCGCGCACGACGAGCTGCCCGACGAACTCCTCGAGGCGCCTGGGACGCAGGGCGGCCTCGGCCGCTCGCTCGAGGTCGTCGGCCGTCGAGGTCACGATCCGCTCGGACGTGAACGGCTCGTTCCCCTCCTCGTAGCCGACGCGGTCGAAGTCAGCCACGGGGGCCGCCCAGGACCCGCAGCGAGGCGCGCAGCGCGCCGGCGATCTCGTCGGGCGCGACCGCGTCGGCCCCGGCCTGGGTCAGGACGGTGGCGAGGGCGTCCTCGGCGGCCTTGGGGTTCCACCCGAGGCCCACGAGCGCCTGGACGACCTGGTCGCGCTGGTCGTCGACCACGGCACCGCCGGCGCCGCCCGTTCCGGCCGGGTCGTCCGCGCCGGTACCGGTGGGGGCCCCGAGCCGGTCGCCGAGCTCGAGCGCGATGCGCTGGGCGCCCTTGCGCCCGATGCCGGGCACGCGCATGAGCGCGGCGATGTCCTCCCCCGCGACGGCGCGGCGCAGCCCGTCGGGCGTGTGCACCGCGAGCATGGCCAGGGCCAGGCGCGGGCCGACGCCGCTGACGGTCTGCACGGCCTCGAACACGGCACGCTCGTCGTCGTCGGCGAACCCGAACAGCGTGAAGGATTCCTCGCGGACGACCATGCTCGTGGCCAGGCGCGCGGGCTCGCCCACGCGCAGCGCGGACAGGGTCGCGGGGGTCGCGTGGACGAGGTAGCCCACGGCTCCCCCGGCGCCTCCCACGTCGATGACGGCGCGGTCCAGGCGGACGTCCGCGACCGTGCCCGACAGCGAAGCGATCACTGTGCCTCCATGCTTCCTCGCGGGTCCCGGCCACGAGCGGCCGGTCCCGAACACCTGTACGAACCGTGGGCCACTCTAGCAACGGGCGGCGGTGCTCCCGGTCGAGCCTCGCCGTCGGGCACGTGGGGCCGGTGTCAGCCGCGTCGGCCGCGCGAGGCCTGCTCGGCCGCGGCCCAGGCGCGCTGCGCGGGCGTGAGCTGGTGCCGGTCCCCGCCCTGCAGGGCGCCCGCCGGGCGCCACAGGTGGCAGATCGCGAGGGCCAGGGCGTCGGCGGCGTCGGCGGGCTTGGGCAGCTCGCCGAGCTCGAGGATGCGCGCGACCATGCGCTGGACCTGGATCTTGTCGGCGCGGCCGGTGCCGGTCACGGCGGCCTTGACCTCGCTGGGGGTGTGCATCGCGACGGGCACGCCGCGACGGGCCGCGGCGACCATCGCGAGACCCGCGACCTGCGCGGTGCCCATGACGGTGCTGACGTTGTGCTGCGCGAAGACGCGCTCGACGGCCACGACGTCCGGGACGTGCTCGTCCATCCACACGTCGAGGCGCTGGGAGATGGTGAGCAGGCGCAGGTCGACCGACTGGTCGGGCGGGCTCTGCAGGACCCCGACCGCCACCATGCGGGCGCGCCGTCCGGGCAGCGAGTCGACGACGCCGATCCCGCAACGGGTCAGTCCTGGGTCCACTCCGAGCACGCGCACGCGCTCACCTTCTCACGGGCCGCCCACGACGAAGGGCTCCCACGCGAGCGGTCGCGCGGGAGCCCTTCGTCACACCAGGGGGTGGGTCAGTCGTCGTTCTCGAGCTCGGCCATGACCTCGTCGCTCGCGGTGAAGTTCGCGTAGACGTTCTGCACGTCGTCGCTGTCCTCGAGGGCGTCGATGAGGCGCAGGATCTTGCGGGCGCCCTCGGCGTCGACCTCGACCTCCATGGAGGGGTGGAAGACGACGTCGGCGGAGTCGTACTCGATGCCGGCGTCCTGCAGCGCGGTGCGGACCGCGACGAGGTCGGTGGCCTCGGTGAGGATCTCGAACGTGTCGCCCTCGTCGGTGACCTCCTCGCCGCCCGCCTCGAGGACGGCCTCCATGACGTCGTCCTCGGTGGTGCCCTCCTTGGGGACCACGATGACGCCCTTGCGGGAGAACAGGTAGGACACCGAGCCCGGGTCGGCGAGCTGGCCGCCGTTGCGCGTGAACGCGATGCGGACCTCGGCGGCGGCGCGGTTCTTGTTGTCGGTGAGGCACTCGACGAGGACGGCGATGCCGCCCGTGCCGTAGCCCTCGTACATGATCGTCTGGTAGTCGGCGCCGCCGGCTTCCTGGCCCGAGCCGCGCTTGAGGGCGCGGTCGATGTTGTCGTTGGGGACCGAGGACTTCTTGGCCTTCTGGACGGCGTCGAAGAGCGTGGGGTTACCGGCGAGGTCCCCGCCGCCCGTGCGGGCCGCGACCTCGATGTTCTTGATGAGCTTGGCGAACAGCTTGCCGCGCTTGGCGTCGATCACGGCCTTCTTGTGCTTGGTCGTAGCCCACTTGGAGTGTCCTGACATACCCCTGTTACTCCTTCACGATTGCGACGAAGAGCTCGTGCACCCGCGCATCGCCCGTGATCTCGGGGTGGAAGGAGGTGGCGAGCAACGTTCCCTGACGTACTGCGACGATTCTACCTGCGTCTTCGCCCGCGCCCGCGGAGGGGGCCGCGTCCGGGGCCTGGGCCGGCGCGGCGGGCACCGAGGCGCCCCGGTGGCGCGTGCGTGCCAGGACCTGGACCCCGGGGCCGGTCTCCTCGACCCAGGGGGCGCGGATGAACGCGGCGGGCACGGGCCCGCCGCGGACGCCCGACATCTCGACGGACGACTCGAACGAGTCGACCTGGCGCCCGAACGCGTTGCGGCGCACCGTGACGTCCAGTCCGCCGAGGGTCTGCTGGTCGTGCGTGGCGCCCAGGACGCGGTCGGCGAGCAGGATCATGCCCGCGCACGACCCGTACACGGGCAGCCCGGCGCCGATCGCGGTGCGCAGCGGGTCGAACAGCTCGAAGATCCGCAGCAGCTTGTCGATCGTGGTCGACTCCCCGCCGGGCAGCACGAGGCCGTCGATCGCGGCGAGCTCGGTGGGGCGCCGCACGGTGACGGCGCGGGCGCCGGCCACCTCGAGGGCGGCCACGTGCTCGCGGACGTCGCCCTGCAGGGCGAGGACTCCAATGACCGGTTTCACGATCGCCCATCGTACGCGCCGCCTGCCGCGCGCTGCGTGGGTGCCCGACGGCGGTGCTCGGCCCGGGTGCTCGCCGGGCGGGTGGGGCCCGGCGGGCTACTCGGTGGCTTCGCCGAGGTGGCGGGTGCTCCCGTCCCAGCCGTGCAGGAGCGGTTGGAGGAGGTCGGGCAGCCCGGCGGGGAAGACCTCGATGGTCACGGCGCGCAGCTCGGGCAGGGTCCACCAGCGCATCTCGTCGACGACGTCGTGCTCGACCTCGGTCCAGCCGTCGCGGGTCAGGGGACGGTTCGTGTGCTGGTCGGTGAGGCGGGCGAGGTAGAAGACCTCGTCCTGCCGGCAGCGTTCGCGGTAGAAGTCGAAGATCGCGGAGCGGGTCCACACGGGGCCCTCGAGCGCGGTGGGGTCCAGGTGCAGCCCGGTCTCCTCGCGGACCTCGCGCACCGCGGCGTCGAGGTCGCTCTCGCCGGGTTCGATGCCGCCGCCGATGGTGAACCACCAGGAGCGGTCCGGCTGGTCGGTGTCGTGGCCGCGGGCGAGCAGGACGCGGTCCGCGGCGTCGAGGAGCAGGACGCGGGCGCCGCGCCGGTGGCGCAGCCCGTCGGGGCCCAGGACCCAGTCGGGGCCGAGGGACGTCGGGGCGGGCGGGGTGGGCGCAGCGGGTGCGTCCACCCCGTCCGGGGTGGTGCCGGCGGGCCGGTCGGGGGTGCTCGTCACGAGGAGGACACGCAGGAGTGCTCCCGGGGCTCCGGGACGCCCCGACCGGCCGGCGCGGTCACCAGCCGCGCTCTGCGAACTGGATCGATCGCGCGGGTTCGTCGACGTTGAGGCCGACCATGGCCTCGCCCAGGCCGCGCGAGACGTCCGCGAGGACGGCCGGGTCGTCGTAGAACGTGGTGGCCTTGACGATCGCGGCCGCACGCTGGGCGGGGTTGCCGGACTTGAAGATGCCGGAGCCGACGAACACGCCCTCGGCGCCGAGCTGCATCATCATGGCGGCGTCGGCCGGGGTCGCGATGCCGCCCGCGGTGAACATGACCACGGGCAGCTTGCCCGTCGCGGCGACCTCCTTGACGAGCTCGTACGGCGCCTGGAGCTCCTTGGCCGCGACGAACAGCTCGTCCTCGGGCAGGGACGTCAGGCGGCGGATCTCGGCGCGGATGGTGCGCATGTGGGTCGTCGCGTTGGACACGTCGCCCGTGCCGGCCTCGCCCTTGGAGCGGATCATGGCCGCGCCCTCGGTGATGCGGCGCAGGGCCTCGCCCAGGTTCGTCGCCCCGCACACGAACGGCGCGTCGAACGCCCACTTGTCGATGTGGTGGGCGTAGTCGGCCGGGGTCAGGACCTCGGACTCGTCGATGTAGTCGACGCCCAGGGCCTGCAGCACCTGCGCCTCGACGAAGTGGCCGATGCGGGCCTTGGCCATGACGGGGATCGAGACGGCCGCGATGATGCCGTCGATCATGTCGGGGTCGCTCATGCGCGAGACGCCGCCCTGGGCGCGGATGTCCGCCGGGACGCGCTCGAGCGCCATGACGGCCACCGCGCCGGCGTCCTCGGCGATCTTCGCCTGCTCAGGGGTGACGACGTCCATGATGACGCCGCCCTTGAGCATCTCGGCCATGCCGCGCTTGACCTTGGCCGAGCCGACGACGTCGGTCACCTGGGGGCTGTTCTCGCCGGAATTCTCCACGGACACCGCGAAACCTCGAATCTTCACGTTGGGACGCACGAGCAGGGGTCACGCTCGCGCCGCCGACATGCTTGCACGTCACCACCAGTCTACGGACGCGCGCTCACCCCTCGGGCACGGCGACCGCTCAGGGGTTGCGGTCCAACCCCGAGGGCCAGGCGTCGTCCAGCTCGACCGTGGCCGGCATGGGCGCGTGCCCCGCCAGGGAGAACGCCCGGGCGTACCAGGTGCGGCGCAGGCGCTGCGTCTGCGCGACGGCCTCGTTGTGAAAACGGCGGGCGATCTGCGCCCGGTACCAGGCCCCCGCCAGCGCGGCCAGCAGGTCGGCCCCCAGGGGCGAGGCGCGGATCTCCGCGACGTCCTGCGGGTCCTCGAGCGCCGCGCGCAACGTGGCCGACAGGTCGCTCTCCGCCATCGCGCGCTGCATCCCGACCCCCGCCAGGAGGCGAGGCGCCTGCACCAGCGGTGCGCCGCCGTCGGGCCTGCGCACCCCCTCCGGGGCCACCACCAGCTCCGCCAGGCCCGGCACCGCGGCCGCGACCTCCCGCATGCGCAGGTCGTCGTCCAGGACCGCGTACGCGGCCTCCGCGACCAGGACCGAGCTCGCCGGGTCCAGCTCCCCCGCCCCCGCCAGGTCCAGGGCCGCCGACGCACGCCGCTCGAGCTGCGCGTCCAGCGCCAGCCGCGACGCCATGACCTTGCGGTGCAACCGGTCCAGCCGCGAGGCCGCGACCCACAGGGCCCACCCCGCCACCAGCACCACGGCCACCACGATGATGGCGATCTCCGACCACGTCACGACGGGTTCCTCTCCTGCTCCGCGCGGGGCCACAACCCCAACCGGCGGCCGCCACGCAACGACGCCGGGTCCTCGTGCACCGGGATCACGGCGTCCGAGGCCGCCAACGCCATCTCGTACACCGCGAGCACCTCGGCCGTCACCGTCGACCAGTCGAACCTGCGCACGAACGAGATCGCCCGCTCGCAGTACCGCTCCCGGCCCGCAGGGTCCGCCAGGACCCGCACCACCGTCTCCGCCAGCGCGGCCGAGTCCCCCACCGGGAACAACGCCCCCGCCTCCCCCTCGTCCAGGACCCGGCGGAACGCCCCCAGGTCCGAAGCCACCACGCACGCCCCCGCGCTCATCGCCTCCACCAGCACGATCCCGAAGCTCTCCCCGCCCGTCTGCGGCGCGACGTAAAGGTCCACCGACGACAGCAGCGACGCCTTCTCCTCGTCCGAGATCGACCCCAGGAACTCCACGGCGCTCGCGGCCTCGCCCAGGGCCTCCAGGGCGTCGGCACGCCCCTGGTCCCCGCGACCCGCGACCAGGAAGCGCGCCCCCGGGACCTGCTCCAGGATGCGCGGGATCGCGGCCGTCAGGACCGGAAGGCCCTTGCGCGGCTCGTCCAGTCGCCCCAGGAACGCGATCGTGGGCGCGTCCGGCGTCCCCTGCCACCTCGCCGACGGCTCCGCGGCGGCGAACGTGTCGACGTACACCCCGTTCGGGATCACGACCGCGTCACCACCCATGTGCTCCACGAGGGTGCGCCGAGCGTCCTCCGAGACCGCGATGCGCGCCGAGATCTTCTCCAGGCTCTGCCGCACCAGCGGGTACACCACCTGCAGCGCCCGCGACCGGATCAGGGCCGTGTGGAACGTCGCCACGATCGGCCCCTGCGCGATCCACAGCGCCAGCATGCTCAGGGACGGCGTCACCGGCTCGTGCAGGTGCAGCACGTCGAACTGGCCCGCGTCCAACCACCGGCGCACGCGCGCCGCGGTGACCGGGCCGAACGTCATGCGCGCCACCGAACCGTTGTACTTCACCGGCACCGCACGCCCCGCGGACGTGATGTAGTCCGGGATGGGAGTGTCCTCGTCCGCCGGCGCCAGCACCGACACCTCGTGACCCTGCGCCATGAGCGCCTCCGCCAGGTCCCGGATGTGGAACTGCACACCGCCCGGGACGTCGAACGAGTACGGGCACACGATCCCGACCTTCAGGCTCATGCCGAGCCCACCGCCCCTCCACCAGTCGAACCCTGCGCGTCCTTCGCCCGCGTCCGGGCGTACCGGTCCGGGTCCAGGTCCGCCACGAACACCTTCTGCAGCATGTGCCAGTCCTCCGGGTCCGCGGCGACGCCCTCCGCCAGCTGGTCCACCCACGCCTGCGTCACCGCCGCCACCCGCTCGCTGCGCGGCACACCGTCCGGCACCGTGACCGGCGGGAAGAACCGGATCACGATCCCCCACGGGGTCCCCGCCGCCCGACGACGCACTCCCGTCAGCCGCTCGTACCGGATCGAGGCCGTCAACAACGGCGCCCCCGTCGAGACCGCCAGCGCAGCCGGTCCCGCCGCCACCCGGGCCCGCTCACCGAACAGGTCCACCTCCACGCCCCGCGACGTCAGGTCACGGTCGGCGAGCAACGGGATGAGCTTGCCCGGCCCCCGCGCACCGCGCATCAGCTCACGGAACACGTCCCCGTCCCCCAGCGCCAGGATCTCGATCCCCAACGAGTTGCGGAACGCCAGGAACTCCTGGAACAGCTCCTCGGGCTTGAGCCGCTCCGCGACCGTCAGCACCGGGGCGATGTGCGGCGTCGCGTACGCCCCCGCCAGGTCCCAGTTGCCCATGTGCCCCAGCGCCAGCACCGGGGTCACCCCCTGCGACGTGAACCGCTGGCAGTTCTCGTACCCCTCCAACCGCACCCGCGCCTCGATCTGCGCAGGAGACGCCGCCGGCAACGTGAACGCCTCGCGGTAGTACCGCATGTACGAGCGCATGCCCGCCCGGCTCAGCCGGCGCAGGCCCCGCGCGTCCAGGTCCGGACGGACCCGCGCCAGGTTCCTCTCCAGCTGCGGCACGCCCCCCTTGCGCGTGGCCCACGCCACGTCCGCGATCGCCGTGAACAACCCCCGCAGCAGCGGCTCCGGCACCTTGTGCGCGTTGCGCCACGCGAACGTGAACGCCTTGTCAGCACTCACCCCCACGTCAGGCACCACCCTCGGACGCCGCAGCCCCGCCCGACGGCGCAGCCCCCGCCGCGACCGCCTGACGACGCACCGTCGCCATGCGCTGCACGACCGTCACGGCGCTCGCGGCCGCGAGCAGCCCCAGCACCACGACCAGCACCGCCACCGGCAGCCCCAGACCCACGAGCCCCGCCGCGACGAGCGTCACGACCAGCCGGTCGGCACGTTCCGCGATGCCGACCGCAGCCGTCATGCCGAGCCCCTCGGCCCGGGCTCGCGCGTACGGGACCACCGACCCGAGCACCAGGCAGGCGAGCCCCACCGTGATGCCCCACGTGTTCTCCGTGCGCACGAACCACACGATCAGGCCCGTGAAGATCGCGGCGTCCGCCAGGCGGTCCAGCGTCGAGTCCAGGAACGCGCCCCACGGCCCCGAGTGCCCCGACAGCCGCGCCATCACACCGTCGAGCGCGTCCGAGAACGCGAAGACCATGATCGCCATGGTCCCCGCGAACAGGTGCCCCGTCGGGAACAGCCACAGCGCGGACGCCACGACCCCGAGCGTCCCCACGATCGTGACCGCGTCCGGGGACACCCCGACACGCAGCAGGAACGCCGCGATCGGCGTGAACAACCTCGTCACGACGGCGCGCAGCCGACCGAACATCTAGCTCTCCTCGGAAGTGGGCGCCACCGGCGCCACGTCGTTCTCGTCGGCCGCGTCGGGGCCCGCAGGCCCTACGTCGTCCCACGCCGCCGCCAACCGTGCCCGGGTGTCCCCCAGGAGCTCGGGCACGGCCTTGGTGTGCGCCACGATCGGCAGGAAGTTCGCGTCCCCCGACCACCGCGGCACCACGTGCTGGTGCAGGTGCGCCGCGATACCGGCCCCCGCGACCGCTCCCTGGTTCATACCCAGGTTGAAACCGTCGGGACCCGACACCGCACGCGTGACCCGCATCGCCTGCTGCGTCAGCCGCGCCAGCTCGTCGGTCTCCTCGGGCGTGAGCTCCGTGTAGTCCGACACGTGCCGGTACGGGCACACCATCAGGTGCCCCGGGTTGTACGGGTACAGGTTGAGCACCACGAAGCACCACGTGCCCCGCGCGACGACCAACCCGTCCTCGTCGGACAGCGCAGGGACCCGGCAGAACGGGCACGACGACGACCGGTCGTCGACCGGCTTGTCCTGCCCACCGATGTAGACCATCCGGTGCGGCGTCCACAACCGGTCCATCCCGTCGTCGAACCGAGGATGCCCCTGCGGGCCCTCGACCGAGTACCCGGCCACTGCGCCGTCCGACGTCACGCGTCAGACCTGGCTGCGCTCGCGGACCGCAGACACGATCCGCTCGATGGCCTCGGCCACGGGCACGCCGTTGTCCTGGCGCCCGTCGCGGTACCGGAACGACACCGCGCCGGCCTCGACGTCCTCGCCACCGGCGATGAGCACGAACGGCACCTTCTGGGTGCTGGCCGTGCGGATCTTCTTGCCGAAGCGGTCGTCCGAGTAGTCGACCTCGGCGCGGATGCCCTGCGCACGGAGCTGGGCGACGACGTCGGCCAGGTAGTCGTTGAAGGGCTCCGCGACCGGCACGGCGACGACCTGGACCGGCGCGAGCCACGCCGGGAAGGCACCCGCGTAGTGCTCGGTGAGCACCGCGAAGAAGCGTTCGATCGAGCCGAACAACGCGCGGTGGATCATGACGGGACGCTGGCGGGTGCCGTCGGAGGCCTGGTACTCGAGGTCGAACTTCTCCGGCAGGTTGAAGTCGAGCTGGATGGTGGACATCTGCCACGTACGACCGATCGCGTCCTTCGCCTGGACCGAGATCTTGGGACCGTAGAAGGCGGCGCCGCCCGGGTCCGGCACGAGCGCCAGCCCGGACTCCTCGGCGACCTGACGCAGCGTCTCGGTCGCCTCCTCCCAGGCGTCGTCGGTCCCCACGGACTTCTCGGGGTCGCGCGTCGAGAGCTCGAGGTAGAAGTCGTCGAGCCCGTAGTCCTTGAGCAGGTCGAGCACGAAGTTGAGCGCGTCGGTCAGCTCGGACTTCATCTGGTCGCGCGTGCAGTAGATGTGCGCGTCGTCCTGGGTGAAGCCGCGGGCACGCGTCAGGCCGTGGACGACGCCCGACTTCTCGTAGCGGTAGACCGTCCCGAACTCGAAGAGCCGCAGCGGGAGCTCACGGTACGAGCGCCCGCGCGCGTCGAAGATCAGGTTGTGCATGGGGCAGTTCATGGGCTTGAGGTAGTAGTTCTGCCCGGCGCGGCGCAGCGTGCCGTCGGCGTCGCGCTCCTCGTCGAGGTGCATGGGGGGGTACATGCCCTCGGCGTACCAGTCGAGGTGCCCGGAGACCTGGTACAGCTTCTCCTTGGTGATGTGCGGGGAGTTGACGAACGAGTAACCCGCCTCGATGTGCCGCTTGCGCGAGTACTCCTCCATCTCGTTGCGGATGATCCCGCCCTTGGGGTGGAAGACCGCGAGCCCGGAGCCGATCTCGTCGGGGAACGAGAAGAGGTCGAGCTCGACGCCGAGGCGACGGTGGTCGCGGCGCTCGGCCTCGGCCAGGCGTTCGGTGTAGGCGCGCAGCTCGTCCTTGGTGGGCCACGCCGTGCCGTAGACGCGCTGGAGCTGGGGGTTCTTCTCGCTGCCGCGCCAGTAGGCCGCGGCGCTGCGCATGAGCTGGAAGCCGTTGCCGATGAGGCGAGTGCTGGGCAGGTGCGGGCCGCGGCACAGGTCCTTCCAGGCCACGGAGCCGTCGCGACGCAGGTTGTCGTAGATGGTGAGCTCGCCGGCGCCGACCTCGACCGACACGCCCTCTCCTGCCTCCTCGTCGACCGAGCCGGAGCCCTTGAGGCCGATCAGCTCGAGCTTGTAGGGCTCGTTCGCGAGCTCGGCGCGCGCCTCGTCCTCGGTCACCACGCGACGCTTGAACGTCTGGCCGTCCTTGACGATGCGGGCCATGGCCTTGTCGAGGGCCTTGAGGTCGTCGGGGGTGAACGGGGTCTCCACGTCGAAGTCGTAGTAGAAGCCGTCACGAATGGGCGGGCCGATGCCGAGCTTGGCGTCGGGGTTGACCTGCTGGACTGCCTGGGCCAGGACGTGGGCGGCCGAGTGGCGCAGCACGTCGAGGCCGTCGGGCGAGTCGATGGTCACGCCCTCGACCTCGTCGCCCTCGGCGACGGCGGTGTCGAGGTCCTTGAGCTGACCGTTCACGCGCAGGACGACGACGTCACGGCGGCCCTGGAACAGGTCCAGGCCGGTCGTCCCCGTCTCCACCGTGGTCCGTTCCCCGTCGAGAGTGATGGACAAGGGTGACGAGAGAACGTCTGACACGGTGCGCGCTCCTAGCGGCTCGACAGGGCAGTGGAAAGGGCGCCACCAGACGGCGGCGCCCCTCGATGTTACCGACCTCGACCGGTCGCGTGCTTACCGCGCCGGATCAGTCGTTCGCTTCCTTGGCCTTCTCGGCCAGGGTGTCGACGTGCACGTCGACCGAGTCCGGCGCGATTCCCTTGATCTTCTCGGCGACCTCGTCGATCTTGTCGTCGGTCAGGAAGCCCTTGGCCTTGTCGACCAGTCCCCCCAGGCCCTCCTTGGCCTGGCCGGCGGCGGCAGCCGCCTTGTCCTTCGCGTCGTCGATTCCCATGCTCGTCTCCTTCGCACCAGGTCGGTCGCGGGACTCGTGCCCCGCTCCAGCGAAACTACCGCCGTCCGGAGCTTCCTTCCACGGGACGGGCGGCGCCGACGGCCTGTTCGGGGCGACGGTCGAGGCCCGGCTTTTCCCCGCTGCGAGGTGAGCCGGGTACGGAGGGCTCGATTCTGGGTGAATGGGCGCTTGGCACACTATTTCTGCCCGAGGGAGAAGCCGGCCCGAAAAGTGTGAGATGTCCGACGTCTCCAGGTCTGACCGACGGCCGGGACGAGCTTCCCGCCCCTCGCGGCCGCTGCCATGATGTGCCGCGTGCCGTACACCCCCGTCCACGCCCTGGTGTCCCTCCCCCTCGCGGGTCGCCGGGCGCGGCGCGCACTCTCGCCGAACCTGCTCCTGTGGGCACTGCCCGCCTTCGCGGTCGGCGCGATGGTGCCCGACGCCCCGCTCTTCCTCGACGTCCTGGTCCCGGGCGCCGACGAGCTGGCCCGTCCCACGCACCGCCTGCTGGGGGTCGTGACCGTGGACCTCGCTCTCGCGCTCGTGTTCACCGCGCTGTGGGTGCTCGTCGTCCGCGGACCGTTCCTGGCCGCGCTCCCCCGCCGGTCCGCGCCCGGACCCGGTGCGCCGGCGGGCACCGCTCCCCCGCTCGCGGTCGCAGGGGCCGTCGTCGGGTTCGCCGTGGCGGGCACGCTCACGCACATCCTCTGGGACGACTTCACGCACCTGCGCGGCACCGCGGTCCAGACGTGGGACGTCCTGCGCGCGCCCGTCGCGGGCGTGATGGCCTACAAGTACCTCCAGCACGGGAGCTCGCTCGTCGGCTGCGTGACGATCACGGCCCTCACGGTGCGCTGGTGGCGACGCGCGGAGCCGGTCGCGCAGCCGCAGCACCTGCGCTCGGCGGTGCTCGCCGTGTGCGCGGGGGCGACGGTGGGGATGGTCGGGGCCGTGGTGCGCCTCGTCGCGACCGACCATGCCGTGACCGCCTTCTCCCTCGCGCGCCTGGCCGCGACCTACCCCGTGCTCGGCGCGGGGGTCGGCCTGGTCGTCTGGGCCACCGTCCGGACGGCCTCGCGGCGCAGGGACGGACGTTCCTCCGCCCTGGGCGTCCCAGCGGGCGCCCCGCGGGGATGACCGGGCCCGACGACGTCACGCACGCGGCGCCCTCGGCTCCCCTTCCCCGCGGCCCGACGCGTCCGCGCGTCGTTGGGCCTCGTCCGCGACCGCGCGCAGCCGCTCGACGTGCCTGGACCGGTCGGCCGCCGAGCGGGGCGACAGGTTGTCGTTGTCCGCCCTGAGCCCCGCGCTCCCGTCGGTCAGCTCGCGCAGCACGTCCGCGTGGCCCGCGTGACGTGCCAGGTCGCCCGTGACGTGAACCATGACCTGGAGGAGAGTGACCTCGGCACGCTCGGCAGGCCACCAGGGGACCCGTCCGACGGCGTGGAGGTCGCGCGTCGCGATGGTCTCGTCGGAGAACGCCCACACCCGGCGGTAGAGGTCCACGACGGCCGCGACCGGCTCGTCGGCGGTGGCCCACATGTCGGCGTCGTCCTCGGCGTCGTCGTCGATCCAGGGCAGCTCGTCCGGTCTCGGCCATCCACGCCCGAAGGCCTGGCCGAAGTAGCCGACCTCGACCCCGGCCGCGTGCTTGACCAGCCCGAGCAGGTTCGTCCCCGTGGGGGTCCACGGCCAGCGGGCCGAGCGCTCGTCGAGCCCCTCGACCTTCCAGAGCAGCGCGTCGCGCGCCGCCTGCAGAGACCGCTGCAGGATCGCCTTGTCGTCTGTGGCCGTGGTGCGCGCGCTCGCCATCGACCGAGTCTCGCTCCGCGCGACGGGGACCGCAACGGCAGCTGGTCACGGACGCGCGGGCGAAGGAGCCGAGCGGTGCGGGGTACCAGGAGAACCTCCCAGCGCGCGCCGGTCCGCCGTATGTTCGGACGGGAGGCGGTCCCGTCAGACCGTTCCCGCCGATCGACGACCAGCGACCACCGAGGAGCGCGAGCCATGACCGAACGGACGACGACTGCCTGGACCGACGACGAGCTCGACAAGGTCGGCGGTGCCGAGGAGCTCCAGGTCTCCTCGCTGCGCGCCGACGGGAGCCAGCGCCCGTTCGTGACCATCTGGGTCGTGCGGGTGGGAGACGACATCTACGTCCGGTCGGCCTACGGCCGGGACAACGGCTGGTTCCGCCGTGCCCTCGCCGATCCGCGCGGTCGGATCCGGGCAGGAGGGGTCGAGAAGGACGTCGCGTTCGTGGAGCCCGACGGCTCGGTCCACCCGGCGCTCGACGCGGCCTACCACGCGAAGTACGACCGCTACGGGCCCGCGATCGTCGGTTCCGTGACCGGCGCCGGGGGCGCCGCGGCGACGTTCCGCCTGGACCCGCTGCCGTCCTGACGGACGGGGAGCACCGATGCCGGGCGGGCTCGCCGTCGGTGCTCCTGCCCGACGGCGGCGCACGCCACGCGGGAGCGCTTCCACATCCGAGCGCTCGCGTGGGTAGGGTGTCGGCCGTGACGAACATCTCTCTCCCCCCGCTGCGCTGGCTGTCCCACGAAGGCGCAGGTCAGGTCGCTGACGGCGCCGTGACCGTGACTGCCCCGTCGGGCACCGACTGGACGAACGACGCCCTGGGCGCCGCACCGCAGCACGCTGCCCCGGCGCTCGTGTTCGACGCCCCCGCCGAGCTCGCGCTGGCCGCCCGGGTCCGCGTGACGACCGAGCGCACGACGTTCGACGCGGGCGCCCTGGTGCTGTGGGCCGACGACGCGCACTGGGCCAAGCTCTGCTTCGAGCAGGCGCCGAACGGCCAGGCGATGGTCGTCTCGACCGTCACGAACGAGTACACCGACGACTGCAACTCCTGGGACGTCGACGACGAGACCGTGCACCTGCGGGTCGTGCGGACCGGCCCCGCGTGGGCGTTCCACGCCTCGCGCGACGGCGAGGCGTGGGAGTTCGTCCGCCTCTTCCGCCTCTACTCCGACGAGCCGGTCCGGGTGGGCTTCCTCGCGCAGGCGCCCCTGGGCGAGACGTGCACTGCGGTCTTCGACCGCATCGTGCTCGACGACACCCCGCCCCGCGACCTGCGCGACGGGAGCTGACCGCTCCCGGCGCGCCACTCCACCACCTCGCCTCCGGCGCCCTGCCCGCCGGTGCGCGCAGGCGCTACGGCGTGCAGGCCTGCTCCGTCAGCGGTGGTTGCGACTCGAGCAGGACGCGCGCCACGCCCCGAGCCCTCTCGAAGGGATGCGCGAACGTCTCCATGCCGACCGTGACGATGGCGCCTTCGTAGAGCAGCATCAGGGCGCGCGCCGTCGCGTGAGGGTCCCGCACCCCGGCCTCCCGGCACAGCTCGTCGAACAGCTCGAGCAGCCATCTCTTCTGGCGCACCACCTCGGGGAACACCGGGTGACCGTCGTGCCCGTCGCCGACCTCGGCCCGTGCGTTGATGGCGCTGCACCCTTTGGAGCTGTTCTCGGCGGACCAGGAGACCGCGGCGTCGAAGACCGTCAGCACTCGCTCGACGCCCGGTTCGGGAACCATGGCCAGGCGCTCCTCGACATGTTCCCGCCATCGCGCATCCCGGTGCTGGAGATACGCCACCACCAGTGCCTCCTTGGAACCGAACCGGTCGTACAGCGTCTTCTTGGTGACGCCCGCGGCCTCGGCGATCGCGTCGACGCCGACCGAATGGATGCTGCGCTCGTAGAAGAGCCGCGATGCGGCGTCGAGGACGCGACGAGCGCCGGGGGTCAGCGGAGCGAGCTCGGGAACAGGAGTAGGCACGACACCAACTATACAAGTCTGTATAGTCGCGACGATGAGTAAACAGATCGGTCTACTTCATGTCGGTGTGACGGTCCTGGCGGCTACCGCTTTCGTGGCGACCTGGAGCTCCGGCTTCCTCGTCGCGGCGATCGCCACGGTCGAGGTCTCGCCGCTCACGCTGCTCGTCTGGCGGTTCGTCCCCCTGGCGGGCGTGCTGCTCGTCCTCGGGCTCGCCACGGGTGCGGTCCGCGAGGTAGGTACGGCAGCCCTGCGGCGTCAGTCCGCCATCGGCCTGTTCGCCCAGTTCGGCTACTGCGTCTTCGTCTACGCCGCGATAACGGCCGGCGTCGCGACGGGCACGGTCGCGCTGATCGACGCGGTGCAGCCGCTCGTGGTCGCGGTGCTCGTCGGCCCGCTGCTGGGGCTCCGGGTGCGCGGAGCCCAGTGGGCGGGGCTGCTCGTCGGCGCCGTCGGGGTTCTCCTGGTCGTGCGGTCGCAGCTCGAAGGTTCGGCCACGCAACCGGCGGTCTACCTGCTGCCCGTGCTCGCCATGTCCTGCCTCATCGTCGCCACCTTCCTCCAGAGACGATCGGACGCGCACGCAGGCGTCCTGGCGACGCTGACCATCCACGTCGTCGTGACGGCCGTGGCGCTCGTGGTTCTCGCCGCGGCGACGAGAACGCTCACGCCACCTGCCTCGACCTCCTTCTGGCTCGCGGCCGCGTTCGCGGCCGCCGTCCCGACGCTCGCCGCCTACGGTCTCTACTGGTGGCTGCTGCGCCGCGTGGGCATCACAGCGCTCAACGCGCTCCTCTTCCTCATCGCGCCGGCGACGGCCGCCGCGGGCGCGGCGCTCCTCGGCGAGAGGCTCACGGCGACGGCTCTCGCCGGCTTCGTGCTCTGTGCCGTGGGGGTCACGATCGTGCTGACCAGCGAGAGCTCCGCGGGGTCGGCGGACGTGTCGAGGCCACGGTCACGGTCCGGGGGCTCGGAGAACGACCCCTCGGACGATGCGGGCGGCCGGCCCACGGGCCGACCGGCGCGACCCGCAGCGCACGGATCAGGCGGTTGATGCGGCGCGCCACGTGCTCGCCGTACGGGGGCGGCCCTCACCCGCCTGCGGCCGACCGTCACCGTCCTGGCGGCGGGTACTCCGCGGGGATGCCGGGCGGGTCCTCGCCGACCAGGCCGTCGATCACTCGCGGATCAGGTCGGCGTGCCCCACGTGCCGGGCGTACTCCTCGATCAGGTCGACCAGGACCCTGCGCAGGCTCGACCGCTCCCCGTCGGCCCCGGCCTCGGGCTGCCAGACGAGACGGCGGTCCAGGCCGCCGTCCGCGAGCGCCTCGTCGATCGCCGCGCGGGACCGGACGACGGCGGCACGCCACAGGTCGTACAGGTACCGCGGTGCGTCCTGCGCTGCCGAGGTCCACGGCCACTGCGGGTCACGGTCCCAGTCGACCGCGTCCCAGGGCGCTCCTGGAGGGCGTCCGTGCAGCTTGGTCGAGAGCAACAGCTCCTCGGTGAACGCGAGGTGCTTGAGGAGGCCACCGAGCGTGACCGCGGACGCCGCGACGCGTACCGCGAGCCCGTCCGCGTCCAGCCCGCCGGCCTTCCACGCGAACGTGGCGCGCTGACGTTCGAGGGACCCGAGGAGCGTCGCGACCTCGTCGCCCGCGGCGGGCGGCCCGATCCGACCCTGCGCGTCCGCTGCCTCGACCATGAGTTCCTCCTGCGGGGGTGCCGACCACCGGTCGCTCTCACTGTAGGCGGCTCCCGCCGGTCGCGACCTGCCGGAGCCGCACGGTGGGCGCGCGCCTCAGCGTGTCCGCCGGGCGAGGTGCGGATAGTCGATGACGATCCCGTCCTCGTCGACGGTGAGGTCCGCGGTGACGTCGCGGGTCGCGCTCGAGTACCTGACGACCGCGCGACCGGCCTCGGGGTCGTAGGGGGCGTGCGCCGTGTACACCTGGTCGCTGCGCAGCACACGCAGCGACGGGACCTCGACCCAGGCCATGGTCAGTCGGGTCGGCTCGGCGGGGGCGTCCGGTCCCAGCAGCCCCAGGCGCAGGACCGGCACGGAGTTGGTGACCGGGCACAGCGCGAGGTCGCAGTCGAGCGCGTCCGCGAGCGCCGACGGGTCGTCGGTACCGGGAGTCGCGAGGTCGACAGGGGCTGAGCCGACGTGCCCGACCCGTGCGCTCCACTCCCCTGCGCTGCTGCGCTCGAGCCGCAGGTCCCGTGACCAGTCCTGTCCGCGCACGGTCACGTCGAGCCGCCGCGTGACCCACCGTGGCCCGAGGGTCAGGGACCACGCCATGACCCACGTCGTCGAGCACGAGGTGCCCAGTGCCTCGAACCGGTCGGCGCCGAGGGACAGGACGGCGGCGTCCACCCGACCGGGGTCGTCCTCGCCTGCCCACGCGACGTGTCGACGGGTCATGTCCTGGCTCCTTCGTCCGCGGGAGGGCACCGGCGCGCTGCCCACCCTGCCCGGTCTACCAGGCTTCGCAGCGACTCGACAGCCGAGTCGCTCACCTGCATCGCCCCCGCCGGAGCAGCGGACCCAAAGGTCCTCCCCACGGGTGACCAACGTCCCGACCTCAGGGAGGAAGGTCCCGGCGCGCCCGAGATTGGCCACTACATGTGGGATTGAACGGGTGTAATTGCTACTACATCTAGTAGTCATCGGCGCCCCCTCCTGCCTGTGCAGGCACGGGACGTCCCGCAGAGAGGTTGTGGTCGCATGGGCCTGGTCGGGGTCGAGCAGGGCGAGGACGTCACGTCGGGGGCGACGGGCGCTCTCACGGTGCTCAAGCGTGACGGTCGAGCGCTCGCGTTCGACGACGCCCGGATCCGCGCGGCGCTCCGCAAGGCCTACGAGGAGGTCCACGGGGCCGCGACGCCCTTCCACGAGCGCGCCCTCGACGCGGTCCTCGACCGGGTGGTCGCCGAGATCTCGGTGCGCTTCACGGACGTGGTGCAGATCTACGAGATCCAGGCCGTGGTCGAGCACGAGCTGCTCGCCTCGCGCGAGTACGACGTGGCCCGCGCCTACATCGACTACCGGGTCCAGCGTGACTTCGCGCGCAGCCGCTCGACCGATCTCAACCACTCGATCGTGGGGCTGATCGCCAAGGACTCGGCGGTCGTCAACGAGAACGCGAACAAGGATGCGGACGTCTTCAACACCCAGCGCGACCTGACGGCGGGCGCGGTGGGCAAGGCGGTCGGCCTGCGCATGCTGCCCCCGCACGTCGCGAACGCCCACCAGAAGGGCGACATCCACTATCACGACCTCGACTACCACCCCTACGCCCCCATGACGAACTGCTGCCTGATCGACTTCCGGACGATGCTGTCCGAGGGGTTCCGCATCGGCAACGCGCAGGTCGAGCCGCCCCGCTCGATCCAGACCGCGGCCGCGCAGATCACGCAGATCATCGCGAACGTCGCCTCGAGCCAGTACGGCGGGTGCTCGGTCAACCGGATCGACGAGCTCCTGGCCCCGTACGCCGAGCTCAACTACGCCAAGCACCTCGTCGAGGCCGAGCACTGGCTCCCCGACGCCTCGACGCACGACGCGTACGCGCGGGCCAAGACGGCCAAGGACATCTACGACGCGATGCAGAGCCTCGAGTACGAGATCAACACGCTGTTCACGTCCAACGGGCAGACGCCGTTCACCTCGGTCGGGTTCGGGCTCGGCACGGGCTGGCTCGAGCGCGAGATCCAGCGCGCGACCCTGCAGATCCGCATCAAGGGACTGGGGGCCGAGGGGCGCACCGCGATCTTCCCCAAGCTCATCTACACGCTGCGCCGCGGGGTCAACCTGGAGCCGGGCGACGAGAACTACGACCTCAAGGAGCTCGCCGTGGAGTGCGCGACCAAGCGCATGTACCCCGACGTGCTGAGCTACGACAAGATCGTCGAGCTCACGGGCAGCTTCAAGATGCCCATGGGCTGCCGCTCGTTCCTCCAGGGCTGGACCGACGAGGACGGCGACGACGTGGTCGAGGGCCGCATGAACCTCGGCGTGGTGACGCTCAACCTGCCGCGCATCGCCCTGGAGGCCCAGGGCAGCCAGGAGGTCTTCTGGGGGCTGCTGGAGGAGCGCCTGGCCACGGTCCACGACGCCCTGGTCTACCGCATCGAGAGGTGCAAGGAGGCCGTCCCGGGCAACGCGCCCATCCTGTACGTGCACGGCGCGTTCGGCGAGCGCCTGGCCCCCGACGACGACGTCGACCGGCTCTTCCGCGACGGGCGCGCGACGGTCTCGCTCGGGTACATCGGGCTGTACGAGGTCGCTGCCGCGTTCCACGGCGGCGCGTGGGAGGCCGACCCGGAGGCCAAGGAGATGACGCTGCGCGTGCTGCGGACCCTCAAGGAGCACACGTCCGCGTGGACCGCCGAGCACGGCTACCAGTTCAGCGTCTACTCGACGCCGAGCGAGAGCCTCACGGACCGCTTCGCGCGGCTCGATCGGGAGAAGTTCGGGGTGGTCGCCGACATCACCGACAAGGAGTACTACACGAACAGCTTCCACTACGACGTGCGCAAGGACCCGACGCCGTTCGAGAAGCTCGACTTCGAGATGGACTACCCGCAGTACGCCTCGGGCGGGTTCATCCACTACTGCGAGTACCCGGTGCTCCAGCAGAACCCGAAGGCGCTCGAGGCCGTCTGGGACTACGCCTACGACCGCGTGGGGTACCTCGGCACGAACACCCCGATCGACCGCTGCTACGCGTGCGGGTACGCGGGCGACTTCACGCCCACGGCGCGCGGCTTCGCGTGCCCGGGCTGCGGCAACACCGACCCGCGCACGTGCGACGTCGTCAAGCGCACGTGCGGGTACCTCGGCAACCCCCAGCAGCGCCCCATGGTGCACGGGCGGCACGTCGAGATCTCCTCGCGCGTCAAGCACATGGCCGGGGCCGTGAGCCTCGGTGACCTCGACCAGCCGGGGTCCGCGGGAGACGCGGGCGACGTCGGCACCGCGGAAGCCTGAGGTCGCGATGTCACGAGACCCGCAGCCCGACTGGCTCGCCGAGCGTCTCAGCCAGGGGCACGTCGCGGACTACAAGCCGTTCGTGTTCGTCGACGGCGAGGGCGTGCGCTGCAGCCTGTACGTGAGCGGGTGCCTGTTCGCGTGCGAGGGCTGCTTCAACGAGGCGACGTGGGGCTTTCGCTACGGCACGCCGTACTCGACCGAGCTCGAGGAGCGCATCCTGGCGGACCTCGCGCACGAGTCGGTCCAGGGTCTGTCGCTGCTCGGCGGCGAGCCGTTCCTCAACACCGGCGTGTGCCTGGGCGTCGTGCGCCGCCTGCGGGAGACGTTCGGTCGCGCCAAGGACGTGTGGTGCTGGACCGGCTACACGTTCGAGGAGCTCTGCGCGGGGTCGGTCGACAAGCAGGACCTGCTCGCCGAGCTCGACGTCCTGGTCGACGGCCGGTTCGAGATCGCGCACCGGGACCTCACGCTGCCGTTCCGCGGGAGCACGAACCAGCGCGTGCTCTCGGTCCCGGCCTCGCTCGCCGCGGGCCGCGCCGTCCCGTGGACGGCGGCACGCGAGGCCCGGTCCGCCTGACGGGCCCGACGGCGTCGCGCACCTTCCGCGCGGAGGTGCGCGACGCCGTCGGGCGGGGTTCTCGAGGCCCCTCGACGGGCGAGCACGCGGACTCGCCGCCCGGTGGAGCTTGGTCCTGGGCGCGGGCCGGGGTACATCTAGGGGATGCGCACGAACCCCCACGAAATCACCCATCAGGTGCTCGCCGCCCGCGGCGTCGGCGGCCACCGCCAGTACCGCATCCCCGCCCTGGCCGTCTCGACGCGCGGCACGGTCCTCGCGGCGTACGACGGGCGACCCAACCTCGACGACCTGCCGAACACGATCGACCTCCTGGTCCGGCGCAGCCTCGACCACGGGCGCACGTGGGGTCCGCAGCAGGACGTGCGCGTCGGTACGGGGCTCCAGGGCTTCGGCGACCCGAGCCTGCTCGTCGACAAGGTGACGGGACGGATCTTCTGCTTCCACGCCGCGGGGACCCACGCCGGGTTCTTCGAGGCGGTCGAGGGGCTCGAGCCCGAGGACGACGTCCAGCACGTCGACCTGTCGTCCTCCGACGACGACGGCCTCACCTGGTCCCCCCGGCGTATGACGGCCTCGCTCAAGCCGCAGGGCGTCACGGGGCTCTTCGCCGCGGCCGGCGCCGGGATCCAGCTCGAGACCGGACCGTACGCGGGGCGCCTGCTCCAGCAGATGGTCCTGCTCCTGGGCGGGGAGATCCGCGCCGCGTCGGCGTACTCGGACGACCACGGCGACACGTGGACGCTGGGCGAACCCACGGGGCCAGGCGCCAACGAGAACAAGGTCGTGGAGCTGCACGACGGACGCGTGCTCCTGAGCTCGCGCGCCAAGGGCTGCCGGGTGCAGGCCGTCTCGACCGACGGCGGCCACTCCTACGGGCCGTTGACGCCCGTGCCGGACCTGCCCGACCCGAGCGACAACGGCAGCATCCTGCGGCTCGGGGCCGTCACCGACGCGGCCGCTCCCCTGCTCGTGACCAACAACCGCGACGCCGACCTGCGCCGCAACACGGTGCTCAGCGTCTCGCACGACGAGGGCACGACCTGGCGGCCCGCGCTGACGATCTGCGCGGGCTCGAGCGCCTACTCGACGGGCACCGTGCTCGGCGACGGGTCGCTCGGCGTGCTCTACGAGCGCGCCGGGTACAGCGAGATCGTGTTCGCCCGCGTCGACGCCGATGCCCTGTCCCCCGCCGCCCTCGCCGACGCCACCCGGACCTACCAGGACGACGACGGCGGCGCCTTCAAGGTGGTGCTGCGTTCGATCACCCCCGGGCGTCCCGCCCAGTGGGTCAGCGTGGGCGCGTCGCACGTCATCTCGGCCGAGGGCGGCGACTGGGGCGTGCACACCTGGAAGGAAATCGGCCAGGGGTACGACGGCGACCAGGTCCTCGGCACGCGCGAGGCGCAGGACGTCAACTACGGACCGGCCGCGCCGGGGCTGCGCGCGGGCGACATCCTGGCGTTCACCGGGCGCTTCCGGCACCGTGGCACGGAGCCGGTCACGGCTGCGTTGAGCGGGACCTTCGACGGGGACGTCGCGGCCGAGTTCCCGGCCGAGCGCCTGGCGCCCGGCGAGGACGCCCTGTACTTCACGCCGACCTACACCGTGACCGCGCAGGACGTCGCTGCAGGCTTCGTGGTCGTGAGGTGCGCGGTCCAAGCCGGCGACGACCGCTTCGAGCGGGCGTTCCGCGCTGACTGCGTGACCGGGGAGGTCGTGCCGGTCGCGTGACGCCTCGCGCGCCAGGTGCGCTCCGGCGTCGGGCCCGGGGCAGGAGGCGCTACGCCTGGGCCTGACGCCGGACGATCTCCGCGATCCACGTCGGGGCGAAGGGCGACGTGCAGCCCGGGGGCGTCGGGTAGTCCTTGAGGACCTCGAGCCGCTCGCCGATGCCGACCGCACGGTCGCGGAGCTCGGGGTGGTGGATGCCGATGGTCGCGAGGCACTCGTTCATGGCCCACTGGAGGCGCTCGGGCGCGTCCTTCATGCCGGCCTCGACACGGTCGAGGAGCCCGGGCAGGTCGAGGCCCTCGGGGGCCTTCGCGACCCGGGCGGTCGTCAGGGCCCACCCGGCGCTCTGGACGACCGGGTCGGGGTCCGCGAACCACGCGGTGCGCAGCTCCTCGACGTGCGGGCTCTTCTTGACGACGTAGCTCACGAGCCAGCCGTGCACCTTGGGGACGCGCGCGTCACGCAGCATGGCGTCGAGCTCGTCGGCTGACCAGTCCTTGGGGCGGCAGACCAGGATCGCGACGAGCCGCGCCGCGGTGTCGCCCGTCTCCCAGAGCTGACCCGCGAGGTCGTGCTGCGTCCCCCGGGACCTCGCGACCGCGCGCAGCCTGGTGAGGTTGACGCCGTGGTCGTCGCCGTGGCGTTCGTTGACCGCACGGATCTTCGGGTCCTCGAGGGCCCTCAGCTCGGCCAGCACGTCGCTGACGGTCGCCTCTGCCACGGCCTTCGTCGCCACGTCGCACTCCTCGGTCCGGTCGTCGGTCGTCGCTCACACCCTACGTCCCCGGTCCCCCTGCCCCTGAGGCCCCTGCACGGAGCACGGGCCGGCGGCAGGGAGAATAGGAGCGAGATTCCGGGAACGCCCGGGCGCGCTTCCGCGTTGACCTGTCGGAATCTACCCGCGATCTGAGAGAGACATGGACGCAGACAGTACGAACCCCCTTGAGCCGGCCACCGATGCTGCGACGAGGGGGTGCAGGTTCTGATGTGGGTGCTGACACTGCTGCTCGGCGTCGTCGTGATCGTCGCGATCACGGCGGTGACCGGCTACTTCGTCGCCCAGGAGTTCGCGTACATGGCCGTGGACCGGTCGCGCCTGAGTGCGCGTGCCGGCACCGGGGACGCCGGCGCCCAGCGCGCCCTGGCGGTCACCAAGCGCACGTCCTTCATGCTCTCGGGCGCCCAGCTCGGCATCACCGTGACCGGGCTGCTGGTCGGCTACGTCGCCGAGCCGCTCGTCGGTGAGTCCCTGGGTACTGCCCTGGGCGGGGTCGGTGTACCGACCGGCGTGGGCATCGCGGTGGGCACCGTCCTGGCGCTCGTGTTCTCGACGTTCGTCCAGATGATCTTCGGCGAGCTGTTCCCCAAGAACCTCGCGATCGCCCGCCCTGAGCCCGTCGCCCTGTGGCTCGCCCGCTCGACGACCATCTACCTCGCGGTGTTCGGCTGGCTCATCAAGATCTTCGACCAGGCCTCGAACCTCCTGCTCAAAGCCCTGCGGATCGAGCCGGTCCACGACGTCGAGCACTCGGCCACGGCCCGTGACCTCGAGCACATCGTCGCGGACTCGCGCCAGAGCGGCGACCTCCCCGCCGAGCTCTCCGTGCTCCTGGACCGCATCCTGGACTTCCCCGACCAGGACGTCGAGCACGCCATGATCCCGCGTGCCCACGTCGACGTCGTGCACGTCGACGACACCCTCGCCGAGGTGCGTGCCCGCATGGCTGCCGGTCACTCGCGCTACCCCGTGCTGACCGACGACGACCAGGTCGTCGGCGTCGTCCACCTCGTCGACGTCCTGACCACCGCGCACCGCGACGAGGTCCAGGCCCACAGCTTCATGCGCCCCGTGGTCGTGATCCCGACGGCGATGAGCCTGCCCGACGCGCTGCGCGAGCTGACCGAGACCCACAACCAGCTCGCGTGCGTGATCGACGAGTACGGCGGCTTCGCGGGCGTGCTGACGGCCGAGGACCTGGCCGAGGAGCTCGTCGGGGAGATCACCGACGAGCACGACCCCGCGACGCCCACCATCGCCCCTCGGGACGACGACGGGATCTGGGTCATGCCCGGCGACACCCACATCGACGAGGTCGAGCGGGCGATCGGCCGTGACCTGCCCCGAGGCGACTACGAGACCATCGCAGGCCTCGTGATCGACCACCACGGATCGCTGCTCGAGCCCGGCGAGAGCATCGTCGTCCAGCTCCCCCTGGACCCCGCCGACCTCGCCCTGACAGACGAGCCCGAACCGGCCTGGATGCGCGTCGACGTGGTCGAGGTCGACCGCCACGTCCCGTCCCTGGTCCGCGTGGTCTTCCCGACCGACTACCAGCCGCCCGCGACGCCCGACCCAGACCCTGCCACGGCGCCCACGGCGACCGAGGCCCAGACCGAGGAGGGCGACCGATGAGCAACCCCTGGGTCGTCGTGGCCATCACCGTCGTCATCATCGCGCTCAGCGCGTTCTTCGTCGCCGTCGAGTTCGCGCTGCTCGCGGCCAAGCGCCACCGCCTGGAGGACGCCGCGCCGAACAGCCGCTCGGCGCGCGCCGCGCTGCGCAGCTCGACCGAGCTGACCGTGCTGCTCGCGGGTTCCCAGCTCGGCATCACCGCCTGCACCCTGGCTCTCGGCGCGATCACCAAGCCGGCCGTCCACCACTGGCTCACCCCGGCCTTCGAGGCGTGGGGCGCACCGCTGTGGGCTGCGGACGTGGCCGGTTTCGTCCTCGCGCTGATCATCGTGACGTTCCTGCACCTGGTCGTCGGCGAGATGGCCCCCAAGTCCTGGGCCATCGCTCACCCCGAGACCTCGGCGACCCTGCTCGCCATCCCGATGCGCGGCTTCATGTGGCTGACCCGCCCCCTGCTGACCGGGCTCAACAACATGGCCAACTGGTGCCTGGTCAGGGTGGGCGTCGAGCCCACCGGCCAGGTCGCCTCCGGGCAGAGCGCCGACGACCTGCGCCACCTCGTCGAGCACTCGGCGAACGTCGGCGCCCTGGACCCGTCCTACTTCGCCCAGCTCTCCGGGGCGCTGGACCTGCAGACCCTCACGGTGGGCGACCTGCTCGCCGACAGCGGGAGGCCGACGAAGGTGCCGCTCGACGCCACGGTCCGCGACGTCCAGGAGGCCACGCGCACGTCGGGCCACCTGCGGATCCTGCTCGGCGACGGCTCCGCGGTCTCGGGCGTGGTGCACGTGCGCGACACGCTCGACGTGGCCGAGGACTGCCCCGCGGCCGACCTCATGCGACCGCCCTTCACCCTGGAGACCTCCGTCCCCGTCTACGCGGCCCTGGCCCAGATGCGCGAGACCCGCAACCACCTGGCCGTCGTGACCGACGGCGCCACGGTCGCCGGGGTCATCACGCTCGCCGACGTCATGGCGCGCCTCTTCCCCCGGGAGACGGTCTCGGCCTGACCCCTGCGGTGGCCCGCACCGTTCGAGCCTCCCGACGACGGCGCCCCACCTGGTCGAAGCACCGGGTGGGGCGCCGTCCCGGCGGGGAAGTTCATCCTTTTCAGGGTGATTTGCCTCACGTAGGTTGCCCGCCATGGTCAACTACACCGAGGCAGTTCAGCAGAAGCGCAGCATCAGGTTCACCTACGACGGTCTTGAGCGCGTGGTCATCCCGACGGCTCACGGGCTCCACGCCACCACCGGCAAGGAGATGATCCGGGGATACCAGACCGATGGTTGGACGCACTCCCCGGGGGCGCCAACACCGTGGCGACTCTTCACCGTGAGCAAGATCGTCGACGCCGACCTCACGGACGCGGTCGCGCCCATCGCGCCGGAGGGATACCGCGTGGGTGACACGCACCTCAGTCCGATCTATGCAGAGTTCGGCTTGGTTCCCTAGCCGAAAGGAAACGCTGATCGCGAGAGGCGTTGCCCGCAGGCGCCAGAGCATAGGGCGACGCAGAAGGCCCCCGGCCAGCGTTTCCGCTGATCAGGGGCCTTCTCCTTCGGTGGGCGATACTGGGTTCGAACCAGTGACCTCTTCGGTGTGAACGAAGCGCGCTACCACTGCGCCAATCGCCCGCTGCGACTGAACCTTCCGGTCCGGCCGTGCGTCCTGGAAGATATTAGCCGTATTTCGACCCAGATCGCGAACTGGCCTCCGGAGCGGCCTTCCGGCCCGTCGCGACGGGACTCCCCCAGCGTAGCGCTGCGGGGTCCGCAGCGGCTGGATTCCGGGCCTCACCAGCCCATCGACCCTCCCGTCACGGGTCCATGCGCTCCCGCCGACGCCGGTCGAACAGCTCGCGCGCCGCGAGCGACAGCTCCCCGACGCGCACGGGGACGCCGTCGAGCGAAACCACGGGCTGGATGTTGCGCACGCTCCCCGCGAGGGCGAGGCCCATGCCCGAGGAGGCTCCGCCGTCGGGCCCCGTGGCCACGACCCGGTCGAGGACCGAGAACGGGAGCGCCGCCTCCCGGACGGGCAGCCCGTCCTCCGCAGCCCATTCCAGGAGCAGCTCGCGCGTGATGCCCGCGAGGCAGCCCGACGAGAGCGGGGGCGTCACGAGCTCGCCGCCGACCTCGACGAGGACGTTCGCACCCGTGCCCTCGCACAGCTCGCCGACCGTGTTGGCGAGGATCGCCTCGTCGCCGCCGCGTGCGACGGCGTCGGCGAGCGCGACGACGTTCTCGGCGTACGAGGTCGTCTTGAGCCCTGCCACGGCCGAGCGCTCGTTGCGCACCCAGGGCGAGCGGACGGCGTGGGACGTCGGGCCGGGCGACGCGGGGCCTGCGGCGATGACGATCGTCTCCGCACCGTCCTCGCGCCCCGAGCCCAGCGGCCCGAACCCGCCCGTGACCGTGATGCGCAGGCGCCCCGCGCTCTCCCCGGCCGCGGCGAGGACCTGCGCGACACCGTCGCGGACGCGCGCCTCGTCAGGCTCCGGCAGGCCCATGCCTGCCGCGGACCGGCCCAGGCGCCGCAGGTGACGTGTCAGGGCGAACGCCTGCCCGCCGTACACGGCGCACGTCTCGAAGATCCCGTCCCCCACGGTCACCCCGTGGTCGAGCGCGCTCAGCGCGCGCTCCCGCGGCTCGACGAAGGACCCATCCACCCACACGACGATCGACATGACCTCAGTCTGCCGCAGGCTCGCCCGTCGCCGCAGACCCGCCCGACGCGAGCGCGACGAGCCGCGCCGCCTTGAGCTCGGTCTCCTCCCACTCCTCGGCGGGGTCGCTCCCCCACGTGATGCCCGCCCCGGTCCCGAACCTCAGCTCGTCGTCGGCCCACCAGAACGTCCGGATGCCGACGGCCAGCTCGGCCTCGCCCGTGGCGCCGTCGACCCAGCCGACCGCCCCGCAGTAGGGGCCGCGGGGTCCGCGCTCGAGCTCGCGGATGATCCGCAGCGCCGAGGACTTGGGCGCCCCCGACACCGAGGCGGGCGGGAACGTGGCCGCGAGCACCTGCCCCCACAGGCCGCCCGGAGCGTCCTCGTCCACGGTCACGCGCCCCTGTACGCGCGAGACCAGGTGCACGAGGCCCGGGTGCGCCTCGACGGCCAGGAGGTCGGTGACCTCGACCGAGCCCGGCGCGCTCACGCGCTGCAGGTCGTTGCGCACCAGGTCGGTGATCATGACGTTCTCGGTACGGTCCTTCTCCCGCAGGCCGTCGACCGTGGGCGCGGTGCCCTTGATGGGCCCCGACGACAGCACGCCGTCCTCGAGCCGCAGGAACAGCTCGGGCGAGGCCGTCACGACCCACACGGGGTCGACGCCGCTCGCTGCGGGAACCTGGATCGCGCCCGCGTACGGGGCGGGGTTGCCGGCCGCGAGGATGCGGGCGAGCGCCCGGGCGTCGGGCTCGCGGTCCCCTGCGGGCAGGGGCGCGGCCAGGACGCGGCAGATGTTCGCCTGGTAGACGTCGCCCTCGTGCACGGCGTGGCGGACGGCCGCCACGGCGGCCTGGTACTCCTCGCGGGACAGCGAGCTGCGCCAGGCGTCGGGCGCAGGCCCGCACCAGGCGCCCTCCCCGCCCGACGGCGTCGCGTCCGCGGGCAGGTCGGCCTCGGTCCCCCCGTGGTGGGCGAAGCGCCACGCGCGGGCCCGACCGCCGTGCGCGGGGTCCTCGAAGTCGGCGACGACGAACCAGAGCCCCTCCGCCAGGCGTGCGGAGTCGACCGCGAGGTCGATGCACTCGACGACGCCTGCGCCGTGACGGCCGGCGAACGATGCGAAGCCGGTACCGGTGACGGCAGGTGCATCGACGGCGAGGCCGGTCGGTCGGGCTGTGCTCGGAGTACGGGCCGTACGGGCCGTCTCGTGGTCCCCGTGCAGGTCAGAGGGCCGGGGTGCGGGCCGTTCGTCCGCCTCGCGCGGGGCCTCGGAGCGTGACCCGCGCCTCATTCGCCCCACCTGCCCCACACCGACGGATCGTCAGGAAGCCGCGGAACTTCGCGGGTCCTGGGGTTCTGGCATCGCTGAGCTGGCACGTGACAACGCTACCGATCCTCGGGGGGCGGCCCGTCCGGTTGGACGCCCGGCGCTTCGGTCCACTAAAGTCTGTGACGCGCCGAAAAACGCCGGAGAGATCCGGTCGAGGTCGGTCGCGCGGACGTGGCTCAGTGGTAGAGCATCACCTTGCCAAGGTGAGGGTCGCGGGTTCGAATCCCGTCGTCCGCTCGGATAGGTCTTCGGACCTGTCGGGTTCGACCTGGTGGAGTGGCCGAGAGGCGAGGCAGCGGCCTGCAAAGCCGTGCACGTGGGTTCGAATCCCATCTCCACCTCTCAGCACAGCAGTACCCCTTGCGCTGTTCTCTCGCAGACCAGCCCTGGGCGATTGGCGCAGCGGTAGCGCGCTTCCCTGACACGGAAGAGGTCACTGGTTCGATCCCAGTATCGCCCACCACACGAAGGCCGTCCCCCACCGGGACGGCCTTTTCTCATGCCCGGACCTTGGCGTTCCCCGTCGACGTGAGGTGGGTGCTTCCGTCCGAGACGGGCGCCCGCGACACAGCCCCGGAGACCCGTCTCGGACGCACCCACTCATCTCGCGAACCTGCTGGCGGCAGCCTCGCGCGGCAGGTTCGCGCCGGGCGAGCTCGACCGTGCCCCCCGGACGGCCCCTTCGCCCCTCGACGGGCCCGCCGCGGGCCCGCGGCGGGCGAAACTACGCCCTCCAGCCCTCTCACCTGGGGCTATTTGGACTCTTGCCCCATCTGTCGGCTAGAGTCTGTGACGCGCCGAAAAACGCCGGAGAGATCCGGTCGAGGTCGGTCGCGCGGACGTGGCTCAGTGGTAGAGCATCACCTTGCCAAGGTGAGGGTCGCGGGTTCGAATCCCGTCGTCCGCTCGGATAGGTCTTCGGACCTGTCGGGTTCGACCTGGTGGAGTGGCCGAGAGGCGAGGCAGCGGCCTGCAAAGCCGTGCACGTGGGTTCGAATCCCATCTCCACCTCTCAGCACAGCAGTACCCCTTGCGCTGTTCTCTCGCAGACCAGCCCTGGGCGATTGGCGCAGCGGTAGCGCGCTTCCCTGACACGGAAGAGGTCACTGGTTCGATCCCAGTATCGCCCACCACACGAAGGCCGTCCCCCACCGGGACGGCCTTTTCTCATGCCCGTGCCGTCACCGGTTTCGGCCCACCACGGACGCCCACCGTCGCTCGTCGCACCCGCCGAGGCCCTGGCCCGCCAGCATTCGAGCCCCGGCCCCTCCCCCGCGCGCAGCACGGCCACCCGTGGGACGGTGTGACGCGGAGCACACCTGTCGACGACGCCAGGGCACGACTCCAGCACCGAAGCACCGAAGCGCCGAGCGCGGGCCACCCACCGGGAAGGGCACGCTGGGCGATCCACGGCCGCACGTGGGGGCACTGCCTGAGGAACGACCTTCCTCAGGTCCGGTCGGCAGGGCGTCGCCCGGACGAGTCGAGCTACCGAGGAGCAGAACGTGACACCTGACCAGAGCACGCCCGTCCCGCCGGGATGGGTCGGCGGGTTCGCCGAGTCGGACCCCGCCTTCGCCTACCCCGATCCCGACCTCACGTCGTTGCCGCTGCTCGAGAACATGGCGAACATCGACCTGCTCGATCGCCAGCAGGCGGTCCTGTGGCCCGAGTTCAGCTGGGAGACCGTCCCGGGGACGCCCGACTCCCGCGCGTTCCAGATGTTCGCCCCGGACATCTCGCGGGTCGGGTACACGAGCACGGGACGGGTGTACTCGGTCATCTGCCCGCAGCAGGGGACGTGCTCGCCGTCGTTCGGGACGCTCAACATCGAGGTCTCCGTGACGGGGCAGCGTGGGTGGGTCGACGAGCCGAGCAGGACGGTCGCGGCCGACCTGACGGTCGAGGGCAAGATCTGGTTCAGCCCGAGCGCCGTGCAGAGCCCCCTCGTCCAGCTCCTGTGGGACTTCTTCTCGACGACCGGTCGACCGTTCCCCGCCGACAAGGAGCACGCCATCCGCGTGCCCATCCACCGCCACGGCGAGCCGTCCGAGCCGGTCCTTCCCGGGCGCTCGGGCCAGACGGACTGGTTCCCGATCCCACCCTTCGCCCAGCACCACGACACGGCCTGGGCCGTCGCGAACCTGGCGGCGGAGATCGCGCCCGTCGCCCTCACGGGTGACGATCTCGTCGACGACTTCAACGAGCTCGTGATGTACGTGTTCAACCTGTCCTCGGGGAACCTGCTCGCGCCGGGCAACCTGCTGACGTGGAACGTCTGGTTCACCGAGCCCGCGCTCGTGGACCGCGTCGAGTGGCGTGAGCACGCCGAGAAGTGGCGGACGTCGATCGACGCCTGCCACGGCCCGGAGGGCAGCCAGCCGCGCTACTTCGACGGCCGGCCGTTCAAGCCCGACCTCGCAGCGGTCGCCTCCGAGCAGACGGCGATCGCCGCGTTCATCGAGAAGCACGTCCCGGCGACGTGATCCCGTCCCCCTGGGGCCGTCCTCCTGCGGGGCGGTCCCAGGAGGACGGGCTCCCCCGGCGCAGCGCGCGCCCCGACGGCGGGACGCACCTATCCCTTGAAGGCCCGGCAGGCGCCCCGTAGCGTCGGGAGCATGTGTCGAAACATCACCGCCCTGCGCGGGCTCGAGCCTCCGGCGACCGACGAGGAGATCCATGCTGCGGCCCTCCAGTTCGTCCGCAAGGTCGCCGGTGTCCAGACGGTCAGCACCTCGACCCGGGGCCCGATCGACGTCGCCGTCGCCGAGATCGCTGCGACCGTCACGAGGCTCCTCGCGGACCTGCCCGAACGTCGCCAGCCGCCGAGCACGGTGCCGCCGCTGCGTCGGGCCGAGGTGCGCGCGCGGATCGCCGCCCGCGAGGCCGCCGAGGCCGAGCACGAACGCGCGCACGCCCTGGGGCTGGCCCACGAGCACTGATTCCGTCGGCGCGCCCGGCAGCGTCTAGGCTCGTCGGGTGGACTCCCGCGTCAACGAACCCGTCACCGCCGAGCCGGTCAGCGCCTCGATGCGCCGCGCCAAGGCCGAGGCGCGCACGTCGCACGTCACCATCGGCCAGGTCGGCCGCACGGCCGAGGGGCGCGTCACGATCGACTGCTCGTGCGGGATGCAGCTCACGAACGGCCCGGACTGGTCGCTCGACGAGCACATCCGGCTCCACCGCGCGGAGGCGCGCTACGTCGCGCTGAGCAAGGTCGCCCCCGCGGGCATGCCGCGTCTCGTCGAGGTCGACCGGGACCGGCTGCCCACGCTCGACTGACGGCCGCTCCCCCGCGTCGCGCGCGTGTCTCGCCGACAACGCCTCGCAGACCGGCGGACCCAGGAGACCAAGCCTCGACGGGTCAGAGCTCGTCGGGGTCGTCCCAGGACCGTCCGCTCGACATGCCGTCGCTCGGCTGCCGTTCCGCCTCGGAGAGCGAGTGCGGGGCCTTCGAGGCGTCCCCGCCCTCGCGGACGTCGGCGTCCGCCTCGTCCTCGAGCCGGAAGCGGGTGCGGGGAGAGATGCGTGCGGACGAGACGTCGCTCTCGTTCAGGTCGACCGCGTCGGACGTGCGGTGCTCGCTCGTGCTGCTCATACCTCCGGTCTAGCAGGTCCGGCGGCCCGTTGCACGATCCCGCGCCGATGTCGGGCCGGCCTCGGGCCGTCCGGGCCGAGGCGGTGAGCCGCCCGCCGGCCGGGCTCCCGTGAATCGTCCGCGCTTGGCACACTATTATGAACGGTGAGGTTCCCCCGCCGGACCGGTCCCCCAGGAAACCCGGCGCCCGTCCCACCAGGCCTCACGCAGCCCGACGACGGCGAGCGACGTCGTCGGGCACGGGCGCCGAGGCGCGCTTCCCCACGTCGCGGGCGATACTCGGGCCATGACGGAGCCCGCACGGTCGCGCTCGTTCCCCGGCCTCTTCCCCACGCTGCGCGGCTACCACCTCGCCTGGCTGCGCACCGACGTCCTGGCCGGCCTGACCGCCGGGGCCGTGGTCGTGCCCCAGGCCATGGCCTACGCGACGATCGCGGACCTCCCCGTCCAGTACGGCCTCTACACGTGCATGCTGCCGATGGTCGTCTACGCCGCGCTCGGCGGGTCCCGCGCCCTGAGCATGTCGACGACCTCGACCATCGCGACCCTCGTGGCGACGTCGCTCGTCGGACTCTCGACGGTCAGCGGGGGTGGCGACTCCGAGGTGCGGATCCGTGCCCTGGCCACCCTGACCGTGCTGGTCGGGGCGATCCTGCTCGCCGCGCGCCTGCTGCGGCTCGGGTCCCTCGTCGAGAACATCAGCCATGCGACGCTCACCGGCATCAAGGCGAGCGTCGGCCTGACCGTCGCCGTGGGGCAGGTCCCCAAGCTCCTCGGCGCCGACGAGACGCTCCACGGGCACGGCTTCCTGCCCGAGGTCCGCGCGGCGGCCCACGCGCTCTCGGACGTCAACGGCACGACCGTGCTCCTCTCGCTCGTCTCGCTCGCCGCGCTCGTGGGTATCGGCCGGGTCTGGCCCCGCCTGCCCGCTCCCCTCCTGGTGGTGGTCGGCGGGATCCTCGCCTCGGCGTTCGGCGGAATCACCGAACGCGGCGTGTCCCTCGTCTCGCCCATCCCCGCCGGGCTGCCCGCGATCGTCGTGCCCCGCCTCGGCGACGTTCCCCACCTGCTGCCCGCCGCCGCGGCCATCGCGATCATGGCGTTCCTCGAGTCGGTGGCCGTCGCGCGCGAGGTCCGCAACCGCAAGGAGGCACGGGTCGACCCCGACCAGGAGCTCCTCGCGGTCGGGGCCGCGAGCCTCGTGGGCGGGTTCACCGCGGTCATCCCCGCAGCCGGCGGGTTCAGCCAGTCGGCCGTCGCCCAACGCGCCGGGGCGCGCAGCCAGCTCGTGAGCGTCGTGACCGCGCTGCTCGCGGTCCTCGTGGCGCTGTTCCTCGCCCCCGTCCTGGACCACATGCCGGAGGCGACCCTCGGCGCTGTCGTGCTCGTGGCCACGCTCGGCCTCGTCGACGTCCGCGAGTTCCGCGCCCTGACCCGGTTCGACGTCTCCGAGCTGTGGATCGCCGTCGCGACCACGCTCGTCGGACTCGTCTCGGGCCTGCTGGCCGGCGTGGCCGCCGGGGTGCTCCTGACCCTGTTCATCGTGCTGCGCGACCTCGACCGCCCGCAGGTCGAGGTGCTGACGCGTGGTCCGGGCGGCTGGGACGTGACGAGCGGGGCCGACCCCTCGGTGCCGGCCGGGCCCACGGCACAGACCGGCAGCCCGGCAACCGGCGACCCGCTCGTGCTGCGCCTGCGGTCGATGCTCTACACGGCCAACGTCCGCCCGACCCTCGAGCGCGTCCTCGCGCTCGTCCAGGCCGCGAGCGCCCGGACCGTCGTCCTCGACGCGAGCGCCATGGACTGGGTGTCCTCGACCGTCGTCGACGAGCTCGAGGGGCTCGACGACGAGCTCGCCGCGCACGACTGCCGCCTGGTCCTCGCGGAGGTCGACCCGGGGCTCGTGGGACGCCTGCGCAGCTCCGACTGGTTCCGCGAGACCGAGGCTCAGGGGCGCGTGGTGCGCACGGTCGAGGACGCGGTCGCGCCGCCGGCGGCCCCGGGCGCTCCGCCCGTTCCCCCCGGTCCGTCCGCCGGGGCGTGAGCCGCCGCACACCCGCGGGAGCGTGCCGTGGGAGACAACACGCCCGCGGGATGAAAAGGTCGACCTATGCAGACCTGGCCAGGGCGACCGTATCCGTTGGGCGCGACCTTCGACGGGACGGGCACCAACTTCGCGCTCTTCTCCGAGGTCGCCGAGAGAATCGAGCTGTGCCTGATCGGCGACGAGACCGACGCGGAGGGGCGCCCGCTGGAGACGCGCGTCGTCCTGGAGGACGTCGACGCGCACGTGTGGCACGTGTACCTGCCCGGGCTCGGCCCGGGCACCCGCTACGGCTACCGCGTCCACGGCCCGTACGACCCGGCGTCGGGCCTGCGGTGCAACCCGTCGAAGCTCCTCGTCGACCCGTACGCCAAGGCCATCGACGGGCAGGTCGACGGCGACGAGTCGCTGTTCTCGTACCGCTTCGGCGAGGTACCCGACGGCGCCGCGGCCCCGGACGGACCGCTCGCCCCGGACGCGGCGACCGACGAGCCGGACGACGACCAGGACACGGCCGCGCCTCCCACCCCGTCGGCGGTCTCGGACCCTGGGGTCCCGACCAACACCGAGGACTCGCTGGGACACACGATGCTCTCGGTCGTGGTGAACCCGTTCTTCGACTGGGGCCACGACCGCCCGCCCCAGCACGACTACCACGACTCGGTCATCTACGAGGCGCACGTGCGGGGCATGACGATGCGCCACCCCGACGTGCCCGACGAGCTCCGCGGCACGTACGCGGGCATGGCGCACCCGGCCGTGATCGAGCACCTCACGGCGCTCGGGGTCACGGCGGTCGAGCTCATGCCCGTGCACCAGTTCGTGAACGACCCGGGGCTCGTCGCCAAGGGTCTGTCGAACTACTGGGGCTACAACACCATCGGGTTCTTCGCGCCCCACAACGGCTACACGGCCTACGGCACGCGCGGCCAGCAGGTCATGGAGTTCAAGGCCATGGTCAAGGCGCTCCACGAGGCCGACATCGAGGTCATCCTCGACGTGGTCTACAACCACACGGCCGAGGGCAACCACCTGGGGCCCACGCTGTCCTTCCGCGGGATCGACAACGCGGCGTACTACCGGCTCGTCGACGGCGACGAGGCCCACTACTTCGACACGACCGGCACGGGCAACTCGCTGCTCATGCGCTCGCCCCACGTGCTCCAGCTCATCATGGACTCGCTGCGCTACTGGGTCACCGAGATGCACGTCGACGGGTTCCGGTTCGACCTCGCGGCGACCCTGGCCAGGCAGTTCCACGAGGTGGACCGGCTCTCGGCGTTCTTCGACATCGTCCAGCAGGACCCGGTCGTGTCCCAGGTCAAGCTCATCGCCGAGCCCTGGGACCTGGGTGACGGCGGCTACCAGGTGGGCGGCTTCCCTCCCCTGTGGACCGAGTGGAACGGGCGGTACCGCGACACCGTGCGCGACTTCTGGCGCGGCGAGCCCGCGATGCTGCCAGAGTTCGCGAGCCGCCTCACGGGCTCCTCCGACCTGTACGAGCACACGGGCCGCAAGCCCATCGCGTCGATCAACTTCGTCACGGCCCACGACGGCTTCACGCTGACCGACCTGGTCTCCTACGACGAGAAGCACAACGAGGCCAACGGCGAGGGCGGGGCAGACGGAGAGAACCACAACCGGTCGTGGAACTGCGGCGTCGAGGGCCCCACCGACGACCCCGAGGTCCGCGCGCTGCGGGCGCGCCAACGGCGGAACTTCCTCGCGACGCTGCTCCTGTCCCAAGGGGTCCCCATGCTCTCGCACGGGGACGAGATCGGGCGCACGCAGCACGGCAACAACAACGGCTACTGCCAGGACAACGAGATCACCTGGATGGACTGGGGCGGCCCGGACGGGCTCGACGACGAGCGCGGCGACCTCCTGGCCTTCGCCCGTCGCATGGTCGGGATCCGGCGGGCGCACCCCCTGCTCCACCGCCGCCGCTTCTTCCAGGGCCCGGCCGGCACACCCGACGGCGAGATCCCGGACATCGACTGGTTCGACATCTCGGGCAGCCGCATGGACACGACCGACTGGAACCAGGGGTACGCACGGTCCGTCATGGTCTTCCTGGGCGGGGACGACCTGCCCGAGCGCGACCGGCGCGGCGAGCCCATCGTCGACGACTCGTTCCTGCTGCTGCTCAACGCCTCGGACTCCCCGCTCGACTTCACGCTGCCCGATGCGGCGTACGGCGCGTCGTGGCGCACGCTCGTGCGCACCGAGTCCCCGGGCGAGCCCGAGCCGTCCGTGCACGCCGCCCGCGACCGGATCACGGTCGCGTCGTTCGCGACGGTCCTGCTGGTCCGGGAGGCCCGCGAGGTGCACGCCGCATGACGTCGCGCTACCGCAACATCACCAAGCCGCCCGACCCACCGCCGACGCTCACGGTCCCGGGGCCACGCCCCGTCGTGTGGGCCCCGCAGGCGCGCACGCTCGAGGTGGTCCTCCCGCTCGCGGGCGGGGTCACCCCCGACGACCAGGACCCCACGGGCACCCGGAGCGAACGGCGCCCCCTGCGCCTGGTCGGGATGGACCTCCCGGGCTGGTGGAGCGCCGACGACGACCTGGCCCCCGGCACCGACTACGCCTTCTCGGTCGACGGCGGACGCCCCCTGCCGGACCCCCGCAGCCCCCGTCAGCCGCACGGCCTGCTGGGCTGGAGCCGCTCGTTCGACCCGACCTTCGCCTGGACCGACGACAGGTGGGCCGGGCCGTCGGCCCAGGGCGCGGTCCTCGAGATCGACGTCGGGACGTTCACGCCCGAGGGCACGCTGGACGCCGCCGCCGACCGGTTCGACGAGCTCGTCGACCTGGGCGTCGCGGTGGTCGAGCTGCACACGATCGGTTCGGTGGCGGGGGTCGTGTGCCCGCACCTGTACACGGTGTGCGAGGAGTTCGGGGGACCTCGGGCGCTCCAGCGCTTCGTCGACGCCGCCCACGCCCGCGGGCTCGGCGTCTCCCTCGGCGTGGCCTACCACCGTGCCGCGCCGGGAGCGGTCTTCCTCCAGTCGTTCGCGCCCTACCTGTCGCCCCAGCGGACGCGGCTGCGCCCGACGCTGACCGGGTACCTCACGGGCCCGCCGGTCCCCGACGAGCCCGTGCCGCCGCCTCCGGCCGACCTGCCGAGCGGGCGCAGGATCAACCTCGACCGCGCGGGCAGCCGCGAGGTCCACGACTGGATCACGTCGAGCGCCCGGCGGTGGTTCGACGACTTCCACGTCGACGTGCTGCGCATCGCCCGGGTCCAGGACCTCGCGGACGCCTCTCCCGTGCACGTCCTCGTCGAGGTCGCACGCACGGCCGACGCGGCGACGACGGCCCATCAGCGACCGGTCCGGCTCGTGGGCGAGTGCGACACGAGGGACCCGCGCATGCTCGTCCCCGCCGAGCAGGGCGGCCGTGGTCTGAGCCAGGTGTGGGTCCACGAGGTCGAGGACGCGTTCCACGAGCTGCTCGTGCGCGCCCGCGAGACCGACCCGACGTGGTTCGGCTCCCTCAGCAGGCTCCTGACCGTCCCGGACGCCGAACGCATCATGGTCGGGCTCGCCCCTCCGGCCTGCACGGCCGCAGGGCACGAGGGTGACCACGGCACCACCGGCACCGGTACCGCCAGCGCCGACGACGACGCCCGCGCCCTCGCCGCGGCGCTCGTCCTCGCCTCGGCGTTCGTCCCGCGCCTGGTGCTCCCCGTCTCGGCCCGCCTGCACGCGTGGTGGAGAACGCTGCTGGCGCTGCGCCGTGCGGTCCCCGACGACACGCCCCGCCTGGTGCACCGCGGCCCGAGCGGGGTCGTCCTGGTCCAGCGGGGCAAGCTGGTGACGGCGGTCAACATCGGGTCGCAGCCGCGCACCACGCTCCTGCCCGCCTCGCGCCGCGCGTGGCACGTGACCGCGCAGTGGCCTCCTCCCGACGAGGGGGCGCGAGCCGTCCGTCCGGCCGGCGCGTTCCCCGGCCCGGCCTCTCCCCCGGTCGCAGCGAGCGGGTCCTCGGTGCACCTCGGCGCCCGTTCGGCTGTCGTCCTCACGTCACGCTGACTAGTCTCGCCGGATGGGAAAGCACTCGTCCGACCCCGCCGCACCGCCCCACCCGTCCGGCGCGGTGCTCGACCCCGCCTCGCGCCGCGCCCGCGGCAGGGCGGGCGCCAGGCGCTCGCTCGACTGGGAGGTACCGCCCGTCGAGGCGCTGCGTGCTCCCCGGGGACTCGACCTCGCGACGTTCGACCGCGCGGCCACCCCCGGGTGGTCGCAGGGACGCAAGGACGCCGAACGGCTCCTCGACGCGCACGCCGACGAGCTCTCCGAGCTGCAGGAGAGGCTGTTCGCCGAGGGACGCAGCGGCGGGAACCGTTCGGTCCTGCTCGTGCTGCAGGGTATGGACACCGCAGGCAAGGGCGGGATCGTGCGGCACGTGATCGGGCTGGTGGACCCGCAGGGCGTCCAGCACACGTCCTTCGGGGTGCCCACTGCCGAGGAGCGCCGGCACGACTTCCTGTGGCGTATCCGGCGCGCGCTGCCGGACCCCGGCTACCTCGGCGTCTTCGACCGCTCGCACTACGAGGACGTGCTCGTGGCCCGCGTCGACGACCTCGTGCCGCCCGAGGTCTGGGAGGCACGCTACGACCAGATCAACGCGTTCGAGGCCGACCTCGTCGAGTCCGGCACGACGATCGTGAAGGTCGCGCTGTTCGTGTCCCTCGACGAGCAGAAGGCTCGTCTGCGCGAACGGCTCGAGCGCCCCGAGAAGCACTGGAAGTACGACCCGGGGGACATCGACGCGCGGCTGAAGTGGCCCGCGTACCAGGAGGCCTACCAGGCAGCGATCGAGCGCACGAACACCGAGGTCGCCCCCTGGTACGTCGTCCCCGCGGACGCCAAGTGGTTCGCGCGGGTCGCGGTCTCCGAGCTCGTGCTCGACGCCCTGCGCCGCCTCGACCTGGGATGGCCGCCCGCCGACTTCGACGTCGCGGCCGAGCTCAGGCGGTTGGAGTCCGCGTGAGCGCGCGGCCGTCCTCGGCGAGCGAGCCCAGGCGGGACAACGCCCGGAAGTACTTCTTGCGGTAGCCCCCGCGCAGCATCTCCTCGGTGAACAGCGAGGAGACCGCGGCACGGTTCGTCCCGGCCTCGGCTCCAAGAGCACCGTCGGCCCCGACCGCGTCGTCCGCGAGCAGCACCGGGACGTCCCGGTCGTACAGGCGGTCGACCAGGACGACGAGCCGCAGCGCGGCCGACTGCTCCGTGACGGGGTGCACGCCCGTGAGCGCGACGAGCGTGACGTCGTCGAGCATCGCGCCGTACTTGCTCGGGTGGACCCCGCGCAGGTGGTCGAGGACCTCGTCGAGAGAGTCGAGCGTCGCGCCCGGGTGCGACGCCGCGACGCGCGCCACGAGGTGCGCGGGCAGCGGCTGCGTCTCGGTCACGACCGCGCGGTGGCGGTAGTCCTCGCCGTCGACGCGCATGACCTCGAAGCGCGCGGCCATGGCCTGGATCTCGCGCAGGAAGTCCTCGGCCGCGAACCGCCCCTCGCCGAGCGACCCGGGCAGCGTGTTGGACGTCGCGGCGAGCGCGACGCCGCGGTCCGCGAGCTCGCGCAGCAGGCGCGACATGAGGACGGTGTCGCCCGGGTCGTCGAGCTCGAACTCGTCGATGCAGACCAGGCGCTTGGTCGCCAGCGCGTCGACCGTGGCCTGGAACCCCAGCGCGCCCACGAGGTTCGTGTACTCGACGAACGTCCCGTAGGCCGCGTCGGGGCCCACCGCGTGCGCCAGGGAGGTCAGCAGGTGCGTCTTGCCGACGCCGAACCCGCCGTCCATGTAGATCGCGGGGGCCGCCTTGCGCTTGGCGAACAGGCCGCGGCGCACCTTGCCCGAGGCGTTCGGCGCGAGTTGGGCGCCGACCTCCTCGAGTCGCGCGACCGTCGTGGCCTGGCTCGGGTAGGCGGGGTTCGCCCGGTACGTCGAGAAGCGGGCGCCCGAGAAGTGGCGCGGCGGCACGAGGTCCGCGAGCAGGCGCGTGGGCGGCACGACGGGCCGGATGTCGGCCAGGGCCCGCACGCGCGGCGGGGTCGACGGGTCGGACGGGTTCCCGGCGAGATCGGGAGGCGCAGCAGTCACGAGGATCCAGCCTACGCGCACTAGCCTGGCGGGATGAGTGCTGTGTCGGACGTCACCACGCCCCCTCCGCCGCCACCCGCGAGCACGGGCCCGCGCGCGCCGTCCCTGCCTGCCCTGGACGTCCTGCTCGGCCCGGCGGGCTCGGGCCACCTCGCGGGGACGCGCCTGGAGCCTGCGCCCGACGAGGAGGCGCTGGCCGCGTTCTACGCGGCGCCCCCCGGGCCGCACGTGCGCGCGAACATGGTCGCGAGCGTCGACGGCGGGGCCTGGGGGCCCGACCACCGCTCGGGCACCATCAACGACGCGGCCGACTGGCGCGTCTTCCGCGTGCTGCGGGCCCTGGCGGACGTCGTGCTCGTCGGGGCGGGCACGGCCCGCGCCGAGGGCTACACCGCGCTCGACGTACCGCGCGGCCTCGAGCACCTGCGAGCAGGCCGGGGGCCGCTCGAGCTCGCCGTCGTCACGCGCAGCGGGCACCTGCCCCCCTCGCTCTCCGGGGGAGACCGGCCGCCGCTGGTGATCACGGGCGAGCACGGGGCGAGCGTCGCGGGAGCGAGCGTGCCGGCAGACCGGATCCTCGTCGTCGGGCCCGACGACGGCGCTCCCCCGGGTGCGCCGCGCACCCCGCGGGACCTCCCCTCGCCCACGCCCGGACCCGACCTGCGTGCCGGGCTCGCCGCCCTGGCTGCGCGAGGCCTCGACAAGGTGCTGTGCGAGGGCGGACCTCACCTGCTCGCCGACCTCCTGGCCCGCGACCTGCTCGACGAGCTGTGCGTCACGACGACCCCCGTGCTCGTGGGGCCCGGGCCCGGGCGCATCGTCGGCGGGCTCCCGCCGGTGCCCGCCGGAACCCGCACCCAGCGCGAGACGGGGACCCCCGACGGCCCCGCCGCGAGCGCCCCGCTCGTGCACCCGCGCCTGGCGCACCTGCTCCACGCCGACGGCACGCTGGTCGCCCGGTGGGCGCTGCGGTGACGACAATCGCTAGTCTGGTCCCGTGACCGACACCATCCTCGTCCTGACCGAAGACACCCTCGCCGCCGTGGACGTGGAGCACATCCTGTCCCTCCACCCCGACGAGACCCTCGCCTACCGGGTCCTCGTGCCTGCCGACACCGAGCGCAACGTCGTCTCCGCGATCATCGACCACCTCAGCGTGGGAGAGCTCAAGGAGGCCTGGGACGAGGTGCTCGGCAAGGAGCCCTCGCGCGCCCAGGCCAGCGCCACCGCCCAGGAGCGGCTCGACGCGAGCGTCGCCGAGCTGCGCGCCGCGGGCCGTGAGGCCGACGGCGCCGTGACCGAGGACGACCCGCTGCCCGCGCTGCGCGCCGCCGTCGCCGCGGGCGACGTCCGCGAGATCGCGATCGTCACCTACCCGCACGCGATCGAGGACACGTTCCACCAGGACTGGGCCTCGCGGGCCCGCGAGGAGCTGCACGTACCCGTGCTGCACCTGTACTCGGGCACGAGCGAGCTGGGCTGACGCCACCGCGGCACCACCGCGCGAGCGCCGCGCGACCTGCGTCGGGCTCCTCCCCGGAGCACGCGGCGCGTGCGGCACGTACGACGAGGGCCGTCACCACCTGGTGGTGACGGCCCTCGTGCCGTTCCCGCGACCGATCGTGGACGGCGCGGCGCGCGGTCGGGTCCTGTCGGACCTCTCAGCGTCTCCCGCCCCCCGGCGCGGTGACCTCAGTACCCCGTGGTGGTCGGCTCGGGGTAGTGCTTCTTGTACTTGCGGTAGAAGTTCTGGGTCATCGCCTCGACGACCAGTCGCCTCTTGATGCCCCCGTCCCGCGCGTACTTGAGCGGGTTGACGGCGTCGCCCCGGTCCTTGACGGCCTGCAGACGCCGGCGGAGGGCGGGGTCCAGGATGTACTTGAGCAGGAGCCGGAACGGGACGACCGAGTACAGGACCTCCTTGGTGGCCCGCACCGGCTCGATCGAGTTCCCCAGGACCCGGTCCTCGACCAGGACCCGCGCGACGTTCGCCCCGGCCGCGGTCACGTAGTAGTTGTTGCGGCCGATGCGCGGGTTCATCTCGAAGTACACGTGCTGCCCCGTGCGGGGGTCCAGCTTGTAGTCGAAGTTCGCGAACCCCGTGTACCCGACGCTGTCGAGGAACCGGCTCGCGGCCTCCATGGCGTCCTCGTAGGGCTCGGTGAGGATCGCCGCGGGGATGCCCAGCGTGCCGGGCGTGTGCTCCTCGAGCAGGACGCGCCCGGTCGCGAGGAGCGTGATCGCACCGTGGGAGTCACGGTAGGCGGTCAGCGAACGCATCTGGGTCTCGTCGCCGGGGATGAACTCCTGGACGAGGAACGTCCCGGCATACCCGGCCGTCACGAGGTGTCCGAGCAGCTCGTCGAGCTCGGCCCGCGAGTCCACGTGGTGGATCTTGCGCTTGCCCGGGAACGACACGTAGTGGTAGTCCGCGCTCGAGGAGGGCTTGGCGACCACGGGGAACGCCAGGTCGACGGGCAGCGACGGGATCGCCGCGAGCCCACCGTCCGCGACGAGCTTGGGCACGGAGACCGCGACCGTCCGCGGCGTCGGGATGCCCAGGCGGTCGCAGACCTCCGCGAAGCCCTCCTTGCTCGAGACCTGCTCGAGCACGTCGAGCGTGCAGTAGGACATGACGTACTTGTCCTCGAGCCGCGCCCTGTTCTCGACGAGCGAGCGCACGAACCAGTCGGCGTTCGTGAGCAGCACGAGGGTCTTGCCCGGGTGCTGGGCCGCGACGCGCTCGAGCGCCGCGACGAGCACCTCGGGGTCGTCGATGCCGGGGGTCACGACGTTGGTGACGAACGACGAGTCGGCCATGGCCCGCGTCGCGACGCTCGAGATCACGACGGCGTCGGTCCCGTACTGCTCGTGGAACGCGCGCACCATCGCGTAGACCCCGATGTCCCCGCCGACACCGACGGGCAGGAGGTCGGGAAGGGCGGTGCCCGTCATGCGTCGGTCTCGCTGCGGTCGCCCGACCACTCGGTGTGGAACACGCCGGGCTTGTCGACGCGCTGGTAGGTGTGCGCGCCGAAGAAGTCGCGCTGCGCCTGGATCAGCGCGGCGGGCAGACGCTCCGCACGGACGCCGTCGTAGTAGGCGAGCGACGACGAGAACGCGGGCGTGGGGACACCGTTGAGCGCGGCCTGCGCCACGATCCGGCGCCAGGACGAGACGCCCTCGCCGACGGTCCGCGTGAAGTACGGGTCGGCGAGCAGCAGCGGGAGGTTCTCGTCGCGCTCGTACGCCTCGGTGATGCGGTTGAGGAAGCGGGCCCGGATGATGCACCCGCCCCGCCAGATGCGGGCCATGGCCCCGCGGTCGATGTTCCAGCCGAACTCCTGGGACGCCGCGGCGATCTGGTCGAAGCCCTGCGAGTACGCGACGACCTTCGAGGAGTACAGCGCGCGGCGCACGTCCTCGACGAACGCGTCGCGGTCCGTGATCTCCCACTCGCCGGCGTCGGCGGGCAGCACGCCCACGGCCGCGGTGCGCTGCGGCACCGAGCCCGACAGCGCGCGGGCGAACGTCGCCTCGGCGATGCCCGTGATCGGGACGCCCAGGTCGAGGGCGTTCTGGACCGTCCAGCGGCCCGTGCCCTTCTGCTCCGCGCGGTCGAGGATGACGTCGACGAAGGCCTTGCCGGTCTCGGCGTCGACGTGCTGGAGCACGTCGGCCGTGATCTCGATGAGGAACGACTCGAGGTCGCCCTTGTTCCACTCGGCGAAGATCTCGCCGATCTCCTGCGCGGAGGCCCCGAGGCCCTGCTTCAGGAGGTCGTACGCCTCGGCGATGAGCTGCATGTCGGCGTACTCGATGCCGTTGTGCACCATCTTGACGAAGTGACCCGCGCCGTCCGGGCCGACGTACGTGCAGCAGGGCACGCCGTCGACCTTGGCCGAGATGTCCTCGAGGATCGGGCCGAGGGTCTCGTAGGACTCGGGGGCGCCGCCGGGCATGATGCTGGGGCCGTTGAGCGCGCCCTCCTCGCCGCCCGAGACGCCGGTGCCCACGTAGTGCAGGCCCTTCTCCTTGAGCTCGGCCTCACGGCGGCGCGTGTCGGGGAAGTGCGCGTTGCCGGCGTCGATGATGATGTCGCCCTGCTCGAGGAGCGGGACGAGCTCGGCGATCACCGCGTCGGTGGCGGCGCCGGCCTTGACCATGACGACGACCTTGCGGGGGCGCTCGAGCGACGCGACGAAGTCCGCCATCGACTCGGAGGGGATGAAATCGCCGTCGCTCCCGTGGTCCGCGATGAGCGACTGCGTCTTGGCGAAGGAGCGGTTGTGCACCGCGGTCGTGTAGCCGTGACGGGCGAAGTTGCGGGCCAGGTTGCGGCCCATGACCGCGAGTCCGGTGACGCCGATCTGTGCGCGGGCTGACATCTGCTGTGCTCCTCGGGGTAGGTGCGGGCACCGGCGAGCAGGAGTCCCGGTCGCCGGCGAGACGTGCCGGCGACGAGCGCCGGCGGACACTCAGGACAGCCTAGTCCGGCGATCACGATTCGATCTCCTCCGCGCGCCTTACCTCCAGGATGTGGACATCTGCTCGTACTGTGCCGCTGTGATCAAGTCCGGAGAAACCCCCGCACCGCCGGACTTCCTGCGCGCCCTGGAGTCGATCGGCCGCCGCCGGGTGCGCCCCGAGGTCAGGCTCCACGAGGTCACGGCGCCGAGCCGCATCGCCCCGTTCGCCCTGGCGCTCACGGGCGAGGTCGACGGCACCGACGCCGCGGGCGAGGCTCTCGCGAGCGGACGGTTCATCGTGCTGCACGACCCCGCGGGCCAGGAGTCGTGGCACGGGACGTTCCGGGTAGTGACGCTCGTGCGCGCGACCCTCGACCCCGAGCAGGCCACGGACCCGCTCCTCGGCGAGGTCGCCTGGACGTGGCTCGAGGAGGCGCTCGACCGATCGGGTGTCGACGCGCTCGCCGAGGGCGGCACCGTGACCCGGGTCCTGTCGGAGAGCTTCGGCGCCCTCGCAGGCCAGGCGAACGGCGTCGACCTCGAGATCCGGGCCTCCTGGACACCCACCTCGACCGACCTCGGACCACACCTCGACGCCTGGTCCACTCTGCTGTGCACGGCCGCCGGTCTGCCGCCTCTCCCGGACGGCGTGACGTCGTTGCGCTCGCGACGCAATACCGTGGGTCCATGAGCTCGGCCCACACCCCCTCGTTCTCGCACGCGCCCGACGGCCGCGACGGCACCCCTGCGGCTGCGGCCGCAGGCGCCCAGCCGGACGCGCCCGCGACGTCCGACACGTCTTCTGCACCCGCTGCGCCCGTCGCGCCTTCGGTGATCCCGCTCACCGAGCCCGCTGACGGCGTCGGTCCCGTGATCGACACCCCCGAGGCCTTCGCCGAGGTCGTCGCGGCGTTCGCCGCCGCGACGGGCCCCGTCGCGGCCGACGCCGAGCGCGCCTCGGGCTACCGGTACGGCCAGCGCACGTATCTCGTCCAGGTGCGCCGCGAGGGCGCCGGCACCGCGCTCATCGACCCCATCGGCGTCCCCGACCTCTCGCCGCTGCGCGAGGCCGTGGGCGACGCCGAGTGGATCCTGCACGCCGCCTCGCAGGACCTGCCCGGTTTCGCCGAGCAGAACCTGCACCCGGCCCGCATCTTCGACACCGAGCTCGCGGCCCGCCTGCTGGGCATGGAGCGCGTGGGGCTGGCCGCGGTCATCGCGGAGGTCCTCGGTCTCGGCCTCGCCAAGGAGCACTCGGCCGCGGACTGGTCGACGCGCCCGCTGCCCGAGGACTGGTTGCGCTACGCCGCGCTCGACGTCGAGGTGCTCATCCCGTTGCGCAGGATCCTGGGCGAGCGGCTCGAGGAGCAGGGCAAGGCCGAGTGGGCCGCGCAGGAGTTCGAGGCCGTGCGCACGGCTCCCCCGCCCCCGCCCCGCGAGGAGCCGTGGCGACGCACGTCGGGCGTGCACGCGCTGCGCAACCCGCGCAGCCTCGCGGTCGTGCGCAGCCTGTGGGAGGCGCGCGACGAGAACGCCCGTCGTCGGGACATCGCCCCGGGCCGGGTGCTGCCCGACCGTGCGATCGTCGCGGCGGCCCAGGCCATGCCGCGCTCGGTGCCGGAGCTCGTCAGGCTGCCCGCGTTCTCGGGCCGCAACACGGCCCGCCGCGCGGCGTCGTGGCAGCAGGCGATCGACAAGGCCCTGGCCCTGCCGCAGGACGCCCTGCCGAGCTCGCGCGGGCCGCGCAGCGACGCCCCGCCGCCTCCGCGTGCCTGGGCCGAGCGCGACCCCGAGGCCGCCCGCCGCCTGGAGACGGCGCGTGCGGTGGTGCAGCGCCTCTCGGACGAGCACGACGTCCCGATCGAGAACCTCCTGCAGCCCGACGCGCTGCGTCGCGTGTGCTGGACGCCGCCCGCACCGCTCGACGCCGAGCACGTCGCGCAGTTCCTGCGCGGGCGCGGTGCCCGCGAGTGGCAGGTCGGCCTCGTGGCCGAGCCCCTCGCGGCGGCCCTCGCGGATCCCGCGTCGGTCCCGCCTGCGGACCCGACGGACGGTGGCGCCCCCGAGTGACGCCCGGGCGACCGCGCGACGCGACGCCGTCGTCCGGCCCTTCCCCCCGCCGGTAAGGTCAGGGGCATGTTGTCCGAGTCCTCCTCCCTGACCGTCACGACGATCACCGACCGCACCGCATGGGACGAGCAGGTGCTCGCGATGGGCGGCCACCCGCTCCAGCTCTGGGGGTGGGGCGAGGTCAAGGGGGCCGGGGCCTGGACGCCTCGCCGCCTGCAGGTCGTGGGGCCCGACGGGACCGTGCTGGGCCTCGCCCAGGTGCTGGTCCGCTCGCTGCCCGCGCAGTTCAAGGCGCTGAGCTACGTCCCGCGCGGACCGGTCGTCATGCCCGACGGCGTCGGGTATCCCGCGACGCGCTCGGCCGTGACCGAGGCCGTGGTGCAGTGGTGCCGCAAGAACGTGGGCGGCGTGGGCATCACGCTCGAACCCGACTGGGACGCCGGGACCTCGCTCGAGCTCGACGGCGCGGTCCCCGCGGTCAACCCCGTGCTCTACCCGACGACGCTGATCCTCGACCTGCGCAGGACGCCTGACGAGCTCATGGCCGACATGGCGAAGAAGACCCGCCAGTACATCCGCAAGTCGGAGCGCGAGGACCTGGAGTTCCGCGCCGTGACGACGCGCGGCGAGCTCGGGGCATGCCTGCGCCTGTACCGCCAGACGGCCGAACGCGCGGGCTTCGGTCTGCACGAGGACTCGTACTACGAGCGAGTCTTCGACGAGCTGGGAGAGCACTCCCCCGTCTTCGCTGCCTTCGCGCGCTCGTCGGAGGGCGGCCCGCACGACCGGCCGGTCTCGTTCGTGTGGTTCGCGGCCTCGGCCCGGACGTCGTTCGAGCTGTACGGAGGGATGGACGAGGAGGGGCAGCGGCTGCGCGCCAACTACGGGCTCAAGTGGCACGCGATCAACGCGATGCGCGAGCGCGGCGTGGTGCGCTACGACGTCAACGGGCTCCTCAACGACGGCATCTCGACGTTTAAGCGCGGCTTCGCGAGCCACGAGGACGAGCTGGTCGGGAGCATCGACGTGCCGTTCTCCATGTGGTACACCGCCTGGAACAAGGGCCTGCCGACCGCCAAGAAGGTCGTGCGCAGGCTGCGCGGCGGGAGCTGAGGACAGCACCAGGCGCGCCCGCACGCCCCGGACCTCGCGAGACTGCGTATCGCCGCGCGCCCGCCCAGGCCCTCACGACGGACCCGTTCGAACCTCAGTGGTTGAGCGGGTCCGTTGCTCATCGTCGATACTCGGTCTCACAGTTTCGTGCATTTTCCTGGTACCGCGGGTAGCCTGTACCAACGCTGAGCGGTGACGCTCAGGGACACCGCCGTCCAGATCAGGAGAAGCCATGACTGTGGCCAGCAAGGGTTCGGGCTCGCGCCGGACCGTCCGCGACGTCGTCTTCGTCGAGGGGGTGCGCACGCCGTTCGGCAAGGCCCGTCCCGACGGCATCTACGCGAACACCCGTGCCGACGACCTCGCCGTGAAGGCCGTGCGCGAGCTGCTGCGCCGACGCCCCGAGCTCCCCGTCGAGCGGATCGACGAGGTCGCGCTCGCCGCGACGACCCAGACGGGCGACCAGGGCCTGACCCTCGGACGCAGCGTCGCCGTGCTGGCCGGCCTGCCGAAGTCCGTCCCGGGCTTTGCGATCGACCGCATGTGCGCGGGTGCCATGACCGCGGTCACCACGACCGCGTCGGCCATCGCGATCGGCGCGCAGGACGTGACGCTCGCGGGCGGCCTCGAGCACATGGGCCACCACCCCATGGGCGAGGGCGCGGACCCCAACCCGCGCTTCGTCGCCGAGAAGCTCGTCGACTCGACGGCCCTGGTCATGGGATCGACGGCCGAGAACCTGCACGACCGCTTCCCGCACCTGACCAAGGAGCGCGCGGACGCGTACGGCGTCGCGAGCCAGGCCAAGTACGCCAAGGCCCTCGCCAACGGCGACGTCACCCCGGACCTCGTCCCGGTCGCGCTGCGCGACCCGCAGCAGGGCTGGGGCCTGGCCACGGCCGACGAGCTGCCCCGCCCGGGCACGACCGTCGAGGACATCGCGAACCTCAAGACGCCCTTCCGCCCCGGCGGCAAGGTCACCGCGGGCAACGCGTCCCCGCTGACGGACGGCGCCGCGGTCGCGCTCCTCGCGGCGGGCGACGTCGCGGCCGAGCTCGGGCTGCCGGCCCGCATGCGCCTCGTGTCGTTCGCGTACGTGGGCGTCGACCCCGAGGTCATGGGCATCGGGCCCATCCCCTCGACCGAGAAGGCGCTGGCCCAGGCCGGGCTGAGCATCGAGGACATCGGCCTGTTCGAGATCAACGAGGCCTTCGCCGTACAGGTCTTGTCGTTCCTCGACCACTTCGGCCTGCCCGACGACGACGCGCGCGTCAACCAGTACGGCGGCGCGATCGCGGTGGGTCACCCCCTCGCGGCGTCGGGCGTACGCCTCATGACGCAGCTGGCGCGCCAGTTCGAGCAGCACCCCGAGGTCCGCTACGGCCTGACCACGATGTGCGTGGGCCTGGGGATGGGCGGCGCCGTGATCTGGGAGAACCCGCACCACGCCGACTACTCGGGCCACACGACCGACGAGACGAACGGGGAGAACTGACCCATGAGCACCCAGACGACAGCGCCTCGTGCCGAGCGCGTGACCCACTCCCTCGTCCGTGACGTCGAGCTGCCGGGCGGGGCGGGCACGCTCGCGCTCCTCACCCTCGACAACGGCCTCGACCACACCAAGCCCACGACGCTCGGGCCGGGCGGCATCGCCGAGCTCACGGCCGCCCTGACCGCGCTCCAGGCGCGCGCGGCGCGCGGCGAGATCGCGGCCGTCGCCGTCACGGGCAAGCCCTACTTCCTCGCGGCGGGCGCCGACCTCACGCAGGTCGCCACGGTGCGTACCCGCGACGAGGCGCTCGAGCTGGGCCGCGGCGGCCACGCCGCCTACCGCCTGCTGGGAGAGATGGGCGTCCCGACGTTCGCGTACATCAACGGCCTGGCCCTGGGCGGTGGCCTCGAGGTCGCGCTCAACTGCGACTACCGCACGGTCGCGACCGACGCCCCCGCGCTCGCGCTCCCCGAGGTCGGCCTCGGCCTGGTGCCGGGCTGGGGCGGCGCGTACATCGTGCCGCGCCTCGTGGGCATCGAGAAGGCCATGGACGTCGTCCTCACGCGCCCGAGCGCCAACAAGCCGTTCAAGGCTAAGGAGGCCTTCGAGATCGGACTGGCCGACGCGCTGTTCGAGGCACCGGACTTCCTCGAGTCCTCGATCCGCTGGACCGCCGACGTCGTGCGCGGCACCACGGTCGTCGAGCGCCGCGAGCTCGACCCCGCCCCGGTGTGGGACGCGGTCGTGGCCGGTGCGCGCAAGCAGCTCGACGCCGTCGTGCACGGGTCCCGGCCCGCGCCGTACCGGGCGCTCGACCTCCTGGCCGCGGCTCGCACCGCGACCAAGGACGAGGCCTTCGCGGCCGAGGACGAGGCCCTGGCGGACCTCATCATGTCCGACGAGATGCGCGCGAGCGTCTACGCGTTCCAGCTCGTCTCGCACGGCAAGCGCCCCGCGGGCGCCCCGGACCCGAAGCTCGCCCGCCCGGTCACCTCGGTCGGGATCGTGGGCGCGGGCCTCATGGCGGCCCAGCTCGCGCTGCTGTTCGCACAGCGCCTGGGCGTGCCCGTGACGATGCGCGACCTCGACGCCGAACGCGTGCAGCACGGGCTCGACTACGTCCGCACGACGGTCGAGAAGCTCGTCACGACGGGCCGCATGAGCAAGGACACGGGGGCCAAGGTCCTGTCCTCGGTCCACGGGACCACGGACATCACCGAGTTCTCGCGCTGCGACTTCGTGATCGAGGCCGTGACCGAGGTCCTGGGTCTCAAGAAGAAGGTCTTCGCGGAGCTCGAGGGCATCATCGGCCCCGACACGATCCTCGCGACCAACACCTCGGCCCTGTCGGTCACGGAGATGGCCGCGGACCTGGCGCACCCCGAGCGGGTCGTGGGGCTGCACTTCTTCAACCCCGTCGCGCAGATGCCGCTCGTCGAGGTCGTCCGGGCCGAGAAGACCTCGGACGAGGCCCTCGCGACGGCGTTCGCGGTCTCGAAGGCCCTGCGCAAGACCGCGGTGGGCGTCGCCGACCGCCCGGGCTTCGTGGTCAACCGCCTGCTCGTGCTGCTCCTGGGCAAGATCGTGGAGGCCGTCGAGAACGGCACCTCGGTCGAGGTCGCCGACCGCGCGCTGCGCCCGCTCGGCCTGCCCATGGGCCCGTTCGCGCTGTTCGACCTCGTGGGCCCCGCCGTGGGCCTGCACGTCCTGACCTCGCTGCGCGAGGACCTGGGTGACCGCTTCCCGTCCTCCCCCGGGCTCGAGAAGCTCGTGGCCGAGGGCACCAAGGTCGTCCTGCCGGCCCCGGCGCGCGGCATCCCCGCGAGCGTCGACCCGCCGATCCAGGCGTACTTCGGCACGGGTGAGGCCGGCGGTCCGGGCGCGCTCGACGAGGCGGGCGTGCTGGACGCGGTCCTGACCGCTCTCACGACGGAGATCGGCCACATGCTCGACGAGGGCGTCGTCCAGGGCCCCGAGCAGATCGACCTCTGCATGATCCTGGGTGCAGGCTGGCCGTTCCACGACGGCGGCATCACGCCATACCTGGACCGCACGGGGTACTCGGCGAAGGTCCTGGGCCGCCGTCTCCTGCCCGACGGCGTCGCGAACGTCCCGGCGCAGGTCGCCTGACGCGTCGCTCGCCTCTCGCACCGGACCCGAGGGTGGTCGGTCAGCTCCTCGGAGCGGGCCGACCACCCTCGGGTTCAGAATGGCCAGCAACCGATACCACGGGTGGTCATGTCTAGGGCAAGTGGCCCGATGATCGTCAAGAGCATCGCCAACCAGACAACGACATGTGCCATACTTCCCCGACAAGCATGCGACTCATCTGGGGAGTACGTTCGTTGGCACAGATAATTGAACGGGTTCAGGTAGCGAACTTCCGATCGATTCGAAGCATTGATATTGGGCCACTTTCCGAATACACACCTATCGTCGGTCTGAATTCCAGCGGAAAATCGAACATCTTCCGAGCGCTATCCGTCCTCTTCACCGACAGCATCGATGAAACGGGCGCCGCGATCGACCTTGGACGCGACTACTCGGGCTACTCTCCAAAAGGAAAGCGAAAAGAGATCTCAGTCGGCGTGGAATTAGCGCTCTCCGGCGAAGTTCACGTGCGAGGTCAGGATGACTTTCTCGACGAGCATGGAATCTCCGACAAAATCGGCATTCGTCGGACCTGGTTCCTTGAGGCGGGCCTGCCGTCAACGTCATCACGACTCGAGTTTGGGCCAGACCTCGACACCCTCCAAGACGCAGATACCCGAGCACAGGAGAACTCGGTACTAGCCTTTCTCCGCTCAGTCGATTTTCGCTATATCCCAAACCACGTCCGCCCTGTCGATGTCATGACAGGGTTGGTGGCTCCGGTGCGCAGGACGCTCATGTCCAGACTCCAAGGAACGCGCGAGTACCGCGAATCAGCGCCAGATACCGTAATGGGGGCGCTCGCACGGACAGCGAGTCGAATGTTCGACGAAGTCTCTAGCAGTGTCGCTGAGGGTATCCCCGGGCTCGCAATGCACCCGATGCTCCCTCACAATTTCGCTGACCTTGCGTTCGAGCTCCTAATCTCGACAATATCGGGAGACTCGGTCTCGCGGTCCCCAGAACTTGAGGGTTCGGGCGCCCAGTCATTCATGCTCCTTCACTTCTTGGACCTAGCGGACCGCGCCGCACGCAGTCAGAGTTTCGGTTGGGTTCAAGCCTCAGTCTGGGCATTTGAGGAACCTGAGAGTTACCTGCATTCTGGCCTCCGATTTAAGTACGCCGATGACCTCCGAGCGTATGCACGGGACAGTAGGCGTCAGATTCTACTCACGACACATGTGGACGAGTTTGTTTCCGTCGCCGATAACGCAGCCATGATGGAGATTTCTACCTCAAAGACCGAAGGGAGCAAAATCTCTCTCCTGTCGGCCCGAGATGCGATCCTCTCATCAAACCACCAGGCGATATCTGTATACCGCCACCCGCTTTCACAACGACCGGATGTTCCACTTGTGATCGTTGAAGGCTCGATCGATAAGGCATACTTCGAGCGTGCACTCATTGAGGCGGGCGTTAGGCCCCAATGGAGGATTGTCTGCGATGAGGATCTCGATCTCAAATCAGGCGGAGACAATGTCCTGACTTTCCTCAAGGCAAATGCTGCGGCAATCGCGAGCAGGCCGCTCACAGGTCCGATAATAGTCGTCCGAGACTGGGAAGCAACCGATTCGCGTCGATACAACGATGCGCTCACAGGGCACCCCCACTCTTCCTGCGTAACCACGCCCGTAGGCCTGGCGAATCCTGATCTTGGCGAGAAGTTTGTTGGCATTGAACGCTACCTTCCGACAGATGTAATTCTTGAGATTGTCCCGGGCAAGCACTTGAGTAGGACTCTAGAGGACTCTGTATTGCAGGCCGACCGGAACAAGCTGGAGAAGTACAAGGCGCGATTGAGGGATCACCTCCTCAGCTCTGACGATGCGGGCCCCCACCTACACAACTTGGCGATCTGGCTGGACCAGCAGGTCCAATCGGCGCTCCAACAGGTACCCGCCTCGGAGTTTCTGCGTGCGTAGCACGGATAGCGATGTTGAGTAGTTCGCCCACGCCTTCGTTCAAGACGCCCGACTCTTCACGCCCCACGCCCGCGCGGGCCCGAGAGGTCGTCGCCCAGGCCGACGAGGTCGCGGCGCTGCTCTCGGGTCTCGCCGGGGCGCCGGCCCGGTTCCGCGAGCACGTGCGCACCGCGTTCGGCTCCAGCCAGGAGGACAAGGTCCTGGGCGAGCTCTCGGCGATCGGGGTCGAGCGGCTGCGCGAGGTCAGCGGTGAGCGACTGCGCGTCGGTCGCCTGGTCGACGGGGGCATCACGACCGTCGGAGCCGTGCTGCGCGCGGGACCCGCCGGGCTCGAACGGCTGCCCGGGATCGGCCCGCAGACCGCGACGCACTGTCTCGCGGCCGCGGCGCAGATCGCCCACGCCGTCCAGGAGACCCTGCGGTTCCGGATCGACGACGCCCCCGGCGACCCGTTCACGACCGGCCTCGTCCAGGCCCTCGCGGGCCTCGATGCGGCACGCACGGCCGCCACGGTCCACCGACAGGTGATCGTCACGTTCCTCGAGGGGCACACCGAGCACCGGGTCGCGGCCCAGGAGGCGACCCGCGCGGTCCGGACCTTCTTCTCGCTGCCCGCGCGGCGCCGTCGGGCAGCGGACGCCGTGCGCGACCTCGCGCGGCTGGTCGCCGACGCCGAGCGGTCCGGGGCCGTCGCGGCCGCCGAGCGCGTCGCCGCCCTCGACGCCGCGCCCGTCGACGCCTTCGAGGCGTGGACGGACTTCCGGGCGCGCTCGGCGGCGTACTACGCGCTGCTGGACGACGTCGTGGACATCGGGCGCGACCTCGGGGCCACCGAGGGCCACCTGCCGCCCGACCTCCTCGCCCGGGTGAACGACCAGCCGCTCGACCAGTCCCTCCTGACCGCCTCGCTGCGCGGGTACCAGGCGTTCGGGGCGCGCTACGCCCTCGCCCAGCGGCGCACGATCCTGGGCGACGAGATGGGCCTCGGCAAGACCGTGCAGGCCATCGCCGCGATGGCGCACCTCGCCGTGGGCGGCGCGACGCACTTCCTCGTGGTGTGCCCCGCGAGCGTCATGACGAGCTGGGTGCGCGAGGTCGGGCGGCACAGCACGCTGCGCTCGCTCGACGTCCACGGCCCCGAGCGTGCCGAGGAGGCCGCGCAGTGGGCGCGCGAAGGGGGTGTGGCCGTGACGACGTTCGAGCAGGTCGGGCTCCTACCTCTCGACCTGCCCACGCCCGCGATGCTCGTGGTCGACGAGGCGCACTACGTCAAGAACCCCGAGGCCAAGCGGTCGCAGGCCGTCGCCGCCTGGGCCAGGCGCACCGGGCACGTGCTGTTCCTGACCGGCACCGTCATGGAGAACCGCGTCGAGGAGTTCCGACGCCTCGTGGCCTACCTCCAGCCCGACGTCGCCGAGCAGGTCAGCGCCGCGCACGGCGCCGCGGGAGCCGAGAGGTTCCGGCTCGCCGTGGCCCCCGTGTACCTCCGGCGCAACCAGGAGGACGTGCTCGAGGAGCTGCCCGAGCTCGTCCAGGTCGAGGAGTGGGAGACGTTCGGCCCGGCCGACGGCGCCGCCTACCGCGCCGCGGTGCGCGAGGGCAGCTTCATGGCCATGCGCCGGGCCGCGTACGCCGTCGACCACCCCGAGGACTCCGCCAAGGTGCGCCGGCTCGTCGAGCTCGTCGAGGAGGCCACGGGGAACGGCCGCAAGGTCGTGGTGTTCACGTACTTCCGCGACGTCGTCGACCTCGTGGTGCGCGCGCTGGGCGACCTCGCGGCCGGGCCGCTCACGGGGTCCGTGGGGGCCAGCGCCCGCCAGACCATCCTCGACGACTTCACGGCCTCGCCCGTGCCCCGCGCGCTCGTGAGCCAGATCGACGTGGGCGGGGTCGGCGTCAACCTCCAGGCGGCCTCGGTCGTCATCCTGTGCGAGCCGCAGGTCAAGCCCACGACCGAGGCCCAGGCCGTCGCACGCGCCCACCGCATGGGCCAGGTGCGCACCGTGCAGGTCCACCGGCTGCTCGTCGCCGACACGGTCGACGAGCGCATGGTCGAGATCCTCGGCACCAAGGCCCGGCTGTTCGACGCCTACGCGCGACGCAGCGTCCTGGCCGACGCGCTGCCGGGCGCGGTCGACGTGTCGGAGGCACGGCTCGCGCAGACGATCGTCGCGGCCGAGCAGGCGCGGTGGCTGGGCGGGGAGCCGGTCGTGGGTGGCGGCGGTGCGACGGTCGCCCAGGGGATCGTGGCGGACGGCGAGGTGCGGGACGCCGAGGTGCAGGACGCGCTGGTCGACGCGCCGCGGGGCGACGGCGACGCCGACCTGTGACGACGTCCCGCCGGTCAGGCGCCGCACAGGTCCGTGGAGTCATGCGCGTGGACACTCTGGACCAGATCCTCGGGCGACTCGTCGGTTGCGAGCTCGCGTCGGTGCAGTTCGTCCGGGACTACGTGCAGCTGCGGTTCGAACCGTCGTCGGGGCCAGACGAACCCGTCCTGACGTGCAACGCGCCGCCCGTCGTCGAGCAGGACGGCCGTCGACTCTCCGACGGCGACGGAGGGTGGGCGGACGCGCTGCGCGCGCTCATCGGCCAGACGGTGATCGGGACGGACGCGACGACGGGGATCGGGATCCACTTCGAGAGCGGCCCGCTGCGGATGTCGCCGACCCGGGGACGAGCTGACCGGGCCGGAGATCGCGCTCCTCACCGGTTTCGAGGACGGCGTCTGGATGGTCTGGCGACACGGCGAGCCGCCGTTCGAGGACGGCTGAAGGTCCCAGCCCGCACGGAAGACGCCGGCCGGGCCGCTACAGTCGGCCGCATGCCGCTCCCCGACGACGTCGCCCAGCTCCTGCGAGATCGCCCCGCAGAGGAGATCTGGCTGTCCGTGCTGCCTCCCGCGACCGGGTTCGACGCCGTCGCGCGCGCCACGGGCCTCACCCCGATCGGCAGAGGCTGGGTGGAGGTCGGGGCCGACGGCGCACGCCAGCTGCTGACCACCCTGCTGCGGATCGGCATCGCGTATGCCGACGAGATCATGCCCGAGCATCGTGCACGACGGCTCGCCGAGGAGTTCATCGGCTCCTTCGGTGAGCGCGGGGCCCGGTACGCGACCAACTGCGCACCCTCGGAGGAGTTCCTCCAGTACTTCGGCGGCTCAGCGCTCGGGCACGCCCCCGAGGATGCGACTCCTCCCACTGACCCCTGGTTCGGCTCGCTGTTCGAGTCCGACGGCTGGAACCCCGCGACGGAGTACACCTTCGACACGGGTCTCGTGGTGCTGGGCGAGTCGAGCTCGGGGTGCTACTGGGTAGCCGAGGAGGACTAGCCGTAGTGCGGGACCGCCGCGGCGGTCTCGGCCCTACCCCGCCACGTCGGCGGTCTTGAGGTCGTCGACGAACGCCTGGAACTCGTCGAGCTCGTCCGGGCAGTAGACCTCGATGATGAGCAGCTGGCCCTGGACCACGCGGCTGTCGGCGATGACGGGCCGGGCGCCCGGTCCCGTCGCCCCGTTCGCGAGCTGCGCGAGCAGGGTCGCCCGGCTCAGCGCCTCGTTGGGGTTGGCGCAGGTCGCACCGCCGTCGTCGCCGAGGACGCGCACGACCTGGTCCTTGTCGGGGGTGCGCACCCCGGCGTCCTCGAGGGCCGCGATCAGCTCGTCCGCCTTCTCCGACGCGCGGGCCGACTCCCTGACGGTCGTGAACGCGAGGATCCCCCACACGACCATCGCGACGAGGATCACGCACGCGCCGACGTAGATCCACCGACGCTCGTGCCGAGGCTGGTTCTCCGCCGACGTGCTCATGAGGCCACCTCCGTCGCCTCGGCCTGCTTCCAGGCCGGCTTGCGGAACCGGTAGAACAGGAACGGGACGAACAGGCCCAGCCCCAGGGCCCCGCCGCCCACGACGAGGAAGTAGACCAGCGGGCTGCCGGAGGAGAACTGGGAGGGCGGGACGAACCCGACCAGCAGCGCCGCCAGAGAGGCCGCGAAGCCCACGCCGCACAGGCTCACGAGCATCGGGGCCCGGAACCCGCGCGGGTGGTCGGGCTGACGTCGGCGCAGGTTGATCGCGGCCACGAACATCAACAGGTACATGATCAGGTACACCTGCGTCGTGATGACGGAGAAGATCCAGTAGGCACTCGAGACGTCGGGGATCAGCGCGTAGGCGAGGCCGATCACCGTGGTCACGATGCCCTGGACGACCAGGATGTTCTGCTGGACACCGTTCTTGTTGAGCCGCTGCAGGAACGGTGGGAGGTACCCCTCCTGGCGGGAGATGAGCAGCAGGCCCTTGGACGGACCGGCGAGCCACGTGAGCATGCCACCGAGAGAGGCCGTGACGAGCATGATGCCCACGACGGGCGTCAGCCACTGCCACCCGAAGTTGGCGAACACCGCGTCGAAGGCCTGCATCACACCGGCCGTGAGCGAGAGCTCCTCGGCGGGCACGATCCAGCTGATGGCCAGCGCGGGAAGGATGAAGATCGCCAGCACCATCCCCATCGCGAGGAACATCGACTTCGGGAACTGCTTGGCGGGGTCCTTCAGCGACGACACGTGGACCGCGTTCATCTCCATGCCGGAGTAGGACAGGAAGTTGTTGACGATGAGGACGAGGCTCGAGAGCCCGGCCCAGGCCGGCAGGAGGTTGTCGGCCGTCATGGGTGCCGCGGACTCGTTCCCCTGACCCAGGAAGACGACACCGAGGGTCACGAGCACGACCCCGGGGATCAGGGTCCCGATGATGAGCCCGCCGCTCGCGAGGCCGGCGACGCCCTTGGTGCCGCGCGAGGAGACCCAGACCCCGGACCAGTAGACGACGATGATCACGGCCGCCGTCCACACCCCGCTGCTGGCGAGAGCGGGATTGATGACGTACGCGAGCGTGCTCGCGACGAACCCGAGCAGGCTCGGGTAGTAGAAGATCGTCATGGCGAACTGGCACCACACCGCGAGGAAGCCCATGGGCTTCGAGATGCCCTCGGAGACCCACTTGTAGATGCCGCCCGTCCACCCGGAGGCGAGCTCTGCGGACACCAGCGAGGTCGGCAGCAGGAAGACGACCGCGGGCAGCAGGTAGAGGAACACGCAGGCCAGGCCGTAGACGGCCATCGTGGGCGCAGCGCGCAGGCTCGCGACCGAGCTGGTGGTCATCATCGCCAGCGCGACCCAGGAGATCCACTGGGTGTTCGTCGCGCGGGTGCGGGCGGCCGGGACTGCCGCCGCGCCGTCGACGGGGACGTCGGCGGGGACGTCGGCGGCGCTCATCGCGCGTCCTGCGGGAGTGCTTGCGTGGTCATCACTGCCTCCGTCGACGTCGTCGGTCAGGCCTTGGTTCGAGTGTGCCGCCCGAGGAACCGGGCGCACGTCATCCAGATCGAGTGAACCGCACCGCCCCGCGAGGGAGCGCTCAGCCCCGGTCTGAGCCGATTTGTCCCGCGGTCGCCGAGGTCGGCAGCGTGAAGGAGACCGAGGCGGCCGCCGCGGCGGCGTCGTCGAGCGTGCCCTTCGTCGCACGGTGGCGCCCGATCACGACCGCCATGAGCACGCCGAGGAAGCTGAAGATGGCCATCATCCACGCGGCGGCCGCCAGTCCCCCCGCCAGTGCCTCGCTCTGCGCGGCCCCGTCAGCGGTCCGGTTGGCGATCACGTTGCCGTAGATGGTGGCTGCCAGCGCCGTCGCGACCGCAGCGCCGACGTACCGGGCCATGTTGGAGATCCCTGAGGCCCCACCGACCTGGTTCTCCGGCACCGCGGCCGTGGCGGCCGCCGACGCAGGACCGTTGGACAGGCCCATGCCGACCGCGATAGCGACCAACGGCAGCAGGAACGCGGTGTACACCCAGGACTCGTTCACGAGGCCCACGACCACGAAGCCGGCCGTCGTCAGCGCGAAGCCCAAGCCGATCGTCTGCCGACCGCCGATCTTCGCCGCGAGCCGCGGCACGAGCGGGGCGACCACCACGAGACCCACGGTGGCCGGGAGCGTCGCGAGCCCCGCCTGGAGCGGGCTGAAGCCCAGCGTGGCGGGGTCCTGGAAGTACAGGCTCAGGAGGTACATCAGGCCGTTGATCGTGCCCGCCCCGATGAGGATCGCGACGGTCGACCCGACGAGGACCCGGTTGCGCAGCAGGGCGAGGTCCACGAGCGGGACCGCGACCCGCCCTTCGACGACGACGAACGCGACGGCCGCCCCGACGGAGATCGCGAAGCACCCCAGCGTGGCCACCGAGAACCAGCCCCAGTCGCCGCTCTTGGTCACGCCCAGGATGAGGGGCGTCAGCGTCAGCGCGATGAGCACGGTGCCCGCGTAGTCGATCGTCCTCGGTCGGTCCGGGTCCCTCGACTCGGCCACGGTCAACACCGTCAGCACCATGCACAGGACCGCGATCCCTGCGTCGATCCAGAACAGCCCCTGCCACCCCGTGACGTCGACGAGCACGCCGCCGACCAACGGCCCGGCCGCAGCCCCCACGGCCGCCGCAGCGCCCCACAGCGAGACGGCGCGTAGCTGTGCGTCGCCCGAGTTCGCGACCGACAGGAGGCTGAGCCCGCACGCGAGGATCGTCGCCCCCGCCGCGCCCTGGATCACGCGACCGGCGATGACCATGCCCCCCGACCCGGCCAGCGCGATCATGATGCACGACGCGACGAACAGCAGCAGCCCGAGCTGGAAGACCCTCCGCCGGCCGAAGACGTCGCCCAACGAGCCCGAGGTGACGATGACCGCCGCCCCGACGAGCGAGTAGCCCGTCACCGCCCACTGCAGCGTGGTCACCGACGTTCCGGTGTCCTCGGAGATCGCCGGGAGCAGGATGCTGACCGCCGAGGTGTTCGCGTTCACCACCAACGTGGAGATGCAGGTCGCCGCGAGCACCCCGCCCGCCTTGGCTCCGACCTGTCCATCGACCTGCGCAGCGTCGCTCATCGCACTGCCCTTTCCCGTGACGGGCTCGGGGCGGGTACCCCTGACACACGGTAGGGCAGATGGCCGCTGCGCTCCTGTCGAGAGCGCGCGTGCTCCCCAGGCGGCAGGCGCGGTGCGCTAGTCCTCCCAGCCCATGCGGAGCACCTCGAACGCGGTGGCGTGCTCGACGTCCATGCGAGCGCCGCCCGCCCGGGACATGGTCGCGAGGAACTCGGCCGGGTCGAAGTGCTCCCACCCGAGACCGGCGATGTAGGCGGCGTGGGCACGGAGCGAGGCCACGCCCGCGTCGAACGTCCCGGTCACGTCGACGCCGTGGGCCGCGTCGGGAGACCCTGCGACCCAGACCTGCCGCACGCCGCCCCACGGCTCCAGGCCCGCCTCGACCTGGTCGTGGAAGACCCAGCGGTTGCCTGCGTCGCGCACGGCGTCCACGACGGCGCGGCCCGTCGCGATGTGGTCGGCCTGGTTGAGCATCCCGCCCGGGAAGGTCTCGCGGTAGTTGCCCGTGATGACGACCTCGGGGCGGTGACGACGGATCGCCGCCGCGACGGCCGACCGCAGCGGCAGCCCGTACTCGAGCACGCCGTCGGGCAGGCCGAGGAACTCGACCTCGTCCACGCCCACGATCGCGGCCGACGCGACCTGTTCGGCCTCGCGCACGGCGCGCGCCTCGTCGGGGGCGAGGCCGTCGATCCCGGCCTCGCCGCTCGTGACCATGGCGTAGACCACGGTCTTGCCCTGCCCGGTCCAGCGGGCGACGGCCGCGGCCGCACCGAACTCCATGTCGTCCGGGTGGGCCACGACCGCGAGCGCCCGGGTCCAGTCCTCGGTCAGCGGGGTCAGGGGTGTCTGAGGTGGGAGGTCCATGCCTCCCACGGTATGCCCGGGCGCCGCGAGCGGAGGGGTCAGCGGATCGCCGCGACCGCCTCGACCTCGACGAGCTGGTCGTCGTAGCCGAGCGCGGCGACGCCGAGGAGCGTGCTCGGCGGGTCGTGCGGGGCGAGCGTGTCGCGCACGACCTCCCACGCGGCCACGAGGTCGTCCTGCGAGGCCGAGGCGACGTACACGGTCGTCTTGACGAGGTCCCCGAAGGTCGCGCCTGCGTCCTCGAGCGAGACCGCGAGGTTCGCCATGCTCTGGGCGGCCTGCGCCCGCACGTCCCCGACGCCCACGGTCGCGCCGTCCGCGTCGAGCGGACACGCGCCTGCGGCGTAGACGAGCCGCGCGCCCGACGGGACGACGGCCGAGTACGCGTACTCGGCGACGTCGGACAGGCGGGGGCTGCGCACGAGCCGTGCGACGGGGGTCGACGGCTCAGCGCTGGACGGAGCGGCGGGGGCAGCAGGCACGGGTTCTCCTCGGGGTCGGTGGGGTGTTCCTCGATCCTCCGTCATCCGGACACCAGGATCCAGGCATTTCGGGCTCGCACCGCGCCCCACGGTGCGCGATAGCGTGGCTCGCATGACGTCGAACGGTTCCCCGGTCACGCACCACACCACCGCGATTCTTCACGACGGGAGCACCATCCCCGTCGAGGTCACGGGGACGGGCCCCGCCGTCGTGCTCCCGGTCAACCCGGTCCCGGCCGCGGGGCCGCAGGCCGACGAGCTCCGCAGGTGGGGCGTCGACCCTGCGCTGGGCCGGACCCTGGTCGACGCCCTCTCCCCCACGTTCCGCGTGGCCGCAGCCGACTACGAGGGCCACCGCATGGCTCACCCGGCCCCCGACACGCTGACTCCGGAGAACGTCGCGGCCGACCTCCTTGCGATCGCCGACGCCGCAGGCGCCGAGACCTTCGCGTACTACGGGTACTCGTGGCTCGCGCTGAGCGGCCTCCAGCTCGCGCTGCGCACGAGGCGCCTGAGCGCGCTCGTCATGGGCGGCTTCCCCCCGCGGGGTGGGCCGTACGCGGGCATGCTCGCGGTCACGCGCGCGACGCATGCCATGACGGCCGGTGCCGACGGAGCGCCGGTCGAGCCCCGGGACGGCCCGACGACGCAGCGCGAGGCGAGCGACGTCGTCGGGCAGGAGGAGCGTGCGCAGGCGCCGGACGACGCGGCCACGGCCGCGCAGGACGCGGAGGACTTCGACTGGGACGCGTTCGACATGACGCTCGGCGAGGGCCAGGCGCGCCAGTTCGTGACCCTGTACGAGGCGCTCGACGGGTTCGACGACCGGGCCGCGCTGGACCAGGTGACGTGTCCGCGACTCGCGTTCGCCGGGACGGCCGACGAGATCGAGTACGGCGAGAAGTGGGGCGGGGTGCACGTGAGCATCGGCGGCGCGCTCGCCGCGCACGCCGACGAGCTGCGCACCGCGGGCTGGGACGTGCGCCTGCTCGACGGCCTGGACCACACCCGGGCCATGCAGCCGGACGCGGTGCTGCCGGTGCTGGGCCCGTGGCTGACCGCCGCGCTCACCCGGACATGACGAACGGCCCCCGGATCACAGGATCCAGGGGCCGCGGCTCGTCGTTCAGGGCCGGGCGGCCGGTCAGTAGACCGTGAGCCCCTTCGCCCGGAACTGGTCGCGCACGCGGTCGACCAGCTCGACGTCGGGCGCCGGGGTGTCGGTGAGCTCGTACTCGCGCCCGAGCGTCTCCCACTTGTCCCGGCCCATCTGGTGGAAGGGCAGGACCTCGACCCGGGTGACCGTGCCGGGCCGGATCTCGTTGAGCGAGGCCGCGTAGTCCGCGACGACGTCGACGTGCTCGGCCTGGTCGGTCAGGCCCGGGACCAGCACGTAGCGGATCCAGACCTCGACCGGGTGCTCGGCCGTGACGCCGCCGGGCAGGCCCGACTCGGCGAGCCGTCGCCCGAACGTCAGCGTGGGCTCCAGGGCACGCCCCGTGACCTTCTCGTAGGTCTCGGGGTCGCCCGACTTGACGTCGAGGAGCACCAGGTCGGTGTCCGCGAGCATCTCGTCGCTCAGGTTCGCCCCGAGGAAGCCCGAGGTGTCGAGCGTGGTGTGCACACCCATCTCCTTGGCGCCCCGCAGGATGCGCGCGGCGAACGCGGGCTGCATGAGCACCTCGCCGCCCGAGAGCGTCAGCCCGCCCTTGGTGGCGCGAAAGACCGGCAGGTACCGCTTGACGCGGGCCAGCAGCTCGTCGGCCGTGACCGGCTCCCCGTCCTTCATCTGCAGGGTGTCGGGGTTGTGGCAGTACAGGCACCGCAGCGGGCACCCGTTGAGGAACACCGTCAGGCGCGTGCCCGGACCGTCCACCGCGGTCACGAGCTCCCATGAGTGGACGGAGCCCAGCTCGCCCGAGCGCATCATCGCGAGCTTGTCGTGCCGGTCGAGGTCCTCGGCCGTCGAGAGGCCGGAGACCCCGGCCCCCGTCCGGCGGCGGGGGGCCTCCGGTGCGTCCAGGTCGCTGTCGTGACCCAGGCCGTCACCGGAGGTCCGCCACGGCAGCGGAGCCGAGGCGACCCCGTCGACCCCGTAGCGGGCGGCGGCACGCGCGGGCACCTGGCCTGCTGCGGGCGTCGAGAGAGTCGTCATGATGGTTCCGCCGTTCTGCGCTCAGAGAGCGCCGTGGAAGGTCCGCGAGAGGACGTCGAGCTGCTGCTCGCGGGTCAGCCGCACGAAGTTCACGGCGTACCCGGAGACGCGGATGGTGAGCTGCGGGTAGTTCTCGGGGTGCTCCATGGCGTCCTCGAGAGTCTCCTTCACCAGCACGTTGACGTTCATGTGGTAGCCGTCGCCACCGACCGACGCGTCGAGCAGACCGGCGAGGTTCGCGACCTGCTCGTCACGGGTGCGGCCCAGACCGCTCGGGACGACCGTGTTGGTCAGCGAGATGCCGTCCTGCGCCTCGTTGTACGGCAGCTTCGCGACCGACAGGGCCGAGGCGAGCATGCCGTGCGTGTCGCGGCCGTTCATGGGGTTGGCCCCCGGGGAGAACGGCTCGCCCGCGCGGCGGCCGTCGGGAGTGTTGCCCGTGGCCTTGCCGTAGACGACGTTCGACGTGATGGTCAGGACGGACTGCGTGGGCAGCGCGTCGCGGTACATCTTGTGCGAACGGATCTTCGCCATGAACGACTCGACGAGCTCGACCGCGATCGAGTCGACACGGTCGTCGTCGTTGCCGAACGCGGGGTAGTCGCCCTCGGTCTGGTAGTCGACCACGATGCCGCGCTCGTCGAACACGGGCGTGACCGTGGCGTACTTGATGGCCGACAGGGAGTCCGCCGCGACCGCGAGACCCGCGATGCCGCAGGCCATGGTCCGCAGGACCTCCTTGTCGTGGAGGGCCATCTCGAGACGCTCGTAGGCGTACTTGTCGTGCGACCAGTGGATGCAGTTGAGCGCCTCGACGTAGGTCTCGGCCAGCCAGTCCATGGTCTTGTCGAAGCGGGCGCGGACGTCGTCGTAGTCGAGGGGCTGGCCCTCGGGCACGGGGGCGACGACCGGGGAGACCTGCTTGCCCGTGACCTCGTCCTTGCCGCCGTTGATGGCGTACAGGAGGGTCTTGGCGAGGTTGACGCGGGCACCGAAGAACTGCATCTGCTTGCCGACCGCCATGGGCGAGACGCAGCACGCGATCGCGGCGTCGTCACCCCAGGCCGGGCGGATCTGCTCGTCCGACTCGTACTGGACGGCCGAGGTGTCGATCGAGACCTTGGCGCAGAAGTCCTTGAACCCCTGCGGCAGGCGCGGGCTCCAGAAGACGGTCATGTTGGGCTCGGGGGCCGGGCCCAGGTTGTAGAGCGTCTGCAGGAAGCGGAACGAGTTCTTCGTGACGAGCGGCCGACCGTCGTCGCCCATGCCGCCGATGGTCTCGGTGACCCACGTCGGGTCGCCCGAGAACAGGGAGTCGTACTCCGGGGTGCGCAGGAAGCGCACGATCCGCAGCTTGATGACGAAGTCGTCGATGATCTCCTGCGCCTGCTCCTCGGTGATGACACCGTTCGCCAGGTCGCGCTCGAGGTACACGTCGAGGAAGGTCGAGGTGCGGCCCAGCGACATCGCGGCGCCGTTCTGCTCCTTGACCGCGGCGAGGTAGCCGAAGTAGAGCCACTGGACGGCCTCGCGGGCGTTGGTGGCCGGGCCGGAGATGTCGTAGCCGTAGGAGGCGGCCATCTCCTTGAGCTCGCCGAGCGCGCGGATCTGCTCCGCGTGCTCCTCGCGCTCGCGCACGATCTTCTCGCTGAACGGCTGGGTGTCGAGGTCCAGCTTGTCGAGCTTCTTGGCGGCGACGAGCTGGTCGACGCCGTACAGCGCGACGCGGCGGTAGTCACCGATGATGCGGCCGCGGCCGTACGCGTCGGGCAGGCCCGTGATGATGTGCGAGCTGCGCGCTGCGCGGACGTTGGGCGGGTAGATGTCGAAGACGCCCTGGTTGTGGGTCTTGCGGTACTCGCTGAAGACCTTCTTGAGCTCCTGGTCGACCGGGTAGCCGTAGGTCTCGAGCGCGCCCTCGACCATGCGCCATCCACCGTTCGGCATGATCGCGCGCTTGAGCGGGGCGTCGGTCTGGAGGCCGACGATGACCTCGGAGTCCTTGTCGATGTACCCGGGCGCGTGGGCCGTGATGCCGGCGGGCGTGTGCGGGTCGACGTCGTAGATGCCCTTCTCGCGCTCGGCGGGGAACATCTCGGAGAGCTTGGCCCAGATGCCGGTCGTGCGCTCGGTGGGCCCGGCGAGGAAGGAGTCGTCACCCTCGTACGGGGTGTAGTTGCGCTGGATGAAGTCACGCACGTCGACCGTGTCCTGCCAGGGACCTGCGGTGAAGCCGGCCCATGCGGGGACGGTCGCGTCGTCCTGGCCGCCAGTGGTGCTGCGAGCCTCGGAAATGCTGGTCATATCACTCTCCTCGACGTCCACACCGCGCTGCCTGCGCGGCGGGGGTAAAGACCTTGGTCGACGCGGGAAATCCGTGCCGTCCTGCCGTTCTCCTTCGCCCCTTCAGGCTACGACCCGCAGAGGGTGTCGGCGTGGCAAAGACGCTGTCACCTGGCTCACAGGCCGCGGCGGCGATTCGAGGTTCGACGCCTCGAGAATGGCGGAATTCCAACCCTTCTACGTTCTTCAACATGCATCTAAGCGACTTCATTCCACCTTGTGACGGTCTTCACATGACCTTTTCGTGGGAGTCTTTAGACCTCTCGTTCGGGACCAAAGTCCCTTGCGTACCACCCCCGCCCCCGTACCGTCCTCAGCTCCGCCCAAAATCCCACCCTACGGGCGCCCGCGCGCCCACGCACCGACGCAGCCGTCCCCACGCCCACGGGCGGGAGGACACGTCGAGATGCCGCCCGTCGCCCCCCGGTACTGGGCCCGGGCCGGCGACGAGCGGCATCCTCAGGCGAGCTGTCCGACACGCCTCGAGGCCCCTATGCACGAGCCGGGCGCCCCACTGCGTGCGAAGAGCCCCCCGCGCGTGTGAGACTGCCTCGATGCGAACCATGGGAGTCGAGGAGGAGTTCCTCCTCGTCGGGCCCGACGGCATCCCCACCGCCGTCGCGACCGAGGTCATCGAATCGTCCGGCACCACCGAGATCACCGAGGGAGGGCTCGGGGCGTCGGGCGGCTCGCGCCCGGACCGGTCCGACGACGCCCCCGGCGGCGACCTCGAGCTCGAGCTCATGGAGGAGCAGCTCGAGACCGGCACGCACCCCTGCGCCGACCTGTCGGACCTCGCCCAGGAGATCCGCGAGGGGCGCATCCGGGCCAACAAGGCCGCCGAGCAGCGCGACGCGCGCATCGTGGCCCTCGGCACGTCGCCCGTCCCCGTCTCCCCCACCACGGTCGGCAAGCTCCGCTACCTCGCGGCGCGCGCCGCGTTCGGGCTCACGGCACGCGAACAGCTCACGGGCGGCTGCCACGTCCACGTCGCGGTCTCGTCCGATGCCGAGGGGGTCGCGGTCCTCGACCGCATCGGTCCCTGGCTCGCCCCGCTCCTCGCGCTGAGCGCCAACTCGCCGTACTGGCAGGGCGAGGACAGCGGGTACGCGAGCTTCCGCTCCCAGGTCTGGTCACGATGGCCGACGGCGGGCCCGGCCCCGTCGTTCGGCACGCCCGAGGCGTACCGCGCCACGGTCGACGCCCTGGTCGCCACGGGCACGATCCTCGACACCGCGATGATCTACTTCGACGCCCGGCTGTCCGCGTCCTACCCCACGGTCGAGATCCGCGTCGCGGACGTGTGCCTCGACGCCGACACCGCGACCCTGCTCGCGGCCCTGGCGCGCGGGCTCGTCGAGACCGCGGCACGCGAGGCCGACGCGGGCGTCTCGGCACCCATGCTGCACCCCGAGCTCCTGCGCACCGCCTCCTGGCGGGCCGGGCGCTCGGGGATCTCTGGCGACCTGGTCTCGCCCCTCACGTGGAAGCCCGCGACCGCGCACGACGTCGTGGGCCAGCTCGTCGCGCACGTGCGCGAGGCCCTCGTCGACGCGGGCGACCTCGACGCCGTGACCGAGCTGCTCGGACGGCTGTGGTCGAACGGCGGCGGCGCCGGACGCCAACGCACGTGGTTCGCGAGCTCGGGCGACCTGCGCGCCGTGGTCGAGCGGGCCGCGGAGGCGACGCTGGCCTGAGGCGCGACGGCCGCTCGGGGGCGCGGCGCCGTCGGGCCTGCACCGGAGCGCACGACGAGGGGCGCGGACCGTGCGGTCCGCGCCCCTCGTCGATCTCCCCGCCGTGCGGAGGTCAGAGCAGCGCGAGCGCCGTGAGCGCGTCGCGCGTGACGTCCTGCGCCGTGAGGCGGTGCGTGGCCTTGACCTGGTCGATCGACATGTGGTCCAGGAAGACCGTAGGCAGGCCCAGCGGGACCACGGGCACCGTGATCCCGGCCTCGACCGCCCGCTGCCCCAGGAGAGAGCCCACGCCGCCGTCGGCGAGGCCGTCCTCGATCGTGACCACGAGGTCGTGCTCGCCCGCGAGCTTCACGAGGGCGGACGGCATGGGCAGGACCCAGGTCGGGGACGCGACCGTGACGTCCACGCCGTGGGCCGCGAGCGCCTCCCCGGCCGCCATCGCGGTGCCGGTCATCGACCCGACGCCCACGAGCAGGACCTTGCGGGCCGGTGCGGTCGAGGTCGAGGCGGTCTTCTTGGCCGGGACGGCGTCGTGGCGTGCGACGACGTCGACACCGTCGACCGTCTCGATCGCGGGGATCGGCGCGACGACCGCGCCCTTGGGGTAGCGGACGACCGAGGGCGCGTCGTCGATGTCGACCGCGTGGCGCAACGCGTCGCGCAGCGTCGGCTCGTCGCGCGGCGCGGCCAGGTGCAGACCCGGCACGATGCGCAGCATCGCCATGTCCCACATGCCGTTGTGGCTCGCACCGTCCTCGCCCGTGATGCCGGCGCGGTCGAGCACGAACGTGACCCCGGCCTTGTGCAGCGCCACGTCCATGAGGACCTGGTCGAACGCCCGGTTGAGGAAGGTCGCGTAGACCGCGACGACCGGGTGCAGGCCCGCGAAGGCCATGCCCGCGGCCGAGGTCGCCGCGTGCTGCTCCGCGATGCCGACGTCGAACGTGCGCTCGGGGAACGCCTCGGCGAACGGCGCGAGGCCCACCGGGTGCAGCATGGCCGCGGTGATCGCGACGACGTCGGGCCTACGACGACCGATCGTGACGATCTCGTCGGCGAAGACCGACGTCCAACCGAAGCGCGAGGGTGCCACCGGCAGCCCCGTCTCGGGGTGGATCTGCCCGACGGCGTGGAAGCGGTCGGCGACGTCCTGCTCGGCCGGGGTGTAGCCACGGCCCTTCTCCGTGATGACGTGCACGATCACGGGCGCTCCGTAGGAGCGGGCCCGCACGAACGCGTGCTCGAGGGCCTCGATGTCGTGGCCGTCGACCGGGCCGACGTACTTGATGCCCAGGTCCTCGAACATGCCCTGGGGCGCGACGACGTCCTTGAGCCCCTTCTTGAGCCCGTGCAGCCACTCGTACGCGAACCGGCCGGGGGCGCCCGAGCGCGAGAGCGTGCGCTTGCCCCAGTCGAGGAAGTTCTCGTAGCCGCGCGTGGTGCGCAAGGTCGACAGGTGGTGCGCCATGCCGCCGATGGTCGGCGAGTAGGAGCGGCCGTTGTCGTTGACGACGATCACCAGGCGCCGGTCCTGGCTCTCGGCGATGTTGTTGAGCGCCTCCCAGGCCATGCCGCCCGTGAGGGCGCCGTCGCCGATGACCGAGACGACGTGCCGGTCCCGCAGGCCGCGCACCACGTTGGCCTTGGCGATCCCGTCGCCCCAGCTCAGCGCGGTCGACGCGTGCGAGTTCTCGACGATGTCGTGCGGCGACTCGGCGCGGCTCGGGTAGCCGGACATGCCGTCGCGCTTGCGCAGCGCGGAGAAGTCCTGGCGGCCCGTGAGCAGCTTGTGCACGTAGGACTGGTGGCCCGTGTCGAACACGAACGAGTCCTTGGGCGAGTCGAACACACGGTGCATCGCGAGGGTCAGCTCGACGACGCCGAGGTTCGGCCCGAGGTGCCCGCCCGTGCGGGAGACGGCGGAGACGAGGAACTCGCGGATCTCCGCGGCGAGGGTCTCCACCTGCTGGGGGGTCAGTCGCCGGAGGTCCTCCGGGGACGTGATGCTGCTCAACAGGGTCATAACCGCTCCGTTCCGCCTGCCATTCGACTAGCCCGACAACTCTAGGCCGTCAGGGAGGGTGCTCGCGCCCGGAAAGGGCTGGTCACGACGTCTGCACGCGGTGCGCACCCGATCCACCCTCCCCCTCTGGCGTCCCTCCGTAGACTGCTGGGGTGCGCTTCCTGCCGGGCCAGCGGCCCACCACAGACCTGACCTACGGCGACGTGTTCCTCGTCCCGTCCCGCTCCGAGATCACGTCGCGCTTCGACGTGGACCTGTCGTCCGACGACGGCACGGGCACCACGATCCCGCTCGTCGTGGCGAACATGACGGCCGTCGCGGGCCGGCGCATGGCCGAGACGGTCGCGCGCCGCGGCGGGATCGTCGTGATCCCGCAGGACGTGCCGACCGACGTCGTCGCGGACGTGATCGCCGACGTCAAGAGCAAGGACCCCGTCATCGAGACCCCCGTCGTGGTCTCCCCCACGGACACGGTCCACACGGCCCTGACGTTGATCGGCAAGCGGTCCCACGGCGCGGCCGTGGTCCTCGAGGGTGACCGCCCGGTCGGCGTCGTCACGGAGGCCGACTGCCTGGGCGTGGACCGCTTCACGCAGGTCCACCAGGTCATGTCCGCGCACCCCCAGGTGGTCGAGGCGTCGGTCGTCACCGGACCGGGCGGTCTGGAGGCCGCGTTCGACGAGCTCCACCGCTCGCGCCGCAAGGTCGCGCCGGTCGTGCGCGACGGACACCTCGTGGGCGTCCTGACGCGTCGCGGCGCGCTGCGCTCGAGCGTCTACTCCCCCGCCGTGGACGGCTCGGGCCGCCTGCGCGTCGCCGCGGCCGTCGGCATCAACGGCGACGTCAAGGCGAAGGCCGCCGAGCTCCTCGCCGCGGGCGCCGACGTCCTCGTGGTCGACACGGCCCACGGCCACCAGGTCAAGATGCTCCAGGCCCTCGAGGCCGTGCGTTCCCTGGACCCGCAGGTCCCGATCGTCGCGGGCAACGTCGTGACGGCCGAGGGCGTGCGCGACCTCGTGGCCGCGGGCGCGGACATCGTCAAGGTCGGCGTCGGGCCGGGCGCCATGTGCACCACGCGCATGATGACGGCCGTGGGTCGCCCGCAGTTCTCCGCGGTCCTCGAGTGCGCCGAGGCGGCGCGCGAGCTGGGCAAGCACGTCTGGGCCGACGGCGGGGTGCGCCACCCGCGCGACGTCGCCCTGGCTCTCGCGGCGGGCGCGTCCCAGGTCATGATCGGTTCGTGGTTCGCGGGGACGCACGAGTCCCCGGGCGACCTGCACGACGACGGCACGGGCCGCCTGTACAAGGAGTCGTTCGGCATGGCCTCGGCCCGCGCGGTCGCGGCCCGCACCGCGGGCGGCTCGCCGTTCCAGCAGGCTCGCAAGGGGCTGTACGAGGAGGGCATCTCGTCGTCGCGCATGTACCTCGACCCGGCTCGTCCGGGCGTCGAGGACCTGATCGACGAGATCACCGCGGGGCTGCGCAGCTCGTGCACGTACGCGGGGGCAGACTCGCTCGAGGCGTTCGCCGAGCGCGCCGTGGTCGGCATCCAGTCGGCCGCCGGGTACGAGGAGGGGCGTCCGCTGCCCGCGGGCTGGTGACAGTCTCCCCGTCCGCGAGGTCGGCCCGCGCCGACCTCGCGGCCCTCGCCCAGGACGGCGCACCGTGGCCACGCCCGTGGCGTTACGCGATCGGCACGCTCGACGAGTCGCGCGTGCGGCAGGCCGCGGTGCTGGTCCTGTTCGGCGTGCTCGACGACGTCGCGGCGTCCCGTGACACGTCCCGGCCCGGCGCCGCGCCTCTCCCGGTCGCCGCCGACCTCGACGTGCTGCTGCTCGCACGGGCCTCGACGCTGAGCCACCACCCGGGGCAGGTCTCGTTCCCCGGCGGCCGCCTCGACGACACGGACGCGGACCTGGTCGACGCGGCCCTGCGCGAGGCCGTCGAGGAGACCGGGCTCGACCGTGACGGGGTCGAGGTCCTGGGGACGCTGTCCCCGCTCCCCCTGCCCGTGAGCAACCACCTCGTGACCCCCGTCCTGGGATGGTGGGCGCGTCCCACGCCCGTGGCCGTGGTCGACTCGGCCGAGTCCGCGCACGTCTTCCGGGTGCCCGTCGCGGACCTGACGGACCCCGCGAACCGGCGCACCGCCGTCGTGCGCCGTGGGCGGGACACGCACAAGAGCCCCGCGTTCCTGGTGTCCGCGGACGGGCGCGAGCACCTCGTGTGGGGGTTCACGGGCGCGATCCTCGACGCGCTCCTGGACCGGCTGGGCTGGGCCGAGCCGTGGGACGCGGCGCGCACGGTCGAGGTGCCGGTCTGATCGTGGTCGTGGCGCGCCCTCGCCACCTCGCCTCGGCCCGCGCGTCTCAGGCCTGGGCGCAGGCGACGCCGTCGCACCGCTAGGGTTCCTCCGTGCCCGACATGCCCTCCCCCGACGTCGACGTGACCGTCGAGCTCGTCCGCGCGCTGCTCGCCGCTCAGCACCCGGACCTGGCAGACCTGCCCCTGACCGTGGTCGCGAACGGGTGGGACAACGTCGTGCTGCGCCTGGGCGACGACCTGGCCGTGCGGGTCCCGCGCCGCGAGGGTGCCGCCGGGCTCGTGCGTCACGAGCAGGAGTGGCTGCCGGGCCTCGCAGCGCGCCTTCCCGTGCCGGTCCCCGCTCCCGTGCGGGTCGGGCTCCCCTCCGAAGGGTCAGCCGGTCCGGCCTTCCCCTGGTCGTGGAGCGTGGTCCCGTGGTTCGACGGGCTGAGCGCCCTCGCGGTCGACCGAGCCCTGCGCCGCGCGCTCGCCCCCGACCTCGCCGCCTTCCTCGCGGCCCTGCACGTCCCGGCCCCGCCCGAGGCGCCCGTCAACCCGTTCCGCGGCGTCCCCCTGGCCGCTCGCGACGAGTCGGTCCGAGAGCGCCTCACGTCGGGCCACGTGCCCGACGACGGCGCCCTCCTCGACCTGTGGTCCCGCCTCGTCGAGGTTCCCCCGTGGGACGGGCCGGCGCTGTGGCTGCACGGCGACCTGCACCCGGCGAACCTGGTGCTCGCGCCCGGCGACCACCGGCTGGGGGCCGTGGTCGACTTCGGAGACATGACGAGCGGCGACCCGGCCACCGATCTCGCGACCGCCTGGCTCACGTTCGACGCCGCGGGACGCCGTGTGTTCCGCGACGCCGTGACCGCGCGGTGCGGAACGGACGACGCGACGTGGGAGCGAGCCCGTGGGTGGGCGCTGGTCCTCGGCACGGCCTTCGCGGCCCACTCCGACGACAACCCGTCGTTCGCCGAGCTGGGCGCCCAGACGCTCGCGCAGGTGCTCGGGGACGACTGAGCCGCCCGTCCCGTACGGCGGCCGGGTCCACGTGCGAACGCGGTCGCGCCTCGGGCCCTCCTCGCGAGATACGTGCCACCGGCACCCAGCGGCGAGATACTGGCACATGGCCCCGGACAACAAGACCCGCCCGCACGACGGCGACGTGGACGCGTTCCTCGCGACCGTCACCCACACGGTCCGCCGTCGCGACGCGGACACGCTCCTCGCCCTCATGCAGCGGGTCACGGGGGAACCGCCCGTGATGTGGGGGCCGTCGATCATCGGGTTCGGCCAGTACCACTACGAGTACGCGAGCGGCCGCCAGGGCGACGCGGGAGCGGCGGGGTTCTCGCCGCGCAAGGCCGCGTCCACGGTGTACCTGCCGGACGGCACGGGAGCCCACGAGGACCTGCTCGCGCGCCTCGGCCCGCACACCACCGGTCTCGTCTGCGTGTACCTCAAGGACCTGTCGACGAACGACCTCGACGTCCTGGAGGAGATCGTGCGCCGGTCGTACGCGGCTGTGACGGCGGGCACCTTCACGCAGCGGGCGCGCGACTCCTAGCTCGCACGCACGACTGCTCGCTCCCCTACGGCTGCAAGCGCTCGCGGTCGTCGGTAGCCACGGTTCGTCGAGATCACCCAGATCACTCCGCGCGGGGCGTGGCTAAATGCCAGCGGGTACGGGATCGTTGGCCGGAAATCTCACGACGAACGCGGGGGCCACCATGGCTGAGTCTCACGACGACGACTGCTACTACATCTATGCGCTACTCGATCCAGCGCGACTGCGCGTGGGCAAGAACCACCTGCAGAGCGCGTTCTACGTCGGGAAGGGGAAAGGAAGGCGCTTTGCCCACCATGAGAGGGAAGTCCGAAACCATCTGGAGAGCACCAACCGTGATCACGAACGCCTGGGCGGCAAGTCCCATCGCATTCGCGAAATCCTGGAACGCGGCGAGTCGGTACCTGCACTGATCCTTGCGCAAGACATTCCGAACGAGTCTGCGGCCTATGCCGCCGAGTCCCTCGCGATGACGCTGCTCGCAGAGGTGCTCTCCGCTGCAGGGCTTCCGCCACTGACCAATGCGATCCCTGGCCACCATCAGGAGGTGATCCACGTACGCAACGAGATCACGGATCTGTCCCAGCATCTTCCGGAATCAGCGGCTTCGCCCACCCCCCGGGAGAACGCGCAGTCGCGCCACCTCCCCATGACGATTCGAGAGGTCCCCATACGGGCGGAGACGCTCGCGCTCTCGCAGATTCGCCCAGGCACGTCCGCGCTCCTGGTCAAAGGCACGCGGCTCGAACTCCTGGCAAGCGACTATCGCGTCGATCTTTCTCCAGCCCTACCGCCAGCCCTGCTCCCGGTCGCAAACCGAATCAAGGTCCTCCACGAGCATGCGGGTAGCGGCGAGATCCGGGCGGGGTGGGATCCAGAGGCTCCATGGGACGACATTGATGCTCGTGAGCGTGGCCGCCGTTACTGGAGGCTGTCCAAGGCGGACGTCGCACGGTGGATAGAAGGCGCCGACGACCGTCCGAAAGAGCTCTGGCTCGGCATTCCTACCGCCACAGGTGAGACGGTCGTTCGGTACATCTGGAGCATCGACTACGAGCATCGGTGGGAGTGGTACCCGGACGACAGCACGTGGGGCGTCCCCCTCGGCACTAGGGTGCTCCGACATCCCGTGCTGGCCCGATCGATCTACGAGTCCCGAAACGGACGAGAAGTCCAGGTGCTCATGAACTACGCGGCAGGTTGGCGGCATATCACGGCCTGACGAGGGAAATTGATCAACACGACGACGGGGCGCCCCACCCGGTGGTGGGACGCCCCGTCGTCGTGCGTCCCGCGCGAGGTGCGCGGCGCCGTCGGGCCTTCGGGAAGAACCCGGGCCCGACGACGCCGCTCACCGTGAGCGGGAGCCGTTCGTCAGCCGTTGACGAGCGAGCGCAGCACGTACTGCAGGATGCCGCCGTTGCGGTAGTAGTCGGCCTCACCCGGGGTGTCGATGCGCACGACGGCGTCGAACTCGACGGAGGTGCCGTCGGCCTTGGTCGCGGTGACCTTGACCGCCCGGGGCGTCGTGCCCTCGTTGAGCGCCGTGACGCCCGAGATGTCGAACGTCTCGGTGCCGTCCAGGCCCAGCGACCCTGCCGACTCGCCGGCCGGGAACTGCAGCGGCAGGACGCCCATGCCGATCAGGTTCGAGCGGTGGATGCGCTCGAAGCTCTCGGTGATGACGGCCTTGACGCCCAGGAGCGCGGTGCCCTTGGCAGCCCAGTCACGCGACGAGCCGGAGCCGTACTCCTTGCCACCCAGGATGACGAGCGGCGTGCCGGCCGCGGCGTAGTCCTGCGCGGCGTCGTAGATGGTGTCCTGAGCGTTCTTCACAAAGTTGAACGTGAAGCCGCCCTCGACGTTGTCGAGAAGCTGGTTGCGCAGGCGGATGTTCGCGAACGTGCCGCGGATCATGACCTCGTGGTTCCCGCGGCGCGAGCCGTAGGAGTTGAAGTCGCGACGCTCGACGCCGTGCTCGGCGAGGTACACACCGGCCGGCGAGTCCGCCTTGATCGACCCGGCAGGGCTGATGTGGTCGGTCGTGACCGAGTCGCCCAGCTTGGCCAGCACGCGGGCACCCGAGATGTCGGTGACCGGGGACGGCTGCGCCGACATGCCCTCGAAGTACGGGGGCTTGCGGACGTAGGTGGACTGCTGGTCCCACTCGAACGTGTTGCCCTCGGGGGTCGACAGGGCGCGCCAGCGCTCGTCACCCGTGAAGACGTCCGCGTAGTCCTTGGTGAACATCGCACGGTCGATCGAGGAGTCGATCGTCGCCTGGACCTCTTCCGGCGTGGGCCAGATGTCGCGCAGGAAGATCGGCGAGCCGTCCTCGTTGCGTCCCAGCGGGTCGTGCTCGAAGTCGAACTCCATGGTGCCCGCGAGGGCGTACGCGATGACCAGCGGCGGGGAGGCCAGGTAGTTCATCTTGACGTCGGGGTTGATGCGACCCTCGAAGTTGCGGTTGCCCGAGAGCACCGAGACGACCGACAGGTCGTGCTCGTTGACGGCCTCGGAGACCTTCTCGTCGAGCGGGCCCGAGTTACCGATGCAGGTCGCGCAACCGTAGCCCACGAGGTGGAAGCCGAGCTTCTCGAGGTAGGGCCACAGGCCCGCCTTCTCGTAGTAGTTCGTGACGACCTGCGAGCCCGGGGCCATGGAGGTCTTGACCCACGGCTTGGCCTCCAGGCCCTTCTCGACGGCCTTCTTCGCGAGCAACGCCGCGGCGAGCATCACGGACGGGTTCGACGTGTTGGTGCACGACGTGATCGAGGCGATCGCGACCGCACCGTGGAACAGGTCGAACTGCTTGCCGTTGGTGTCCGTGACCGGGACGGTCCGGCGCCCGTTGGCGTGGATCGCGGGCGAGTCGGAGGCCGGGAAGGACTCCTTCTCGGCCTCGTCGACGACGTCGACGACCTCGGGGGCGTAGGTCGGCAGGTCGCGGGCGAACGCGGACTTGGCGTTCGACAGCTCGATGCGGTCCTGGGGACGCTTGGGGCCGGCGATCGAGGGGACGACCGTCGAGAGGTCGAGCTCGAGGTACTCGGAGAAGACCGGCTCGACGTAGCTCGGGTCGGTCGGGTCGAGCCAGAGGCCCTGCTCCTTGGCGTAGGCCTCGACGAGCGCGAGCTGCTCCTCGGACCGGCCGGTCAGGCGCAGGTAGTCGACCGTGACCGAGTCGATCGGGAAGATCGCGGCGGTCGAGCCGAACTCGGGGCTCATGTTGCCGATGGTGGCGCGGTTGGCCAGCGGCACGGCCGCGACGCCCGCGCCGTAGAACTCGACGAACTTGCCGACGACGCCGTGCTGGCGCAGCATCTGCGTGATCGTGAGGACGACGTCGGTCGCGGTCACGCCCGAGGGGATCTGGCCGCTGAGCTTGAAGCCGACGACGCGCGGGATGAGCATCGAGACGGGCTGTCCGAGCATCGCGGCCTCGGCCTCGATGCCGCCCACGCCCCAGCCGAGCACGCCCAGGCCGTTGACCATGGTCGTGTGCGAGTCGGTGCCGACGCACGTGTCGGGGTAGGCCCTCAGGACGTCCCCGTCAGCAGTGCTCACGGTACGCGTCATGACGGTGCGCGCCAGGTACTCGATGTTGACCTGGTGGACGATGCCGGTGCCCGGGGGGACGACCTTGAAGTCGTCGAACGCCGTCTGGCCCCAGCGCAGGAACTGGTAGCGCTCGTGGTTGCGCTGGTACTCGAACTCGACGTTGCGCTCGAACGCGTCGCGGCGGCCCGCGACGTCGATCTGCACCGAGTGGTCGATGACCATCTCGGCGGGCGCGAGCGGGTTGATGCGCGACGGGTCGCCGCCGAGGTCCGCGACGGCCTCACGCATGGTCGCGAGGTCCACGACGCAGGGCACTCCCGTGAAGTCCTGCATGATGACGCGACCCGGCGTGAACTGGATCTCGGTGTCGGGCTGCGCGTCGGGGTCCCAGGCGGCGATGGCACGCACGTGGTCCGCGGTGATGTTGGCGCCGTCCTCGGTGCGCAGAAGGTTCTCCGCGAGGATCTTCAAGCTGTACGGGAGGCGCTGCGCGCCTTCGACCGCGGAGAGACGGAAGATCTCGTACGAGTTCTCACCGACCTCCAGTGTTCCCTTCGACCCGAACGTGTCGACGCTGCTCACGGTTGCTCCTTCTACCTGGCGAGGGTGGTGACGACCACCGCGGCCGGGGCACCGCGCGGGCTCTGCGGCCCGCGCCGTGCACCCGGCACGGCAGGTCGTCGAATGACGATCAAGATGGTTCTGGGGGCTTTGCCCAGCCTACGCCGGGCCGGCGACGCTCCGAAATGTCGCCGACACACAGCATAGCGCATTTATCTTGACGTCAAGATATCGACCTTGGTGCGACCGGCCGTGGACCCTCCCCCGAGCCGCGGCGTGAGCACGCGGTACACGGCCTCGATCGCGACCCACCCCACGACCACGGCGACCGCGATGACCACCGCCTCGCTCGCCGTCGGGACCTGGAGCGCGAAGAAGTCCCGCACCCACGGGACCGCCACCGCGAGCGCCGCGCAGGCCGCGAGCGCAGCGATCAGCGCGATCTTCCACCCGTTGACCGGCCGCGCCTGGATGCCCACGATCCACAACGACACCCCGACGAGCACGAGCGTCGCGGCCGAGCGTGCGTCGTCCGTCCCGACGAGCGGGCGCAGGTACCCGTACACCGCCAGGATCACGGCCCCGATCACCACGCCCGCCGGGATCGCGAAGCTCAGCACGCGCCGCAGGAACCCGGCGAGGTAGCGCCGGTCGTTGGGCGGCAGCGCGAGGAAGAACGCCGGGATGCCGATCGTGAGCGAGCCCGCGAGCGTCATGTGCCGGGGCAGGAACGGGTACGGCCACACGAGCAGCACGACCGACACCGCGAGGATCGCGGCGTACGTCGTCTTGGCGAGGAACAGGCTCGCGACGCGCTCCATGTTCGCCATGACCCGGCGCCCCTGCCCCAGCACCCCGGGCAGCGTCGCGAACCGCCCGTCGACCAGCACGACCCGCGCGACGGCCTTGGTCGCGGGCGCGCCGTTGCCCATCGCGATCCCGAGGTCCGCGTCCTTGAGCGCCAGGGCGTCGTTGACGCCGTCGCCCGTCATGCCGACCACGTGGCCGCGGGACTGGAGCGCGTGCACGATCGCGCGCTTCTGCTCGGGCGTCACGCGCCCGTACACGTCGTGCGCGGCGACGACGTCGGCGAGCTCGTCGGGGTCGGTCGGCAGCTCGCGCGCGTCGAAGCCCTCGACCCTGACGCCCTCCCCGTGCAGCCCGACCGAGGTCGCGATCGCCGCGACCGTGTCGGGGTTGTCGCCCGAGATGACCTTGGCCCGGGTCCCCTGGCGCCGGAAGTACTCGAGCGTCTGCGCGGCGTCGGGGCGGATGCGCTCTCCGAGCACCGCGAGCAGCGCGGGGGCGAGGTCGGACGGGAGGGGCGCCTGCGCCGTCGGGAGTCCGGTCGGGGCGTGCGCGAGCAGGACCACGCGCGCCCCCGTGCCCGCGGACTCGTGGACCTCGGCGAGCGCGGTCGCCGCCGGACCGTCGGTGCGCCCGGCGAGCAGGATCTCGGGCGCTCCCAGCACGAACGCCCCCGCGCCGGTGCGCACCGCGCTCCACTTGCGCGCCGAGGAGAAGGGGACGGCCTCGGCGACCGCAGCGGGCGCCGTGTCCGCGAGCCCCTCGGCGAGCGCCTTGGACGTCGCGTTGCCGTCCGGGTCGGCCGCGAGCGCCGCGAGCGCTTCGCGCGCGCCCTCGACGGCGGCCAGGGGGCGCAGCGCGGTCAGGGCGACGTGCCCGTCGGTGAGGGTGCCGGTCTTGTCGAGGCACAGGACGTCGACGCGTGCGAGGATCTCGACCGCGGGCAGCTCCTGGACGAGGACCTTCTGGCGTGCGAGCAGCGTGGCCGCGATCGCGAAGTTGAGCGAGGTGAGCAGGACCAGGCCCTCGGGGATCATCCCGACGACGCCCGCGACGGCCGCCACGACGCCGTCGCGCCACGTCCCGTCCGCGATCGACTCGCGCACGCCGCCCGTGTAGTACAGCTGGCTCCAGAACAGCAGCAAGGAGATGGGCACGATCCCGATCGAGACGACCTTGAGGATCTTGTTGACGCCCTCGCGCAGCTCGGAGCGGACGACCGAGAACTTCTTGGCCTCGGAGGTGATGCGCTGGGCGTACCCCTCCTCGCCCACCCGCACCACGCGGCACACCGCGGCGCCTGCGACGACGGCCGACCCGGAGAGCACCTCGTCGCCCACGGCCTTGCGCACGGGGCGCGACTCCCCCGTGAGCATGGACTCGTCGACCTCGAGCCCTGTGACGTCGAGCACCCGGGCGTCGGCCGGGACCTGGTCGCCCGTCCCGACGAGCAGCACGTCGTCGAGGACCACCTCGTCGAGCGCGACCTGCTGCTCGGTGCCGTCCCGCACGACCCGGGCGTAGGGCGCGGTGAGGATCGAGAGACGGTCGAGCGTCCGCTTGGCCCGGTACTCGGTGACGATGCCGATCGCCGCGTTGATGACGACCACGAACCCGAAGACCGCGTCGGGCCACCTGCCCGTGAGGAGGACGAGCGTCACGGCGATCGCGAGGATCAGGTTGAACAGCGTGAAGACGTTGGAGCGCAGGATCGCGGTCAGCGAGCGCGAGGTCGAGCGGGTGGTCAGGTTGGTCTGCCCGGCCCGGACGCGCGCCGCGACCTCCTGGGCGCTCAGCCCGGGTTCCGCGCCGGGACGTGACGCGGGGGCGCCGTCCTGCGGTCCCGTCCCCCGGCCCGACGGCGGAGCGCCCGCCGGGCCCTGGGGTCCGGTCGCGGACGTGTCGTCGTCGGCGAGGCTGCTCACCCCTCGATTGTGCCCGCCGCGCGCCGCCGTGCCCTGTCGAGGCTGGACGACCGAGCGCCCGGACGCGTCACAACCACCGGTGGTGCTTGAAGATCGCGTAGAGGGTGAACCCCATCGCGACCATCGCGAGGATCGCGAGCGGGTACCCGTAGACCCAGTCCAGCTCGGGCATCCGGGCGAAGTTCATGCCGTAGATCGTGCCGACGAGCGTGGGGGCGAACAGGATCGCCGCCCAGGACGAGATCTTCTTGACCTCCTCGCCCTGCGCGAGGCTCGTCTCGGAGAGCCTGCGCATCTCCTCGTTCTGGTGCTGCGCGACGAGCGTGGCCTGCACCATGAGGGCGTTCTGCAGGAGCACCCGGAACGAGTCGGCCTGCTCCGCGAGACGCAACGAGTGGTCGAGCACGTCGCGCAGGTTCCGCTGGAGCTCGATGTCGACGCCGTACTTCTCGGAGCCGCGCTCGAGCGCCTGGAGGATGCCGACGACCGGGTGGGTGGCGCGCTGGAAGGCGATGACCTCGCGCGAGAGCTCGTAGATCCGTCGTGAGACGGCGGGGTCCCCGCTGAACAGCTGGTCCTCGATCTCGTCGATGTCGTTCTGCAGCCCGGCGACCACAGGGGCGTACTCGTCGACGACCTGGTCGAGCACCGCGTAGAGGATGGCCTCCGGACCGAGGCGCAAGAGCTCGGGCGTCGCCTCCAGGCGGCGGCGGACCGCGCCGACGTCCGGGGACTCGGCGTGGCGGACCGTCACGACGTAGTCGGGCCCGACGAAGACGTGCAGCTCGCCGAACTCGACGCGCTCCTCGGCGTCCAGGTAGCGGGCCGGACGCAGGACCACGAAGAGGTTGTCGTCGTAGCGTTCGAGCTTGGGCCGCTGGTGGGCCGCGATCGCGTCGTCGACGGCGAGACGGTGCAGCGAGAACTCGTCGGCGACCGCACGGATCTCGGCCTCGCTCGGCCGGTAGAGGCCGATCCACGCGAGCCCGCGCCGCTCGCGCAGCGTCTCGAAGGTCTCGTCGAGGCTCGACGGGTTGGCCGTGCGCCGTCCGTCGACGTAGACCGCGTTGTCGACGATCCCCATGCGTGCACCCTTCCGGTCGGTCGGTCGCGTCCGTCCGGAGCGCGGCGACCATCATGGCAGGTGGCGTGGGTCCTACTCGTCGTCGCGCGTCGTGCCCGACGGTTCACCCGTCAACGGGGTGACGCGCTCGGGGGTGTCCTTGCGCGGTCGGTAGACGACCTGGGCGTGGAAGACGAAGCGTAGGAGGAACGCGACGACGAGGGTCAGCGCCTGGGCGAGCACGGGTGGCATCCCCGTCAGGACGACGAGCCAGTGCAGGAACGGCAGCCGCACCGCGGCCTCGATGCCGTTGAACGTGAAGGACTGCGCGGCGCGCCGCCACACGCTGCGCCCCTCCGAGCGCAGGTCGTGGAAGACGAAGTGCTCGAGCAGCAGGAAGTTGGTCACGATCGTGACCGCGGCCGAGACCACCGCGGCAGGCATGTAGTGCACGCCGAACTGCTCCAGACCCCACATGATCGCGAGGTTCATGACCGCGCCGAACGCGCCCACGAGCGCGAACGTCGACAGCCGGCCGAACCGCAGCGCCGTGAGCTGCTGGAGGTACCGCAACCCGTTCGCGAACGTCGCCTTCGACTCGCCGGCGAACCTCTCCCCGAAGACGAACGGCTCCTCGACCACCGCCACCTTGTTGCGCGCGAGGACCTCGAGCAGGATCTTGAACCCTCGGGGGCGCAGCCCCGCGAGATCGATCGACGCCGTGCGGACGGCGAAGAACCCGGTCATGGGGTCGGTCACGTTCCGCAGCCGCACCGGGAACATCGAGCGGGCCAGCAGCGAGGACGCGGTCGACACGAGGTGACGCCAGCGCCCGTCGAGACCGCCCGCGTCACCTCCCCCGACGTAGCGCGAGGCGACCACGACGTCGGCTCCGGTCTCCCGAGCGGTCTCCAGGAGCACCGGGACCATCTCTGGCGGGTGCTGCAGGTCCCCGTCCATGACCACGACCCACTCGCCCCGCGCGGCCCGCAACCCCTCGACCACCGCGCCGCTCAGCCCACCGACCGGGTCGTCCCGGTGCAGCAGCCGCACGGGCAGCCGCGAGGACGTGGCCACCCGCTGGATCACGTCGGGGGTGTCGTCCCGGGAGTCGTCGACGAACAGCAGCTCCGCGTCGAGCCCTTCGACCGCGTCGCCGAGGCGGCGCACGAGCTCGCCCACGTTCGGACCCTCGTTGAACGTCGGAACCACCACGGTGACCTGCATGCGCCCTCTTCTGCTCATCAGGCCGGCGGGACCCGGCACGTCCACCCATCGTCTCCCGAGACGGGCACGGGCGACAGGCGAACGCCGGCTGTCCCGGTGCCGTCCGCACGAAGGTACAGGTCAGGGGCTCCGGACGCCCCCCGGCTCACCGCGAGAGGACCGCGATCGCCTCGACGTGGTGGGTGTGCGGGAACAGGTCGTACCCGGTGACCGACTCGACCGCGTACCCGTGCTTCGCGAAGTAGGCGATGTCGCGGGCCAGGGCTGCGGGGTCGCACGCGACGTAGACCACTCGGGGGGCCTGGAGCGCGGCGACCGCGTCGACGACCTTGCGCCCGGCGCCCGTGCGCGGCGGGTCGAGGACCACGACGTCGGCCGTCGGCGCGGCGTGGTCCTTGGCCGCGAGCACCTTCTCCACCGGGCCGTGGTGGAGCTCGACCTGCGGCTTCTCGAACGCGTTGCGGCGGGCGTCCTTGACGGCCCGCTCGTCGCCCTCGATCGCCACGACGCGCCCGGTCTCGCCGACGGCGTCGGCGAGCGGCAGCGTGAAGAGTCCGGCGCCCGAGTACAGGTCGACCACGGTCGCCTCGTCGAGCGGTCCGGCGGCCCGCAGCACGGCCTCCGCGAGCAGCGCGGGTGCCTCGCGGTGGACCTGCCAGAAACCGTCGGCGGCCACGCGGAACGAGTGCTCGGTCCCGGCGACCGTGACGGTCTCGGTCACGGCCCGACGTGCGTGGGGTCGCCGATCGATGTGGCCCGAGTGCCAGACGACACCGTCGACCAGCAGGATCGGGTCGCCGCCCCCTGCCGGCGCCACGAGCTCGAGGGTCGTCCCCGGACGCCAGCGACGCGTGAAGACCTCCTCGGCCTCGGCGAGGGCCGCGACCTCGGGCGTCGCGAGCGGCATCTCGTCGAGCGCGACGACGTCGTGCGAGCGGAACACGCGCATGCCCGCACGGCCCTGGTCGTCGGCGACCAGGTCGATGCGCGTGCGATAGCCGAGGCCACCCCGCTCGTCGTCCCCGGGGGCACCCTCAACCTCTACCTGAAGGTCAAGGCCGGCGAGGCGCTTGAGCTGCTCCTGCAGGACGGCGGCCTTCCACCGGCGCTGCGCGGGCAGGGACACGTGCGAGAGCTCGCCGCCTCCTGCCCCGCCAGGACCTGCCGCGGGCCAGGCTGCGGGGACCCGGTCCTCGGAGGCCTCGAGGATCTCGACGGCGTCGGCGCGCCAGAACTTGGCAGCCTCCCCGTCGTCGGTGATCCGGGCCAGCACCCGCTCGCCGGGCAGCGCGTGCCGGACGAAGATGACGCGCCCGTCGAGTCGCGCGACGCAGTGGCCGCCGTGCGCGACAGGTCCGACCTCGAGCTCGACCAGAGGTTGAGACTCGGGGGCGGTGGACGTGGGGTTCAGGGTTTCAGACACTCCCCTAGTATCCCGGACGCGAACCGCTCCGGGCTCCGGACCGTTCGCCGACGGGGCGTGGGACCGCACACGTTTCGGCGAACCGGAGACCGACCCCCCTCGCGCGGGCGGCCCGTGGCGCGCTCAGTAGCGGCGGTTGATCCGCTGCTGGGCCGCGAAGTTCTCCTTCTCGAGCCCCGTCTGACCCTTGGTCGACGACAGCTGCCACGGCACCGAGGCCACGACGACGCCCGGGGTGAACAGGAGCCGGCCCTTGAGCCGCAGCGCGCTCTGGTTGTGCAGCAGGTGCTCCCACCAGTGCCCCACGACGTACTCGGGGATGTAGACCACGACGAGGTCGCGCGGGCTCTCCCGACGGATCGAGCGCACGTAGGACAGGATCGGGCGCGTGATCTCGCGGTACGGCGAGTCGAGGACGCGCAGCGGGACCGGGAGGTCCAGGGCCTCCCACTCGGCGGTGAACTCGGCGACCTCCTCGGGGTCCACGCCGACCGTCACGGCCTCCAGCACGGAGGGACGCGACGCACGGGCGTAGGCGAGCGCACGCATGGTCGGCTTGTGCAGCTTGGAGACCAGGACGAGGGCGTGGACGCGGCTCGGCAGGGCACGTGCCGCGGCCGGGTCCTCGCCCAGGGTGAGCTCCTCGCTCACCGAGTCGTAGTGCTTGCGGATGGCCCGCATGAGCACGAACACCACGCCCATGGCGAGGATCGCGATCCACGCACCGTGCGTAAACTTGGTCAGCAGCACGATGATCAGGACCGTGCCCGTCATGCCGAAGCCGATCGCGTTGACGACGCGGGACCGCTTCATCTTGGTGCGGAAGCGCGGGTCCGGGGTCGTGCGCAGCTCGCGTGTCCAGTGCTTGATCATGCCGAGCTGCGAGAGCGTGAAGGACACGAAGACGCCCACGATGTAGAGCTGGATCAGGCGCGTGACCTGCGCGTCGAAAGCCCAGATCAGGGCGATCGCCGCGACCGCGAGGGTCACGATCCCGTTCGAGAACGCGAGCCGGTCGCCGCGCGTGTGGAGCTGACGCGGGAGGTAGCCGTCCTTGGCCAGGATCGAACCCAGCACCGGGAACCCGTTGAACGCCGTGTTCGCGGCGAAGACGAGGATCAGCCCCGTCACCGCGGCAACCAGGTAGAACGCGAGCGGGAAGCCCTGGAAGATCGCCTGCGCGAGCTGGCCGATCACCGGGTCCTGCACGAAGTCGGCGGGCACGGGCTGGCCGTCGATCGTGAGCTGCTCGGCCGGGTTCTCGGCGAAGTGCACGCCGGTCTTCTGCGCGAGGAAGAGGATCGCCATGATCATGAAGGCCGAGATCGACCCGAGCAGCGCGAGCGTCGTGGCCGCGTTGCGGGACTTGGGCTTCTTGAACGCCGGCACGCCGTTGCTGATGGCCTCGACACCCGTGAGCGCGGCACAGCCCGACGCGAAGGCTCGCGCGACGAGGAACGCCCCTGCGATCCCGGTCAGCCCCTGGTCGAAATGGCTCTCCGCGACGAGCTGGTAGGACGCGCTCTCGGCCATGGGCAGGGTCCCCGTGGCGTACCGCACGAACCCGACCACGGCCGTCATCCCGATGGCGAACATGAACAGGTAGACCGGGATCGCGAAGAAGGACCCGGACTCCTTGACCCCTCGCAGGTTCACCAGGGTCAGCAGCACCACGAGCGTGATCGCGAACGCCGCCTCATGACCCCGCAGGAACGGCATGGCTGCCGCCGCGTACTGGGCTCCCGAGGAGATCGACACGGCCACCGTGAGGACGTAGTCGACCATGAGTGCCGAGGCCACGCCGACACCGGCCGTGGGGCCGAGGTTGACCGTGGCGACCTCGTAGTCACCGCCGCCCGACGGGTAGGCGTGCACGTTCTGGCGGTACGACGCGACCACGGTCAGCAGGACCACGACGACCGCGAGACCCACCCACGGGGAGATCGTCGTGGCCGCGAGGCCCGCGATCGACAGGGTCAGGAGGATCTCGTCGGGGGCGTACGCCACCGAGGAGAGCGCGTCCGAGGCGAAGACCGGGAGCGCGATGCGCTTCGGCAGCAGGGTGTGCCCCAAGTCGTCGCTGCGGACGGGACGTCCGAGCAACAGGCGTTTGGCGGCATCAGCGATATCCGACACGTTGGCCCATGCTAGGCCCTCCAGGTGCCGTTGACCCCTCCACCGCCCCGACGGATCTCCGCGAGGGCTCCGCCGCGCCATCCTCGGCCCCGCCGCCGCGCCCGCTCGTGCCGGCCGGTGTGCCCGGCCGGTGCCAGCCGGTGCCAGCCGGTGCCGGCCGGTGCCGGCCGGTGCCGGCCGGTGCCGGCCGGTGCCGACGTCTACCGGCCTGTACCGGCAAGGCGCGCGTGCGCGGTAGCGTTTCGTCCGTGCACTTCGTGATCATGGGATGTGGCCGTGTCGGCGCCACCCTCGCCCAGTCTCTCGAGAACCGCGGCCACTCGGTCGCCGTGGTCGACCAGAACCCCGACGCCTTCCGACGGCTGTCCGCGGAGTTCTCCGGCAAGAAGGTGACGGGGCTGGGTTTCGACCGGGACACCCTGGTCCAGGCGGGGATCGAGGACGCGTACGCGTTCGCCGCGGTCTCCGACGGGGACAACTCCAACATCCTCGCTGCCCGCGTGGTCCGCGAGACCTACGGCGTCGACAACGTCGTGGCCCGCATCTACGACCCGCACCGCGCCGAGATCTACCAGCGCCTCGGCATCCCGACCGTCGCGACGGTCCGGTGGACCTCCGACCAGGTGCTGCGCAGGATGCTCCCTCTCGGCGCGACCGACGAGTACCGCGACCCCTCGGGGCAGGTCCGGCTCGCGCAGACCGACTTCCACCCCGAGTGGGTCGGGCGCTCCGTGGCGACGATCGAGTCCGCGACCGGAGCGCGCGTCGCGTTCCTGGGCCGGTTCGGCGAGGGCGTCCTCGCGACCCCCAGCACCGTCCTGCAGGAGAACGACGTGCTGCACGTGCTCATGCGCGCTGCCGACGCGCCCACGGTCGAGCGCCTCCTCACGCACGCCCCCAAGATCGAGGAGAACTGATGCACGTCGTCATCGTCGGAGCCGGTTCCGTCGGGCGCTCGATCGCCCGCGAGCTGCTCAGCCACGACCACGAGGTCATGATCATCGACAAGCAGCCTGCCGCGATGCGCGTCGCGCAGGTCGCCGACGCCGACTGGCTCCTCGCCGACGCGTGCGAGCTCTCGACCCTCGCCGAGGCGAAGGTCGACGAGTGCGACGTGATCGTCGCGGCCACGGGCGACGACAAGGTCAACCTCGTCGTCTCGCTCCTCGCGAAGACCGAGTTCGGGGTCCCGCGAACCGTCGCACGCGTCAACAACCCCAAGAACGAGTGGATGTTCGACGAGTCGTGGGGCGTCGACGTCGCAGTCTCGACGCCCCGCATCATGACGTCGATGGTCGAGGAGGCCGTCGCGGTCGGCGACCTGGTCCGGATCTTCACGTTCCACCAGTCGGGCGCGGACATCCTCGAGCTCACGCTGCCGCCCGACTCGCCGCTCATCGGCACGCGCGTCGGCCAGGTGGCCTGGCCCCAGGACACCGTGCTCGCGGCGATCGTCCGCGGGACCCAGCCCATCGCGCCGAGCATCGACGACACGCTCGAGGTCGGCGACGAGCTGCTCATCGTCACGGGCCGCGACGTCGACGAGGCCGAGCTCCTGCGGATCCTGATCAACCCGTCGCCCGACGAGGGCACCGGGATCATCGACGAGACGACCGGCCTGCCCGTCTGAGCCGGCGCGGCTCCGCTCGGGCCTTCGGACCTGGGGAGGGGCGCGGCCCTGTCAGCGGCTTCAGACGCTCGCGGGGGCGGCGTCCGCGTGCGGGCGGCGGACCAGCAGCCACGTCAACCAGAGCGTCAGCGCCCACAACGGGATCCCCATGACGAGGCGGGCCGTGCCGAGCCAGGCCACCGCGTCCTCCCCGGCCATGAACAGGGGGACCTGGACGGCCAGGCGCACGGCGAACATCCCGACCCACAGCCACGTCGCCAGCGCGTAGCGGCGCATGAGCGCCGCGTCCCCGCGCCAGCGCTGGGCCCACGCCCGGAACGCGCCGGGAGCCGGCTCGTCCTGGGCGTCCTCGACGCTGCCGACCCTGCCCTCGGCGCCCTCCCCCGGGGCGACGGACGCTCCCGAGGCGGTGGCGCCGTCGGGCACGTCGCTCGCCGCGACCGCGGCCTTGACCTTGTCCCCGTCCGTCCACCCGCTGCGCAGCGCCTCGACGACCAGGCCCACCACGGGCCACCGGACCAGCACCGAGACGGCCATCGCCACCAGGTAGGCCGCGTTCGTGAGCAGTCCCGCCGCGTAGTAGTTCTGCGCCTCGCCCGAGCGCCACGCCCACAGCACGCCGATCGCGACGCCCAGGAAGCCCCCGAACGCCTGCGTGACGGGCGTGCGCTGGACCAGGCGGGCCGCCACGGCCACGAGCGCGACCGCGACCGACGCGATCAGCGCGGGACGCAGGGTGTTGCCCGTCACGATGAACACGACCACGAACACGAGGCCCGGAGCCATGGACTCCACGAGCCCGCGCACCCCGCCGATGGTCTCGGCCAGCGAGAACGACTCCCCCGCCAGGGCGCGCACGCCTCGGGCGGCCCCCTCCTCCGGTGGGACGACGTCGTCGATCGCGTCGGCGACCTCCTCGACCTCCTGGGCGGGGTCCACCGGGCCGCGCTCACGCGTGGGCTCGTGCGTCATGTCGTCTCTCTCGCCAGCAGGAAGGGTCACGGACTCACTCGCCTGCGCGGGGGCGCAGCTCGTAGCGGGGGTTGAACATGGTGCGACGGCCCGCGATCTCGCAGACCAGCCCCTCGACGCGCACACGCCGACCGGGCTCGACGCCCGCGATACGACGGCGGCCCAGCCACACCAGGTCGAGCGAGCCCGACCCGTCGTAGAGCTCGGCCTCGACCGTCGGCACGCCCTCGCGCGGGCGCAGGATGACCGAGCGCATGACGCCCGAGACCGTCGCGCGCTTGCGGTTCGCAAGGTCGGAGACGGCCGAGCACCCGACCTGGCTGGCCGAGTCGTGACGCTCCTCGTCCGCGGCGATCTCCTCCTGGGAGGCCAGCACGGAGTGCAGTGCCTGGCGCAGCGTCATGGTCAGCGCCTCTCGGTGATCTCCGGCCCGCGCGTGAGCGGGTCGAAGGCGGGGAGCGAGGGAGCCGCCCCCTCCGGAGCTGCCGCAGGCCGCGGTGCCTGGCCAGGCAGGTGCATCGCGAGCAGGTCGCGCGGGGGGCGGGCGTTCTGGTCACGGACGACGACGATGTTCGCGAAGACCGACTCGAGCAGCCGGGCCGCCTCCGGGTCCGCTGCGGCCTTGCCCGTCAGGACCCCCCGCAGGAACCAGCGCGGACCGTCGACGCCCACGAACCGGGCCGCACGGAAGCCCTTCTGACCGTCCGGGCCCGTCGCCGGGAGCTTCGCGAGCAGCTCGCGACCGAACGTCCCGGGGATGTCGTCGACCGTCCCGCCCTGCTGACGGACGGACTCGGCGATCTCCTCCCGGATCTCGTCCCAGATGCCCATGGTCTTGGGAGCCGCGAACGCCTGGATCTGCAGCGCGGAACCGTTGACCGCCACGGCGGCCCCCGTGATCTTCTGCGTCTTCTTGTCGACCTCCATGCGCAGCTCCATGCCCGGGACGCCCGGCAGCCAGATGGCCCCGAGGTCCGCACGAGCACCGAGCTCGCTCACCTGCGAGGAGTCGAACGGGCCGCGAGCGCCCGCCGCGGGCGCGACAGGCGCCGGGGTCCCCGGGGTGTCGACCGCCTCTGCGGTCTCCTCGGTCCCGGAGCCCTCGGCGGCGACCGCTTCGTCGCTCGACTTCTGCGACGCACTACGCCGGAACAAACCCACGGACGTTCTCCTTCAGCTCTTCGCCGCGTCGACCATCGACCACGGCTCGTTCGGGACGGCGAGACCGACCCCTGCTCCTACCACCCTAGACCGGTGCGCCGCCCGCGTGACCGTCCTCGGCCACGGGCGAACACCCCGGCATCGCGGGGCTCACTGCGCCGCGACCCACCCGCCGCTCGACCCGAACCCGCCCTCGCCGCGGTGCGAGCCCGGCAACCGCTCGGCCTGCAGGAAGCGCGCGTGCTCGACCCTCTGGACGACGAGCTGGGCGATACGGTCCCCCCGGCGCAGCACGACGGGGACCTGTGGGTCCGTGTTGTGCAGGATCACCTTGATCTCGCCGCGGTACCCCGCGTCGACGGTGCCGGGCGCGTTGACGATCGTCAGACCGTGCCTGGCTGCGAGGCCCGAGCGGGGGTGGACGAACGCGGCATACCCGTCGGGCAGCGCGATCGCGAGCCCGGTCGGGACCGTCGCCCGGCCCTGCGGCGCGATCTCCACGTCCACGGTCGTCACGAGGTCCGCACCGGCGTCGCCCGGGTGGGCGTAGGCGGGGACCGGGGTCACGTCGTCGAGGAGCTGGACCAGCACCTCGACGTCGCCCGGTCGGGCGGGCACGGGGGCGAGGGCGGTCGGGGCCGCCGGTTCGTCGATGGGCACCCGCAGAGCCTAGTCCGCGGCGGGCGGACCCGCGAACACCCGGACAGCAGGCCGTGCTCCCGCTCCCTCCCCACGCACGGCGAGCACGTCGGAAGGACCTGGGATGATGGGCACATGCCTCAGCCTGCCCCTGCCTACAGCGAACGCCTGTTCCCCGGTCCGGGCGGGTGGTCCGCCGCCGCCGCCTTCGCCGTCATCCTCGGTGTGGCGCTGTGGCCCGTCGACGACGTGCTGTCGATCAGCACGGCGGTCGTGGCCCTCGTGGTGCTCCTCGTGCTCGCGTGGTGGACCTCGCCCGTGGTCTCGGTGTCCCCCGGCCCCGACGGCCTTCCTGTCCTGCGCGCCGGTCGGGCCACGATCCCGACGTCGCTCCTGGGGTCCGTCACGGCGCTCGACCGCACGGCCATGACGCGCGAGCTCGGGCCCTCGCTCGACGCCCGTGCGTACGTCTGCCTGCGTGCCTGGGCACGAACCGGTGTGCGCGTCGAGCTCGTCGACCCGGCCGACCCGACCCCGTACTGGCTCGTCTCCACCCGGCACGCGGCCGACCTCGCCGCGGCCCTGGCCGCGAGCGCCCCCGCGGCGGGCGCAGGGACGGGCAGCGCGTCCGACGCCGGGCCGTCCCCCCGCTGAGCCCGCCCCCCGCTGACCCCGGACGCGCGGACGGCCGCCACCCCTCGAGGGGTGGCGGCCGTCCGTCGTTGGGGCTCAGGCCGTCAGGCCGCGCACTCCGAGCAGATCTGCTGCCCGTTCTTCTCGTACGCGAGCTGGCTGCGGTGGTGCACGAGGAAGCAGCTCGAACAGGTGAACTCGTCAGCCTGTCGAGGCAGCACGCGGACCGAGAGCTCTTCGCCGGAGAGGTCCGCGCCCGGGAGCTCGAACCCTTCCGCAGCTTCGGTCTCGTCTTCGTCCACAACGCCCGAGCTCTTGTCAGAGCGACGAGCCTGCAGCTCTTGGATCGAGTCCTCGCTGAGATCCTCTTCGCTCTTGCGGGGGGCGTCGTAGTCAGTTGCCATCTGTGGGGTCACACTCCGGAACGTCGTGGTCGAACATGGGGGTCGTTCGGTCCGGCGAAGGCCGTCGAACAGGCACTCCGTAGGACGTGTTGCTGGACGTCCTGACTGGTGTACGCGGTGTAATGCTCAGCCACCAGGAATTGTTCCCGGGGGCGAACGGATTCTGCACCATTTACCGCCCCGGCGCATCCCCGACGCGAGTGGTCCTCGTCACCCCTCACCAGGCCCGACGGGTTCCCTCACGGGGCGCCGTCGGAATCGGCACCAGCCGCCTCCAGGACCACGACCAGGTCTGACACGGCCTGCGGCGCACCGGCGACCGTCATCTCGACCCCGGCCGCCCGCCCGCGCAGCCCCGTCACCGTGGCGCCCGCCTCCTGCGCGACGAGCGCTCCCGCCGCGAGGTCCCAGGGGTTGAGGCCGCGCTCGTAGTACAGGTCCAGGCTGCCGGTCGCGACGAGGCACAGGTCGATCGCGGCCGAGCCGAGCCGACGGATGTCCCGCACCTGCGGCAGCACGTCCACCAGCACCCGCGCCTGGTGGCGCCGCCGGTCGGCGTCGTACCCGAAGCCCGTCCCGACGAGGGAGGTCGCGAGCGGGCCCGCGGGGTTGACGACGACGGGCTCGCCGTCGAGGGTCGCGCCGGCGCCGAGCCCGGCCGTCCAGGTCCGGCCGTCGACGATCGAGTGCACGGCGCCCGCGAGCACGGTCCACTCGGCCGGGTCGGGCGGACCGGCCACCACGGCGACAGAGATCGCGTACGAGGCGACCGAGTACAGGTAGTTCACCGTGCCGTCGATCGGGTCGATGACCCAGGTCAGCCCGGACGTGCCCGCCGACGCCCCCTCCTCCTCGCCGAGGATCGCGTCGTCGGGCCGCTCGCGGGCGATGATGCGCCGCAGCAGGGCCTCGGACTCGGCGTCCATGGCCGTCACGACGTCGACCGCGCTCGACTTGGTCGCGGCCACCTCGACGTGCTCGGGCCGGCCGTCGCGCACGAGTGCCCCGGCCTCCCTGGCCAGGCTCTCGGCGAGGGCTCGCAGACCCGCGATCGTGACGTCGTCGGGCAGGCGGGGGTCATCGATGAAGAAGGTCACGCCTCACATCCTGCCCGACCCCGCTCCGCCCCGACGACCCGACCACGGGCCGGGGACGGTCCAGCCGAGCCGCAGCGAGACCAGCCGGAAGCCGAAGATGAGCGCGATCGTCGCGAGCTGGGTCCACCCCGTGAGCCAGCCCTCGCGCCACAGGACCGCCGTGATGAGCGCCCCCACGATCGCGGGCACGGCGTAGAGCTGGCGGTCCTGGAGGATGAGCGGCGCCTCGCTCGTGAGCAGGTCGCGCAGGATCCCGCCCCCGATCCCCGTCAGGGTGCCGACGATCACCGCGGCCATGAGGCCCACCCCGTAGTCGAGACCCTTGGTCGTCCCGACGATCACGAACAGCGCGAGCGCCCCCGCGTCGAGCACGACGATGCCGCGCCGCATGCGTTCCAGGCGCGGGTGGAAGAAGTAGATGACCACGCCCGCGGCCAGCGCCGCCACCACCAGACGCCAGCTCGAGATCCCCACGGGGGGCGTCGCGCCGATCAGCACGTCGCGCAGGATCCCGCCGCCCAGGCCTGTCGCCCAGGCCAGCACGAGCACCCCGAAGATGTCGAAGGACTTGCGGATCGCGGACAGACCGCCGGACAGTGCGGCGCAGAACACAGCGCCCAGCTCGAGGACGTCGTCCATCGGGAACTCGATCACGGGGAGAATCATCCCAGCAGACCCCGGAACGCGGCACACCGAGCCGCCTGCGCCGCGACGGCGATCCGGGATGGCACTCTCGGGAGTGCAGGCCCACCGGCGACGAGCCGGTCTGCACGGCGTTGGAGGATTCATGAACGAGCTCGAGCTGGTGAGGTTGCACGAGGACGGGGAGACCCTCGTCCTCACCGGGGCCGACGGTGCGCGGTTCACGCTGCCCATCGACGACGCGCTGCGCGCCGCGGTGCGCCGCGACCGCACCCAGCTCGAACAGCTGCGCGCCCAGGCCCCCGGCGTCCTTCCCGTGCGCGAGATCCAGTCCCAGCTGCGCGCTGGGCACAGCGCCCGGGAGGTCGCCGAGAAGGCGGGCATCCCGATCGAGCAGGTGCGCCGCTTCGAGGGGCCCGTGCTCGCCGAGCAGGAGTTCGTCGTCGAGCAGGTGCGCAAGAACCGCCTCGGGCACGACGAGTCCTCCCCCACCCTGGGCGAGCTCGTCACGGAGCGGCTGACGGCCCGCGGCGTCGAGCCCGAGGACGTCGAGTGGTCCGCGGCCCGCCCCCACGGCGCGGCGTGGACCGTCACGGCCCTGTTCCTCATCGGGGACCGCGCCCGCAGCGCCCGCTGGTCCTACGACCCCTCGTCCCGCTCTCTGCACGCGCTCGAGGACGAGGCCCGCTGGCTCTCCGGGGCCATGCCCGAGGAGGAACCCGTGCGGGGCGTGCGGGGCGCGATCTTCGATCACGCGGCGCGCGGCGGCGGGCAGGCCCCGTCGGCGGCGTCGCCCGAGCGAGGTCCGGACACCGAACGGTCCGAGGGCCTTGCGGACGTCCCGGTCGTCGAACCCCTGCCGCTGCACGAGGACACGACCTCGATCCTCGACGACCTGAGCCAACGACGCGGGGTGCGTCAGCACCGCGACGACGACCCGGCGCTCTTCGAGGGCTTCGGCCCGCCGCAGACGTTCGACCTGGGTGACCGGTCCTCGCGCCGCGACGACGCGCGCGGCGACGAGGAGTCCGCGGGAGCCAAGGTCATCACCCTGGGTCAGGTCGGGCGCCAGGGAGCGCACCACCGGCCCGACGACGGCGCTCACCCGTCCCGGTCGGCCCGCCGTGACGCGGGCCAGGACGAGAGCCAGGACCCGGCCGAGGAGCCTCCCGACCAGGCCGCGCGCGACGCCCACCCCGCGGGGTCGGGCCGCCACGAGCACCTCTCCAGGGACGACCGGTCGACCGACGTCGGGTCCGACGAGCACGCACCGGTCGGCACCGCGCGCGCCCACCGCGACGACGCCGAAGAACGCAGCCGACCCGCGACTCCCCCGGCCGAGCCGCGGCGCAGCGGGCGCAAGCCCCGCGCGAGCGTGCCCAGCTGGGACGAGATCGTCTTCGGGGCCAAGCCCGAGCACTGACGAGCGACCGCGGGCGGGCCACCGCCCGCCCGCGTCGCCGCGGTCGCCCTCAGCCCGCCGCCGGGTCGTCCGACAGGTCGAGCGCCAGACCGTCCCCGCTCGTCGAGCGCAGCCGCGCCGACGCGGAGGTCATGCGCCGCATGTGGTGCCGTCGGCACAGGACCTCGTACGCGACCTCGCTCGCGCTGTCGGTGTCGCCCACCACGACCTGCGCCCCCTCGACGACCATCCAGCCGTCGACCGTGCGCGCGTTGTGCGTCGCACGGGCGCCGCACCAGCACAGCGCCTGGACCTGGAGCACCTCGACCCGGTCGGCCAGCTCGATGAGCCGCGCCGAGCCCGGGAACAGGTGCGAGCGGAAGTCCGCCGTGATGCCGAACGCGAAGACGTCGATCTCGACCTCGTCGACCAGGCGAGCGAGCTGCTCGACCTGGGTCGTCGAGTAGAACTGCGCCTCGTCGCAGATCAGGTAGTCCACGGTCTCGCCGTGCCGACGCGCGTCGACCACGAACGACCAGAAGTCGGTGTCGTCTCGGACCTCGTGCGCGGCGACCTCGAGGCCGAGGCGCGAGGAGAGCCGGTCCGTCCCCGCACGGTCGTTGCGGGAGAACTTGAGCCCCGTGCGGCCCCGCGCCGAGTGGTTGTGGTCGAGCTGCAGGGCGAGGGTGGACTTTCCGCAGTCCATCGTGCCGGAGAAGAAGACCAGCTCTGCCACGGTCGTGGGCCTTTCGTGTACGGGGAAGGTCCCCGGAGGGCGCCCGGGCGCGGGGCGCGGGCCGGGCGGGACGGGAGTCCCGGTCAGGTGGTCGTGGCGAGCAGGGGGACCTGCATCTCGGTGCGGGTCAGCGACCCGTGGACGCCGACGAGCTGGAGGGACGCCGCCGTCTGGGTGCGCGAGTCGACGACCGTGGCACGGCCACGCATCGCGACGACCACGTCCCCGATCGCGGGGAGCACGTGGTCCGCGACGGGCCCGAACCAGCCCGCGGCGATCGCGTCCTCGCGCAGCGCCACGATCGCCTGGTCGCCCAGGACCGACGACCAGCGCGCCGCGACCGCGGCGGCCTGGTCCGCGCGGGCGTAGACGTGCACCGCACGGGGCTCGCCGCCCACGAGCTCGACGCCGCGCCCCAGCTCCGGGGTCTTCGCGACGTCCCAGCGCTTCGAGCGGTCGACGTCGACCATGCCGTGGTCGGCCGTCACGATCAGCAGGGTGCAGTGCGGCAGGGACCGGGCGAGGCGTCCGAGCTCGCGGTCGAGGTCCGACAGCGCGTCGCCCCACTGCCGCGAGCGCCAGCCGTGGTGGTGACCGGCCTTGTCGACGTCGCCCCAGTAGAGGTAGACGATCCCGGGGGCCGTGAGCTCGAACGCCACGGTGTCGACGCGGTCCGCGATGGACTCGGCCGCGAGATAGCGTGCGCCGCGCAGCGCGGCCACGGTCATGCCCGAGCCCGCGAACCGGGCGGGGCCCACCGACGAGACCTCGAGCCCGGACTCGGCGAGGCGCTCGAGCACGGGCGGCTCCTGCTGCAGGGTCCGCGGGTCCGCGGCGCCCTCCCACGAGACCATGTTCGCGAGGCGGCCGGAGACCGAGTCACGCTGGGTGTAGCCCAGCATCCCGGTGCGACCGGGAGAGGTTCCCGTCCCGAACGTGCCGATCGCCGCGGCCGTCGTGCTGGGGAAGCTCGACGTGAGGACTCGGGAGGAGCCCAGCAGCGACCGCAGGAACGGCGCGTGGCCGGCGCGCTCGGTGAGGTTCTCGTGGCCCAGGCCGTCGACCAGCACGACGCACACGCGGTCGGCGGCGGGCAGGCCGAGGTCCGCGCGGGCCTGGAGGGAACGCGTGCCGGTCGAGGTCGTGAGGTCCACGCCGAGGGCACCGGCGGCGCCGGGCAGCACCGAGCTCAGGGCGAGCCCGTCGTAGCGCGGCGCGAGCAGCCCGTCCGGGAGGACCTCGGGCAGGACCGTCACCGGCTCGCCCGGCCCACGCCGTGGGCCGTCGCGGCCGACAGTGCCCTGGCGAACGCGAGGGCGTTGCGCACCGCGTCACGGCCCTCTGCCTCGGCGCTCACGCGCACCACGATGTCGTCGGGCGTGATCTGCCCCGTCAGACCGTGGTCCGCCTCGCATCCCGGGTCCGGGCACTGGGCCGGCTCCAGGTCCACCCGAGACACGGCCCCCCAGCCGATCGCGAGGGTCACCTCGATGGGCGGCGTGCCGCTGCGGTGCTTCTCCGGGTCCACGACCACGTGCGAGAGCGAGACCGAGCGCAGCTCGGTGATCGGCACCGACTCGGTGGTCGCCGCGGCCGACGCGGACGGGTTCTCGCTGTCCGCGGGGTGGTCGTCGACGTGCGCGGTGATCAGGCGGGTCGGCGTGAGGACCAGGACCGTGAGGTGGCGACGGACCTCGACGTCGAACGTCGTCTCGACGTAGACGAGGTGGGACACGAGGTCCTCACCGGCGATCGCGACGTCGAGCACGTCCTGCACGAGCTCCGGGTAGTAGCCCGCGCGGCGCAGCTGGGAGGTCAGGTCGGTCCGGGAGGGGGATTCAGCAGATGGCACCCGCGCATTCTCCCACCGTGCGGCGCGGCGGGGCCAGCCCGCCCGCGCACCTGTGGACGGCTCAGCCCGGGAGCGCACGCCGCAGGGCGTCGGCGCGCTGCGCGCCGGCCACCTGGACACGCGCGCTGAGGACCGCGGCGCCGTGCTCGGCGACCACGACCGGGTACAGCTCGACGCTGCGCAGCTCGGGCAGCTCGTCCGCCATGAGCGACATGCGCGCGAGCAGGTCCTCGATCGCCGCGGTGTCCGCCACGGGCGCCCCCATGTAGCCGAACAGGCGCGGCGCAGCGCGGATCGAGCGCACCATCGTGGCGACGTCCACGTCGGTGAGCGGGGGTACCCCGTAGCTCACGTCGCCCAGGAGGTCGACCGCGTCGCCCGCGAGACCGAACGAGACGACCGGCCCGAAGAGCTGGTCCTCGGTCGAGCGCAGGACGCACGCCACACCCGCGCCGGCCATGCGCTGGACCTCGAACGGCGCGGGGCCCGTCGGCCGGTCGGCCGCGGGATCGGCGTCCGGGTCGCGGTCCTCCCCCGGTGCGGTCCGCCCGGGGTTCCCCGCGGGCAGCACGGCCGCGAGCGAGGCCCGCATCTGCCCGACGTCGTCGCGCAGCTCGTCCTCGTCACCGATGTCGAGGCGCACTCCCCCGAGGTCCGCACGGTGGCGGAGCGACTCGGCGGTGCTCTTGAGGGCGACCGGCCAGCCGATCTCGTGCGCCGCCGCCACGGCCTCGTCGGCCGTCCGGACACGGCGCGAGGGCCACAGCTCGATGCCGTAGGCCGCGAGGAGCGCGGACGCCGTGTCCGCGTCGAGGTCGACCACGGAGTCCCCCGCGAGCGCGCCCTCCACGATCGCCCGCGCACGGTCCGAGTCGACCCCCGCCGGGCGTTCGACCGTGCCGTGGTCGGCGTCGCGCCAGCGCGCGTACCCCACGACCGCGCCGACCGCCGCGACCGCGTCCTCCGGGGTCGAGTAGGCGGGCACGTGCAGGCGTGGCCCGTCGGGGTCGGCCGGGTTCTGCGCGCTGAGCTCGGTCGCCAGCCCGTGCAGCCCCAGGACGCTCGCGACCGTGGTGCGCCCGCTCGCCGCGGCGGCCCGGGCGACGGCCCGCGAGACCGTGCCGACGCGGGGTCGGACGGTGGGGACGTGCACCGCGACGACGACGTCGCACGCGTCGGGGGCGTAGAGCGCAGCGACCGCGCACTCGATCTGCTCGTCGTCGGCGTCCTCGGGCAGGAAGGTCGAGCGGTCGGAGACCACGAGCCCGGCCGAGACCACGGCCTCGGCGACGAGCGCCGTCAGCGCTGCCGAGGACGCGAGGATCCCGATGCGCCGCCCGGTCGGCAGCGGCTGGTTCGCGAGGAGCTGGGCGATGTCGACGAGGTGGTGGGTGTTCTCGGCGTGGATCACGCCGGACTGGCGCAGCATCTCGTCGAGGGTGCGCCGCGGGGCACGGGTGGAACGCACGGCGTGCCCGGGCGGCACGACCTGCCCCGAGCGTCCGGCGGTCACGACCACGACGGGCTTGACCGAGGCCAGGCGGCGCGCGATGCGCGAGAACTTGCGGGGGTTCCCGATCGACTCGAGGTACAGGCACACGACCGAGGTCTCGGGGTCGTCCTGCCAGAACTGCATGAGGTCGTTGCCCGAGACGTCGGCGCGGTGCCCGGCGGACACGAACGACGAGATGCCGATGCCGCGGCGCAAGGCCGTCGCCAGCAGCGTCACGGCCGTGGGCGCGGACTGGCAGAAGATCCCGATGCTGCCCGCGGGGGGCACCTCCTCCGCGAGGCTCGCGTTGAGCCGGTGCCCGGCGTGGGTCGTCAGGAGCCCGTACGTCGCAGGGCCGACCACGCGCATGCCCGCGGTGTGCGCGGTGCGCAGGAGGTCGCGCTGGAGCGCGAGCCCGTCGGGACCGGTCTCGGCGAACCCCGCGGAGAGCACGACGACGGCGCGCACCCCGAGGCGTTCGAGCTCGGCCGTCGCGGCGATCGCCTCGCGGGGAGGCAGCGCCAGGAGCGCGAGGTCGACGGGCCCGGTGACGTCCGCGATGCGGTCCCTGAAGCGAACCGAGGGCGCGGCGGCCTCGTGGTCGAGCTCCTCGACCAGCTCCTCGACGAGCTCGGCGGCCACGGCGGCGTCGTGCAGGTGCCCGTGCGCGGAGCCATGACCGTGCTGGTCGTCCCGGCCGTCGTCGACCGGGCTCGGGTCCCCTCCGCCGTGACGCTCCTCGCGGTGCTCGCCACCGGGCAGGAGTGGGGGCTCGGGGCCGCGGGGCGCGGCGATGCCGACCACCTCGAACGTCCCGTCGCCCGGGTCGCGGAGCGCGTTCGCGAGCACGCGCTCGGCCAGGAGCCGGTCCGCGGTGCCGGGCGGCGCCGTCGGGCCGGGACCCACGAGCAGGACCCGGCGGGCCGTGAGCAGGCCGTGCATGGACCGGGCCTCGGCACGGTGCTCGCGGTCCGCCATGACCTCGCGCGAGCGGTCCGTCGGGTCGAGGTCGACGCTCACCGCCACGATCCCGTCGTCGACGTGCTGGCTCACGACATAGCCGGCCTCCTGGAAGACCGCGAGCATCTTGCCGTTCTGCGGCAGCACCTCGGCGGTGAACCTGCGCACCCCTCGCTCGCGGGCCGCGGCAGCCAGGTGCTCCAGGAGCACCGACCCCAGCCCGCGGCCCTGCTCGGCGTCGGCGATGTTGAAGGCGACCTCGGCCTCGTGGGGGGTGACCTTGTCGAAGCGCGCGACGCCGATGATGTCCTCGCGCAGGTCCTGGCCGACACGCTTGACGGCCACCAGCGCCACGCGCTCGGAGTGGTCGACGACCGTGAAGCGTTCGAGGTCCCGGTCCGAGAGCCGCTCGATGTTCGCGAAGAAGCGCAGGTAGGTCGAGCGCTCGCTCTGGCCCATGTGGAAGCGCTGGAGCGCCGGGGCGTCGGAGGGCCGGATGGGGCGGACGTGCGTCGTCGTACCGTCGCGCAGCACGACGTCGGCCTCCCACTCGACCGGATACTGGTCCGGGTGCGGCGCCGGGTCAGGGTGGGCCGGGACGTCGTGTCCGTTCACCCGCCCTAGGCTACTGGTCGGAGCGACCCTGGTCAGCGGCGCGCCCGGCGCGCGGGAGAATGAGGGCCCGGATGTCGGTGGGCCGCGCTACCGTTCGCCGACGAGCACTCGTGCCCGGCCGTCCGGCCCGCCGACCGCACTGCCGACCGCACCGAAGCACCCGACCCATCGACCCGCAGGAGCCCGACGACCCATGGCGCGCAGACCGTCCGCCTCGAAAGCCCCGCTCGACCCGAGCGAGGTCCACGAGAAGATCATCGACATCGACGTCACGACGGAGATGGAGGGGTCCTTCCTCGAGTACGCGTACTCGGTCATCTACGCCCGCGCCCTGCCGGACGCGCGCGACGGGCTCAAGCCCGTCCAGCGCCGCATCCTGTTCCAGATGTCCGACATGGGCCTGCGCCCGGACCGCGGGCACGTGAAGTCCGCGCGCGTCGTCGGCGAGGTCATGGGCAAGCTCCACCCCCACGGCGACACCGCGATCTACGACGCCCTGGTGCGCCTGGCCCAGCCGTTCTCGCTGCGCCTGCCGCTCGTCGACGGGCACGGCAACTTCGGGTCGCTCGACGACGGGCCGGCCGCGCCGCGCTACACCGAGGCGCGGCTCGCGAGCGCCGCCATGGCCATGACGGTCGGGCTCGACGAGGACGTCGTCGACTTCATCCCGAACTACGACAACAAGCTGACCCAGCCCGAGGTCCTGCCCTCCGCGATCCCCAACCTGCTCGTCAACGGCGCAGCGGGCATCGCGGTCGGCATGGCGACCAACATGGCGCCGCACAACCTGGTCGAGGTCGTGGCTGCGGCGCAGCACCTCATCAAGCACCCCACCGCAGACCTCGAGGCGCTCATGCGCTTCATCCCCGGGCCGGACCTGCCGGGCGGCGGCAAGATCGTGGGCCTCGACGGCATCCGCGACGCCTACCGCACGGGCCGCGGCTCGTTCCGCACCCGGGCCACCGCACGCATCGAGAACATCACGGCCAAGCGCAAGGGCATCGTCTTCACCGAGCTCCCCTACCTCGTCGGGCCGGAGAAGGTCATCGAGAAGATCGCCGAGGGCGTGAAGTCGAAGAAGCTCGTCGGCATCACCAACGCGACCGACCTGACCGACCGCGCGCACGGGCTGCGCCTCGTCGTCGAGATCAAGACGGGCTTCAACCCCGAGGCCGTGCTCGAGCAGCTGTACAAGGTCACGCCGCTCGAGGACTCGTTCGGCATCAACAACGTCGCGCTCGTCGACGGCCAGCCCCGCACGCTCGGTCTGCGCGAGCTCCTCCAGGTCTGGGTCGACCACCGCATCGACGTCGTCCGTCGTCGCAGCTCCTACCGCCTCGCCAAGCGCAAGGAACGCCTGCACCTGGTCGAGGGTCTGCTGCTCGCGATCGTCGACATCGACGAGGTCATCCAGGTGATCCGGTCGAGCGACGACGCCGAGACGGCGCGCACCCGCCTGCGCGAGGTCTTCGACCTGTCCGACCCGCAGGCCGAGTACATCCTCGAGCTGCGGCTGCGGCGCCTGACCAAGTTCTCGCGCCTCGAGCTCGAGAAGGAGCAGGAGGCGCTGCGCCTGGAGATCGCCCAGCTCGAAGAGATCCTGGGCGACGACGCCAAGCTCCGCGCGGTCGTCTCGGCCGAGATGAAGGAGGTCGCGAAGGTCTACGGGACCCCGCGACGCACCATCCTGCTCGAGTCCGCGGGAGCGTCCCCCACGTCCGCGCAGGGCGTCCTGGGGACCATCTCGGCCGTCCCGCTCGAGGTCGAGGACACCCCGTGCTGGGCGCTGATGTCCGCGACGGGGCTCCTGGCACGCACGGGCGACGCGACGGAGCCGGGCACGGGCGGGCGCCGCCACTCGCACGACGCCCTGAACTGCGCCGTGCTGGCCAGCGTGCGCAGCGACGTGGGGCTCGTGACGAGCAAGGGCCGCGTCGTACGGCTCTCGGTGCTCGACCTGCCCGCCCTCCCCCCGACCGACGGCGCCCCGAGCCTGTCCGGCGGCGTGCCCCTGAGCGAGATCGTGAGCCTCGAGGCCGGCGAGAAGCCGCTCACGATCGTCTCCCTCGACCCCGACGCGCCCACGCTCGCGCTCGGCACCGCGGGCGGCGTCGTCAAGCGCGTCATCGCGGGCGACATGCCGACCAACCGGGACTCCTGGGAGGTCATCTCCCTCAAGGAGGGCGACGCCGTGGTCGGCGCGGCCCCCGTGACGGACGCGGACGAGCTCGTGTTCGTGAGCTCCGACGCGAGCCTGCTGCACTTCGACGCGTCGGCCGTGCGCCCTCAGGGACGCAGCGCAGCCGGCATGGCGGGCATCAAGCTGGCCCCGGGCCAGCAGGTCACGTTCTTCGGCGTGATCGACGCCGCGAGCCGCGACCTCATGACGGTCGTGACCGTCGCCGGGGCCTCCGACGCGCTACCGGGCACGCAGGCCGGCTCGGGCAAGGTCACGCCGTACGAGCTCTACCCCGGCAAGGGGCGCGCGACGGGCGGCGTGCGTGCCCAGCGGTTCCTCAAGGGCGAGGACACGCTCATCCTCGCGTGGGTCGGGCGCGGCCCCGGCCGGGCCGTCGGTTCCGCCGGTCAGCCCGTCGAGCTGCCACCCGTCGACCAGCGCCGCGACGGCTCGGGCGCGCCGCTCGACGTGCCGATCACGGCGATCGGCGTCGGCTGAGCCTCCCGTCCCTGGGTGGACGACCGTGGGGTCGACCGGGTCCTCCGGTCGACCCCACGGTCGTTCGCGTTCCTGCGGGCTCTGCGCAACCGCCCGCTCAGGCCGACCGCGCGCCCGACGCCCCGCCGGCGACGGACGACGACCCGCCGGAGACGCCCGCTGCGGACCCGTCCTGTGCGTCCCGGCGCAGGATCCCGACGACGAGCAGCGCCTGCCCCGCGAGGTAGGTGAGCATGACCCAGAACCCGGACGAGAACGGCCCCGGGACCTCGAAGCCCGGCACGAAGGCCCCGAGCGCGATGAGCGCGTCCGAGACGAGGAAGATCGCGCCCCCGACGCCCGCGACCCGGTCCACGCCGGTCGACAGCACCGCCATCACGGTCAGGCACACGCCGTAGACCATGACCGGGACGAGCAGCGCGCCCGCGTGCGGGGCGCACACCGCGACCAGGGCCCCGAGCGCGATCCCGTAGGGCACGAGCAGGAGCGGACGGCGCAGCAGGCTCGCCCCGCGGCGCGGCCAGAACGCGACCGCGTACGCGAGCTGGGCGAGCAGGAAGAACCCGACCATGGTCAGGAAGGAGACGTCCCCGCTCGACAGGTCCGGCGCGCTGTCGCCGAGCCACGAGAAGCCCAGCGCGACGATCGTCCAGCGCACGAGGCGGGACCGTCGGCCACCGGCCGTCGCCGCCCACACGACCAGCGCGAGCAGCGGCATGACGAACCACTGCGTGACCTCGGCGAGCCGCTCGGCCCCGGCCAGGTGCGCCCCGAGGTGCACCGCCGAGAGCAGCAGGAACGCCCCGGCCGCGAGCGCCGCGGGGCGCCGCCTCAGGAGGGTGGACGGGACGGGGGCGTGCGAGACGCGCGAGATCGAGGCAACCACGGTGTTCCCTTTCGAGGCGAGGGGCACCCGGGTCGCGGGTGTCCCAGCAGCGTGGCACCGTTGCCACGCCGGGCTGGGAACACGGTAGAGCCTCAGAGCTCGATCGAGTACATCCGTGAGCCGTCCTTCTTCTCGTAGCCGAGGCTCGCGTAGAGCCCGTGCGCACCCGAGGGGTTCTCGGTGTCGACGTCGAGCTCGGCGTAGTCGATGCCGCTCGCCCGGTACGCCGCCATGCCCGCGCTGAGCAGCGCGACCGCGATCTTGCGTCCGCGGTAGGCCCGGCGCACGCCCAAGGTCTCGGTGTAGCCGCTCGAGTAGCCCTGCACGGGCCAGTCGTGCTCGTAGCGTCCCGACAGCAGGTACCCGGCCACGACCGGACCCCCGCCCGTGCTCCCTGCGGGAGCGACGTCGTCGGGCAGGCTGCCCTCGCCGGGCGAGCCGTCCACCGATGCGGGCGAGTCGTCCCCGACGGCGGGCGAGTCGTCCACGACGAGGACGCTCCACCCGGGGGCGAACATGCTGCGTCCGTGCACCCAGGACTCGGGCGTCGCGGGCTCGCTGCCCCAGTGGTCGCGGAACGCGTCGTTGTGCGCGAGCCGCGTGGCCTCGTCGAGCTCGGGCGACCACGGCACGAGGCGCAGCCCCTCGCCCAGCGTGACCTCCGGTACCGGGAGCGACAGGTCGCGCCGCAGGTTCGAGTAGAAGCGGTTCGCGGTGAAGCCCGCGGCCTCGAAGAGGCGGCACTCGAGCTCGTCGTCGTCCTGGGCGTAGCCCGCGATGCGCGCGGGCAGCTCCTTGCCCGAGGCCGCGAGAAGCTGACGAGCGCGCGCCGTCGACCAGGCGATGACCTGGCGACCGACGCCCCGGCCTCGCCACTGCGGGTGGACGGCGCCCTGGACGAACGCCCGCACGACCGTCGTGTCGCCGGGGCGGGTGTCGACCGACGCGTAGGCGCGCGGCTCACCGTCCGCGTCGAGCCCGACGAGGGTGTCGCGGGGCAGGTCGCGCCAGTCGCCCTCGAAGATCTCCTCGGTCTCCTCGAGCGCGGTGCGGTACGGGTGCTGGTCGTGCTCCTCGACGGCCGCGATCAGGCCGAAGAGCGCAGGCGTGTCCTCGACGGTCAGCGGCCGCCACGTGAGCCCCTCGACGTGCGGGACGGGCACGACGTCGGGCGCGGCGACGCGCTCCGCGATCGGGGCGAGGGGCTGACGGGCGGAGGGTGCTGAGCTCATGGGCACCACGCTAGGGGCGCGCGCCGGACGCGGCACCCTGTTTTGCCGGACGCCCCGGCGGCACGCGCTCCCCCGGCGCTACAGTTCCGTCCATGTCCCACGACGCCGCCGACGCCCGATCCGCCGCCTTCGCCGACGCCCTGCGCACCCGCGTGGTCGTGGCCGACGGCGCCATGGGGACCATGATCCAGGAGCAGGACCCGAGCCTCGAGGACTACCAGCAGCTCGAGGGCTGCAACGAGATCCTCAACGTCTCGCGCCCCGACATCATCGCGGCCGTGCACGACGCCTACCTCGCGGTCGGCGTCGACTGCGTCGAGACCAACACGTTCGGCGCCAACTGGTCCAACCTGTCGGACTACGACATCGAGGACCGCATCCGCGAGCTCGCCGCCGCGGGCGCACGCATCGCCCGCGAGCGCGCCGACGCGTGGTCGACCCCCGAGCAGCCCCGCTGGGTCCTGGGCTCCATGGGACCCGGGACCAAGCTGCCGAGCCTCGGGCACACCACGTACGCCAACCTGCGCGACACGTTCGCCGAGCAAGCCGCGGGACTGCTCGACGGCGGCGTCGACGCGATCCTGGTCGAGACCAGCCAGGACCTGCTCCAGGCCAAGGCCGCCGTCAACGGCTCGCGCGCCGCGATGCGCGACGTCGGGCGCTCGGTGCCCGTCATCGTGCAGGTGACGGTCGAGACCACGGGCACCATGCTCATGGGCTCGGAGATCGGCGCGGCCCTCACGACGCTCCAGTCGCTCGGCGTGGACGCGATCGGCCTCAACTGCGCCACGGGACCCGCCGAGATGAGCGAGCACCTGCGCCACCTGTCCAAGCACGCCGAGATCCCCGTGACGTGCATGCCCAACGCGGGCCTGCCCGTGCTGGGCAAGAACGGTGCCTCCTACCCGCTCACGCCGAGCGAGCTCGCCGCGGCGCACGCCCAGTTCGTCACCGAGTTCGGACTGGGCCTCGTGGGCGGGTGCTGCGGCACCACGCCCGAGCACCTGCGCCAGGTCGTCGAGGCCGTCCGCGCCCGGCCCGTCACCCCGCGCAGCCCCGCGCGCGAGGTCGGCGTCGCGAGCCTGTACTCGCACGTCGACTTCGACCAGGACGCCTCGTTCCTCGCGATCGGCGAGCGGACCAACGCCAACGGGTCCAAGGCGTTCCGCGAGGCCATGCTGGCCGAGAACTGGGACGAGTGCGTCGCGATCGCGCGCGCCCAGACGCGCGACGGCGCCCACCTGCTGGACGTGTGCATCGACTACGTGGGGCGCGACGGCGTCGCGGACGCCCGCGCGGTCGTCTCGCGGCTCGCGAGCGCCTCGACGCTGCCGCTCGTGATCGACTCGACCGAGCCGCCCGTGATCCAGGCGGGGCTCGAGCTCATCGGCGGGCGCGCCGTCGTGAACTCGGTGAACTTCGAGGACGGCGACGGTCCGACGTCGCGCTACGCGCGGATCATGCCGCTCGTCAAGGAGCACGGCGCCGCGGTCATCGCGCTGACGATCGACGAGGACGGCCAGGCCCGCACGGCCGAGGCCAAGGTCGCGATCGCCTCGCGTCTCATCGACGACCTCGTGGGCACCTGGGGCATGCGCATCGAGGACATCGTCGTCGACACCCTGACCTTCCCCATCGCGACCGGGCAGGAGGAGACGCGACGCGACGCGATCGAGACCATCGAGGCGATCCGCGCGCTCAAGGCCGCCTACCCGGGCGTGCACACCACGCTCGGCGTCTCCAACGTGTCGTTCGGGCTCAACCCCGCCGCGCGCGTCGTCCTCAACTCGGTGTTCCTGCACGAGGCCGTGGAGGCCGGGCTCGACTCCGCGATCGTGCACGCGGCCAAGATCCTGCCGCTCGCGAAGATCCCCGACGAGCAGCGCCAGGCCGCGCTCGACCTCGTGTGGGACCGCCGCGAGTTCGACGCCGAGGGGAACATGACGGTCGACCCCCTGGCCCGCCTGCTCGACCTGTTCGCGGGCGTCGACTCGGCGTCGCTCAAGGATGCCCGCGCAGCCGAGATGGCGGCCCTGCCCCTGGGCGAGCGCCTCGAGCGACGCATCGTCGACGGCGAGCTCAAGGGGCTCGACACCGACCTCCAGGCCGCGCTCGACGAGGGCTGGAAGGCCCTCGACATCGTCAACGACCACCTGCTCGAAGGCATGAAGGTCGTGGGCGAGCTGTTCGGCAAGGGCGAGATGCAGCTCCCGTTCGTGCTGCAGTCGGCCGAGGCCATGAAGACCGCCGTGGCCTACCTCGAACCGCACATGGAGAAGTCCGAGGACGCGAACGGCCGGTCCAAGGGCACCATCGTGATCGGCACCGTGCGCGGCGACGTGCACGACATCGGCAAGAACCTCGTCGACATCATCCTGACCAACAACGGCTACACCGTGGTCAACATCGGCATCAAGCAGCCCGTCGCCGCGATGATCGAGGCCGCCGAGGCCCACGACGCCGACGTGATCGGCATGAGCGGGCTGCTCGTGAAGTCGACCGTCGTCATGAAGGAGAACCTCGAGGAGCTCAACGCCCGCGGGTACGCGCAGCGCTGGCCCGTCCTGCTGGGCGGCGCGGCCCTGACGCGCACGTACGTCGAGGACGACCTCGCCGAGGTCTACCAGGGCGAGGTCCGCTACGCGCGTGACGCGTTCGAAGGCCTGCGACTCATGGAACCGCTCGTCCGCGTGGCGCGGGGAGAGGCGCGCGACGCCGTCGGGCTGCCTCCCCTCAAGAAGCGCCGGCACGCGACCGTGACCGTGACGCAGACGCCCGAGGAGGACCTGCCCGCCCGCTCCGACGTCGCGGCCGACAACCTGGTCCCCGACCCGCCCTTCTGGGGGACGCGCATCGTCAAGGGCATCCAGCTCGCCGACTACGCGGCGTTCCTCGACGAGCGCGCGACGTTCATGGGGCAGTGGGGTCTCAAGCCGGGGCGCTCGTCCGGTGCGGAAGGCGCGGCCGGGGCGTCGTACGAGGAGCTCGTCGAGACCGAGGGGCGCCCGCGCCTCAACGCGTGGCTCGAGCAGATCCGCACCGACGGGATCGTCGACCCGTCCGTGATCTACGGGTACTTCCCGGTCTGGTCGGAGGGCAACGACGTGGTCGTCGGGCACCACGACGGGCCCGACGGCGGCTCGGGCGGTCCGGTGGGGACCGAGCGGTTGCGCTTCACGTTCCCCCGGCAACGACGCGACCGTCACCTGTGCCTCGCGGACTTCGTCAAGCCGCGCTCGTGGGTCGAGGAGACCGGGCGCTACGACGTCCTGCCCGTCCAGCTCGTGACCATGGGCGACACCGTCGACGTGCACACGGCCAAGCTGTTCTCGGCCAACAAGTACCGCGAGTACATGGAGCTGCACGGCCTGTCCGTGCAGCTCACCGAGGCGCTCGCCGAGATGTGGCACTCCCGCGTGCGCTCCGAGCTGGGGTTCGCGGGCGAGGAGCCCGACGACGTCCAAGGGATGTTCGACCTGAAGTACCGCGGGGCGAGGTTCTCGTTGGGGTACCCGGCGTGCCCCGACATGGAGGACCGCCGCAAGGTCGTCGAGCTGCTGAAGCCCGAGCGGGCGGGTGTGGTGCTGTCCGACGAGCTGCAGCTGCACCCGGAGCAGTCGACGGACGCGTTCGTGTTCCACCACGCTGAGGCGAAGTACTTCTCGGTGTGAGGTCCGGCTGAGGCTCGTCTGGCCTGCTCAGCGCCGTTCATGCGGGTCATACCGTGCGAGGATGTTCGTTCGTTCACGTAACGTGGCCTCGCCGGTCGCCGTTCACCATAACCAAAACGCAGCAAAGTCGTGATAGCCCGCGGGGCAGGAAGACTTGGCGGGAAACGAAAGAATTTGGGCGGCCCTGAACTGCAGCAAAGGGCACGGCCGCGCCACATTGTGAACGCGGACTGCAAACCGACCTGGCCAATCGCACGGCGGACCGGAACACAACGAGATTCGCCAATTTTGAATCAAGGTCGCAGCTACCATGCACCTCGCCACCCCACGCGCCCGCAGAGCCCGCAACGACCCGGAGTCACCTAGACATGCAGCAATCCCAGAGTTTGCATGGACGGACTTGTGAGTTCGACACTAATGTTGCACCACCCGCCACCCGAGGGGCGGATCAGGCTTCTTTGGCGTAGGCAAGGAGTTCGGCGTGAGGCTTACGGTCCACGTTCCAGAACTTTACGGGCTGGATCGGACGGGCTCGCACGTTGACATAGGTGAGTACGAGTTCCTGCTTTGCACGGGAGATCGCCACAAAGAACTCTTCCCTCGCCGCATCGCCCCAGAACATCTCTTCCTCGACGCCTATCACGACGACCTTCTCGAACTCCAAGCCCTTGCATTTATGGATCGTCAGGATCTTGACTGCATCTCGCTCCGACAGGCGCCTGAGCGCTTCGATGGGTTCACCGTCGACCGCGAGCTCCAAGCCGAACGCATCAACCGCCGCATTTATGACGACATCGATACGCCCACCCTGTTGGTACGCAGGCGACAACGCACTTAGCACGGGACGCGACACAAGGTCCAAGAATGTTCCGATCAATGCCCGCCATGATCCGATGTCGGATCGGATTTGCGGCGAGGTTCGAACCGCCGCCCGCGTAGTACGAAGAAGACGCTTCAACTGACTGTCAAACTGGGACGCCACCTCCTCGGTGGCGCTTCCTCGCGACGCAACACGCATCAGTTCTGCATACGCCGCGGGACGGCGATCCCCTGCAACGACCCAGACGAAGTTAAAGATCAGATTAGCGATGGGCTCGGCGGCCAGGTCCTGGCTCTCCTGCTCATTTCGGTACGGAGTTCCGCGATCGCGTAGCCGCTCGGCGAGCGCCTCTCCAACCTGCTTGGGCTGGTTACGGATCAAAATCGCGATCTCGCTCGGCGGGACACCCCGATCAAGCCAGCGGTCGATGACGTCGACGATCGCAGCTGCCTCGTCAACTTGACTGTCAAAATCAAGTACGCGGATCATGCCCTCGTCGCCCAGGAGGTCATCGGAGGGGCTGGCAGCGGCCGGGTCGATGTCCTCGATCATCCGGTTCTGCATTCTGCGGAGTCGGGGCGCCGACCTAAAGTTCTGGTAAAGGGGAAGCGATTCCGCCTGGAAGTCGTTGGCGAATGTTTCCAGAATCGCGTCGAGCGCGCCCGCCCAGGCCATTATTCGTTGTTTGACATCGCCGACTGCCGTTAGGATTGTGCTCGTGTCTAGGAACGCGGCTCTCAGCAGTTCGTACTGACTTCTGGTGGCGTCCTGAAACTCGTCGAGGAACACGTGGCTATAAGTCTGGCGAAGGGCGCCTCGCGCGTACGGGTTCGCCTCAAGGATCTCCAGCGCGAACGGAACGAGATCGTCGAAAGTGATCTGCTCACCGCGGATCCGGTCCGTAGCGTCGATCCGGTAGGCAGGTCCTAGCGCGTTCTGTCCGGTGAGGGCGGGTCGATAGTTGTCGATCAGTCGCTTGGCAAAAGCGTGGAAGGTGAAACTGTCGAACCGCGCGGCGTACTGGCTTCCTGAGCGGATGCGGACACGGTCCCGCAGGTTCCGTGCCGCGTCCACCTTAAACGAGATGGCAAGGATCCTCTGTGGGTAGGCCGTCGCGCCAGTTCGTAGGAGGAAGTCGGCCCGCTGGGCCAGCAGCTCAGTCTTGCCCGCGCCCGGGCCCGCGGCGACCACCACGTTCCTGCTGGTTGCCGTCGCAGCACTGAGAGCGTTCGGCTCAAGACGCAGGTCGTCAACTGGTTGCCACTCCCACTTCGGGATCACTCGGGCAGCTCCGCGAGCATTACCTTGACGCGCTCGACAAGTCGGCTGAGTACAGCGGGAAGCCCTTCGAGCAGATCGTCGTCAGTCAATTTGGAGAGCGCCTCAAGATGGGTGGCGAGTTTGCTCTTGAGGTCGAACTTGGCGTGGTAATCGTCGAACAGGTACAAGACGTCACTTCCGAGATGGTGCTCGTTTACGTGCCCCTTGCCGAGCACCGCTATAATCGCCGCTTCATCCGGCCGGGTCGGGTTCGTCTCGTACGCCGCCGGATAGGCAGCGAGCATCATCAGATCCAGGTCGATGGGCTCCGAGAAGAAGACGTCCTGGTCCTCGAGAGCGGCGAGCGGGCCGCTACCAGGCGGGTACCCGGGCTCATCGAACTGCGGGAAACTGTGGTCGTCGCTCCAGTTCGGGAGGTTAGGGAAGTATGCAGCCGTAAACGGAGGCGGGGTCCTGACATCGTTGACCTTGTTCAACCCGTTGCGAACCCGTCCCCAGCCAGCCTGGTGGCGTCCGGAGTCCAAGTCGAGCAGCGTTACGTAAGGAATCTTGAGTTCGTTGAGTAGCCGCCAGAAGTGGTTGACGTGCCGCCCACCCAACGGCACGACCGAGACCGAGGCATCATCCTCGGCAACCCCCGCCGCCGCCAGTATGCGCGACAGGACTACCTGTTCGCTGGCCCCCTCGCCTAGGACCACCAGGCGCGAGAAGTAGAGTTCGGGGTAGGCCTGGACCGCCTCCTGAACGTACTTGGCGGCCAGTTGGTCGTTTTCAGGGAGGAAAATGCGGTGAACCGTGGTTTCGCGCCTGCCGTTGAGCCGAACGAAGCAGATCGACTCGGGATGCACTCGGCGCAGCAGCGTTGGCGCGTGCGTGGCGATCAGGGCTTGAACGTCGCCCTGCTGGCTGGCTTCGCGCAACTGGCGGATAATGCGGCCGAGGTACTGTGGTGCGAGGCTGTTCTCTGGCTCCTCCAACGCGAGGACAGTATGGACCGGCGGCCGAAGTCGGTCCGGGTCGAGAGCTGGTTCATCACCGGCGAGCACGCTCTGAGCCAACCTGTGCCAGGCCAGCACCATCGAGATGTACAGCAGAGACTTCTGTCCGTCGCTAAGCCGGTCGAACGGCAGTGATACGTCACCGTGCGAGGGTGCGAATGTGACAGTCAACCGGCGGAGTACGCCCTCCAGGTCACCGTGGCCGAATGCAATGGATGGGTCCTGGAAGAACGTCCCCGCATGTAGGCCCGACCACTCCTTCGCCAGTTGAGTCCCGATCGTGGCGACGGCAACGTTGCCAGCGAGCACGTCAGTCACGCTCGACATGATGTCGCTCAACGAACCTCGCTCCGAGCTCCAGTCAGCAGCCCGCAGGACCCGACCGATGAGCGATGCAGTCGTGAAGGAGATGTGGTCAGCCGGGTCCCGACGCGCAGGGAGGTAATGCACCTCGATATGGGCACGGTCGTGGCGCGACATGTCGGCACGGGATGTGGGTTCACCGTCTGCATCGACCTCAAGAACGTACTCGATCTTCTCGTCGACCTCCCCGTCCGGCGCGAGAGCCGCGGTGAGGCGGACTCTGACTTGCGGAACGCCCTCCTCGGTCTCGATGGCCATATGGGAGAAGTAGGGCGGGATCGACGGGTGCCCCTGGTCGTTTGCGGCCTCCGGAAACTCGATGTCGACCTCAAGCCACAGCGTCGGCTGGGCGAGGTGGAGTCTTGCGGAGTCTCCGGCGGCGGGTACATGGAAGTCTTGGACCTGGACTCTGCGCTGAGTTGCCAGCGGGCTGAAGAGTCGCGACAGCGCTTGTAGGACTGCGGTCTTTCCGGATCCGTTCGGGCCGAGTACGTACGTGAGGTCGTTTAGCTCGATGACTGTCGGGTCAGGGCCGAACGACTGGAAGTTCTGGAGGCGAAGCCGACGCATCCTCATGGCTGGTTCTGGTCTCCTTCGAACGACGTCACGGCCTGCGACAACTCGCACAGGATGACGTTCGAACGTTAGCCGTCGAACCTTGGCAAGGACGGATGGCACGCCGCGTTCCGTCCCCACTCTGCCAACTTCACCCGTCGCCCACGGCTTTTGTCTGCTCGTCCCGCCTGACTCGACCTACTCTGGTGTCGGGCTGCCCCTTAGCCGCGCTGGCGCCGGGGACCGCAGCGCCGTAGGCAGCAAGGTGTTGGACCGGCTCGAGTTGGGCCGCAAGCCCGCGGACATGGCGCACGATCTCCGCCTGTCGCAGAGAGGACCGTACCGATAATGATCTCGAGCCGGGCCAGACCAGTGAGGAGAAGGCCAAGCTGACTGCGGCCAGGAAGCGAATCGCCGAACTCGAGACCCGGGCTGGCGCGACATCGGCACGTGAACGAGCCGCTGGAGAGGTTGGCGCCTCAGAAGGCAGTCGGAAGCGATCACGGTGAGGGCCGCTATCCAACCCGCGGCGTGGGTGCTGGAGTACTCGGAGTCCGGCTACTACGCCTGCCTATTGCGGGCACCCTCGGCCCGCCACGCGCGGCGCACCCTGTTGACCGCGTTCATCCGCTAGTGACGGTCCGGCCCCACTCCCGCGCCACCTCGTCGTCGTGCGCAGGGCGACCGTCCCCGTCGCGGCCGGCGGCAGCTACGACCTGTTCGGCGACTGACGTCCCCGGGCGCCCGGCACCGCACTCGACCTCTGCGGCGACGACGGTGCGCCAGTCACCGCACCTGCGCGGTTGCCGGGACCACCGCCGATGACTTCCACCCCACAGCCCGGTCTACACCCTGACCACGCCGCCGACCCACCGGAGCACATCATGGGATCGATCGAGATCGAGCTGTTCACGACCCTGGACCTCGTCGGGCAGGCGCCCGGCGGGCCCGACGAGGACCCCATCGGGTTCCCGTTCGGCGGCTGGCAGGCGCCCCTGCTGGACGACGTGGCCGGGGAGCAGGTCGCCGCCGCGTACGAGGGCACCGACGCCCTCCTGCTCGGCCGCCGCACGTACGACATCTTCGCCGCCTACTGGCCCCACCAGGAGGGCGGTCAGGACAGCGACTTCGCCGCACTCTTCAACCGCATCCCCAAGTACGTCGCCTCGCGGGGCAAGCCTGACCTGTCCTGGGCCGGGTCCTCGCTCCTCGGCCCCGACCTCGCCGCCGCGGTGCGGGAGATCCGTGACCGGCACGAGCACGTCAAGGTCGTCGGCAGCCTCGGCCTGGTGCAGACGCTCCTGCGCGAGAAGCTCTTCGACCGCCTCGACCTGTGGGTGCACCCCATCGTCCTCGGTGTCGGGAAGTCGGTGTTCGACGGCGGTGCCGTGCCCACCAACCTGACACTGCTCCAACCGCCCGCCGCCAGCCCTGCGGGCACCGTGCTGCTGCGTTACGGTCTTGCCGACGGCACGCCCTCGACGGGCGACATGGCGGCCGCAGACCGCGGCGTCGACCGGCAGGCCGGGCCGAACACCTGAGACAGGAGCACTCATGACCGTCCAGAGGCTCGACAACGTCGGCATCGTCGTCGACGACCTCGACGCGGCAGTGGCATTCTTCGTCGAGCTCGGGCTGGAGCTCGAGGGCAGGGCGCCCATCGAAGGCGCCTGGGCGGGGGACGTCGTCGGGCTCGACGAGATGCGGTCGGAGATCGCGATGATGCGCGTGCCCGACGGTCCTGGCCGACTCGAGCTCAGCACCTACCACTCCCCTGCGGCCGTGGACGTCGGCCTGGGCCGTGCACCGTCGAACACCTTGGGCCTGCACCGCGTGATGTTCGCGGTCGACGACATCGACGACACGGTCGAACGGCTGCGGGGGCACGGAGCCACGCTCGTCGGCCAGATCGTCAGGTACGAGGACGCCTACCGGCTCTGCTACCTCCGCGGACCGGAGGGGATCATCGTCGCGCTGGCCGAACAGCTCGGGTGACCGCAGGGCTCGTGGTCGTCGCCCTCGCTGTCCGACGACGTTGCCCTCGCCGCCGGATTCCGTCACCCTCGGCATCGGGTTGCGTCACCCGCGACGGGTGCGGCGTCACCGTCTTGCCGGCGCGTCACCGGCGGCGGCACGGACCAGCGTGCAGCCAGGAATTCGCCTGACGTGACCGCCGTCACCTTCGTAGACTGCGGGGCATGGCATCCCGCATCAGTGAGCTCGTCCTCGACTGCGCCGACCCCGAGCTGCTCGCGCGGTTCTGGAGCGGAGTCCTCGGCTACGTCGAGCTCGGGCGGGAGGACGGGGCGATCGAGATCGGCCCGGCCGACGTCGGGTTCGGCGGCCTCCAGCCGACCATCGTCCTGAGCCCGAGCAACGACCCGAAGACGGGCAAGCTCCCTCTGCACATCGACGTCAACGCGACCGACCGGGACCAGGACGCCGAGCTCGAACGCCTGCTGGCCCTGGGCGCGCGTCGCGCGGACGTCGGGCAGACGGGCGACGCGTCGTGGCACGTGCTCGCCGACCCCGAGGGCAACGAGTTCTGCCTCCTGCGCAAGCGCCTCGACCCCTGACGACAGCACCGAGGGAGGACGTCTTGCGCGAGGTAGCACGCAGCACGTCCTCCCTCGCGCAAGACGTCCTACCTCGAGCGCACGCAGGCGCTCACGCCGCCTGCGGCACCGCCGCGAGCCCGTGCGACCGTTCGAGCCGCTCGACGAGCAGCGTCCCGGCAGCCACGACCGGCAGGAGCACGAGGTTCCCGATCAGCATGGTGCGCAGGAACGGCAGGCCGGCGACGTAGCTGGCCACGAGCCCGTCGACCCCGGCCAGGTACCAGACGCCGCGCCCCTGGAACCAGACGCCGAAGTTGGTCCAGAGGAAGAACCACAGCGACCCGCCCACGCCCAGCCCGGCGGCCGCGCCCACGCGACCCCAGCCGGAGGTGTTGCGGGTCAGGAGTGCCGCGAGCCCGACCACGAGCCAGGCGCTCCACGTGAACAGCGCGATCGACGTGTTGCCGAGCACCAGGTCGGAGACCACCGCGACGAGCAGCGGGGCCAGGAACGCCAGGCGGTGGCGTACGAGGACCGCAGCCGCGAACGCCGCGGACGTCACGAGCTCGAGGTTCGGCGGGGCGCCGATCTCCTCGCGCACGAGGCGGAAGACGACGGCGAGCGTCACGACCGCTACCGCGATCGCGGGGCGCCACCAGCGTGTCAGGAGGTGAACTTCTCGAGCTTCCACGTGATCTCGTCTCCCGTCTCCGTCACGAGCGACCCGGCGCCGACCTGGGCCATCTCACCGTTCACGTACAGCGCCCAGAACTCGCCGGCCGGGTCCGCGGCGACGCCGCCGATGCCCGTCACGAACGCCATGTCGCCCTCGCCCTGGAGGGTCGCGCTCGGGTCGGCAGCAAGCAGCAGCTCGAGCGCCGTCTTCCCGGCGACGCCCTCGTAGGAGAGCTCGGAGTCGTCGGCGCCGTCGGTCGGGTCGTCGGGGGCGTCGGACGCGTCGTCGTCAGCAGCGACCGACGACGACGCCGAGGTGTCGTCCGCCGGGGCGTCGTCGGTCGCACCGCAACCGGCGAGGAGGCCGACGGCGAGCAGGAGCGACGCGAGGGCGGTCAGCGAGCGCGCCGGGGTGGCACGAAGAGTCTGGGGGTTCACACCGTGAAGTCTATGAACGAGCCCGCGACCAGGCTCCGGGTGCCCAGCAGACGGAACGTCACGCGTCGATCCGCGCCCGGTCCAGGCCCGCGGCGCCCGCGATGATGAAGTCCTTGCGCGGGGCGACGTCCGACCCCATGAGGAGCTCGAACACCCGCTCGGCGGACTCCGCGTGCTCGGCGGTGACACGGCGCAGCGTGCGGTGGCGCGGGTCCATGGTGGTCTCGGCGAGCTGGTCGGCGTCCATCTCCCCGAGGCCCTTGTAGCGCTGGATGTCGTCCTTGTAGCGCTTGCCCGACTTGTCGAGCTTCTTGAGGACGTCGCGCAGCTCTGCCTCGGAGTACGTGTAGATGTACTCGTTCTTGCGCGAGCCCGCGCCGATGACCTCGACGCGGTGCAACGGTGGCACGGCCGCGTAGACCCGGCCCGCGTCCACGAGGGGGCGCATGTACCGGAAGAAGAGCGTGAGCAGGAGCGTGCGGATGTGCGCACCGTCGACGTCGGCGTCCGTCATGAGGACGACCTTGCCGTAGCGCGCGCCCTCGAGGTCGAAGGACCGGCCCGAGCCCGCCCCGATGACCTGGATGATGGCGGCGCACTCAGCGTTGCGGAGCATGTCCGTGACCGAGGCCTTCTGGACGTTGAGGATCTTGCCGCGGATGGGCAGCAGCGCCTGGAAGTCGGAGCTGCGCGCGAGCTTTGCGGTACCGAGCGCCGAGTCGCCCTCGACGATGAAGAGCTCGCTGCGCTCGACGTCGTCGCTGCGGCAGTCCGCGAGCTTGGACGGCAGCGAGGAGGTCTCGAGCGCGTTCTTGCGGCGCGAGATCTCCTTCTGCTTGCGCGCGGTGATGCGCGCGCGCATCTCGGCGACGACCTTGTCGAGGAGCAGCGAGGCCTGCGTCTTCTCGTCGCGCTTGGTCGAGGTCAGCATGGCGCCGAGCTGCTGCTCGATGACGCGGGCCACGATCGCACGCACGGGGGCCGTGCCGAGGACCTCCTTGGTCTGTCCCTCGAACTGCGGCTCCGCCAGGCGAACGGTCAGCACGGCCGTGAGACCCGCGAGGACGTCGTCCTTCTCGATGCGCTCCGAGGCGTCCTTCGTGGACACCTTGAGGCGACGGGCGTTGGTCTCGACCCCCTTGCGCAGGATCTTGAGCAGCCCGGCCTCGAAGCCTGCGAGGTGCGAACCGCCCTTGGGCGTCGAGATGATGTTGACGAAGGTCCGCAGCTCGGTGTCGTAGCCGGTGCCCCAGCGCAGCGCCACGTCGACCTCGCAGTCACGCGTGACCTCCTGCGGGGTCAGGTGCCCGCGGTCGTCGAGCACGGGCACGGTCTCCTTGAACGTGCCCGAGCCCGTCAGGTGCCACGTCGCGGTGACGGCCGGGTCGGGCGCGAGGAAGTCGACGAAGTCGACCGTGCCGCCCGAGTGCTGGAAGCTCTCCTCGACCGGACCGTCGGCGCCCGGTGTGCCCGCCAGGCCGCGCTCGTCGCGGAGCGTGATCTTGAGGCCGGGCACGAGGAACGTCGTCTGGCGGGCGCGGGTCACGAGCTCGTCGTAGGAGAACACCGCGGTCTTGGGGAAGACCTGGCGGTCCGCCCAGTAGCGCACGCGCGTGCCCGTCCTGCCTCGCGGGGCCTTGCCGACCACGGCCAGCTCGGAGCGCTCGACGAACGGCGTGAACGCCGCGTCGGGGTCGGGCCCGGTCTTGGGGTCGGCGAACACTCCGGGCTCGCCGCGGTGGAACGTCATGCGGTAGGTCTTGGAGCCGCGGTCCACCTCGACGTCGAGGCGCGAGGACAGGGCGTTGACGACCGAGGCGCCCACGCCGTGCAGGCCGCCCGACGCCGTGTACGAGCCGCCGCCGAACTTGCCGCCCGCGTGCAGCTTGGTGAAGACGACCTCGACACCGCTGAGCCCCGTCTTGGGCTCGATGTCGACGGGGATGCCTCGCCCGTTGTCCTTGACGGTCACCGAGGTGTCGGCGTGCAGCACGACCTCGATCGCGTCGCAGTTGCCCGCGAGTGCCTCGTCGACCGAGTTGTCGATGATCTCCCACAGGCAGTGCATGAGTCCGCGCGAGTCGGTGGACCCGATGTACATGCCGGGCCGCTTGCGGACGGCCTCCAGGCCTTCGAGGACGGAGAGGTGCCGCGCGGTGTAGCTGGACTCAGAGGTGGTCGTCACGAAGGGAAAGCCTAGACGCTGCCACCCACAGGTTCGGTCCGCCGGGCCGCAGCCGACCGGACCTCCACACGATCCCGACGTATTCCCGGAACCGTGCGGCTACGCGGGTAGCGAACCCGGGCCCTTTCGGTACGAGGAACGCGCCCCGAGGTGATTACATGGTCACGTGACTGCTACGACGACTCAACCGCTGACCGTGGCCGACCGTTGCGACCGCTGCGGCGCTCAGGCCTACGTGCGCGTGACCATGCCCAGTGGGGAGCTCCTCTTCTGCGCCCACCACGCGCGCGCGCACGCCGCTGCGTTCGCAGACATCGCCACGCACGTCCAGGACGAGACGGACCGCCTGCTCGCCGAGCACGGCGCCCGCTGACACGACCCGGCGCGCACTCGTAGCGCGCCGCACTCCTGAACCCCGACCGGTGCACGCCACCGGCCGGGGTTCTTTCGTGCCCGGCCGGGTCCGCGGCGAGACGTCCTACCGAGCTGCGCTCCGCCGTCGGACCGTCGCATGCTGGAAACCCCGCCCGACGGCGCCACGCCCCTCCCGGCCCCGGTGCACCACCCGCGCAGGACCTGCGCGGGCGACGACGCGAGTAGGCCCGCACCCCGTCCGGGGTGCGGGCCTTCTCGGCACTGTGCGTGGCGACTGCCGGGCCGATCAGTCCAGGTAGTCGCGCAGGACCTGCGAGCGGCTCGGGTGACGCAGCTTCGACATGGTCTTGGACTCGATCTGACGGATGCGCTCACGCGTCACGCCGTAGACCTTGCCGATCTCGTCGAGCGTCTTGGGCTGCCCGTCGCTCAGGCCGAAGCGCATCGAGACGACGCCGGCCTCACGCTCGGAGAGCGTGTCGAGGACCTGGTGCAGCTGCTCCTGGAGCAGCGTGAAGCTCACGGCGTCCGCGGGGACGACGGCCTCGGAGTCCTCGATGAGGTCACCGAACTCGCTGTCACCGTCCTCACCGAGCGGCGTGTGCAGCGAGATGGGCTCACGGCCGTACTTCTGGACCTCGACGACCTTCTCGGGGGTCATGTCGAGCTCCTTGGCGAGCTCCTCCGGGGTGGGCTCGCGGCCCAGGTCCTGGAGCATCTGGCGCTGCACGCGCGCCAGCTTGTTGATGACCTCGACCATGTGCACCGGGATACGGATGGTGCGGGCCTGGTCGGCCATGGCGCGCGTGATGGCCTGACGGATCCACCACGTGGCGTACGTCGAGAACTTGTAGCCCTTGGTGTAGTCGAACTTCTCGACCGCACGGATCAGACCGAGGTTGCCCTCCTGGATCAGGTCCAGGAACAGCATGCCGCGGCCCGTGTAGCGCTTGGCGAGCGAGACGACCAGACGCAGGTTGGCCTCGAGGAGGTGGTTCTTCGCCCGGCGCCCGTCCGAGGAGATCCACTCGAGCTCACGGCGCAGCTTGGGCTCGAACGTGTCGCCCGAGCTCAGGCGCTCCTCGGCGAACAGGCCGGCCTCGATGCGCTTGGCGAGCTCGACCTCCTGCTCGGCGTTCAGCAGCGCGACCTTGCCGATCTGCTTGAGGTAGTCCTTGACCGGGTCCGCGGTGGCACCCGCGGTCACGACCTGCTGGGCCGGGGCGTCGTCGTCGTCCGCGTCGGAGTAGACGAAGCCGCGCGACTCGTCGGGCTCCTCGCCCGGCTTGGCCGCGGGGGCTGCGGTCTCGGTCTCCTCGTCGGCCTCGACCAGGTCCTCGACCACGACCTCCTCGGAGTCCTCGTCGTCCTTGGCACCGCGCTTCTTGCGAGCGGCGGTCGCCTTGGGCGCGGCGGTCTTGGCGGTCGCGGCGCGCTTGCGGGTCGCGGGAGCCTTAGCTGCGGGCGCGGCGTCCTCGGCGGAGGCTGCCTCGGGAGCGGCGGCCGCCTCGGCGGCTGCTGCGGTGCGCGTCGTCGTGACGGCGCTCGCTCGCGGAGTCGTCGCCTTCTTGGTCGCGGGCTTCACGGCTCGCGACGTCGTCGTGGAGCGCGACGAGGTGGCCGCGGCGACCTTCGTCGCGACGGGGATCTCGACCTCGACACCGGCACCGGCCAGTGCGCGGAGCACGGCCTTCAGTCGCTTGGGGTCGCCGATCGTCGCGCTCTCGCAGGCGTTGCGGAAGCTCTCGGCGTCGACCCGACCGTTCTCACTCCCCTTGCGCAGGAGTTCCTGCAGGGCGGGGTGTTCGAACTCGTGCGGGAGAGCGGGGTTCTGTGAAGAGGGCGCCACAAACCGACCTTTCGGCAATCACTGGAGGGGCGTGCCCGGGAGATCGGAGGACTCTCGGATCATGTGCGGACACCTATATTGTACCGGCCGATCCGTCAACGGACGCCGTGAAGAGTGTTCCGACGCGGGTGAGTCGCCGCCGACAGGCCTGCGCACGTCCACCCCGCTGGGATGTCGTCCCCTGGTCAACGCCCCGGCGAGGCCGAAGATTCCCTCCTCAGGGGTTCGCGTCACACCTGGCGAGCGGGGCGCCGGCCCACCACACCGTTGTGGCAGGCCTCGCGACCGGTTCCGCGACGCGCCGACCGGCTCCGGACGTCAGGTGCGGACGGGCTTGACCGCGAGGACCGGGCAGGGCGCGTCGAGCAGGATGCGCTGTGCGTTCGAGCCGAGGATCAGCTTGCCGACCGGGCTGCGTCGCCGCAGGCCGATCACGATGAGCTCGGCCTGGTGGGCCTCGGCGGTCCCCACCAGGTCCTCGGCGACCTCCCCCGTGCCGGTGACGACCCGGTGAGCCAGCCCCGCGGCGTCGAGAGGAGCCGTGATCCGGGCGATGTCCTCGATCCGCTCGCCCTCCTGCGTGGGCGAGGCCTGCCCGCCCTTGTCGCTCACGACCACCAGCAGCTCGCTCCGACGGGCGACGGCCTCGTCGACCGCGGTCGAGAGCGCCTCGCTCCCCTCGGGGGTGGACAGGTAACCGACAACGACTGTCATGGGATTCCTCCGTCATGCCTGGGCATGCCTGCTGGCGCGCGTGGAGCGGGTGGCGCTCGTGCCGCGATCCGGGACCACCCCGGCACGTGCGACGGTACCGGAACACCGATCCTCACGTCGCCCGTCGCACTCGCCGATCCTGCCGGCGCGCCCACCCCGGGGCGAGCCCCGCCTCGAGCGCGCGCTCGACGAGCAGCGCCAACCGGTAACCGGGGTCTGCGTCCAGGGCCGCCGCGAGCCGGTCGGTCGCGAGCACGCCGTCGCCGTCCCACCATGCGAGGAGCGCCAGGAGAGTCAGTGCGGGTGCTTGCCCACCGCGACGCCCGGCACCGGCGACGGCCTCGAGGACCTCCCGTGCGCACCGGGCCCGCAGGGGGTCGGGCGGCAGTCCTGCGTCAGGGTCGACGACGGCCGCGAGCGCCGCCGCAGTCCCGACCTCGACCTGCTCCCCCGCGACCGAGGTGGCCGTGAGGAAAGCGATCTCGTCGTTGCCCGCGACGAACGAGAGCAGCACCGCGTCCCGGACGGGGACGCACTCGAGCGCGACCTCGAGACGTCCCAGGATCGTCGCCTGCACGGGAGCGGGGTGCGTCGACCGGCCGCCCGGGGCGCCCTGGGCGAGCGCACGGCAGCGCTCCTCGACGTGCGCGGTCGCCGCACGCCATGCGTCGAGCCCTTCCTGGCGCCAGGCGGCGAGCGCGTCGTGGTCGTGCGTCGCGAGCGCGGCGTCCCGTCGGGCTCGCCAGCGGGCCGCGGCCCGGGACGCCCGGCGACGGGCCACGGCGTCGAGCACCGGGACGGCCGTGGCCTGCGCCCGGCTGGACGCCACCGTGGCCCCGGCGAGGACCATGTGCGCCCCGACCTCGGTGGACTCGATCTCCGCGAGCGGGCGCCCCCCGGGCGGGCAGCACCTCCTGTCCACGCAGTCGGCACCGTGGTAGCCGGTCCCCGTGACGACCCAGACCTCGGGCCGCCCGAGGAACCCCTCGGCGGCGTCGGTCCAGTGCTCGACCGCGGCACGCTCGCGCGCGGCGGGCGCACCGCCTGCGCGCAGGTCGACGTCGGCGTAGACCACGAGGACCGCACGGGTGGCACCGTCCGAGGAGAGGTGCGAGACGAGCGTCCTGGCCACCTGGGGACCGCGCTCGAGGTCCGCCAGGTCGTCGAGGTCCACCCGCGCGACGAGACCGACCCTGCCGCGGGACGTGCGCAGGCTGACCAGGACGCCGCTGTCCTGCGGGCGGTAGCCGAGACGGAAGGGGATGTAGGCGAGGAGCTCCTGGGGCCCGCGAGCCCGGATCGTCGTTGTCATGCCGCCATCCCAGCGCCGTCGCACACCGTGCGAGCCGCGAGGGCGGCCCTGTGGACGACCGGATGGACTGTGGTCGGGCTCGGTGCCGCGCACTGACTACGGTGTGGGGGTGCGTCGCTCTTCACCTTCCTCCGGGACACCGTCCGTCCGCCTCCGCACGGCACCGGTCCTCGTCGTCTCGGTCTGCGTCCTGGCCGGCGTGCTCGCGGGCTGCACGGCCCCGGCGGACAGGTCGCGCGAGCCGGGCCCCGGGGCCGGGACGTCGTCGTCGGACCCTGTCCTGCCGGTCGACGGGGCGGGGGCCCCCGAGACGCCCATGCCGACGTTCGACGACTCCTCGGTCGCGGGGTCGCTGGTCGAGGGCTTCCCCACCGACGTCGTCCCCGTCCCGCCGGACGCCGAGGTCCTGGCCAGCTCCGCGGCTGACGTCGAGGGCCTGGCCCTGCGCCAGGTGACGCTCAACCTGTCCTCCCCCGCAGCCGTCCAGGAGATCCTGGACTTCTACGCGCAGTCGATGACCGCGGCGGGCTTCGCCGCGCTGCCCGGCAGCGTCCCCGGGGGTCTCAGCGGCCAGGTCGCCTTCAACCGGGCCACGGCCGACGGGGCGACCGAGACCCTGTCCGTCGGGGTCCTCGACACGACCGACGCACGCCTGGTCACGATCAGCGGCCAGGTCGTGCCGCCCGCGTGACCTAGGCTGCCCTCATGCCTGCCGACGCCCCCGCGCCCGCTCCCTCCCTGCCTGTCGACCGCGAGAACCTCCGTCCCGACGTCGACGCCGCCCTCCGCGCCTTCCTCGACGACCAACGGGTCCACCTCGCGTCCCTCAGCGAGGACGCCGCGCCGCTGGCCGAGGCGACCGCGGCCCTCCTCACGGGGGGCAAGCGCCTGCGGGCCGCGTTCTGCTACTGGTCCTGGCGGGCACACGGCGGCCAGGTCGACGACGGCAGGCGGCCCGCCGCCGTGCGCACCGGCGCGGCGCTCGAGCTGTTCCAGGCCGCAGCCCTGTTCCACGACGACGTCATGGACAACTCGGACACCCGCCGCGGCGCCCCCGCGGCCCACCGGGCGTTCGCAGCCCACCACCGCGAGGCCGGCTGGTCCGGCAGCGACGTCCAGTACGGCTCGTCGAGCGCGATCCTGCTCGGCGACCTGTGCCTCATCGCGAGCCAGGCCGAGATCCGTACAGGGCTCGTCGGGCTCCCCGAGGACCTCGCGCTGCGCACCCGCGCGCTGTTCGACGACATGCAGACCGAGGTGACGGTCGGCCAGTACCTCGACGTGCTGGCACAGGCCGTCCCGTGGGGCGTCGACCTCGACGCCGACGAGGCGCGGGCGCGGGCCGTGATCCGTTCGAAGTCCGCCCGGTACAGCGTCGAGCACCCCCTCGCGCTCGGTGCGGCGATCGCCGGGGCCCCTGCCGAGGCCCTCGCCACGGTCCCCACGTACGGGCTGCCGCTGGGCGAGGCCTTCCAGCTGCGCGACGACGTGTTGGGGGTCTACGGCGACCCGTCGGTCACGGGCAAGCCCGCGGGCGACGACCTGCGCGAGGGAAAGCGCACCGTCCTCGTCTCACGGGCCCTGCGCACCGCGACCCCGACGCAGCGCGCTCTGCTCCTGGAGTCGCTCGGGGACCCCGACCTCGACCAGGACACCGTCGAGACCCTGCGCGGAGTCCTGGTCGAGACCGGCGCCGTGGACGCGGTCGAGCGCCTCATCGCCGACCTCACGGACGAGGCCTTCGCCGCGCTCGACGCGGCGGGCCTGGCCTCGCCCGGGACCGAGATGGTCGCCGAGCTCGCGCGCGCCGCCGTCCAGCGTTCGGCCTGAGGCGGGCGCTCGTCGTCGGGCGCAGCCCCCGGTGGGGGCCGCCCGTCGACGCGGCGACGACGTCAGAGCAGAGCCTGCGCCACGCGCCGGACCTCTGCCTTGCGACCGGCACGCAGGGCCGCCATGGGCGTGGTCCCCAGCGCCTCGTCGGGCGAGAAGAGCCACTCGAGGATCTCGACGTCCGAGTACCCGAAGTCGGTCAGCAGGGCGATCGTGCCCTGGAGCGACATGAGGACCACCTTGCGGCCCTCGTCGGGGTTCTCGGGCGCGGGCTTGGCGTTGGCAGGGTTGGCCAGGTGCGCCGGGACCACGAACGCCGCAGGGATCTGGAACGAGGAGCGCTCGCCGCGCTTGACGCCGACCACACGCCTGTCCTGGGCGATCTTGCGGGCCTGGGTCATGTCGGTGCCGAGCACCTCGGCGAGGTCGGGAAGGGTCAGCCACTCGGTCACGAGCTGCTCGAGGTCAGTCACGTCAGTCACGGGTCAAGCCTACGGGGCGCGCGGGCTCGCGCCCGCCGGGGCTTCGTCACGCTCCGTCCGCACGACCCGCACACCGCCCGAGCACGGCCTCACCTGTTCCGTGCGCCAGGACGCCTAGACTTCCGACGTGGCAACTATGACCTCTGATCCGTTCGTCGGCCGCCTGGTCGACGGGCGGTACCACGTCGTCTCCAGGATCGCACGCGGCGGGATGGCGACCGTGTACCTGGCCGTGGACCGACGCCTCGACCGGGAGGTCGCGCTCAAGGTCATGCACCCGCACCTCGCGGAGGGCACCGACGGTGGAGAGTTCGTCGCACGCTTCCGGCGCGAGGCACGCGCCGCCGCGCGACTGGCCCACCCCGGTGTGGTCGCCGTGTACGACCAGGGGATCGACGGCGAGACCAGCTACCTGACCATGGAGTACGTGCCCGGCACGAACCTCCGCCACGTCCTGCAGGCCGAGGGATCGCTCAGCGTGGGTCGCACGCTCGGCCTGCTCGAGGAGATCCTGGACGCTCTCGCCGCAGCCCACCGCAAGGGGCTGGTCCACCGCGACGTCAAGCCCGAGAACGTGCTCCTCGACGAGTCGGGACGCGTCAAGGTCGCGGACTTCGGCCTCGCCCGCGCCGTCAGCGAGGGCGCGTCGACCGCGACGAGCACCATTCTCGGCACCGTGGCCTACCTCGGCCCCGAGCTCATCACGGCGGGCCGCTGCGACGCACGTACCGACGTGTACTCCGTGGGCGTCCTGGCGTACGAGATGCTCACGGGCCGGCACCCGTTCACGGGCGAGACGCCCCTGCAGGTCGCGTTCCAGCACGTCAACTCCGACGTCCCGGCGCCGTCCGACCTCGAGCCGTGGATCCCCGCCGAGGTCGACGTGCTCGTGTGCGCCCTCGCGGCGCGCTCGCCGCAGGACCGACCGGTCGACGCCTCGGCAGCCCTCGCCCTGGTCCGCCAGACCCGGCAGGTGCTCGACCCCGCAGTGCTCGAACGGCGCTCGACCGCGGCGCCGAGCACCGCCTCGGCGGCCGGCGCCAACCCGGCGCCGGGCGCCGGCTCCCCCGACACGGCCGTGCTCGGCGTCGCGACGGCGGCCCTCGTGGGCGCCCGCCCGGTCGCCGTCGACGCGGGCGCGCAGCACACCCTCGCGCTCGACCGCGACGCGCTCGCCGCGCACGGCGCCGTCCACGGCTCGGGTCTCGACGACGGCGCGGCCGACGCCCCTCCCCCCGGTCCTCGGCGCCGCCGCCGCGGCTGGTGGTGGGGCCTCGCGATCGTGCTGCTCCTCGTGGGCGCCGTCACGGGCGCCTCGTGGTGGTTCCTGAGCGGCCCGGGGGCCTACACGGTCGTGCCCGGCGGACTCGTCGGAGCCCCGCAGGCCGGGGCGCAGCAGACGCTCGTCGCGGTCGACCTCCGCAACGAGGTCACGGAGGCCTACGACGACACGTTCGCCGCGGGGACGGTCATCTCGACCGATCCCGAGGCGGGCAAGAAGGTCCGCAAGGACGGCACGGTGCATCTGCTGGTCTCGCTCGGCGTCAAGATGATCGAGATCCCCTCTGGCCTCGTGGGCAAGCCGCTCGACGAGGCCACCGAGGCGTTGAAGGACGCCGGCTTCACCGTGGGCGACCCGGTCGACGCGTACAGCGACACGGTCCCGGCAGGGATCGTGACGGGCGTGTCCGAGCCCGAGGGCAGCTCCGTGGCCCACTCGACCGTCCCGGTGCTGACCGTCTCGCAGGGCCCTGCCCCCGTGACGGTCCCGCAGGTCGTGGGTGTCGAGAAGGATGCCGCGCTCGCGACCCTCACCGGCCTCGGCCTCGACCCGAGCTCGACCGACGACTACTCGGAGACCGTCGCCGCAGGCCTGGTCATCAGCCAGACCCCGGAGAACGGCACCGAGGGGCACCGGGGCGACAAGGTCGCGCTCGTGATCTCGCTCGGCCCGCCGCTGGTCGAGATCCCCAGCACGTACGGGCGCAACGTCACCGAGGCCGAGAAGATGCTCAAGGACGCGGGCTTCGCGGTCGAGATCCGGCACCCCCAGGGGATCAGCCCGCTCAACATCGTCTACGCGCAGGACCCGGCGGGAGGCTCGGGAAAGACCGCGCCCAAGGGGTCGACGATCGTCATCAACGTCTTCTGACCGGGCCGAACCGCTCTCCCCCACCACGGCGCAGCCCGACGGCGGCGCACCTGCAGGTGCGCCGCCGTCGGGCTGCGTGGGGTCGAGCTGCGGAGGACCTGCCCGCGGGAGGGCACCGGCTCAGCGGGCCTGGAGCATCTCCGCGACCTGGAACGCCATCTCGAGCGACTGCTGGTGGTTCAGGCGCGGGTCCACGAGAGTCTCGTAGCGCAGGGCGAGGCCCGCGTCGTCGATCTCCTCGCTGCCGCCGAGCACCTCGGTCACGTCGTCACCGGTCAGCTCGACGTGCAGGCCACCGGGCACCGTGCCGAGAGCGCGATGGACCTCGAAGAAGCCGCGCACCTCGTCCAGGACGTCCTCGAGGCGGCGGGTCTTGTAGCCGCTGGCCGACGTGATGGTGTTGCCGTGCATGGGGTCCGTGACCCACGTGACCGGGGCACCGGACTCGCGCACGGCCTCCACGAGCGCGGGCAGCGCGTCCCGGATCTTGCCCGCGCCCATGCGCGTGATGAACGTCAGCCGGCCCGGGACCGCGTCCGGGTTGAGCTTGTCGATCAGGCGCAGCGCGTCGTCGGGGGCCGTGGTCGGACCGAGCTTGACCCCGATCGGGTTGGCCACGCGCGACAGGAAGTCGACGTGCGCGCCGTCGAGCTGGCGCGTCCGCTCCCCGATCCACAGGAAGTGGCCCGAGGTGTCGTAGGCGTCGCCCGAGCGCGAGTCGATGCGCGTGAGCGAGCGCTCGTAGTCGAGGATGAGCGCCTCGTGGCTCACGAAGAACTCCACCGTGCGCAGCGCGTCGAAGTCGACGCCGCACGCCTTCATGAAGCGGATCGCGCGGTCGATCTCCGCGGCCGTGCTCTCGTAGCGCGCGTAGGCGGGGTTGCGCATGAACCCGCGGTTCCACTCGTGCACCTGGCGCAGGTCGGCGAAGCCGCCGCCGGTGAACGCCCGGACCACGTTGAGCGTGGCCGAGGAGATCCGGTAGGCCTGCATCAGGCGCTCGGGGTCCGGCACGCGGTCCTCGGGGGTGAACGCGTGCCCGTTGACCATGTCGCCCCGGTAGGCCGGCAGCGTCACGCCCTCGCGCGTCTCGTCGTTCGAGCTGCGCGGCTTGGCGTACTGCCCCGCGAGCCGGCCCATCTTCACGACGGGCATGCTCGCGCCGTGCGTGAGGATCACGGCCATCTGCAGGATGGTGCGCACCTTGTTACGGATGCGCAGGGCGTTCGCGTCCGCGAACGTCTCGGCGCAGTCGCCACCCTGCAGGAGGAAGGCCTCGCCCCGGCCCGCGGCGGCGAGCCGCGAGCGCAGGGTGTCGGCCTCGGTGGGGACCACGAGCGGCGCGGAGGCCGCGAGCCGCGCGGACACGTCCGCGAGGGCCGCGGCGTCGGGCCACGTGGGTTGCTGCTGCGCGACGAGGGAACGGAACGCGTCCAGTCCCTGGCTGATCTCCGCGCCGGTCGTGGTCGCCATCAGCGGATCAGTGCTCCGCGGGTGCAGCCGGCACGAGCGGCTGGCCGATCTCGCCCAGCAGGTCGCCGAACCACGGCTGGGAGACGTCGAACGCCTTGCCGCCGGCGATGCGCGGGAACTCGATCGCGCGCAGGCGGTCGCCGTTCTCCTCGTCGTGACCGATCACGCCCGACTCGCCCTTGAACGCGCAGTCGACCGCGAGGTCCGTCATCGACTTGATGAGGCGCAGGTCCTCGGCGTTCGCGGCCGCAGCGCGCGAGTAGTAGCCCGACTTCTGGACCATGGTCTTCTCGGCGCCGAGCTTCTCCGCGAACTGCTTGGCGAACCAGGCGCCCGGGTTGATGGTGTCGAGCTTGACGTGGCCGAACGGGTCGCGCTCGACCGTCTCGCCCGACGCCTCGAGCTGCGCGACGATCTCGTTCATGCCGGCACCCTCGGACAGGAAGATGTTGACGTTGCCGACCTCGTCCATGACGGTGCGCAGGCGCGCGGCCTCGGCCTCGATGTCGAGCGCGAGCTCGGGCACGAACACCGCGTGGATGTCCCACCGCTCCTTGGTCAGGCCGATGCCCGGGACCCACTCCTGCGTGTCGAGCCACTTGCGGTACTCGGCGGCCGAGGCGGCGGTCAGCCAGCCGCAGTGACGGCCCATGACCTCGTGCACGATCAGCATGCGGGGGCCCGAGCGGTGCTCGCCGATGATGTTGCGCGCGAACCCGGCGGCCTCCTCGGCCGCGGTCCACGCGCCGAGGGACTGACGGATCGGGATCACGTCGTTGTCGATCGTCTTGGGCAGGCCCACGACCGTGAGCTCGTAGTCGTTCTCGTGGAGGTAGGCCGCGAGGTCTGCCGCCGTGGTGTTCGTGTCGTCGCCGCCGATGGTGTGCAGGACGTCGACGCCGTCGGCCTTGAGCTGCTCCGCGGCGACCTGCAGCGGGTCCTGGCCCTCCTGGACGAGGCCGCGCTTGACGCAGTCCTTCGCGTTGGTGAGCTTGACGCGCGAGTTGCCGATCGGCGAGCCGCCGAAGCGGTGCAGGACGCCCGCCTTCTTGCGGGTCTCGGCGTCCACGACGATCTTGGTGCCGGTCAGCAGACCGTGGTAGCCGTGCTGGTAGGCGATGATCTCGACCTCGGGGGCGAGCTCGGTGTAGCGCTCGATCAGGCCACCCACGGCGGAGGACAGGCACGGGGCGAACCCGCCGGCCGTCAGGAGTGCGACGCGACGGACCTGCCGACGATCAGACATAGCAAAGGAGCCTCTCGTTGAAGGATGCCGCCGTGCCTGCGTCGTTCGACGCCGGGGATCACCCGGGGCAGCGGGACGGCCTGCTCCCTCAGTCTACTGACGGCGCGGGCTCTTCCTGCGGCGGTTCCGGAACCTGGACGTCCGGGACCGGCCTGCCACCAGGGGCTGCGGGCGAGGCCGGGGGTGTGGTAGCGGCGGGCCCGGCGGCGAGGCGCGCCTTGGCCGTCGCGGCGTAGATGTCGACGTACTCCTGGCCCGACAGGCTCATGATCGCGTACATGATCTCGTCGGCGACCGAGCGCAGGATGAAGCGGTCGTTCTCCATGCCCTGGTAGCGGCTGAAGTCGAGCGGCTCGCCGACCACGATCCCGATACGCATGGGCTTGGGGATGACCTTGCCGATGGGCTGTGCGATGTTGGTGCCGATCATCGCGACGGGGACCACGGGCGCTCCGGACTCGAGCGCGAGCCGCGCCACGCCGGTCTTGCCGCGGTACAGGCGCCCGTCGGGGCTGCGCGTGCCCTCGGGGTAGATGCCGAACAGCTCGCCCTCGCCGAGGACGCGCAGGCCCGTGGTGAGCGCGGCCTCGCTGGCCTTGCCGCCCGCGCGGTCCACCGGGATGGTCCCCACGCCGCGCATGAACCCGGCCGTCAGACGCCCTTTGATGCCCTTGCCCGTGAAGTAGTCAGACTTGCCGAGGAACTGCACCTTGCGGTTCAGCACGAGAGGCAGGATGAACGAGTCGATGACCGCGAGGTGGTTGCTCGCGAGGATCGCGCCGCCCTCGTCAGGGACGTTCTCGATACCGCGCGTCCACGGACGGTAGAGCAGCCGGAGCAGGGGGCCGACCATCACCTGCTTCATGAACCAGTAGAACAACGTTCCTCCTTGGTGGCCCTCGCGAACACGAGGCGCTCTTCCGACTCTAGAGTGAACCCCATGGCCGCACCGAATGCAGGACCGCAGGGTGAGAACGACGGGAAGGACGACGCGACCGACCCGACCGACGGTGGATCGACCGACGGGTCGAGCACTCCCCACGACGACCTTCCCGACGTCGATGCCCGCTGGGCCGACATCGTCGCGGACCTCTCGGACGTGTCCGCAGCGGCGGAGTCCGCAGCCGCGGAGTCCGCCGCCGGCACGGACCGTACGGCGCCCTCCGGTCCGCGCGACCTGCACGAGACCTTCCCCGTCGCCCCCTGGGTCCAGGCTCCGGGGCCTCGGGACTGGCCGACGACGCCCGAGGTCGAGGACCTCGAGGACGCCGAGAGCCACTTCACTCCCCCGGACCCCGAGATCGGGATGGGACGCGACCCGCTCATGACCATGGCCTGGGGCCTCGTCGCGGGCATCCCGGTCCTGCTGCTCGTCGGCATGGTCGTGCTCCGACCTTTCCCGACGATCGTCGCGCAGGTCGCGGGCGGGCTCTTCCTCGCCGGCCTGGCCGTGCTGCTCTGGCGCATGCCGCACCGTCGCGAGGACGACCACGCGGGTCCGGGCGCCGTCGTCTGAGGGTGCGGCGCCGTCGGGCCCGAGCGGCGCGACCGGCGGGACGCCCTGCCCTGCCCGACGACGTCGCTCCCCGCGCGCAGCACGGCCCCGGCCTCACGTGGAGGGCGGGGCCGTGGCCGGGCGGGGCGACTAGCTGCGGGCGAGGTCCGCCGCGCCGACGATGCCGGCCTCGTTGCCCTGCTGGGCGAGGTCGATCTGCGCCTCGGGACGGTGCCCGCGGGCCGAGAGCTGGTCCGCGAAGGCCTTGCGGACCGGCTGGAGCAGCAGGTCGCCCGCCGCACCCACGCCGCCGCCGATCACGATGAGCTCGGGGTCGAGCAGCGCCGTGACCGACGCGGCCCCCTCGCCGATCCAGCGGCCCAGGGTCGCGAGCAGCTCGATCGCGAGCTCGTCGCCCGCCTGCGCGGCCTGCGTGATCTGGGGACCGTTGAGCTTGGACGGGTCGCCGCCCGCGAGCTCGAGGAGGGCACCCGCACGGTCGGGCTGGGCGATGAGCGCGGCCTGGCCGTCGCGCACGAGAGCGCTCCCGGAGGCGTACTGCTCCCAGCAGCCCTCGTGGCCGCAGCCGCAGTAGTGGCCGCCGGGGACGACGCGCATGTGGCCGACCTCGGCCGCCACGCCCCAGCGCCCGCGCACGAGCTTGCGGTCGACGATGATCGCGCCGCCCAGCCCCGTGCCGACGGTGAGCATGAGCATGTCGGAGGCGTCGCGGCCGGCGCCGAACGCGAACTCGGCCCAGCCGGCGGCGTTGGCGTCGTTCTCGACGACGATCTTGACGTCGTCGTCGCCGATCAGCGTGCGGACCTTGTCGGCGAGCGGGTACTCGCGCCACGCGATGTTGGGGGCGAAGAGGACCGACGTGCGGTCAGGGCTCACGAAGCCGGCAGCGGCCAGGCCCATGGCCCCGACCTGGAACTCCTTGGACAGCTCCGCGTAGACGTCCGCGACCGCCGCGTCGATGCTCGCGACGTCGTCGGGCTCGGTGTCGCGACGCGTCTGCGCGAGGATCGTGCCGTTCTCGTCGACCACACCCGCGGCGATCTTCGTTCCGCCGATGTCGACTCCGATGGCATGCATGTCAGGTCCTCACTCACGTAGCGGTCTGGAACTCCCGATGAGAACACCAGCCGGTAACGGTTGTGCACCGCCTCGGCATCGGTTCTGCGTACGTCCGTCGGCTCCGAAGTCCGGTCGCTCCCGGTCTTCACCCAGGTACGGCCTGAAATCTTGCGCAACAGCGCACAGCACCATGAAGAGTACCGACTCGGAGGCGGTCAACGACACTTGCGACCTGTGGGTACTGTTCTCACACCGTCGACTTCTGCCACTGGAGCCAGCATGGACGAGTTCAGCGCACCGCGCATCATCGATGTCGATCCTCTCGACAACCTCAACGACCTCTTCGCTACCCGCGTCGCCGCCGGGCCAGACCTCCCCATGATCGAGGTCAAGAGCGGGCCGGGCGCCCCCTGGAAGACCCTCTCGGCGCGGGAGGTCGACACCGACGTCGTCTCCGTGGCCAAGGGCCTCGTCGCGCTGGGCATCGAGCCCGGCGACCACGTCGGCATCATGTCCCGCACGCGCTACGAGTGGACGCTGCTCGACTGGGCGACCTGGGCGGCGGGCGCCGTCCCCGTGCCCCTGTACGAGACCTCGAGCGCCGAGCAGGTCCAGTGGATCCTCTCCGACGCGGGCGTCAAGCTGCTCGTCGTGGAGTCCGCCGCGAACGCCGCGACCGTCGCCGAGGTCCGCGACCAGGCCCCTGGGCTCCGCGACGTGTTCGTCATCGACGACGGCGGGATCGCCGCGCTCAAGGAGGCGGGCAAGGACGTCACCGACGACGAGATCGCCCGCCGCCGGGGCCTCGCGAACCTCGCGGACGTCGCGACCATCATCTACACCTCGGGCACGACCGGCCGCCCCAAGGGCGCCGAGCTCACGCACGAGAACTTCTACTCGCTGACCGTCAACGCGGTCGAGGCCCTGCCCGAGGTCTTCGCCGAGGCCAACGGCCGGACGCTGCTCTTCATGCCGCTCGCGCACGTGTTCGCGCGCTTCATCGGCGTGCTCGTGGTCGCGGGTGGCACGGTGCTCGGCCACACCCCCGACACCAAGACCCTCCTCGAGGACCTCGGCGAGTTCAAGCCGACGTACATCCTCTCGGTGCCCCGCGTGTTCGAGAAGGTCTACAACTCCTCGGAGCAGAAGGCAGCCGCTGGCGGCAAGGTCAAGATCTTCCACTGGGCCGCCGCGACCGCGATCGCCTGGTCGCGCGCGCTCGACGACCCCAAGGGGCCGGGCCTCGGGCTCAAGATCCAGCACAAGGTCGCCGACGCGCTCGTCTACAAGAAGCTCCGCGCAGCCCTCGGCGGACAGACCAAGTGGGCCGTCTCGGGCGGCGCACCGCTCGGCGAGCGACTGGGCCACTTCTACCGCGGCATCGGCGTTCGCATCCTCGAGGGCTACGGCCTGACCGAGTCCACGGCCCCGACATCGGTCAACCGCCCCACGGCGACCAAGATCGGGACCGTCGGCCCCCAGCTCCCCGGCTGCGGCGCGAAGATCGCGGAGGACGGCGAGATCCTCCTCCAGGGCCACCACGTCTTCCGGGGCTACCACAACAACCCGCAGGCCACGGCCGACGCGTTCATCGACGGTTGGTTCCGCACGGGCGACCTGGGCTCGCTCGACGAGGACGGCTTCCTGCGCATCACGGGGCGCAAGAAGGAGATCATCGTGACCGCGGGCGGCAAGAACGTCGCCCCCGCCGTGCTCGAGGACCGCATCCGCGCGCACGCGCTCGTGAGCCAGTGCGTCGTCGTCGGGGACGGACAGCCGTTCATCGGCGCCCTCGTGACGCTCGACCCCGAGGGCCTGCCCGGCTGGCTCGCGATGCACGGCAAGGAACCCATGAGCGTCGACGCCGCGGCGCTCGACGTCGACGTCCTCGCGGCGCTCGACACCGCGGTGGACCGCGCCAACAAGGCCGTCTCGCGCGCCGAGTCGATCCGCAAGTTCACCATCCTGGCCACGGACTTCACGGTCGAGAACGGCTACCTGACGCCGTCGCTCAAGGTCAAGCGCAACGTCGTGCTCAAGGACTTCTCGGTCGAGGTCGACGCGATCTACTCGGGCTTGCCCGCGCAGTGATCTGACGTGACCTGAGACGCCCGCACGACGGGCACGACGGCCGGTCCCCACCAGGGGGCCGGCCGTCGTCGCTTCTCGACCCGCCCGCCGACGGTGACGCACCCGCCTGCCGACGGTGACGCGCCCGCCGACCCGTCAGAGCCGCGCGAGCCGCCCGACGAGCGCGGGCGAGCCGATCGCCACCGCGCCCATGGCCTGGACGTCGTCGGCGACCTCGCGGTCGCTCGTGACGACGGCCACGGGCCGCCCCTCGGGCTCTGCGGCGACCAGGCGCCGGATGAGGTGGTCGGCGATCTCCCCCGACGAGAACAGGACCCGGACCCCGCGCGTGCTCGCGGGCGGCATGTGGCCCAGCTCCTGGCCGTCGAAGCAGCACGTGACCTCGGCGCCCGTGCGCGAGGCGATGCGGACGAGCCCGTCGACGAGACGGCGTCTCTGCTGCGCGAGCGTGAGCGTCCCGAAACCCGTCTTGCTGACGTTGTACCCGTCGACGATCAGGTGCATCTGGGGCACGGCGAGCACGTCGTCGAGCAGCGCCGGGTCGTCACCCGCACGCCCGCGCGAGCCCGGTCGCGTCGTGCTGCCCGCGCCGTGGCCAGCGGCGTCGACCTCGAGGGGAGCCACGGTGTCGCCGGGCCGCAGCGTGGTCGGGGGGATCCCGAGCTCTCGGCGGAGCCCCACCGCCGCGTCGACGACCGTCTCCAGCAGCAGTCGCGCCCGAGCGTTGGCGAGCTCGGCCCCGGTATGCGTGAGCGTGCGGGCCTCGTCGCGGGCAGCGTGGGCGCGTTCGAGCGCGACCGCGGCCTCGCGCCGCTCGGCGGCGGCCTGGGTGGCGAGCGCCTCGGCGGCCTGCGTCCGCGCGTCGGCCTCGGCGCGGGCGGCGCGCGCCTCGGAGCGGGCACGGTCGGCGTCCGAGCGCAGCCTGCGCTCGGTACGACGCAGGGTCGCGAGCTCCGCACGGGCCTCCTCGAGCGCGGCACGGTCGGCGGCCGCGGCCTGCCTGGCCGCGTCGAGCTCGGCAAGGGCCCTGTCGCGCTCGGTCACGGCCCGTTCGGCCTCCTGGGCCCGGCGCTGCTCCTGCTCGCGCTCCTGAGCGTCCTGGAGCGCCCGGTCGAGGTAGTCCTCCCAGCCGTCGGGACGCAGCAGGAACGCGCCGACGGCGAGATCCAGAGCGCGTTCCGCCCCGCCGCGGGCGGTCTCGGCCGTGGAGACGGGCTCCCCGCCCTGCCCGACGGCGCCTCTCGCCTCGCGGGCGGACGTGCGGTCGGGAGCGGCGCCGGGCGCCGGAGCGGGCACCTCGCGCACGGTCCGCGTCGCGCTCGCCGGCTCCGCGGAGGCGACCAGGGGCTCGGTCCCCCTGTCGAGCGAGACGGCGCCCGAGCCGGGGGCCCGCTCGTCGTCGCCCGGCCCGGCCGACGTGTCGGGGCCGGTCGTCGCGGTGGTCGCGGCGCCGTCGGGCACGAGCTCGCGCGCCTCGGACGGGTGCGCGGCGCTCCACGCGGCCGCGACCGCGGACCGGAAGGACGGGCTCGTCTCGAGCGCCTGCCAGAGCGGCACCGCTCCGGACGCCGCGCGCCGGCGCGGCGCGAACGTCCTGACGCGGCGCAGCGCGACCGGGACGGTCGCGGGGTCCCACGCGCCCAGGACGCGCGCGGCCAGCTCGAGGAGCTGGGTGCGGACCTCGGGCGGGACCGGCGGACGTGCGACGTCACCCTCCGGAGACGACCCCGCGGACGCACCCAGGATCTCGACCGAGCGCGGCACGGCGTCCTTGTTGTCCCGACTCGTCCCATCCATGGGTCAACACTACGGGCGAACGGGGCGTCGGGTCCTGACGGCGCGGCGCGGGCGTGCACCGCGTCCCGCGCGGCCGCCACCGACCGTGTCGGTGCCCCCGGGTACGTTCGGGCCCATGTCGTCCCCGACCGCCGCAGCCTCGGCCGCTCCCCCGCAGCTCTCGGTCCGTTCGTTCACCCCCGACGTCGTCCCCGGGAGCATCCCCGTCCAGCTCGGCCTCGACGAGCTGGGCACCCCCCTGCAGGACGTCACGTTCGTGGTCGTGGACCTCGAGACGACGGGCGGCTCGCCCGCCTCGTCGGGCATCACGGAGATCGGCGCGGTCAAGGTCCGTGGCGGGGAGGTCCTCGGTGAGTTCCAGACCCTCGTCAACCCCGGCACCCCCGTCCCGGCGTTCATCGCCCGCCTGACCGGGATCAGCACCGCGATGGTCGCGACCGCGCCCCCGATCCAGGCCGTGCTGCCCTCGTTCCTCGAGTTCTCCCGGGGAGCGGTCCTGGTCGCGCACAACGCACCGTTCGACATCGGCTTCCTCAAGGCTGCCGCGCGCGACGCGGGCTACGACTGGCCGGGCAACCAGGTCCTCGACACCGTCCCCCTCGCCCGTCGGGTCGTGACCCGCGACGAGGCCCCCAACCACAAGCTCTCGACGCTCGCCGCGCTCTTCCACGCGGCCGTGACGCCCGAGCACCGGGCGCTGGCCGACGCGCGCGCCACGGTCGACGTCCTGCACGCCCTGCTCGAACGGCTCGCCCCGTTCGGCATCACGCACCTCGAGGACCTCGCGACCGCGACGGACCCCGTCCCGCCGGACGTGCGGCGCAAGCGCACGCTCGCCGACGGCCTGCCCGACGCCCCCGGGGTCTACCTGTTCCGCGGACCGGGCGAGGAGGTCCTGTACGTGGGCACCTCCACCTCGATCCGCCGCCGGGTCCGCAGCTACTTCACGGCCGCCGAGAAGCGCAGCCGGATGACCGAGATGGTGCGCATCGCGCACGCCGTGACGCCCGTGGTGTGCGCGACCGTGCTCGAGGCCCAGGTGCGCGAGCTGCGGCTCATCGCCGAGCACTCGCCCCGCTACAACCGTCGCTCCAAGTTCCCCGAGCGCATGAGCTGGGTGCGCCTGACGCGCGAGCACCACCCGCGGCTCTCGATCGTCCAGGACGTCAGGCCCGACGCCGCGCACATCGGCCCCTACTCGTCACGGCGCCAGGCCCAGCAGGCGATCGACGCGCTGCACGACGCGCTCCCCCTGCGCCAGTGCACGCCCCGCCTGCCGCTGCTGCCCTCCCCGGGGGCCAGCGCGTGCGCGCTGGCCGAGATGGGACGGTGCGGTGCGCCCTGCACGACGGCACAGGAGCCGCAGGGCTACCCCGCCGTGGTGGGACGCGCCCGCCGGACGCTGCTCGCGGACCCGAGCGACGTCGTCGACCCCCTGACGGCGCGGATCGCCGCGCTCGCCGCCGACGAACGCTACGAGCAGGCCGCCGAGGTCACCGCCCGCCTCGAGGCGTTCCTGCTCGGGGCGGGACGCGCGCAACGGCTCGGGCCGCTCGCGGAGTGCGCCGAGCTCGTGGCGGCCAAGCCCCTCGACCGGGGCGGGTGGGAGATCGTCGTGGTGCGCCACGCCCGCCTCGCGGCGACCGGGGTCTCAGCCCCGGGGGCCGACCCGTGGCCCACGATCGAGGCCCTCGTCGCGACGGCCGAGGAGGTCGCGCCGCCCGTCGCCCCCGCGCCCGCGTGCCACCCGCACGAGGCCGAGCTCGTGCTCGGCTGGCTCGAGCAGCCCGGCGTCCGGCTCGTCGACGTGACGCACCCGCTCGCCTGGCCCGTCCGCTCGGCGCGCGCCTTCGCGGACCGCGACCGCACCGCGCAGCGCGTCGCCCAGCACGTCGAGGCTAGATTGGACCCCGGTTCGTCGAACGACGAGCCCCGCGCCTCGGACCCGACGGAGGACCCATGCTGACCGCGATCGTGCTGATCGACACCGAACCGAACCTCATCCCCGAGGTGGCCTCGCAGGTCGCCTCGCTCCGCGGTGTCAGCGAGGTCTACTCGGTCACCGGGAAGGCCGACCTCGTCGCCATGGTCCGCGTCAAGGAGCACGACGACCTCGCCGACGTGATCGCCGACCGGGTCAGCAAGATCGAGGGCGTGCTGCGCACCGAGACGTTCATCGCGTTCCGCGCCTACTCCGACGTCGACCTCGAGCAGGCGTTCGCCCTGGGGCTCGACGACTGACCACTGCACGAGGGCGGGGCGTGGACGGTCCCCCGTCCGCGCCCCGCCCTCGTCGTCGCCGCCCGCCACCCACAGGTGCCCGTCGGCGCCCCGTCACCCGGGGCGCCGAGCGTGTGTCGTCATCGTGTCGAGGCGGCGACCCAGCGACCCAGCACGCCCGCCGCCGCACCCGAGTCGACGCTCGTCGCCGCGTGGGCCATGCCCGCGCGCAGACGCTCGACGAGCGTCCCCTCGGCGGTGCCGGGCAGGCTCGCGTCCGCGACCAGTGCGGCCGCGGCGTTGAGCAGCACCGTCTCCCGCACGGGCCCGGCCTCGCCCGCCAGGACGCGTCGTGCGACCTCGGCGTTGAACCTCGCGTCGGCCCCCCGCAGGTCCTCGACCGTGATCCGCTGCAGGCCCAGCTCGGCCGCGGCGTCGAGCGAGCTGGTCGTGACGGAGCCGTCGCGCACCTCCCACACCGTCGACGTGCCGGTCGCCGCGAGCTCGTCGAGCCCGTCGTCCCCCCGGAACACCAGGGCCGAGGTGCCGCGCGACGCGAAGACACCGGCCACGAGCGGGGCCATGCGCGCGTCGGCGACCCCGACGGCCGTCGCGGCGGGCTGCGCGGGGTTCGTCAGAGGCCCCAGGAAGTTGAACGCCGTCGGGATCCCGAGCTCCTTGCGCGCGACCGCCGAGTGCCGGAACGAGGGGTGGAAGACCTGCGCGAAGCAGAACGTGATGCCGACCTCCTCGACCAGCTGCGTGACCCGCTCCGGGGACTGGTCGAGGCGGATGCCCAGGACCTCGAGCACGTCGGCCGAGCCCGACGACGACGACGCGGCCCGGTTGCCGTGCTTGACGACGCGGACGCCCGTCCCGGCGATCACGACCGCGGCCATGGTCGAGACGTTGACCGTGTGCGCACGGTCGCCGCCGGTCCCGACGATGTCCACCGCCGGCCCCTGCACCGTGAACCGGGTCGCGTGGGCGAGCATCGCGTCGGCCAGGCCGCGCAGCTCGCCCACGGTCTCGCCCTTGGAGCGCAGCGCGACGAGGAAGGCCGCGAGGCGCACGGGGCTGACCTCTCCCGAGAGCACCATGTCCATGGCCCACGCCGTCAGCTCCGGGGTCAGCTCCCGACCCGCGATGAGCTCGGACAGGAGACCCGGCCACGACGGCGCCGTCTGCTCAGGCACCAGGGAGGCGCCCTGGGGTGCGAGGACGGACGGGACGGTTGCCGGAGTGCCCGGTGTCGTGGTCACGGGATCTGCCCTTCATGAGGTCATTCGATCAGCGAGACGATCGCTCGCTGCAGCTCGATGGCGTCGAACGGCCGGGGGACGGCCTCGTCGGCGAGCGACCACGATGCTAGCCAACCGTCCTGCGGCCTGCCGGTGAGGACCAGAACCGGCGGGCACCGGAAGATCTCGTTCTTGAGCTGGCGGCACAGGCCCATGCCGCCGGCCTTGTCGGCCTCCCCGTCGAGCACCAGGAGGTCCCAGCCGCCCGCGTCGGCCGCGGCCACGACCGCGGTGGAGGTCGCGACCTCCTTCCAGACGATGTCGGGAGCTCCCGCCCGCACGCGACGCCCGACGGCGAGGCGCACCTGCTCGCGCACCGTCACGTCGTCGCTGTAGAGCAGGATGTGCGGCGCGCGCACGGCCTGGACCGGCCCGACCTCGGAGAGCGCGTCCTGCTCCGTGGTGGTGGTCGTCAGGCCGTTCGTCGTCGACGTCATCGTCGCCTCCTTCTGGTTCGGGTCTCGTCCGGTTCCCGGTCGAGCCTGCTCGTGCCTGCCGGTCGTGCGGTGGTGGACCACCGCGATCGCCGAGCCGGAGGCACAGCACTCCTGGGCATCTTGGCACGTCGGACGCCCGGGCGACATCCTCGCGCGCCGCGACGGACAGGGGCGTTCCAGGCCGTGGTCACGACCCCCGAATTCCCGCCGTTTCATGGCACTTCCCCGTGATCCGTCATGAAGTGCAGGGCTTGGTGGGAGAATCTGGAGACTTTGTGAGATTTGCCGCGCGCCACCCCCCGGATCGGTGGCCCAAAGCACGCCCACGTCGGCCATAATGGCTGATGTGTCGACCGCAACGGCTGCCCCCCACGCCCACCAGCACGTGAGCGTCAACCGACCGAACCCTGTCTCGGTCGGGACGATCGTGTGGCTGGCCAGCGAGCTCATGTTCTTCGCTGGACTGTTCGCTATGTACTTCACCGCACGATCGGTGATACCCGCCGAGGAGTGGGCTTCTCAGACCGAGAAGCTCAACATCCCCTTCGCCGTGATCAACACGTCGGTGCTGGTGCTGTCCTCCGTGACGTGCCAGCTGGGTGTCCTCGCGGCGGAGCGTTTCCAGCCCGTCCGCACCGGATCGATCTTCCAGGTCAACCGGTGGGGGATGAACGAGTGGATCACGCTCACGTACCTCATGGGTGCGTTCTTCATCGGCGGTCAGGTCTACGAGTACGCCGAGCTCGTGCACGAGGGACTCACCATCTCGTCGCACCCCTACGGCTCGGTCTTCTTCCTGGCAACGGGCTTCCACGGACTCCACGTCGTGGGTGGTCTGATCGCCTTCCTGTTCCTTCTCGGTCGGTCCTTCGCCGCCAAGAACTTCGGGCACCACGAGGCCACCACCGGCATCGTGACGTCCTACTACTGGCACTTCGTCGACGTCGTGTGGATCGCACTCTTCTTCGTGATCTACATCCTCCGCTGACGCGGTGACGCCCGCGGCACCGATGCCCGGACAACCACATCTGCCCCCTGCACCCCCCACTTGCGAGACGAGGATCATTTCGTGAAGGCACTCGCCGCCCGCAGACACCACCGCTTCGCACCGGTCGTGCTGCTGCTGCTGGCGCTGCTGGTCACCGGCGGCGTCTACGCCGCCTTTGCCCCGAGTCCAGCCAGCGCTGACACCGCCAGCACCGAGGACATCGAGACAGGCCAGAAGCTTTTCCAGGCGAACTGCGCCACCTGCCACGGCCCCAACGCCGAGGGGTCGGACACCGTTCCGTCCCTCGTCGGCGTGGGAGCGGCCGCTGTCGACTTCCAGGTGTCGACGGGTCGTATGCCCATGCAGATGGAAGGCCCCCAGGCCATCCAGAAGCCGCGCCAGTTCGACGAGGAGCAGACCGCGCAGCTCGCCGCGTACGTCGCCTCCCTGGGCGCCGGCCCGGCGATCCCCACGGACGAGCAGGTCGACGCCGCGCTCGGAGACCCGTCGAACGGTGCTGCGGTCTTCCGCACCAACTGCGCGATGTGCCACAACGCCGTCGGAGCCGGCGGTGCCCTGTCCGAGGGCAAGTTCGCCCCCGCGCTGTGGGACACCTCGGAGCGCAACATCTACCAGGCCATGCAGACCGGCCCGCAGTCCATGCCGGTGTTCAACGACATGAACATCACGCCCGACGAGAAGCGCGACGTCATCGCGTACCTCGTCGAGCAGCGTGAGGGCTCCGCCGGTGGGCTGGACCTTGGTTCTCTCGGCCCCGTCAGCGAGGGCCTCTGGGTGTGGATCGTGGGCATGGGTCTGCTGATCGGCGCCGCTGTGTGGATCGGAGCGAAGTCGTCGTGAGCGACAACCAGAACTCGACGGACCTGACCAAGCAGGACGGGCGCGAGCTCGACCGCTTCCAGGATCCGGGTATCCCGGCTCACAAGAGCCGGATGGCAGACCGTGACCCCCAGGCCGCCAAGCGTGCCGAGAAGCAGGTCGTGATCCTCTTCACGATCTCGATCATCGGCACCATCGGCATGCTGGTCGCGTTCTTCGCGCTGCCCGACGACACCTCGATCGCGGGGATCCGCACGGCCAACCTGATCATCGGTCTCGGCCTGGCCTTCTCGCTGCTCGGCATCGGTCTCGCAGCGGTCCACTGGGCCAAGACCCTCATGTCGGACCACGAGCACGTCGACGAGCGGCACGCCCAGCGCAGCTCGGACGCCGTCCGCGCCGAGGCCGTGCAGGCCCTGACCGAGGGTGCCCAGGACTCGGGCATCGCCCGTCGTGGCGTGCTCAAGGGCGCGGTCGTCACCGCCCTCGCGCTCTTCCCGCTCGCGATCGCTGTTCCCCTCGTGGCCGAGGTGGGTGGAGACTGGAACGTCAACAAGTTCCGCCACACGCTCTGGAAGCCCAAGATGCGCCTCGCGCTCGACCCCTCGGGCCGCCCGATCAAGGCCGAGGACGTCACGATCGGCAGCGCCTTCCACGTCATCCCCGACGTGCCGGAAGAGGTGCGCACCTCGCACGAGTGGATCTCCGAGAAGGCCAAGGCCATCGTCCTGATGGTCCGTCTCGACCCTCGTGACCTCAAGGAGGCCGAGGACCGCAAGGACTGGTCGTACGACGGCATCGTCGCCTACTCCAAGGTCTGCACCCACGTCGGGTGCCCGGTCGCGCTCTACGAGCAGCAGACGCACCACCTGCTGTGCCCGTGCCACCAGTCGACCTTCGACGTCGCGGACGGCGCCAAGGTCGTCTTCGGCCCCGCCAAGCGGCCGCTCCCTCAGCTGCCGATCACCGTTGACGACGAGGGCTACCTGGTCGCTCAGAGCGACTTCCTGGAGCCCGTCGGACCGAGCTACTGGGAGCGCCTCAAGTGAGCACCAGCACCGCGGGACCCGCTGAAGCGACCGCAGACTATCTGGACCAGCGGACCGGCATCGCCGGGGCCGTCAAGGAGTTCGCCCGCAAGGTCTTCCCGGACCACTGGTCGTTCCTCCTGGGCGAGATCGCCCTCTACTCGTTCGTCGTCCTCATCCTCTCGGGCTTCTTCCTGACGATGTTCTTCGTGCCGAGCATGGGCCTGGTCACGTACCACGGTGAGCCCGCCACGATGAACGGCCAGCTCATGTCCGAGGCCTTCGCCTCGACGCTGCACACCTCGTTCGAGGTGCGCGGCGGTCTGCTGATGCGTCAGATCCACCACTGGTCGGCCCTGCTCTTCATGGCCGCGATCGTGACGCACATGATGCGCGTCTTCTTCACCGGGGCGTTCCGCAAGCCGCGTGAGCTCAACTGGATGGTCGGGTTCCTCCTGATGATCCTGGGGCTCGCCGCCGGCTTCACGGGCTACTCGCTCCCGGACGACGTGCTCTCCGGCAACGGTCTGCGCATCACCGACGGCGTCGTCAAGTCGATCCCGATCATCGGGTCGTACATGTCGTACTTCATCTTCGGTGGCGAGTTCCCGGGCGAGCACATCATCCCGAGGCTCTTCACGCTGCACATCCTCGTGGTCCCGGGCCTGATCCTGGCGCTCGTCGCCCTCCACCTGTTCTTCGTCGTGCTGCACAAGCACACGCAGTACCCGGGTGGCGGCCGCACCAACGCCAACGTGGTCGGCTTCCCGCTGTTCCCCGTGTACGTCGCCAAGGCCGGTGGCTTCTTCTTCGTGGTGTTCGGCGTCATCGCCGCGATGGGCGCCACGATGGCCATCAACAACGTCTGGAACTACGGACCGTACGACCCCTCCCCCGTCTCGGCCGGTGCTCAGCCCGACTGGTACATGCTGTTCCTCGAGGGCTCGCTACGACTCATGCCCGGGCAGACCGAGTACGTGATCGCGGGCTACACGCTCTCGCTCAACATCCTGATCCCTGCGGTCGTGATCCCGGGCCTGCTGTTCACGTTCCTCGCGGTCTACCCGTTCCTCGAGGCCGCCGTGACCAAGGACAAGCGCGAGCACCACGTGCTCGACCGTCCGCGCAACGTCCCGGTCCGCACAGGCCTGGGTGTCGGCTTCCTGACGGCGTTCATCATCCTGGCTCTCGCCGGGTCGAACGACCTCATCGCGACGCACTTCCACCTGTCGATCAACGCGATCACGTGGGTCTTCCGGGTGCTGCTCTTCGTCGGCCCGGTGATCGCTTTCTGGATCACCAAGCGCATCTGCCTCGGGCTGCAGCGCAAGGACCGCGAGCTCGTCCTGCACGGCCACGAGACCGGCCGCATCGTGCGCTTCGCGCACGGTGAGTACATCGAGGTCCACCGTCCGCTCGACGACCAGGAGCGCTGGCTCCGTGTGAACTACACGGCGCACGCTCCCCTGGAGATCGAGCCGGCGACCGACTCTCGCGGTGTCCGCCGCAAGGGCTACAAGAAGGACCGCCGGATGCAGCGTCTGTCGCGCTTCTTCTACGAGGACCGGGTCGAGCCCGTGACCCCCTCGGAGGTGGCCGCGTCCCACTCGCACGGCGAGCACGACGCGCTCGGCGCCGCGGACACCACGCCCGCCGTGGAGTCCGGCTCGGCGGTCGGCGGCGGCAGCCACATCGTCAGCCCTGACGACACCGGCAGCACCAAGCACTGACCCGCTCCCCTCGGAGCAGAACGACCCGTGAGACGGTCCGGCACACGCCGGAACATCTCACGGGTCGTTCGCGTTCCACGGGTGTCGTGTTCGCTCGGTTCGCACCGACCGAACCTTTCGCCACAGATGTCGCACCTGCGCGGTGCGGCGCACCGATCCAGGAGGCACACCGGCATGGCTGTCTACACCCTTCCCGAGCTGTCGTACGACTACGGCGCACTCGAGCCCCACATCTCCGGCCGCATCATGGAGCTGCACCACTCCAAGCACCACCAGGCCTACGTGACCGGCGCCAACACGGCACTCGAGAAGCTCGCCGAGGCCCGCGACTCCGGCGACCTCGCCGCGGTCAACCTCCACGAGAAGAACCTCGCGTTCAACCTCGGCGGACACGTCAACCACTCCGCGTTCTGGACCAACCTCTCCCCCGAGGGCGGCGGCGAGCCCACCGGCGACATCGCCGCAGCCATCGCCGAGGACTTCGGCTCGTTCGAGAAGTTCAAGAAGCACTTCGCCGCCGTCGCCGCAGGCGTCCAGGGCTCGGGCTGGGCCATCCTCGCCTGGGACACCCTCGGCAAGAAGCTCATCATCGTCCAGCTCTACGACCAGCAGGGCAACATCGCCCTGGGCCTGGTCCCGATCGTCCTGCTCGACGTCTGGGAGCACGCCTACTACCTCGACTACCAGAACGTGCGCGCCGACTACGTCACCGCCTGGTGGAACCTCGTCAACTGGGCCGACGCCGACGCGCGCCTTGCCCGCGCCCGCACCCAGGGCGAAGGCCTCATCATCCCCGCCTGACCCTCTGCGTCGCCCCACGGGCCGCACAGACCCCTTCTCGGGGTGTCTGTGCGGCCCTTTCGTCTGTGACGGGCGCCGGCGAGAGGAGGACCGGCCATGGCCGTGGTCGACGGAAGGGGCACGTTCGCGACGGGAGACCTCGGTGCGTCACGAGGCCGCTACGGGCTTCTCCTGGAGCACGAACCGGGCGGCCTCCACCACGTGCCTCCCAGCCCGGACGCACCATGGGTGGTGGCACTCACGGGATCCCGACCGCACCGAGCTCGCTCGGTGCCGCGGTGCAGGTCGTCGGAGTCTGGACCGGGGTCGAGATCCGCGTCGACGACACGAGCGCCTTTCACCTGGGCGTGAGACACCCACCCGACGAGGGCACGGTGCACGCCCAGGCCGCTCAGGAGGCTGCCGTGCACGACGTTCCCGACGTCCGCCAGCGGTTCAAGACTCGGGCCGTGGCCCGCGGCCTCCTGAGCGCCCTCGACGCGCTCGAGGCACTCGACGCACTCGACGCACGGTCGCGCTCCAGGCGAGGCCCCCGAGGGCCCGGCACGGCCGCGAGGACTGGCTCCCCGATATCGGTGAGCCCATCACTACCCCTGCGGACCCTGCACCTCGGCCGCTCCCGCGCTCCCCCGCTCTCCCGCGGCCCGGACCTCCCGAGCTGCCCTGTGCCGGCAACGCGAACGGGCCCCGTCTCCCTGAGGGAGACGGGGCCCGTCGAGTCGTGCGGTCGGTCAGTGCGCGTGCTGTCCGCGAGAGAACTCGAAGACCCAGCCCACGAGGGCCACGGCGCCGAGGACGACGCCGATCCCGAGGATCCACCAGCCGAGCGCGAGGCCCAGGAAAGCGATCGCAGCGGCACCCGCGATGGCCAGAGGCCACCAGCTCCAGGGCGCGTAGACGCCCTGGTCGCCTGCACCCTGCTCGATGAGACCGTCCGGGTCGTCCTCGGGGCGCGAGTCGATGCGCTTGGCGGTGAGGGCCAGGTAGCCACCGATCATGGCCGCGAGCCCGAAGGTCAGGAACAGCGCTGCGGAACCGACGGGCTCCCAGTGGCTCCAGAACCCGTAGACGAGGGCCATCAGGAGGAAGAACGGGGCGAGGAAGAGGTGGAGCCTCGATTCGACCTTCACTTGCCGTCCTCCTTCTCGCCGTCGCGCGGCTCGTCGATGATCATGGTCGAGGACGAGGCGCTGGGGTGCTGCTTGCCCTCGACACGGTCCGCGGCGACCTGCTGCTCACCACGGCGGTCTGCGTCGCCGTAGATCTGCTGCAGGACGTTCGGGTTGGGCTCCGCGTGGTCCATGGCCGCGACCTCGGGGTGGTGCAGGTCGAACGCGGGACGCTCCGAGCGGATGCGGGGCAGCGACGTGAAGTTGTGCCGCGGCGGCGGGCAGGACGTCGCCCACTCGAGCGATGCACCGTAGCCCCAGGGGTCGTCCACGGTGACCTTGGGCGCGTTGCGCCAGGTCGTGTAGACGTTCCAGAGGAACGGCAGGGTCGAGGCGGCGAGGATGAACGCGCCGACCGTCGAGACCTGGTTCATCCACGTGAACCCCTCCTCCGGCATGTAGTCCGCGTAGCGACGCGGCATGCCGGCCACGCCCAGCCAGTGCTGGACGAGGAAGGTGGCGTGGAAGCCGATGAAGAGCAGCCAGAAGTGGATCTTGCCGAGCTTCTCGTTGAGCATGCGCCCGGTGAACTTGGGCCACCAGAAGTAGAAGCCGGCGAACATCGCGAACACCACGGTCCCGAAGACCACGTAGTGGAAGTGCGCCACGACGAAGTACGAGTCGGAGAGGCTGAAGTCCAGCGCCGGGCTCGAGAGGATGACTCCCGTGAGACCACCGAAGAGGAAGGTCACGAGGAAGCCGATCGACCAGAGCATGGGCGTCTCGAACGTGAGCTTGCCGCGCCACATCGTGCCGATCCAGTTGAAGAACTTCACACCGGTCGGGACCGCGATGAGCATCGTCATGAACGCGAAGAACGGCAGCAGGACCGCGCCGGTGACGTACATGTGGTGTGCCCACACCGTCACGGACAGCGCGGCGATCGCGATCGTCGCGTAGACCAGGCCCTTGTAGCCGAAGATCGGCTTCCGGCTGAAGACCGGCAGGATCTCGGAGACGATGCCGAAGAACGGCAGGGCGATGATGTAGACCTCGGGGTGGCCGAAGAACCAGAAGAGGTGCTGCCAGAGGATGGCGCCACCGTTCTCCGGGTTGAAGATCTGCGCACCGAGGCGACGGTCCGCACCGAGCGCGAACAGCGCGGCGGCCAGCGGGGGGAACGCCATCAGGACCAGGAGGCTCGTGACGAGCGTGTTCCAGGTGAAGATCGGCATGCGGAACATGGTCATGCCCGGGGCGCGCATCGTGATGATCGTCGTGATGAAGTTGACCGCACCCAGGATGGTGCCGAAGCCGGCGAGCGCGAGGCCGAAGACCCAGAGATCACCGCCTGCACCTGGACTGAAGGTCGTGTTGGACAGCGGCGCGTACGCGAACCATCCGAACGACGCTGCGCCCTGCGGCGTGAAGAACCCGGCCGAGGCGATGAGCCCGCCGAAGAGGTAGAGCCAGTACGCGAACATGTTCAGTCGCGGGAAGGCGACGTCAGGTGCGCCGATCTGCAGCGGCATGATGACGTTCGCGAAGCCCGCGAAGAGCGGCGTCGCGAACAGCAGCAGCATGATCGTGCCGTGCATCGTGAAGAGCTGGTTGTACTGCTCCTTGCTCTGCACGATCTGGATGCCGGGCTCGAAGAGCTCGGCACGGATCACGAGGGCCATGAGGCCACCGATGCAGAAGAAGATGAACGACGTGATCAGGTACATGTACCCGATCGTCTTGTGGTCGGTCGAGGTGACCCACTTGATGACGGTTCGTCCGAGCGTCTGGCGCTTCGGGGCGAGACCGGGAATGACTTCGGCCTGCGCGACCATCAGTTCTCACCTTCCGTGACGACGGGGGGGTTCGGGTCCTGGAGGCGGTTCAGGTCGAGACCGAGCTCGCCGATCTGGCCCTTGTCCTCGAGCTTCTGCATCTGCGCGTCGTACTCCTCGCGGGAGACCACGGCGACGTTGAAGAGCATGCCGGAGTGGTGCTCGCCGCAGAGCTCGGCGCACTTGCCGGCGTAGACACCCTCACGCGTGGGGGTGACCTGCCACTCGTTGGTGCGCTCCGGGATCATGTCCATCTTGAAGAGGAACGCGGGGATCCAGAAGGAGTGGATGACGTCGCGGGAGTCCAGCTTGAACCGGACGACCTCGTTGACCGGCAGGTACAGGGTCGGCAGCGAGGTCGCGGTGCCGGGGGCACCCTCGATCTCGTCCTCCGAACGGAGGTCGCCGACGTTGGCCTCGTGCTGGCCGGACTCGTAGACGTCGTCCGTGAGGTAGTTGAAGTCCCAGCTCCACTGCTTGCCGATGACCTGGATCTCGACGTCAGGCTCTGCGGAGAGGTCCTTGATCGCCGTCATGTCACGGTCGGTGTAGTAGAAGAGCACGAGCACCATGACGATCGGCACTGCCGTGTACATGATCTCGAGGGGCAGGTGGTAGCGCGTCTGCACGGGCAGGACGTGGTCGTCCTTGCGCTTGCGGTAGGCGGCCACGCACCACAGGATCAGTCCCCACGTGATGACGCCGACGATGAGTGCTGCGATCCAGGACCCGTTCCACAGCGACGTGATGCGGGCGGTCTGGTCGGTCACCTCACCGTCGGAGTATCCGGGGAGGAATCCGCGCTGAACGGTCTCACTGGCACAACCGGACGCCAACGCTGCGACCGCGACGGCGGAAGCCGTCGCTCGCAGGATGGTTCGCCGTGTGCGGCTAGGGGATTGCGAGTGCAAGGGGGGCCTTTCACTTCAACGTTCGACAGGGGGGCTCGATCTTCTCCACGAGTTCCCCGCAGAACCTTCGTCCTCGACCCACAGAGCCTAGCGCGCAAATGCCCTCTCTCGCGCCGTCAACGCGGCTTCTGAACGTGACGAATCCGCCAACTTCCCGCGAGATCCCGGGGTTCGGCACACCCTCGACGCATCTGTCAGATCGTCGCTTCCCGCGCGGCCCGCGCTACGGTGCACGGTGTACGTCGCGCCCACGGCACATTCGGCGCGTCTGCAATGAAAGTTCGCCGATCGGCGTCCTCGGACCCCCTCCTTGGCCGCCTCGCACGCCCTCAGGAGCTCATGTGACCGACACCACGACGCCCCCGCGTCGGGTCTACCTCGACAACGGTGGTCGGGCGGCCCTGCACCCCCTCGCGCGCACCGCGCTCGACCAGGCCGTCGACGACGGGTGGGCGGATCCCCGGCGCCTGTACGCCGAGGCGCGTCGCGCCGCCGTGCTCCTGGATGGCGCCCGCGAGGCGATCGCCGCCGCGCTCGGTGCCCGGACCGAGGAGGTCCATCTCGCCCCCTCGCACGTCGGAGCCCTGCACGCCGCGGTGGGCGCGGTCGCGCTCGGGCGGCGGCGGACGGGTCCGGGGATCGTCGTCTCAGCGGTCGAGCGCGCCGCCGTGCTCCATGCCGCCGAGCTCGCGGTCGGGCTCACGGAGACGCCCGACGCCCTCGTCAGGGTCCCGGTCGACCTCTTCGGCCGGGTCGACGAGGCCGCGATGACCGAGGCGGTGGCGCGCCCTGGCGTCGCGCTGGCCGCGCTCCAGGCGGCGAACGGCGAAGTGGGCACGGTCCAGCCCGTCGCGGCCGTCCACGGGGCCGCTCGCGCCGCGGGGGTCCCGCTGCTCGTGGACGCGGGTGCCGTCGTCGGGCACGGGGAGGTCCCGTCCGCGTGGGACCTGCTCGCCGCCGATCCCGCCGACTGGGGCGGCCCGGCGGGCGTGGGCGTCCTCGCGGTCCGCAACCGGGTGCGCTGGCGCCGGACCTGGCCCGAGGACGCCGAGCCGTGGTTCCCCGGCGGCGTCAGCGTCCCGGCAGCGTTCGCGGCGGCCGTCGCGCTCCAGTCCGTCACGGCGGACCGCGCGGCCCAGGACGCGCGGCGCCGGGCGATCGTCGACAAGGTGCGCGCCGTCGTCGGGCAGATCCCCGACGTCGAGGTCGTGGGCGATCCCGACCACCGGCTCCCCCACCTCGTGACGTTCTCGTTCCTGTTCGTCGACGGCGAGGCCCTGGTGACCGAGCTCGACCGGGCGGGCTTCGCGGTCGGGTCAGGCTCCGCGTGCACGTCGAGCACGCTCGAACCCAGCCACGTCCTCGCGGCGATGGGTGTCCTGACGCACGGCAACGTGCGCATCGCTCTCGACCGGGCCACCACCGAGGAGGACGTCGACCGCTTCCTCGCGGTCCTGCCCGGGGCCGTCGCGCGCGTGCGCGCCTCGCTCGGGGTGAGCGGGCTGTGAGCGACGAGCCCGGCACGCTTGTGGACGCGCGCGGCCTGCGCTGCCCGCTGCCCGTCATCCGGCTCGCGGCCGCGGCCCGCGACCACGCCCCGGGCGACGTCCTGACGGTCTGGTCGACCGACCCCGCGGCCCGTCACGACGTCCCGGCCTGGGCGCGCATGCGCGGCCACACCGTCGTCGAGAGCGTCGTGGTGGACGTCCCCGACGCGGCGCCCGACGACGGCACGACCTGGGCGGTCACCGTCCGTCTGGGCGGGTAGCCGGCGGGCACGGCCCCGGACGCGAACGGCCCGGCCACCGTGAGGTGACCGGGCCGTCGAGGTCCTTCGGCGTCGCGCAGCCGGGCTGCCGACGCTCGCGGATCAGCCGAACGAACCGCCGCACGCGCAGGCGCTGCCCGCGTTGGGGTTGTCGATCGTGAAGCCCTGCTTCTCGATGGTGTCGGCGAAGTCGATGGTCGCGCCGTCCAGGTAGGGGACGCTCATCTTGTCGACGACGACCTCGACACCGTCGTAGTCCTTGAGGGCGTCGCCGTCCAGGACCCGCTCGTCGAAGTACAGCTGGTAGATCAGGCCGGAGCAGCCACCGGGCTGGACGGCGACGCGCAGACGCAGGTCGTCGCGGCCCTCCTGCTCGAGGAGGCTGCGGATCTTGCCGGCCGCGAAGTCCGTCAGCAGGACGCCGTGGGTGGCGGTCTCGGTGGTCTCGCTCATCGTGTTCTCCGCACAGTCTTCGGTGGGCTCTCGCCCCGTGGTGTGCCGTCGGTCTGCGGCTCCCGCTCCCGGGCAGGCCGATCGGTCCTCAGGCTTCTCGCATACCCGTCAACACGACGGGAGATCGTTCTGTTCCCGAGTGTACGACGCCCGGGCTCACCTCTCGCTGCCGGCCCAGGTCCGGGCCACGCGAGCGACCCGTGCACGCGCCGCGTCCCTGTCCGGCCCGAGCTCGTAGGCACCGCTGATCCCTGCGGCGGCCTGCTCGCGCCGACCGGCGAGGAGCTCGCGGGCCAGCACGACGACGGGCACCCCGCGTGCGGCGGCCCGGCGCGCGACCTCGGGCAGTGCGCCGGCGTGCGTCGTCGACGCGTCGAGGCGGTCGACGACCACGACCGCGACGTCGGCGGCACGGACCCGCCCGTCCAGACCGACGACGTCCGCGACCACCGACGTCCCCGGCAGCAGGCGCCCTCCGGCGGCCGCGATCCCGAAGCCCAGCCCCCCGCCTGCGCCTGCGCCGGGCAGTCCGGTCAGCGCGCGGTCGGCGGCCGCGCGCTGCGCGACCCCTCTCGCGAGCCCCGGGGACGCCGTCGGGCCGGAGAGGCTCGGAGCGCCCGACAGCAGGTCGCGGCGCGCCGCGCCCTCCAGCGCGCGCGTGACCTCGTGCGCGTAGTGGCCGTGCGCCCGCTCGAGCTCCTGGGCGAACGTCGCCAGCGCGGGCCGTGCGGCCGCGAGCGCGCCGCTGGCTCCGTGCAGGCCCAGCAGCGGCAGGTCGGACTCGACCGCGCCGACGAGCTCGACGGACCGCAGCGACTCCCGGGCGCGCAGCGCGAGCGCGGCGTCCTCGGCGGTGGTGGCACCGAGCGCTGACCCACCGCGGGTCAGCGGCCCCGCCCCGGTCCCCGCGAGCGCCGCGAGCATCCCGGCCCCGGCGTCGTGCGCGCCGCCGTCCCCCGTCGCCACGACGACGCGCGAGGCACGTCGGGCAGCGAGCGCGACCACCTGCCCGACGCCGTAGCTCGTCGCCGCGCCCAGCCCACCGGCGGAGGTGCTCGCCTCGGTCGCCGCAGGACGCAGGAGCGCCGCCTCGACCCAGGCGGTGCGCGCGCCGGTCGACGACGGGGGGCCGAGCCGGAACGTCGCGGGCACGTCGTCACCGGCTGCGCCGCGCACGACGACCGCCACCTGCTCGGGGGCGTGGGCCGCGAGCGAGCGCAGGAAGCCGGCCGCGCCCGGGTTCAGGAGGCACGGGTCCACGTCGCCGCGCACCGTGGCCGCCCAGGTCTGCGCGACCAGGGCGCACACGTCCTCGGCGGACAGGATCCCGTCGGTCAGGGCGAGCGGTTCCGCGGCGGCGAGGAGGAGGCGCATGCCGCGATTGTGCCAGGCCGTCCGCCCCGACAGGGCTGCTCGACCGACCGACCGTTGTGCGACGATGGTCCCGTGAGCACCCTGTTGGACAGCGCCTTCGCGGAACCTGCCCCCTCCCCCCTCCTGCTCCTCGGACAGGGCCGGGACCTGGCCTCCGAGCGAGGAGTCGAGTGCACCGGCGAGCTGCCGGCGGCCAGCGACCCCGACCTCGTCGAACGTGCCCGTGCGGCCCGCGCCGCGCTCGGCTCGCGGGCCTTCGTCCTGGGCCACCACTACCAGCGCGACGAGGTCATCGACTTCGCGGACGTCACGGGCGACTCGTTCAAGCTCGCGCGCGAGGCCGCGGCACGTCCCGAGGCCGAGTTCATCCTCTTCTGCGGCGTGCACTTCATGGCCGAGAGCGCGGACATCCTCACCTCGGACGCCCAGCAGGTCGTCCTGCCGGACCTCGCGGCGGGCTGCTCGATGGCCGACATGGCCGCGATCAACCAGGTCGAGGACGCATGGGAGGTCCTCCAGGACGTCGGGATCGCCGACGTCACTCTCCCCGTCACGTACATGAACTCGACCGCCGCGATCAAGGCCTTCACGGGTCGGCACGGCGGGACCATCTGCACGTCCTCGAACGCGGAGGTCGCGCTGCGCTGGGCGTTCGACCAGGTGGGTGGTGTGGACGGCACGGGCAAGGTCCTGTTCATGCCGGACCAGCACCTCGGGCGCAACACCGCGCTGCTGAAGCTCGGCATGTCCCCCGCGGACTGCGTGGTCTTCGACCCCCGCAAGCCGAACGGCGGTCTGACCGACGCCGAGCTGCGCGACGCACGCATGATCCTGTGGCGAGGGCACTGCTCCGTGCACGGGCGCTTCTCCGAGCGCAACGTGACCGACATCCGTGCCGCGGTGCCGGGCGTCAACGTGCTCGTGCACCCCGAGTGCAAGAACGAGGTCGTGGAGGCCGCGGACTACGTCGGCTCGACCGAGTACATCATCAAGATGCTCGACGCGGCCGAGCCCGGCTCGTCCTGGGCGATCGGCACCGAGCTCAACCTGGTGCGCCGCGTCGCGCGCGCACACCCGGACAAGCAGGTGCACTACCTCGACTCGACCGTCTGCTTCTGCTCGACCATGAACCGCATCGACCTGCCCCACCTCGTGTGGGCCATGGAGTCGCTCGTCGCCGGGCGCACGGTCAACCGCATCGTGGTCGACGCCTACGACGCCCACTGGGCGCGCGTCGCGCTCGACCAGATGCTCGCCCTGCCGGGGCTGTAGCACCACCCGTCGGGTTCGTCGGCTTCCGCCGGCGGGCCCGACGGTCGCACCATCGCATCGACCCTCGGGGGTGACGGATGACGACCGGGAACGGTCTGAGCGTCGGGATCTTCGTGTTCGACGGCGCCGAGGAGCTCAACGTCGCGGGCCCCTACGAGGTGTTCACGACGTGGCGCGAGCGCTCTGCCCTCAAGCCGCGGGTCTCGACGTTCTCCTGGGACGGGCGCGGGGTGCGGCTCGCGCAGGGCCTGCACATGGTCCCCGACGGGTCGGTCGACGAGGTCGACCCAGTCCAGGTGCTCGTGCACCCTGGAGGGCCCGGCGTCCAACGGCTGGTCGGGGACCGGGCGCACCTCGCCTGGCTGCACGCGATGCGAGCCCGGACCCCGCTGCTGACCAGCGTGTGCACGGGGTCGCTCGCGTTCGCCGCCGCCGGACTGCTGGCCGGGCGTCCCGCGACGACCCACTGGGACCACGTCGACGAGCTCGCCCGGCTCGACCCCAGCATCCTGGTCGACACGGAGACCCGCTTCGTCGACGACGGCGACGTGGTCACCTCGGCCGGGGTGTCGGCCGGGATCGACATGGCGCTGCACCTCGTCGAACGGCTCGAGAACGCCGAGGTGGCCGAGGAGGTCAGGCGCGCCCTGCAGTACGAGGGCTGAGCCCCTGGCCCGCGCCACGACCGGCGGGGTCAGGCGCTGGCGCGCTCCTCGTAGCGGCCCGAGCGGTGCGCCCACCGGTCGAAGAAGACCGTGAGGAACGGCGGCAGCGTCGCCGCGAGCGCGAAGAAGACGGTCAGGAGCGACCAGCGCTGACGGACGGCCACGACGAGCGCGAGCGCGACGTAGGCGACGACCAGACCGCCGTGGACCGGGCCGAAGATCTTGACGCCGATCTCGGAGGCCTCGGCGACCCACTTGACGTACATCCCCACGAGCAGGCCGGCCCAGGAGAAGGCCTCGGCGATCGCGACGACGCGGAACGCGCGGACGGTCCAGTGGTGGGGCGTCCTCGAGGGTCCGGACGAGGGCTCGAGGGCGACGGGCTTCGGGGCGGCGTCGGGAACGGGGGCGGCGGTTCGGGAAGTCACGGGGGCCATCCTCACACGGCTCCCTGGACGGGCCCGAACCCACCGGCGGGTCCCGCCCGTCCGGGCCCAGGAGCGACGCCCGACCCGCGATACCTGATACCGCCCGTGCTCGGTAGTAGCCTGCGACGGTGACCCGACAGATCCAGCTCACGATCGCCAGCACCCTGCCGCGCCGGGCCGTCCCCGGCCGCGGGGTCCTCGACCCTTCGGTGACCCGCATGCGCGTGCGTCCGGGCGACCTCGACTTCTACCTGCACGTGAACAACGGCGTGTACCTGCAGATGATGGACGTGGCACGCAGCAACTTCCTCGCGGACCTCGGCGCCTTCGGGCTCCTGCGCGACAAGGGCTGGTACCCGGTCGTGGCCTCCTCGACCATGAAGTACCGCCGCTCGCTCCAGCTCTGGGACCGCTTCGAGATCACGACGCGCGTGCTCGGGTGGGACGAGCGCGTCGTCTACCTCGAGCAGGTCTTCACGCGCGGCGGCGACCTGTGCGCGCGCGGCCTGATCGCGGGCCGGTTCCTCTCGAAGGCGGGAGACCGCATCCCTGGGCCCGACGTCGTCGCTCTCCTGGGCACCTCGACCGTGAGCCCCGAGCTGCCGGCCGACGTGCGCGACTGGGCCCAGGCCGTGGACGTCGCGGCACGCTGAGCCCGGGCCGCCCTACGCTCCGGGCCATGACGGACGAGGTGCTCGAGCACGCCCTGCTGCACGTGGTCCCCGGGCAGGAGGCCGCCTTCGAGAGGGCGTTCGCGCAGGCCCGGACGATCATCTCCGCGATGCCCGGCTTCGGCGGGCTCTCGGTGTCGCGATGCGTCGAGCGCCCCTCGACGTACCTCCTGCTCGTGCGCTGGGACAGCCTCGAGGCACACACCGAGGGATTCCGCGGCTCGCCCGAGTACCTCCGGTGGAAGGCGCTGCTGCACCACTTCTACGACCCGTTCCCGGTCGTCGAGCACTACCGCGAGGTGTCCGTCATCCCTGGGCCGACAACCATGCCCTGACGTCCTCGAGCTGGGCGAGGACCGTCGTCAGGTCCTGCGTGAGGTGCTGACCCCGGGCCGAGGCCACGCACCGGTCCACGTCGTCGAGCATGCGCCGGGCGGTCGCGGCGTCGTCGAGCCGGACGGCGAGCTCCGCGCGGAAGGCCTGGGCTTCGACCCGGTCCCGGGCCGAGGCGCCCAGGTCCCCGGCCTCCGCGTCGCGGCGCAGCGCGCCGTCGAGGATCTTCACGGCCTGCCCGACGTCGCCGCGCGAGTCCGCCTGGACCACCGCGTTGGCCACGGCGAGCAGCAGGCGCGACTCCCCCGGCGGGCCGACGGGGCGGCCGGTGTCCTCCCCCGAGCCCGAGCGCGCCGCGGGCGACCGGTCCGCCGAGGTGTCGGCGCCGGGGTCCGCGAGATCCTCCGTCGCCGGCGCGGGGTCCTCGGGGCGCCGCACGACCCGCAACCAGTTCCCCGCGGGGTCGACGAGGCTGAAGCCGCTGAGCCCGCCCGCGTTCGCCCGACGACGGGGCCGCGTGATGCGCGGGAAGCCGCTCAGCGGCAGCTTCCCGTAGAGCGCGCGCAGCCCGGCGGCCCACGCCTCGTACAGGGGCTCGGTGTCGTCGACCACGACCAGGCACGAGCCGTACGAGTCCTCGGGACGGAAGCCGTCCATCGCGAAGTAGTGCAGGTCGATGCCGCCGCGGCGCAGCGCGAGGTACGGGTTGGGCCGGGTCTGCCGGTAGGTCACCTCGAAACCGAGGGCCACGGCGAAGTCGTGGATCTCGTCGATCGACGCGCACGGCAGGAGGGGGACCATCGTCTCGTTCGCCATGCCCCTATCCCACCACCACTCCCACCGCCACGGCAGGGCCACCTCGCCGGCGTGGGCTCCGAGGCCTCCGGCGACAGGCTCCGCCGCCGGGGCCCGCTCGACGACTCTCAGACGGCCTGGGCGATCCGGACCATGTTGCCCGACGGGTCGCGGAACGCGCAGTCGCGCGGACCCCAGTCCTGGTCCATGGGCTCCTGCAGGACCTCGGCCCCCGACGCCCGGACTGTCTCGAAGAGAGCGTCGACGTCGTCGGACGCGAACACGAGGATCGGCAGGACGCCCTTGGTCATGAGCTCCTGGAGCGCGTCGCCGTCGGCCTGCGAGCGACCCGCGTGCGGCGCCGAGAGCACGATGCCCAGCCCGGGCTGGGCGTCCGACCCGAGCGTGACCCAACGGAACCCCTCGGAGCCCACGTCGTTGTGCACCTTGAGCCCGAGCGCGTCGCTGTAGAACGCGATCGACTCGTCGACGTCGTTGACGGTGATGTTGCAGAACTTCAGTGAGATGGTCATGACCGCGACTCTAGGACGGGGCTCACGCGCCCGCTTCTCCGATCCTGCTCGATGCGTGCGGCACCGGGCCGGCGCCGAGCTCAGCGCGCGGCGGTCCCCGCGGCGGCGCTGCGCGCCGGGCGCGTCAGGACCTGGGCCACGCACGGCGGCATGGCCTTGACCGCGGCGTGCTCCCGGCCGCGGTACGCCGAGGGCGTCTCGCCCACCACCTCGGTGAACTTCGAGCTGAACGAGCCGAGCGACGTACACCCGACCGCCATGCACGCGTCCGTGACGCTCGCCCCGCCCCGCAGCAGGGCCATCGCCCGCTCGATCCGTCGCGTCATGAGGTAGCAGTACGGCGTCTCGCCGTACGTCGCCCGGAACCGACGCGAGAAGTGCGCGGGAGACATGAGGGCCTTGCGCGCCATGGTCGGGACGTCGAGCGGCGCCGCGTACTCCCGGTCCATGAGATCCCGGGCGCGGCGCAGCAGCACGAGCTCCTCGATCTCCTGCGGGGTCATGCTCCGAACGTAGCACCGGGGTCGCCGGTCGAGAACGGGCCTGCGGTCGTCATCGAGCCGATGCCGACCGCAGACCCGTTCTCGGCGACGACTCAGCCCTGCGCGTCCCGTGCGAGGCGCGTCAGCAGGAGCGCCTCGGCCAGCACGACCTTCTCGAGCTCGCCGAGGTGCACCGACTCGTTCGCGCCGTGCGCGCGCGAGTCGGGGTCCTCGACGCCCGTCACGAGGATGGCCGCGTCGGGGAAGACGTCGAGCAGGTCCGCGATGAAGGGGATCGAGCCGCCGATGCCGATGTCGACCGGCGCCGTGCCCCACGACGTCTCGAACGCCCAGCGTGCGGCCTGCATCGCGGACGAGTCGGTCGGCGCCTGGAACGGCTTGCCCGTCTCGCCGTCGCGCACCGTGACCTGCGCACCGAACGGCGCGTTCGACTCGAGGTGCGCGCGCAGCGCCGCGAGCGCGGCCGCCGGGTCCTGGCCGGGTGCGATCCGCAGCGAGATCTTGGCCGTCGCGCGCGGGGTCAGCGTGTTGGACGCGTGCGCGACGCTCGGCGCGTCGATGCCGATGACCGACAGCGCCGGCTTGGTCCAGAGGCGACCCGTCAACGTCCCCTCGCCCGCGAGGCGGACGCCGTCGAGCACCGAGGAGTCCGCGCGGAAGTCCGCCTCCTCGTAGTCGACGGTCGGGTCCGGCGCGGAGACCAGGCCCTCGACCGCGACGTTGCCCTGCTCGTCGTGGAGTGTCGCGATCAGGCGTGAGAGCAGCGTGAGCGCGTCGAGCACCGGACCGCCGAACATGCCCGAGTGCACCGCGTGGCCCAGCACCGCGACCTCGACGTCGCAGTCCACCAGCCCGCGCAGGCTCGTGGTGAGCCCCGGGACGCCGACCTTCCAGTTCGCGGAGTCCGCGACGACGATCACGTCGGCCGCGAGCAGGTCCTCGTGCTGGTTCAGGAACGGCAGGAAGCTCGGGGACCCGACCTCCTCCTCGCCCTCGACGAACACCGTCACGCCGATCGGCAGGTCGCCCAGCGCGGACAGCGCCCGCAGCGCACCCACGTGCGCCACGATCCCGGCCTTGTCGTCGGCCGCACCGCGACCGAACAGCCGGCCGTCGACCTCGGTCGGGACGAACGGGTCGGTGTCCCACGCGGCCGCGTCGCCCGGGGGCTGCACGTCGTGGTGCGCGTAGAGCAGGACCGTCGGGGCCCCCTCCGGGGCCGGGCGGCGCGCGACGACCGCGGGCGCGCCGAGCGGGCCTGCGACACCCGTGGCGTGCAGGATCTGCACCTCGGGCAGCCCCGCACCGCGCAGGAGCTCCGCCACGGCCTCGGCGCTCGCCGCGACGTGCGCCTGGTCGAACGCGGAGTTGGACACGGACGGGATGCGCACGAGCGCCTCGAGGTCCCCGCGCAGGGCGGGGAAGAGCTCGGCGACCCGGGCGCGCAGGTGAGCGACGTCGTCGGGCTCGGGAAGGGTGCTGGTTCCAGGTGTGCTGTTCACCCGGGCAACGCTACCCGCCGGTACGCCTCCGCTCCTGCCCACTCCCCGTGCCGAGGCAGCCCCCGTCCTCGACTACGCTGGACCTGTGTTCTCACGCAACAAGTCCTCCGCGCCCTCGTCGAACGACGCCCCCGACCCGGTTGCCGCCGCAGCCGAGATCGAGAAGGCCGGCAAGGGCAGGCCGACGCCCAAGCGCAAGGTCGCCGAGGCCGCCAACAAGCGCCCGCTCGTGCCCTCGGACCGCAAGTCCGCGGCCAAGACCGCGCGCCAGCAGCAGCGTGAGGCCCGCGACCGTCAGTTCCAGGCCATGCAGACGGGCGACGAGCGCAACATGCCCGCCCGTGACAAGGGCCCGGTCAAGCGCTACGTGCGCGACTACGTGGACGCCCGCTGGAACCTCGGCGAGTTCTTCCTGCCCGTCGCCCTGGTCTTCATCGTCCTGACGTTCGTGTTCTCCCAGAACCTGAACATGGCGACGATCATCATCTTCGTGCTCTACGGGATCGTGCTCATCACGATCATCGACGCGTTCATCATGTGGCGCTCCCTCAAGAAGCGCCTGGTCGCGAAGTTCGGGCCGGACTCCCCCAAGGGCAACGCGATGTACGCCGTGATGCGCGCCTTCCAGCTGCGCCGTGCACGCCTGCCCAAGCCCATGCACAAGAAGCACGGCAGCTTCCCCGCGTAGCCGCTCGCGTCCGGTCCGCCGGACGGCCCCAGTTCCCCGAGGTGCCCCGGGCAACTTAGTGTTGTCCCCATGCCCAACTACCGCTTCCTCGGCAACTCCGGCCTCAAGATCTCCGAGATCACCTACGGCAACTGGCTCACCCACGGCTCGCAGGTGGAGAACGACGTCGCCACCCAGTGCGTCCACGCCGCGCTCGACGCCGGCATCACCACGTTCGACACCGCGGACGTCTACGCGAACACCAAGGCCGAGCAGGTCCTCGGCGACGCCCTCAAGGGGCAGCGCCGCGAGTCGCTCGAGATCTTCACCAAGGTCTACTGGCCGACGGGCCCCGGCGGGGCCAACGACTCGGGCCTGTCGCGCAAGCACGTCATGGAGTCGATCAACGGCTCGCTGAAGCGCCTCGGCACCGACTACGTCGACCTCTACCAGGCGCACCGGTTCGACCAGTCGACCCCGCTCGAGGAGACGATGCAGGCGTTCGCCGACATCGTCCGCCAGGGCAAGGCCCTCTACATCGGCGTGAGCGAGTGGACCGCGGACCAGATCCGCGCGGGTCACGCCCTCTCGAAGGAGCTCGGCTTCCAGCTCATCTCCTCCCAGCCCCAGTACTCGATGCTGTGGCGCGTCATCGAGGACGAGGTCGTCCCGACCTCGCGCGAGCTGGGCCTGTCCCAGATCGTGTGGTCCCCCGTCGCCCAGGGCGTCCTGTCCGGCAAGTACCTGCCCGGCCAGCCCGCCCCCGCCGGGTCGCGAGCCACCGACGCGAACGGCTCGCGCTTCATCCAGCAGTTCATGACCGAGGACGTGCTCACGCGCGTCCAGCAGCTGGGGGCCGTCGCCGACGAGCTGGGCCTGACGCAGGCGCAGCTCGCGGTCGCGTGGGTCCTGCAGAACGACAACGTCGCGGCCGCCCTCATCGGCGCCTCGCGCCCCGAGCAGGTCGCCGAGAACGTCAAGGCGTCCGGCGTGGTCATCCCCGCCGAGCTCATGGCGAAGATCGACGAGATCCTCGGCGACGTCGTCGAGCGCGACGCCGGCAAGACGGCCGCGGGAGCCCCCGGGCCCCGCTGAGCTCGTGTCGCCGCCTCACCGACAGGCTGAGGTTCTGCTGACCGACGTCGACGACCCCGGGTGCTCACCGAGCGCCCGGGGTCGTCGACGTCCTGCGTTGGCCGGTTCGCGGTACTCCCTGGCCCCACACGACACCCTTCCCCGGCCTACCGTGGCCGGATGGCTTCCCCCTGCTTCCCGGCCCGCGTCGTCACGGCGACGCGCATCACGCCGCACATGGTCCGTGTCCACCTCGAGGTCGTCGGCGACTGGAGGTGGACGACCGACGGTCAGGGCGACGAGCGCATCGACCTCGCCTTCCCGTCCCCCGGTCAGACGGTCGCGGAGATCGACTTCTTCAACCAGGACGACTACGGGGTCGTGCCCGTCGAGGGCACCGAGCCGCCGTGGCGCCACTACACGGCCCGCCGGGTCCACGACGAGGGCCGCACGATCGTGATCGACCTCGCCGTGCACCCGGGCGGCCTCGCGTCAGACTGGGCCGAGCGCGCCGAGCCGGGTCACGTCCTGGGCGTGTTCGCGGGCGGCGAGTCGCGCAGCTACTACGACGCCCCGGCCGATGCCGAGTGGCGACTGCTCGTCGCCGACCCGACCGGTCTGCCCGGGCTCGGGCGCATCGTCGAGGAGCTCCCGCCGGGCGGCGTCGCGCACGCGATCGTGGAGGTGCCGACGCCCGAGGACCGCCAGGAGCTCGAGACCCGTGGCGACGTGACCTACACCTGGCTCGTGACCCCCCAGGGCGCGCGCCCGGGTGCGGCGCTCGTCGAGGCCGTGCGCGCCCTGCCCGTCCTGGAGACCCCCGGCTACGCGTGGGTCGCCTGCGAGAGCGCCGCGAGCCGCGACATCCGCCGCACGCTCCGGTCCGCGTGGGGCATGCCGCGCGACCGGCACCAGGTCGTCGGGTACTGGACCGCAGGGAAGGTCAACGTCCGCGCGGACCGTGACGCCGAGGACGCGCACGACCACGAGCACGACCACGCCGAGCCCGCGCACCAGCACTAGGCCCCGCCGGGGCGCCAAAGTGGCGGCCCGGCCGTCCGACTGCCCGACTGCCCGACGACGGAGCGCACCCGCGCGCCCCGGGTGCGCTCCGTCGTCGGGCTTCCCCCTCGGGGGAGGAACGTTCCCGACGACCGGTCGCGGACCGCGGCGAACGAGCCTAGGCAGCGTTGGGCTCGGGTTCGCCCGGTACCTCTCCCAGACCGTCCGTGCCACGCGTGCCGCGCGCACCCTCGACCGGCCCCGGGCCGACGGCCCCGTCCGCCGACGCGACGTCCTGCGTGAGGTGCGCGACGCCGTCGGACACCTCGACCGGGACGACCGCCGGGCGCAGGTGCGGCGCGAGCCACCGCGCGGCCACCTGGACGACGGGCCCCACGCCCAGCGCGTACAGGACCGTCGCCCACCCGAGCGTCCCGCCGAGCGCGAAGCCGATCGCGACCACGAGGACCTCGATCGCGGTCTTGACCCGGCGCACGGGCCAACCCGTGCGGGCGACGAGACCGGTCATGAGCCCGTCACGGGGGCCCGGGCCCAGGCGCGCCCCGAGGTACGCGGCGGTCGCGACGCCGTTGAGGGCCACGCCCGCGACCGCGAGCGCCACGCGTCCGGCCGTGGAGGGGTCGGGGGCGATGCGCTGAAGCAGCAGGAGGAACGGGTCGAGGGTCGCCCCGATCACGACGATGTTGGCGATCGTGCCGATGCCCGGGCGCTGGCGCAGCGGGATCCACAGCAGCATGACCACGACGCTCGACGCGACGACCACGACGCCGAGCGCGAGCCCGGAGCGCAGGGCCACACCCTGGTGGAAGACGTCCCACGGCATGGCACCCATGCCCGAGTGGATGAGCATGGCCATGGTCAGGGAGAAGCCGAACAGTCCGAGCGTGAGCTGGACGGTCCGGCGCAGGGGGCTGAAGTTCGTCGGCACTCCCCTACTGTGCACCCGCAGTGGACTGGTGATCCATAGCCAATTCGGGAAGAGTGGCCTCATGGCCACCTCGCTCGCCACGTCCCCCGGCGTCATCGCCCCGCCACATCCGCCCGTGCACCGCCGCCTGTCCGCCCCCGCGCTCGCGGCGCTCGTGACCGGCTGGCAGTCCGGCGGGCCCGCGTACGCCGCGCTCGCCGACGCCGTCCGCGGCGCGGTCCTGTCCGGCACGGTCGCCCCGAACACGCGGCTGCCGAGCGAGCGCGACCTCGCGGCGGCGCTCGGCGTCTCCCGGACGACCACGGCCGCCTCGTACGCGGCCCTGCGCGAGCGCGGGTTCGTCACGAGCCGCACGGGCGTCGGCACGGTCGCGGTCCTGCCCCGGCCCGCACGCCGCGCCCAGCCGCAGTGGTGCGGCGGCGACGCGCCCGTACCGGTGGGCGTCGAGCCACCCGAGGACCTCGTCGACCTGGGGCAGGCGGCCCCCGCCGCCCCGCCCCAGCTCCACGCGGCCTACGGTCGCGCGCTCGAAGCGCTCCCCGGCTACCTGTCGGGGCGCGGGTACGAGCCGCTCGGCCTCCAGCCCCTGCGCGAGGCCGTCGCACAGCGGCTCACCGAGCGCGGGACACCCACGACCCCGGACCAGGTCCTCGTGACCACGGGCGCGCAGCACGCGATCGCGACGGTCGCGCAGTCGCTGCTGGGGCCGCGGGACCGGGTCGTGGTCCAGTCCCCCACGTACGCGCACGGCATCGAGACGATGGTCGCGCGCGGGGCGCGCGTCGTCGGGTTCCCCGTGGGCGCAGGCCTGCCGGGCGACGGTCCCGGGTTCGACGTCGCGCTGTTCGAGTCGACGATCCGCGCGGCGACCCCGCGCCTGGCGTACCTCGTCCCCGACTTCCACAACCCGACGGGCTACAGCCTCACGTCCGACGAGCGTGCCGAGGTCCGACGGATCGCGCTGCGGCACCGGGTCACGGTGATCGGCGACGAGACGCTCACCGACATCGCGCTCGACGGCCCCGCGCCCGAGCCGCTCGCGGGCGACGGGTCCGCGACGAGCCACCTGCTCACCGTGGGGTCGGCGTCCAAGACGTTCTGGGGCGGCCTGCGCGTGGGCTGGGTCCGCGCGCACCCCGACGTCGTCGCGCACCTCGCGCGCGTCCGCGGCGCGAGCGACATCGCGACGTCGGTCCTCGAGCAGCTCGCGGTCGTCGAGCTGCTCGCCCGACGCGACGAGGTCCTCGCCGAGAGGCTCCCCCTGCTGCGCTCGCAGCGCGACCTCCTGCGCTCGGCGGTCACCGCCGCGATCCCGTCGTGGCACGTGACCGCGCCCGCCGGCGGGCTCTCGCTGTGGGTCGACCTGGGGCGCCCGCTCGCGCACGCCCTCGCCGCGGCCGCGGCGGTGCGGGGCCTCGTCGTCAACCCGGGCCCGTCCCTCACTCCCGACGGCGCCGCGACCTCCCGCGTCCGGCTCACCTTCGCGCCCGACGCCGAGGCGATCCGCCGGGCCGTCCCGCGGCTGGTGGCGGCCTGGGAGCACGTGACGGGCTAGCGGCCCCTCGGTCGCTCCACGGTCGCTCCTCGGTCGCTCCACGGTGCCGAGCATGCGGTTGACGTCGCGAATCGCCTCCTGCGCGACGACAACCGCATGCTCGACCAGCGGCAACCGCATGCTCGGTGGCGCGCCCGCCCGCGACGCGGAGGGTTGGCCGGACGCCTGCTGTCAGCGCGACTCGCTTGCCCGGTGCCCCACGAAACGACCGTCCACGAGCAGAGGCACCACGTCCGAGCCGTCGAGCTCCGCCGCGATCTCGACGTCCGCCCCGAACCCCTGGTCGGCGAGCTCGCGCCCGCTCACGCAGCGCCGGAGCCGGTGACGCAGCGCAGCGGGTCCGTCACGGCCGTCGGGCCCGACGCACGCCGAACGGAACGCCGTCGCCGCGACCTCCGCCTCGGGCGACAGGCCGTCGTCGTGACCCACGATCGCGGCGATGACCGCGCCTGCTCCCCAGAGGTCCTCGACCGCCGGGCGCAGCGATCCGTCCGGCCACCGTTCGCCACCTGCCACGACCGCGACGGCGTGTCCCGGATCCGCGCCGAGGTACCTCCTGACGTACGCGCCGACGGCCGCGGCGTTGCGCAGGCAGGCCGCGACCACGGCCCCACCGTCCTCGGCGAGCGAGAGCGAGATCGTCGACCCGTTGGGCGAGGGAAGCACCACCCGAGCGAGACCGGGGGCATCACGCAGGGACGCCGGGGACAGGCTCACGTCGCGCTCGGACCGGGCGCGCGCGAGCGTCGCCTGGTGCCGCGCGGCGTGGTCTGCGGCACGTTCGTCACGCCACGGGAAGGGAAAGACCTCGACACCACGGTCGACGGCGACGCTGACGGAGGTCGTGAACGACAGCACGTCGACCACGACGGCCAGGAACCCCGCGTCCCCGGGGGGAACAGCCCCGCGCAGGGCGCGTGCCCCTGTGAGCCCCCAGTCGAACCGGATGCGCGAGCTCCCCTGACCGAACACGTCGTCGTCCACGGTCCGCGAGTCTAGGCGGCCGCAGGCGGCTTCCCCGCAGCACGGCCCTGCCCTACGCCGTGCGCAGCTCCACGGTGGCCGTGGCCTGCGCGCCGTCGTTGAGCAGCCGTGCCGCGACCGCTCCCTGCGCGGCGAGCTCGCGCCACGTCTCGCCGAGCCACTGCTCGGCGTCGAACTGGTTGGTGAACGCCGGGCTCACGGGCGTCGTGAGCGGGCGCCCGTCCACGTCGTCGAGCTCCCACACCCACTGGGGTCGGATCATCGTGCGCCTCCGCCTCGGGTCCCCCGGGCCGTGTCGCGCACCAGGGACCGGTTGATGCTCGCGGCCCAGAACGGACCGTTGTAGATCATGCCGGTGTAACCCTGCACGAGGTCGGCGCCGGCCGCCAGGTAGGCGCGCGCGTCGTCGGCGGTCGAGATGCCGCCCACGCCGATGATCGTGACGTCGGGGCCGAGGCGGCCGCGGAGGCGGGCGACGACGTCGAGCCCTCGTTCGAGCAGCGGCGGACCCGAGAGCCCGCCCGGGCCCAGGTCGTGCCCGATCGTCGTGTTGACCGCGATGACGCCGTCGAGGCCGAGCTCGAGCGCGAGGTCCGCGACGGCGTCGACGTCCTCGTCCGCGAGGTCCGGCGCGATCTTGACGAGCAGCGGGATGCGCCGGACGCCGGCCGCGCGCGTGGCGTCGTCGGCGGCCTCGCGGACCGCCTGGAGGATGGGGCGCAGGGCCTCGGTCGACTGCAGGTCGCGCAGGCCCGGGGTGTTGGGCGAGGACACGTTGACGACGAGGTAGTCGGCGTGGGGGGCGAGGAGCGCGGCGCTCGTCGCGTAGTCGCCCGCGGCGTCCTGCGCCGGAGTGACCTTGGTCTTGCCGATGTTCGCGCCGATCATGATCGCGCGACCTGATGCAGACCTGCGCAGGGCCTCGAGGCGCTGGGCCGCGGCCGCCGCGCCCTCGTTGTTGAAGCCCATGCGGTTGCGGATGCCGCGCAGCGACAGCTCGCGCCACATGCGTGGCTTCTCGTTGCCGGGCTGGGCGTTCGCGGTCACGGTGCCGATCTCGATGAACGCGAAGCCCAGCATCGTGAGCCCGCGGATCGCCTTGGCGTTCTTGTCGAACCCGCCCGCGAGGCCGAACGGCGCGGGGAAGGTGCGCCCGAGCGCCTGCACGCTGCCGGGGCCGTTCGCGCCGCGGCCCAGGTACGGGGCTGCCGCGCCCTGGACGACGCCACCCACGACGGGTGCACGACCGGCGAGGGAGATGAGCGGGAACACCACCTCGTGCGCCTTCTCGGGGTCCATGTGCCGGAAGACGCCGTTGAAGAGGAGGGAGTACAGCCGGCTCATGCGGATTCCTTCGGTTCGGTGGTGGAGGTCCGGGGCGGGCGCGTGCGCCACAGCCAGGTGAGGCCCACGACCGGCAGGACCAGCGGCACGAACCCGTAGCCGATCCCGAAGTCGGACCACACCGTGGGCTTCGGGAACGCCGCCGGGTCGAGCAGCGACCAGGCGCCGACGGCGAGCACGCCCACGAGCTCGACCGTCACGGCGGTCCAGGCGACGGTCCGTGACGTCGCCGACCCGCGGGCGAGCGCGATCGTCGCGACGATGTAGACCACCGCGGCGAGCGCCGACAGCCCGTACGCGACGGGGGCCTCGTGCCAGTCGCGCAGGAGCTGGATCGAGGCGCGCGCGGTCGCGGAGATCGCGAAGATCCCGTAGACGAGGACCAGCACGCGCCCGAAGCCGCTGCCCGTCCTGCGGGGTGCGTCGTGGGCGCCCCGCGGATCGTGGGCGCTGGCGCCGTCTGGAGTGCCCGACGGCGGCACGCGGGTCGCGGGGTCGGGCGCGGTCTCGGGGTTCTCGGGGTGGGTCACGCCATCTCTCCTCAGGCGGTCCAGATCTGCCACAGCCGCCACTCGAGGAACGCGACGGTGATCGCGGCGACCGCGAGCACGACCGAGCTCCAGCGGGAGCGTTCGGCGAACGCCCACACGGCGGCGACGGGCAGGATGAACAGGGCGGTGATCAGGTAGCCCCAGAGCTTCACGGGGTCGCTCGCCGAGCTCCCCGTCGCGGCGAGGACGCCCGCGACGATCATCTGCAGGACGATCGCGCCCTCGATGACGGCACCGCCCCAGAGCTGCTTGAGGACGACGGCACGGTCGCGGGCGACGAACCACCCGGCCCAACCGGTGAGGGCCGCGCACAGCGCGACCACGAGGAGGACGAGGGGGAGGACCACGGGGCCGAGCCTACCGGCGTCCGGGCCGCGGGCAGGAATCGTCTGCGGCTCGCCGTACCGGTGGCCCCGCTCCGCGCAGCGGCTAGCATCGAGCCGTGGCTGAACTCACTCTCTCCAGCAAGAACCCGACCGGCGTGAAGGTGGACGCGCTCGTCGTCGGGACCCAGACGACATCGGACGGCGTGGCCGTCGTGGGGGACGACCTCCCCCGCGAGGTGGTCGCCGAGCTCGAGTCCCTCGCGCCCGCGCTGGGCATCACCGGTGCGCGCGACGAGGTGCGCACGGTGCCCGCGGGCTCGCACCTCAAGGCCGGCGTCCTGGTCCTGACGGGACTCGGCGCTCGTGACGAGTCGGGCACGTTCGCGGCCGAGACGCTGCGGCGTGCGGCCGGTGCCGCGGTGCGCGAGCTCAAGGGTGCCGTGTCCGTCGCGGTGGCCCTGCCCGCCAAGGACGAGGCCGAGGTCGCCGCGATCGCCGAGGGCGCGCTGCTCGGCGCGTACTCGTTCACGCGCTACCGGGACGGGGCGGGCGCGACCAAGCCTGGCGGTACCGTCTCGACCATCGAGGTCCTCACCTCGCTCGCCCGCGGGGCCAAGGCGAAGGCCGCGGTCGAGCGTGCCGCGACGATCGCCGCCGCGGTCCACGCGACGCGCGACCTGGTCAACACCGCCCCGAACGACCTGTTCCCCGCGGCCTTCGCCGACATCGCCAAGGCCGCCGCGAAGGGCACGGGCGTCAAGGTCACGGTCCTCGACGAGAAGGCTCTCGCGGCCGGCGGCTACGGCGGCATCCTCGCGGTCGGCCAGGGTTCCTCGCGCGGCCCGCGGCTCGTCAAGGTGTCCTACTCGCCCTCGCGCCCGCACGCCAAGGTCGCGCTGGTCGGCAAGGGCATCACGTTCGACTCGGGCGGCATCTCGATCAAGCCCGCCAAGGGCATGGAGGCCATGAAGTCCGACATGGCCGGCGCCGCCGCCGTCCTGCACACGGTGCTCGCGGCCTCGAGGCTCGGCCTGCCCGTCGCGGTGACCGGCTGGCTCTGCCTCGCCGAGAACATGCCGTCGGGGACGGCGCAGCGCCCTTCGGACGTCATCACGATCCGTGGCGGCAAGACCGTCGAGGTCCTCAACACCGACGCGGAGGGTCGCCTCGTCATGGCCGACGGCCTGGTCGCGGCGATCGAGGAGAAGCCTGACGTCGTGCTCGACGTCGCGACGCTCACGGGCGCGCAGATGGTCGCGCTCGGCACGCGCGTCTCGGCCGTCATGGGGTCCGACGACGTCCGTGGCGAGGTCGTCGCGGCGGCCGAGGCGGCGGGCGAGCAGTTCTGGCCCATGCCCCTGCCCGAGGAGCTCGCCGCGTCGATGAAGTCGAAGGTCGCGGACATCGCGAACATCGGCGACCGTTTCGGCGGGATGCTCGTCGCAGGTCTGTTCCTGCAGGAGTTCGTCGGCACCACGCCGTGGGCACACCTCGACATCGCGGGCCCCTCGTTCAACGAGGGCTCGGCGTTCGGCTACACGCCCGTCGGTGGCACGGGCGTCGCGGTCCGCACGCTCGTCGAGCTGCTCGAGGCGCGCGCCACGAAGAAGTAGTCGTCGGCCGCTGCGCCCGTCACGGGCCGTCGCAGCGGCGGGAGCGAGCACGACAGGACGGGCGCGACCGTCGAGGTCGTGCCCGTCCGTCGTTCCGGTCTGCCTCGGATCCGGACCAGGTGCCGGTGTCCTCGGTCGGGGCTTCTGCGACCGGTCGAGGAGTCGAGATGCGGCCGTCCGGGGTCAAGGAGGGACTTCGACCCCCGTCGGCCGCATCTCGTCCGCCGGGAGCAGCGGCCGCCACCCGGCGCAGCACGCATCCGAGGCGGGGTCAGCGCCTGCGCTGCCTGGAGTTCCAGTCGCGCATGCGCTGGGGGTAGCCCGTGAAGTTCACGTCGTAGACGGGGAGCTCGAGCTGTTCGGCGAGCTTGCGCGCCGCCTTGGCGTCGGGGACCCGGCGCCTCGTCCACTCCCCCGTGGTCGCGATGAGCATGAGCGTGGTGGGGGTGTCGTTCGTCGGCGGCTCGATGTACGCCTCGACACCCACGCGGGTGCGCGCGAACTCGGCGAGGTGCTCGACGGTCGCGCGACGCTGGTCCGCGCTCGACGGGGCACCGGCGGGCGCACCCGCTCCGTTCGCGGGCTTGCGGGAGAAGAGCTGCGACAGCCTGGACATGGAGGAAGGGTACTTGGTCGGCCTGGAGCGTTCCTGGGATCGGGCTCGGCCTCCCCTGTGGGCTGGCGCGACAGGATCGCCCACCGGCCGGGCGACGCACGGACGACGGGCACCACGACGTGCCCGGCGTGGCTGTCTTGAGCATCACACGCAAGAGTGTGCGTTCCGATTGGGGTACGGCTGACCGAAGTGCCAAGATGTCACGAGAACTTTGCTCTCCCTCTTTTCGTATGCCTAAGGAGCTGCACGTGGCCGAGACCGGCACACCTTTCGACGTCCTCGTCCTGGGCGGAGGCAGCGGCGGCTATGCCACCGCGCTGCGTGCCGCCGAGCTCGGCCTGAACGTCGCCCTCGTCGAAGCGCACAAGCTGGGTGGGACCTGCCTGCACAACGGCTGCATCCCCACGAAGGCTCTGCTGCATGCCGCCGAGCTCGCAGACAACGCCCGTGAGGGCAGCGCGTACGGCGTCCTGAGCCAGCTGCAGGGCATCGACATGAACGGCGTGAACGCGTACAAGGACGGCGTCATCGCCGGGCTGTACAAGGGCCTGCAGGGCCTCATCAAGTCCCGCAAGATCACGGTGATCGAAGGCCACGGCACGCTCGTCGCCGCGGACACGGTCGAGGTCGCGGGCCAGCGCTACACGGGCAAGAACGTCGTGCTCGCCACGGGCTCCTACGCCCGCTCGCTCCCCGGTCTGGAGATCGGCGGCCGCGTCATCACGTCCGACCAGGCACTGACGCTGGACTACGTGCCCCAGAGCGCGATCGTCCTGGGCGGCGGCGTGATCGGTGTCGAGTTCGCGAGCGTCTGGAAGTCGTTCGGCGCCGACGTGCAGATCATCGAGGCACTCCCGCACCTCGTGCCCAACGAGGACGAGTCGCTGTCCAAGGCTCTCGAGCGCGCGTTCCGCAAGCGCGGCATCGGCTTCACGCTGGGCGACCGCTTCTCGGGCGTCACGCAGGACGACTCGGGCGTGCACGTGACCCTCGAGTCCGGCAAGACGTTCGACGCCGACCTCCTGCTGGTCGCCGTCGGCCGCGGCCCCCGCACAGCCGACCTGGGCTTCGAGGCCCAGGGCATCACCATGGACCGTGGCTTCGTGATCGTCGACGAGCGCCTGCACACGGGCGTCGGCAACATCTACGCTGCCGGTGACATCGTCCCCGGGCTCCAGCTCGCGCACCGCGGCTTCGCCCAGGGCATCTTCGTCGCCGAGCAGATCGCGGGCCTGGACCCGACCCCGATCGTCGAGTCGGGCATCCCCCGCGTGACGTACTGCGAGCCCGAGGTCGCCTCGGTCGGCCTGACCGAGGCCAAGGCCAAGGAGCTCCACGGCGCCGACGGCGTCGAGACGCTCGAGTACAACCTTGCCGGCAACGGCAAGAGCAAGATCCTCGGGACCACGGGCTTCGTCAAGCTCGTCCGACAGAAGGACGGCCCCGTCGTCGGCGTGCACATGGTCGGCGCCCGCGTCGGCGAGCTCATCGGCGAGGGCCAGCTCATCGTGAACTGGGAGGCGTACCCCGAGGACGTCGCCGCCCTGGTCCACGCGCACCCCACGCAGAACGAGGCTCTCGGAGAGGCCCACCTGGCCCTCGCCGGCAAGCCGCTGCACGCCCACAACTGACCCAACGATCGAAGGAGACCCGAGAGGTCATGTCTGACAACGTGCAGATGCCCGCACTGGGCGAGTCCGTCACCGAGGGAACCGTCACCCGCTGGCTCAAGGCCGTCGGTGAGAGCGTCGAGATCGACGAGCCCTTGCTCGAGGTCTCGACCGACAAGGTCGACACCGAGATCCCCTCGCCGTTCGCCGGCGTGCTCGAGCAGATCCTCGTCCAGGAGGACGAGACCGTCGAGGTCGGCACCGACCTCGCCGTGATCGGTTCCGGCGCGGGCGCAGCCCCGGCCGCTGCCGAGGCCCCGGCCGCTCCCGCCACCGAGGCCCCCGCCCCGGCCGCCGAGCCCGCCCCCGCGGCGGAGCCGGCACCGGCCCCCGCTGCTGAGGCTCCGGCCGCAGCGCCCGCTCCCGCTGCCGAGGCGCCCGCCGCCTCGGGTGGCGAGGAGATCAAGCTCCCGGCGCTCGGCGAGTCCGTGACCGAGGGCACCGTGACCCGCTGGCTCAAGGCCGTCGGCGAGACCGTCGAGGTCGACGAGCCCCTGCTCGAGGTCTCGACCGACAAGGTCGACACCGAGGTCCCCTCCCCCGTGGCGGGCACCGTCCAGCAGATCCTCGTCCAGGAGGACGAGACCGTCGAGGTCGGCACCGTCCTCGCGATCGTCGGCTCGGGTGCAGCAGCACCGGCTCCGGCCGCCGCCGCACCGGCCCCCGAGGCAGCTCCGGCTCCGGCTCCGGCTCCGGCTCCCGAGGCAGCTCCGGCTCCCGAGGCGGCTCCGGCCGCACCGGCACCGGCTCCGGCAGCAGCACCTGCTCCCGCTCCCGCTCCGGCAGCCGAGGCGCCCGCCGCTCCTGCGGCCCCCGCGTCGCGCGCCACCTCGGGCGCGACCGGTGGCTCCTACCTGACCCCGCTCGTGCGCAAGCTCGCCGCGGAGAAGGGTGTCGACGTCGCGTCCCTCACGGGCACGGGCGTCGGTGGCCGTATCCGCAAGGAGGACGTCCTCGAGGCGGCCGCCAAGGCGGAGGCTGCCAAGGCGGCTCCGGCGCCTGCCGCTGCTGCGCCGTCGGGCTCCGCGCCCAAGGCCGCCAGCGTCCCGGCCGTCTCGCCGCTGCGCGGGACCACCGAGAAGATGTCGCGCCTGCGCAAGCTCGTCGCGACGCGCATGGTCGAGGCCCTGCAGACGCAGGCCCAGCTCACGACGGTGGTCGAGGTCGACGTGACCAAGGTCGCCAAGCTGCGCGCCAAGGCCAAGAACGACTTCAAGGCTCGCGAGGGTGCCAACCTCACGTTCCTGCCGTTCTTCACGCTCGCCGCGGTCGAGGCCCTCAAGGCCTACCCGAAGATCAACGCGAGCATCGACGGCGACTCGGTCGTCTACCACCCGCAGGAGAACGTCGGGATCGCGGTCGACACGGAGCGCGGCCTGGTCGTGCCGGTCATCAAGGACGCCGGTGACCTCAACCTCGCCGGGATCGCCCGCAAGATCGCCGACCTCGCCGGCCGCACCCGCGTCAACAAGATCGGGCCGGACGAGCTGGGCGGCGCGACGTTCACCATCACGAACACCGGTTCCGGTGGCGCGCTGATCGACACGCCGATCGTCCCCGGTGGCCAGGTCGCCATCCTGGGCACGGGCACGATCGTCAAGCGTCCGGTCGTCGTGACCGACGCGGACGGCAACGAGTCGATCGCGATCCGTTCGATGAGCTACATCTTCCTGTCGTACGACCACCGCCTGGTCGACGGCGCGGATGCAGCCCGCTTCCTGGGTGCGATCAAGAACCGCATCGAGGAGGGCGCCTTCGAGTCCGAGGTCGGTCTCTGACTCTCGGAGCTCGCTGAGCCCCACCACGCCGCAGGCCCCTCGCCCCTTCCGGGCGGGGGGCCTGCGGCGTCTCCCGGGCGCGCGGGCGCGACCCGCGAGGACGGTTCGCCGCGGGCGGCGCGCGTCGCCCGTCGGGGCCGTACCGTGGTCGCATGGACATCGTCGTGGCCGGGTCGCACGGTCTCATCGGTACGGAGCTGCTCGAACGGCTGCGCGAGCGCGGGGACACCGTGCGGCGCCTGGTGCGCAGACCTCCGCAGACCGCGCACGAGCACTTCTGGGACCCCGACGAGGACGCCCTGGACCCCCGCGCGCTCGAAGGCGCGGACGCGGTCGTCAACTTCGCGGGCGCCGGGGTCGGCGACCACCGCTGGACGACCGAGTACAAGCGCACGATCCTCGAGTCCCGCACGCGCACCACCGGGCTGCTCGCCCGCACGCTCGCCCACGTCGACGCTCCCCCGCCGGTCTTCCTCCAGGGCACGGCGGTGGGCTACTACGGCGACCGGGGCGCCGAGGTGCTGACCGAGACGTCGGGACCGGGCACCGGTTTCCTCGCGCGCGTCGTCACCGAGTGGGAGGCCGCGACGCGCCCTGCCCAGGACGCGGGGGTGCGGGTCGCGCACCTGCGCACGGGCATCGTCATGACCCCCGACGGCGGAGCGCTGGCCCGCATGCTCCCTCTCCTGAGGATGGGTGTGGGCGGCAGGCTCGGCAACGGTCGCCAGTACTGGAGCTGGATCACGCTGCGGGACCACGTCTCGGCCGTGCTGCACCTGCTCGAGTCCGACGTGCACGGCCCGGTGAACCTCGTGGGCCCTGCTCCCGCCACGAACGCCGAGGTCACCCGGGCGCTGGCCGCGGCCCTGCACCGCCCGGCCGCCCTGGCCGTCCCGTCGGTCGCCCTCAAGGTCGCGCTCGGGGAGTTCGCGTCCGACATCCTCGGGTCGCAGCGCGCCCTGCCGCGGGTCCTGGAGGCCAGCGGCTTCGCGTTCGAGCACCCTGACCTGGAGGCGGCGGCCGAGTGGGTCGCCGGTCGCTGAGCAGTCCGACCAGCCGTCAGGCCTGGACCGCGGTCACGCCACGCCGCTCACCCGCCACCCGTCGTCGGTCCAGCGCAACGTGAGGCGTGCCGTGGAGGCTCTCGTCGCCGCGACCGTCGTGGCCGAGCCGTCGGCCGCCCTCTGGGTGTGCTCGGAGACCGAGTACCTGACCTCGACCTGGGTCTCGGTCCCAGGTAGCGGCACCGCTCCGGTCCCGGTGCCCGTCGGAGGACCGTCTCCACCCGGCACGACCAGGTGCGCCTCCACGTCCGAGGCCCGTGCCCCCTCGATCGTGACACCGGACGCGGCGATCGTGTCCAGGAGTTCGGCGTCCACGGCCTCGGCGGGGGAACCGGGGGCCAGCACCTCCCCCGGCTCGCGCTCCCCCGTGAGCAGCTCGATGCGGCGCTCCGTGAGCTCGACAGCCGCGGCGGCAGGGTCCTGCGCCTGCGAGGTCGGGTCGGGCGGCACGGCACCGGCGGCCTCGTGCGCGCCGTCGTGCTCGACGGCGCGCCGGGTGGCCGACGGGTCGGCGCCCGCGAGGTGCGAGCGCACGAGCATCCCGCCCGTGACGAGCGCCGAGCACACGACCAGGACGAGGCCTGCGAGAAGCGCGGGGTGGGGCCGTGCCCCGGAGGCCGAGCGACGCCGTCGGGCACCGTGCTCGCGCCGTCGCAGCGCCCTCTGCCCGCCCGCACCGGGATGCGTGCCGGCAGGCGGCACGCCCCGTCCTGGCCTCCGCGGCGACCGGACCACGGTGTCGTCGCTCGATACGTCCCGCCCGGCCGAGGGCTCCCGCCGGGACGGCGCGGGCGCCGGGCGGGCGGCGATGGCCGCCGCGGCCAGCCGGGCGCCGTCGGGCATCGCGATCGGTGTCGGGGGTGAGGCCTCGTAGCAGAGGGCCGCGAAAGTCCCCACCTCGGGGCGGGTGCGGGGATCCGCACGCCGCGCCGTGGCGAGCTCGGCGTGCAGTGCCGCGAGGGACGGGTCGGGCGTCTCGGGGGCGGCCTCGCCCGGCACCGGTGCACCCGCAGGGGGTGGGAGGACGCCCACGACGAGCTCGGCGAGCGACCTGACGTCGTCGGGCGCAGGCAGGGCGCACAGCTCGAGCGGTGCCCGCAGGACCGCCCGGCCCTCGGCGTCCACCAGGACGTCCGTCTCCGCGACGCCTCCGTAGGACAGCCCCGACGCGTGCAGCGCGGCGAGCGCCTGCGCCAGGGGCACGAGCAGCGTCACGGCCTCGCCCGCCTCGAGGGGGCCGCGGCAGGCCAGCAGCAGCCGTAGGCCCCCTCCCGGCGGCCTCCGGGAGATGAGCACGAGCACGCCCTCGCCCCCCTCGACGATCTCCTCGACGGGGACGAGGTGCTCGTGGTCGAGCAGGCGCAGGGCGTCGAGCCGCTCGACGAGCAGGTCCCTCGCCGCCGGATCGGCGGGCACCCTCACCAGAGAGACGTCGTGGTAGCGCCCCGAACCGTCGGAGGCGACCCAGCGACGTGGCCCCAGCGTGCCGGGGTCCGGCCTTTCCCCCTGCTCGACGACGCCCCAGCCTCGGCGCGCCAGGAGGTCCGTCACCGCAGGAGGGGGTGCCGACGGGTCGTCCCGGTCCCGGACGCCCGCGCGGGGGGCCCAGGGCACGCGGGGAGGGCGAGCGCTCGACATGGCTCCCATCCCAGCAGAGCCAGGCCACGCAGGGCGGGTTGTCCACAGGCCGACGCCGCGGCGCTCCGCCCGTGCGCGACCGCACCCGCTCCTGCGCGCCGGCGCCCGTCAGACCTCGATCCGCCGCCCGGTCCGCGCGCTGTCCCGCGCCACGTCCAGGACGTGCGCGGTCTGCACCGCGTCGGCGGGGTCGACGGGCACCGGACCACCATCGATCCAGGCGGCCACGGCACGGTAGAAGTCGGCGTGCCCGCCCGGGGCGCGCGGCACGGGCACGCGCTCGCGCCCGCGGGTGACCCACCCCTCGGTCCCGGCGGGCCCCGCCTCGTCGAAGACCTCGAAGGGCGACGCGTCGTTCTCGAACGTCGTCACGACGTAGGCCCCGGCGTCGCCGAGCACCCGCGTGCGGGGTCCTGGCGCGCCCACGACCGAGGCCGCCCAGAGCCGGCTGACCACCTCGTGCCCGTCCGACGGCGCGTGGTGGAGCGTCAGGAAGACGTCGTCCTCGGTCGGGGTCGTCAGGGCGCGCAGCTCGGCATACACCGAACGGACCGGGCCGAAGAGCTGGGTGGCCGAGTCGACGAGGTGCGGGCCGAGGTCGAGCAGGAGCCCGCCGCCCACCGGGTCGTTCTCCTTCCACCGCTGCTGCGGCACGGGACGCCACCGCTCCCACCGGCGTTCGAACGTGTGCACGCGACCCAGGTCGCCCGCCGCGAGCACCGACCGCAGGGTCAGCTGCTCGGGGTCCCAGCGCCTGTTCTGGAAGACCGTGAAGGGGGTCCCCGTGGCGGCTGCCGTCGCGACGACCTCGGCGGCCTGCGCCCCGTCGAGCGCGATCGGCTTGTCCAGCACGAACGGGACGCCCGCCGCGGAGACCTGGGCCGCGTGCTCGGCGTGCAGCGCCGACGGGCTCGCGATCACCACGACGTCGTAGGTCCCGCGCTCACCGAGGAGCCCGGCCAGGTCGTCGTGGAGCCGCACCCCGGGCCAGTCCTCCTCGGCCGCGGCACGACGTCCGGGGTCCCGGGCGACGACCGCGGTCACGACGAGCCCGGCCTCCCTGGCGAGCCGGGCGTGGATGCCGCGGCCAGCACCGCCGTACCCGACCAGACCGACCCGCGTCCGCCGACTACCGGGAAAACGGTCCTGCGCAGTAGTTGCACTCATGGCGCCCAATCTAGCCGCCGTCCCGGAGCACTCCCGAAGACTGGCAGAATGTACCGAATTCTCCTGGAACTGTCGTTCTCGGCACCTGTCCGAGTTCGGGAAGGTCGTCCGTTGAGCACCCAGAGCAAGAGCTCGAAGAGCACGAGGAGCGCGCGCATGCGCCGCGTGCTCCGCATCACCCTCATCGCCCTCGCGTTGGGGATCGTCATCGCCAACGCGGTGGACCAGCCGACGATCGAGGCGAACGAGGCCCCCACGACCGGCACGGCCCGCGCCGCCCTCGAGACGCTCGAGGTCAAGGGGATCGCGGCCGCGACCGGCTACGAACGGGAGAACTTCGGCTCCGCCTGGGCCGACGTGGACGCCAACGGGTGCGACACCCGCAACGACATCCTCGCCCGCGACCTCACCGACCTCACGTACTCGACGCGCGACAAGGGGTGCGAGGTTCGCACGGGTACCTTCGACGACCCCTACACGGGCGCGACGATCAGCTTCGTCCGGGGCAACAAGACGAGCTCGGCCGTCCAGATCGACCACGTCATCCCGCTCATGGACGCGTGGCGCAAGGGCGCCCAGTCGTGGGACGACGAGACCCGCCTGCGCTTCGCGAACGACCCCCTCAACCTGCTCGCCTCCGACGGCTCGGCCAACCAGTCCAAAGGCGCGCGCGACGCGTCGGCCTGGCTCCCGCCCAACCACGCGTTCCGGTGCACGTACATCGCGCGTCAGATCGCGGTGAAGGCCTCGTACGAGCTGTGGGTCACCCCGTCGGAGCACGACGCGATGGCCGCCGTGCTCGACGGCTGCCCGTCCGAGCCGCTGCCCACAGGGTCCTGACGGACCTCACCGACCGAAGGTCCGGGACCGGAGCGGGTCCCGGGCGAGCCGCCTGACGCGAGGCGGCCCGCCCGGGCCCGCGGCTCCTCAGGGTGCGCCGCGCCGGAGCGCACCCGGCCACCAGACGACCCGTCCGACGTCGTGCACCAGTGCCGGGACGAGCAGGCTGCGGACGATCAGGGTGTCGACGAGCACACCGAACGCGACGATGAACGCGAGCTGAGCGAGGAACAGCAGCGGGATCACCCCGAGCGCGGCGAACGTCGCGGCGAGCACCACGCCCGCCGACGTGATGACCGACCCCGTGACGGCGAGCGCGCGCAGCGTGCCGCGGCGGGTGCCGATGATCCCCGACTCCTCGCGCACGCGGGTCATGAGGAAGATCGAGTAGTCGACGCCGAGCGCCACGAGGAAGCAGAACGCGTAGAGCGGGACGGTCGGGTCGGCACCGGGGAAGTCGAGCACGTGGTTGAACACGATCGCCGACACCCCGAGGGCTGCGCCGAACGAGAGCACGTTGGCCGCCATGAGCAGGACCGGCGCCAGGATCGAGCGCAGCAGCAGCATGAGGATCAGCAGGATCACGACCAGCACGACGGGCACGATGACACGCAGGTCGTGGTCGCCCGCGATCTGGGTGTCGAGGCGCTCGGCGCTGGCACCGCCCACGAGCGAGTCGGGCGAGACCGCGTGCACGGCGTCGCGGAGCGCGGCGACGGTCTGGGTCGCGGCGTTGGTGTCGCTCGGGTCCTCGGTCACGACGTCGACGCGCACGTCGCCGTCGACCACGAGCGGCGGCCCCTGAGCGGGGGCCCCGGGGGCACCGCCCGTTCCGCCCTCGGTCACGGCGGCGGCGGACGCGACCCCGTCGGTCGCGGTCGCGGCCTGGAGCACGGCGTCGAGATCGGCCTCGGGGGCGATCACGATCGCGGGCTGGACGCCCACGCCCCCGAAGTGCTCCTCGAGGACCTGCTCCCCGTCGACCGAGTCGACCTGGGTGAGGAAGACGTCGGAGTCGCTCGTGCCCTCGGCCTGGAAGGTCGGGACGAAGGCAGCGCACCCCGCGAGGACGAGGGCCGTGACGATCCACACGGCCCGGTCGCGACGACCCACGAAGCTCGCCACGCGGGACCAGACGCCGTGTCCCGCGACGTGCACCTCGACGTCGTGGCTCGCGGCGAGCGCGAGGTCGCGCGGCCCCGCGGCGGCGGTCCCGGACGCTGCCGGGGCCGCCGGAGAGGCCACCGAGGTCTCGGCCTCGTCGGCCGCGGCGGGGTCGTACGCGGGCTTGCGCGGCCAGAAGATGCCGCGCGAGCGCTTGCCCCCGACCACGAGCAGCGCGGGCAGGAACGTGAGTGCACCGAGGAACGCGGCCGCGATGCCGATGGCCCCGACGGGGCCGAGGCTCCGGTTGGAGCCCAGGTCGGACAGCAGCAGGCACAGCAGGCCCGCGATCACGGTCCCGGCGGAGGCCGAGATCGGCTCGATCGAGGCGCGCAGGGCGCGTCGCACGGCCGTGTACGGGCTCTCCACGACGCGCAGCTCCTCGCGGTAGCGCGCCACGACGAGCAGCGAGTAGTCGACCGCGGCGCCCACGACGAGGATCGACAGGATGCCCTGCGCCTGGCCGTTGAGAGTCAGCGTGCCGGCGTCGGCCAGGAGGTAGACGACGAGTCCGGCGAGGCACAGCGCGAACACCGCGGTGAGGATCACCATGAACGGCAGGATCGGCGAGCGGTAGACGATCGCGAGGATGATCAGCACGGCGCCGAGCGCGACGAGCAGCAGGACCGTGTCGATCCCGCCGAACGCGTTGACGAGGTCCGCGACGAAGCCCGCAGGTCCGGTGACCCAGGCCTGGAGGCCCGAGTCGGCCAGGACGGTCTCAAGCTCCGCCCGGATCTCGGCGACCACGGCGTTGTTGACGCGCTCGTCGTCGGCCATGAGGTCCGAGGACTGCGACGCGTCGAGCGACGCGACGATCATCGCGGCCTCGCCGTCCTGCGAGGGCACGACGACGGGGGGTGCGGTGAGCGCGTCCCCGACGGTCTGGGGGTCGTCGGGTCCGGCGCCGGGCAGCGGGAGCCCGGGCAGGTCGGCGGCGACGGTCTGGAGCGTCTCGAGCTGCTGGGGCGTGACGGCCCCGCCGTCGGTCGGGACGGCGACGACGAGGGCGGGCAGCGACTCGTCGGAGACGAACGCCTGGGCCTTCTCGGCCGCGCGGGTGGACTCGGCGCTCGACGGCAGGAACGCCGCGGAGTCGTTGGTCTGGACGGTGCTGAGCTTGCCCTGCGCCTGGCCCCCGATCGCCCCGATGGCGAGCCAGACTCCCAACACTGCGACAATGACCAGGCCTCGGAGCACACCACTCCAGCGATTACTCAGCATGCTGAGTACTATTGACGACGGAGGTCTCAGAAGCAAGTGGACGCAAACCCGGTGAGCAGGGAACCGAAGGACTGGCCGACGGGCCGGCTCCTGTCGGCGGTGACCCGCCGGATCGAGCGTGAGTGGAACCACCACCTCGACGGCTGGGACCTCAACCACGCCTCGATGCCCGTCCTGCTGCACCTGCTCGCGGGCCCCCGCACCCAGCGCCAGCTCGCCGCCGAGTCGCACATCACCGAGCAGACCATGAGCCGCATCCTGGCCCGCCTCGAACGCTCGGGGTACGTCACCCGCGAGGACGACGTGAACGACCGCCGCCGCCGCGCCGTCGCGATCACCCCGAACGGCCGAACCGCCGCGTTCGCCGCCGCGAGCCCGCGCCCCGCCGAAGAGCTGAGCACCCGGGGCCTGACCGACGAACAGATCGCGACCCTGCGTGAGATCCTCATCACCATGGTCGAGGCCCACCCTCGACCGGGCGAGGGCTAACCTGACCGCATGCACCTGCGCACCGAGGGCCCCGGTCTCACCGACTACCAGGACGCCTGGGACCTCCAGCGCCAGGTCCACCAGAAGGTCGTGGACGGGACCGCGCCGGACACCGTGATCCTCGTGGAGCACCCGAGCGTCTACACCGCAGGCAGACGCACCAACCTCGCCGACCGTCCCGACGACGGGACGCCCGTCGTCGACGTCGACCGCGGCGGGAAGATCACCTGGCACGGGCCGGGGCAGCTCGTGGCCTACCCGATCGTCCGGCTCGCCGAGCCCGTCGACGTCGTCGCCTACGTGCGCGCGCTCGAGTCCGCGGTCATGGACGTGTGCACCGCGCTGGGCCTGACGACCCACCGCGTCGAAGGGCGCAGCGGGGTGTGGCTGGCCGCGACCGGGGCCCGGCGCGAGCGCAAGGTCTGCGCGATCGGGGTGCGCGTCGCGCGCGGCGTGACCATGCACGGCCTCGCGCTCAACTGCTCCCCCGACCTCGGGGAGTTCTCGCGGATCGTGCCGTGCGGCATCTCCGACGCCGACGTCACGTCCCTGACGCTCGAGACCGGCCGACGGGTCACGATCGACGAGGCCACGCCGCTCCTGGTCGCAGCGCTGCGCGAGCACCTGGGGCCGCTCCTCGCGGCCGCCGGCACGACCGCCGCGACCGTCCCCGCTGCGGGCTCGGCCGGCTAGCGCACACCGGGCGCGCCGCCCTCTCCCCTTCCGGGACCTTCACCGCTAGAATGGGCCTCACCTCAAGGGAATCATTGCGCAACCGGAGTACGGGTGGGTCGGTGCGCGGAACGGTTGACCCTGAAGGACCCTCATGACCCGCACTCCCAGCCCCCTCGCGCCCGCGCGCCCCGACGTCACCGGCGGCACGCCCGGCGCCCCCGCACAGGCTCCCGAGCCCGCGGAGCCCCGTCGCGGCACGCTCGCCACGTACGGCGAGCTCCCCCGCCTGGCCGGCAAGGCGTTCCTGCCCATCGCGTTCCTCGCACGCCTGCCGTTCTCGATGATCACGATCGGCACCCTCCTCCTGGTCACGACGACCACGGGCTCGCTCGCCCTCGGCGGGCTCGCGAGCGCAGCCGCCGCCGTCGGCACGGCGCTCGGCGGCCCGACGCAGGGATCCCTCGCGGACCGGATCGGCCAGCGCAAGGTGCTCCTCGTCGTCGTGCCGCTGAACGTCCTGGCCGTCGTCGGGCTCGTCCAGGCCGCGAGCACCGGCGCTGCCTCGGGCGTGATCCTCGGCGCCGCGGCGCTCGTGGGCGCGTTCGCCCCGCAGGTGGGGCCGCTCGCGCGCGTGCGCTGGATCGCCATGACCCAGCACCGCCCTCGCACGCTGCTCGCCGCGATGGGCTACGAGAGCACGGCCGACGAGATCGGCTTCGTGCTCGGTCCGGCCCTCGTCGGCATCCTCGCGAGCGTGTGGTCCCCGCAGGCCGCGATGCTGTTCGCCGCCGCGGTGTGCGCGGTCTTCGGGCTGGCGTTCGCGCTGCACCCGACCGCGACCCCCGGCGCCCCCAAGCCGTCCGCCGCCGCCCAGGCCGCGGCGGGCGCCGACGCCCACGGCTCGTTCGTCGGCCTCCTGCGCCGCGTCCTGGTGCCCGTCCTCGGGATGCTCGCGATGGGCATGCTCTTCGGCAGCACCCAGACGGCCGTCACGTCGTTCATGCGCGACGCGGGCGCCGAGGAGCAGGCCGGCCTGGTCTACGCGGTCCTCGGCTTCGGTTCGGCCATCACGGCGCTCGCCGTGGTCGCGCTGCCCGCGAGCTTCGGCGCACGCTCGCGCTGGGTCTCGTTCGCCTCGGGCCTCACCGTCACGGCCGTCCTCGCGTTCCTCGCGGGCGGCAGCGGGTCGCTCGGCGCGCTGATCGGCGCGCTCGCTCTGCTGGGCCTGTTCGTCGGCCCGGTCATGGTCACGATCTTCACGGTCGGCGGCGACCTCAGCCCGAGCAGCCGCAGCGGCGCCGCCATGACGATGCTCGCGAGCGCGAACGTCGTGGGCGTGGCGCTCGGCGCGAGCGTCGGCGGCCAGGTCGCCGAGGGCGTGGGGACGGCGGCCGCGTTCGCGCTGCCGGCCGTCGCCGCGGTCCTGCTCGTCGTCACCGGGCTGTCGCTCAGGTCACGTCCGGCCCACGTGGACACCACCGCCCTCCCGCAGGCTCCTGGCGTACTCTGACTTTCACCCGATACCGGGCACGACTCCAGGGGGCCACCGCCCACCACGGACTGGGAGACACCGCGTGACGATCGCACCTGAAGGGCGGCGCATGCTGCGGGTCGAGGCCCGCAACTCTGCGACACCCATCGAGAAGAAGCCCGAGTGGATCAAGACCCGGGCGACCATGGGACCCGAGTACACCGAGCTCAAGGGTCTCGTGCGCAAGGAAGGCCTGCACACGGTCTGCGAGGAGGCGGGCTGTCCCAACATCTTCGAGTGCTGGGAGGACCGTGAGGCCACGTTCCTCATCGGCGGTGACCAGTGCACGCGCCGTTGCGACTTCTGCCAGATCGACACGGGCAAGCCCGCCGACTTCGACGCGGACGAGCCACGCCGGGTCGCCGAGTCGGTCCAGGCCATGGGCCTGCGCTACTCGACCATCACGGGCGTCGCGCGCGACGACCTGGCCGACGGCGGCGCGTGGCTCTACGCCGAGACCGTGCGTCAGATCCACGCGCTCAACCCGGGCACGGGCGTCGAGCTGCTCATCCCGGACTTCAACGCCATCCCCGAGCTGCTCGACGCGGTCAACGAGTCACGCCCCGAGGTCCTCGCGCACAACGTCGAGACGGTCCCGCGCATCTTCAAGCAGATCCGCCCGGGCTTCCGCTACGACCGCTCGCTGTCCGTCATCACGCGGGCTCGCGAGGCCGGCCTGGTGACCAAGTCGAACATCATCCTCGGCATGGGCGAGACGATCGACGAGGCGAAGGAGGCCCTGCAGGACCTCCACGACGCAGGCTGCGACCTCATCACCATCACTCAGTACCTGCGCCCGTCGCTGCGCCACCACCCGGTCTCGCGGTGGGTCAAGCCCGAGGAGTTCGTCGAGCTCTCGGACGAGGCCGAGCGCATCGGGTTCCTCGGCGTCATGTCCGGCCCGCTGGTCCGTTCCTCGTACCGCGCGGGCCGCCTGTGGGGCCAGGCCATGAAGCGTCGCGGCATGGAGATCCCGGCCGCGCTCGCGCACCTGACCGAGCCCACGACGGCCCGCCAGGAGGCCGCGAGCCTGCTGGCCCGCTGACCTCCCGGGGTCCTGACCGGCCCGAGCCGGGCCTCGCTCCCGTTCCCCCGCCGACGTGCGAGAGAATCGAGGGCGGGGCCCGGCTCGCCGCCGTCCCCGCCCCTTCACCGGAGCACTCTCCGCCACCACTAGACTGAGGCACCATGGCCCGCAACAAGAGCACCGACCCCTCGACCGGGGTCGACGGCACCAAGCCGAAGAAGCAGAAGAAGCAGCGCTGGTATCACCAGGTCTGGGACGCGTACAAGATGACGCGCGCCGAGGACCCGGCGGTCACGTGGATCATGCTCGCCGTGTTCGTCGGCATCCTCGCCGTCGCGATCGGGATCGGTCTGGCCTGGGGGCCGTGGGTCTACACCCTCATCGTGGGTCTGCCCTTCGCGTTCCTCGGCTCGCTGTTCGTCCTGACGCGCCGCGCGGAGACCGCGGCCTACAGCCGCATCGAGGGCCAGCCCGGGGCCGCGCGTGCCGCGCTCGGCACGATCCGCCGCGGCTGGACGTTCGACGACGAGCCCGTCGCCCTGACCCCGCAGCAGGACCTCGTGTTCCGTGGCGTCGGGCGTGCCGGGGTCGTGCTCGTGGGCGAGGGCCCGACGCACCGCGTCACCAAGCTGCTCGACGGCGAGAAGCGCCGCATCACGCGCGTCCTGCCGAACGTCCCCGTCACCACGATCCAGTGCGGCAACGGCGAGGGCCAGGTCCCGCTCAAGAAGGTCGCGCGCACGGTGCAGAAGCTGCGCCCGACGCTCACCAAGCCGGAGACCGCCGAGGTCCTCAAGCGCCTCAAGGCGCTCGGCGGCGCCAAGCTGCCGATCCCCAAGGGCATCGACCCCACCCGTGCGCGTCCCGACCGCAAGGGCATGCGCGGGCGCTGACCCCGCACCGCCTGGCACCCGGCCCGTCGGTCACCTCCCGGTGACCGGCGGGCCGTCGTGCATCCCCGTCCCGCGCCGACGACGCCGACGCTGACGTTGACGACGCAAGGAGGCCCCGTGAGCGACCCGTACTGGAATCACAGCACCCACTACTTCCCCGTCCTCACGCGGCTCGTGGGCCCCGAGACCCGCACAGCGCTCGACGTGGGCTGCGGCGAGGGGCTCCTGACGCGACGGCTCCGAGCGGCCGGGGCCGGCGAGGTGCTGGGGCTCGACCTCGACCCCGCGCAGGTGGACCGTGCGCGTCTCGCCGCCGGGGGCTCCCCCGGGCAGACCGGCCTCGACTACGTCACGGGCGACGTCCTGGACCCGCTCACCGGGCTCGCCGGGCCCTTCGACCTGGTCACGACCCTCGCCACCCTGCACCACCTCCCGCTCGACGCGGGACTGCGGCGCCTGCGCGACCTGGTCGCCCCGGGCGGGACGCTCGCCGTCGTGGGACTGACACGGCCGCGCACGGCCTGGGACCAGGCGGTCAGCGCGGCTGCCGTCCCCGCCGCAAGGATCGCCCGACGACGTCGCGGGGAGTGGGAGCACGGCTCGCCGATCGCCGAGGTCACCACGAGCCACGCCGAGCTGCGTGCGGCAGCACGGCAGGTCCTGCCCGGCGCCCGGCTGCGCCGCCGGCTCTACTGGCGGTACACGCTCGTGTGGCGCGCGCCCGGGGCGGGCGAGGGCTGAGGCTGGCCCCTGCGCCGAGGCGAGCGGCGCCGTCGGGCACACGGGTGGTGCGTGCCGGTGCGTGCCGGTGCGTGCCGGGGAGAGCGTGTCAGGCGCGGACGATGACCGTGCCGGCGGCCTTGTCGTGCATGCCGCGGCCGTCGCCGTCCCACACCACGGCCGGGACGACCAGGCACAGCAGGACCGTGCGCACCAGAGCCCGCCACAGGCCCACCATGCGTCCCTCGCCGCCCAGGACGCGCACCTGCAGACCCATGACGCGGTGGCCGACCGTGTAGCCGAGCGTGCTCACCAGGAGCAGGTTCTCGACCGCGAACACGCCGAGCGTCGCCATCGAGTTCGCGTCGAAGGCCAGGTAGCTGATGAGCAGGCACAGCACCCAGTCGATGACGAGCGCGACCGCGCGACGGCCGACCGTCGCCAGCGAACCAGGACCGTCGGACGGCAGGCCGAGGCGACCGCCTCGGCCGTTCTCCCCACCGGTCGGCGTACCCTCGAGCCAGGAACCCACATCTTCACGCGACACCACGGCACCAGCCTACGTGGCGGTGAGGCGGGTTCCGGCGCCTGCCCGGTTCGTCCCGGTCGAGGGAGCCCCGCCAGGCCCGCACAGGGCTCGCCGTCGTGCGCCGTCGCGCCGATGTCACGCAGCCCGCCGCTGCGTAACACGGACGAAACACTCGGTACACGGTGGGGAAACCCCTGAGGCCTAGGTTCGAGGCGCCACTGGAGGTACGGCCAGAGGACCCACTACCAAGGAGTTACGGATGTTCAAGAACGCGGAGGAGGCAATCGCCTTCACCCAGAACGAAGGCGTCGAGTTCGTCGACGTCCGGTTCTGCGACCTGCCGGGCGTGATGCAGCACTTCAACATCCCGATCTCGCAGTTCGCCGAGTCCGCCTTCACGGACGGCATGATGTTCGACGGGTCCTCGATCCGCGGCTTCCAGGCGATCCACGAGTCGGACATGAAGCTCATCCCCGACGTCACGACGGCCTACGTCGACCCGTTCCGCAAGCGCAAGACGCTCATCGTGAACTTCTCGATCGTGGACCCCTTCACCGACGAGGCGTACTCTCGCGACCCGCGCAACGTCGCCTTCAAGGCCGAGGCGTACCTGCGCAGCACCGGCATCGCCGACACCGCGTTCTTCGCACCCGAGGCCGAGTTCTACATCTTCGACGACGTCCGGTTCAAGACGAGCCAGAACGAGTCGTACTACCACCTCGACTCCAAGGAAGCGGCCTGGAACACCGGCCGCGTCGAGGAGGGTGGCAACCTCGGCTACAAGACCCGCTACAAGGGCGGCTACTTCCCCGTCTCCCCCAACGACCAGATGGCGGACCTGCGCGACGAGATGTGCGCCGTCCTCGACCAGGTCGGCCTCGACGTCGAGCGCGCGCACCACGAGGTGGGCACCGCCGGCCAGCAGGAGATCAACTACCGCTTCTCGACGCTGACCGCAGCGGCCGACGACCTGATGAAGTTCAAGTACGTCATCAAGAACGTCGCCTGGGAGGCCGGCAAGTCCGCGACCTTCATGCCCAAGCCGATCTTCGGTGACAACGGCTCCGGCATGCACTCGCACCAGTCGCTCTGGAAGGACGGCGAGCCGCTGTTCTTCGACGAGAAGGGCTACGGCGGCCTGTCGGACCTCGCCCGCTGGTACATCGGCGGCCTGCTCAAGCACGCGCCCTCGCTGCTCGCCTTCACGAACCCGTCGGTGAACTCCTACCACCGCCTGGTCCCCGGCTACGAGGCCCCCGTCAACCTGGTCTACTCGGCCCGCAACCGTTCCGCGTGCATCCGCATCCCGGTCACCGGTTCCTCGCCCAAGGCCAAGCGCGTCGAGTTCCGCGTGCCGGACCCGTCGGCCAACCCGTACCTGGCCTTCGCCGCACAGCTCCTCGCCGGCATCGACGGCATCAAGAACCGCATCGAGCCGCCCGAGCCGATCGACAAGGACCTCTACGAGCTGCCCCCCGAGGAGCACGCGGCGATCCAGCAGGTCCCCGCCTCCCTCGGCGAGGCCCTCGACGCCCTCGAGGCCGACCACGACTACCTCACGGTGGGCGACGTCTTCACCGAGGACCTCATCGCGACGTGGATCGACTACAAGCGCACGCACGAGATCGACCCGATCCGCCTGCGCCCGCACCCCCACGAGTTCGAGCTGTACTACGACCTCTGATCGTCGGTGCTCGCGGTGGTAGTCGCGAGTTCCTGACGTGCAGTGATGGCACCCCGGCCGCCCTTTGTGGTGGCCGGGGTGTCGTGCTGTGCAGGCCGGATCCCCCTTTCGCAAATCCTGCAAAGAAACGTGAGAGTACGTACGACAATCCACCTCGTCATCCGGACCAGGTCTCTGAATTCACCCGCCGCGCCGGTGTTTTTCCGCCCCCTGGACATAGACCCTGACCTTTCGCCGTGCCAAGCTGCTCATACCGATGTACAGGAATGTCCAGAGGAGTGGCCATGGCACTGCGATACAACTCCCCGCCGAACTGGCCTTCTCCCCCTCAGGGATGGACACCTCCGCCAGGATGGAAGCCCGATCCCTCGTGGGAGCCGGCGCCGCAGGGTTGGGATTTCTGGGTCGACGACTCTCTCGACGGCTTCGTGGGAACATCGACGAGCCCTTCGGCCTCGACGGGCGCAGCGGAGCCGGCTCCCCCGTCGTTCGCGGGAAAGCGCGCGACGAATTCCTGGTTCGTGCGCCACAAGGTCCTCACCGGAATCGGAGCAGCGTCGATACTGCTCATCGTGCTCGTGGCCGCTCTGAGCGGAAACGGCGACGGAGCATCGGAAAGGCCTGTCGCCGGCAGTAACGCCACGCAGGACGGCCAGGACGACGAAAAGTCCGCGGAAGAGATCGCTGCCGAAGAGACCGCGGAGGCCGAGCGACTGGCCGAGGAGGAGGCTGCCGCTGCGGCACAGGCAGAGACGAAACGCCTCGCGGAGGAGCAGCGAATCGCCGACGAGGCGGCCGCCGCGGCAGCTGCCGCCGCTGAGACCGCGCGGCTCGGCTCGGTCGCCCAGCAGAACGCCTATCGCTCGGCGGTGAACTATCTCGACCTCACCGCCTTCTCACGCTCCGGGCTGGCCGGGCAACTCGAGTTCGAGGGTTTCAGCACCCCGGATGCGGAGTTCGCGATCGCCCGCCTAGAAGCCGAAGGTGGCGTCGACTGGAACGCGCAGGCCGCTGCCAGCGCAGCGAACTACCTCGAGCTCACCTCCTTCTCTCGCTCCGGGCTCATCGACCAGCTCACGTTCGAGGGGTATACCGCAGAGCAGGCAGAGCATGGCGTGAGCACGACGGGTCTCTAGTTCTGAGTCCGGACAGCCGCCGACGCTGTCCGTCCGATGAGTTCCACGCCGCTCCGCAGTCACAGCCTGCACGACCGTCGTCGGTCGGTGCGCGCGAACCGGAGGAGAAGACATGGGACGCCTCATCTACTCGATGATCACCTCGCTCGACGGCTACGCGGAGGCGGCGGAGGGCGACCTCGGCGTGGGTGCGGACGACGAGGAGGTCCACACCTTTATCGACGACGTCTTTCGCGACGTGGGCACCTACCTCTACGGCCGACGGATGTACGAGACGATGGTCTTCTGGGAGACGGCGGACGCCGACCCGGCGGCACCGCCGTTCATCGTCCGGTACGCCCAGGGGTGGCAGGCCGCGGAGAAGGTCGTGTACTCCACGACTCTGGAGGCGGTGTCCAGCGCGAGGACCAGGATCGAACGGACCTTCGACCCCGAGGCCGTGCGCAGGCTCAAGGCCGAGTCCGAGCACGACCTCACCGTGGACGGCCCGAACCTCGCTGCCCAGGCGATCAAGGCCGGCCTGGTGGACGAGTACCACCTGTTCGTCACCACGAGCGTGGTCGGCGGCGGCAAGCGCTTCTTCCCCGACGGCGTGCGGCTCGACCTCGACCTGGTCGAGGAGCGGACCTTCGACAGCGGACTTGTCTACGCACGCTACCGGACCCGCTGAGCCCCGGGCGAAGTCGCGGACCGCGGCCGGGCGAGGAGGCAGGCCCCCGGCCGGGGTGCGAGGCTCGCCGGGCAGCGTGAGGATCGACGCATGACCAGATTCGGCTACACCCTCATGACCGAGCAGTCCGGCCCCAAGGCCCTGGTGGACTACGCGGTGGCCGCCGAGCGGATCGGCTTCGACTTCGAGGTGTCCTCCGACCACTACTTCCCGTGGCTCGACGCTCAGGGTCACTCCCCGTATGCCTGGACGGTTCTGGGTGCCGTGGCCCAGGCGACCGAGCGCGTCGACCTCATGACGTACGTGACGTGCCCGACGATCCGCTACCACCCTGCCGTGGTCGCCCAGAAGGCGGCGACGCTGGGGATCTTGTCCGACGGTCGCTTCACGCTCGGGCTCGGCGCCGGGGAAAACCTGAACGAGCACGTCGTGGGTCGAGGCTGGCCCGCGGTCGACGAGAGGCACGGGCTGCTCGTCGAGGCGGTCGACATCATCAGCGAGCTGTTCACGGGCGAGCTGCTGAGCTATCGCGGTGAGTACTTCCAGGTCGACTCGGCCCGCCTGTGGGACCTGCCGGACTCCCCGGTCGAGATCGGGATCGCGGTGTCGGGCGCGCAGTCGGTGGCGTCCTTCGCGACGCTCGCGGACCACCTCGTGGCCACGGAACCGAAGCCGGAGCTCGTCACCGCCTGGGACCGGGCGCGCGACGCGGCCGAGCTCCCGCCGTCGCGCAAGATCGGCCAGATCCCCATCTGCTGGGACACCGACCACGAGCGGGCCCTCACCCGGGCGCACGACCAGTTCCGGTGGTCGGGCCTGGGGTGGCCGGTCAACGCCAACCTCCCGACGACGCAGGCCTTCGCGAGCGCCAGCGCGTTCGTCCGTCCCGAGGACGTCGCGGAGTCGATCCCGTGCGGGCCCGACCTCGACGCGATCGTCGAGGCGGTGTCGGCGTACTGGGAGGCGGGCTTCACCGACGTCGCGCTCGTCCAGGTCGGCGACGAGGGCCAGCAGGACTTCCTCGACCAGGCGGCCGGGCCCCTGCTCGACAGGCTCAGGGCGGCTGCGCCGAGCGACTGAACCCGCCGCGCGGCACGGTGGCCGACGCTCCGAGGACCGGCGTCCGGGACGGTGGAAAAGACCCTGCCCACCCCCGCTAGAATGAGCCCTCGCCACTGCTTGGAGACCTTGAGCAGGCGGCAAAGACATGGAAGGAATGTCGATGGCCGACGTCGCCACAGCTGCACCCCTAGCCCTCTCCCAGACACTTGCCACCCGCGCGGACGACATCCGCAGCGCGTGGCTCGACGCGGCCGCGCGCGAGCTCCACGGGCGCACCTCCCGCGGTGAGCTCGAGCGCGAGCAGGCCGAGATCTTCGACGCCCTGGTCGACGGACTCCGGGCAGGTGGAACGGTCGTGACGGACGCGGCGTTCGACCAGCTCCGCGGCATCCTCGCCGACGTCTCGGCGGTCCGCGCCCGGCTCGGGTTCACGCCGCGCGAGACCGCGATCGGCCTGTTCGCCCTCAAGGACGGCCTGTACCCCCTCGCCTCCCCCGACACCGACATCGTGCCGCTGCTCCAGCTCGTCGACCAGCTCGGTCTGCTGACCTTCGAGACCTTCGCCGCCGCCCGTGAGTCGATCATCACGGAGCAGGCCGAGCAGCTCCTGGAGCTCTCGACCCCCGTGGTCAAGCTCTGGGAGGGCATCGTCGCGGTGCCGCTCGTGGGCACGCTCGACTCCGCCCGCGCCCAGGTGGTCATGGAGCGCCTCCTCAACACGCTCGTCGACACGGGCAGCGAGCACGCGATCATCGACATCACGGGGGTCCCCGCGGTCGACACCCAGGTCGCGCAGCACCTCCTCAAGACCGTGGTCGCGGCACGCCTCATGGGGGCCGAGTGCACGATCAGCGGGATCCGGCCCCAGATCGCGCAGACGATCGTGGCCCTCGGCATCGAGTTCGGCGACATCCGCACGCGTGCGACGCTCGCCGACGCCCTCGTCGACGCCCTCCGCTCAGACCGCGGGGCACGTCAGAAGGGCCTGCCCGCGTGACCGACGGCGTCCCCGTTCTCAAGATCGGCTCGACGCTCCTCGTCTCGATCCAGGTGGACCTGCAGGACGACACCGCCCTGCAGCTCCAGGAAGATCTCGCGACGCGGATCACGGAGACCGGAGCGCGCGGGGTCATCATCGACATCTCCGGCCTGGAGATCGTGGACTCGTTCATCGGACGCATGCTGGCCTCGGCCGCCAGCATCTCGCACGTTCTCGACGCGACGACCGTCGTCGTCGGCATGCGCCCTGCCGTCGCGATCACGATGGTCGAGCTGGGGCTGTCCCTCGGGAACGTCCGCACCGCGCTCGACGTCGAGCGTGCCCTCGCGCTCCTGGGCACGGTCGAGGAGTCGGCGGAGGACGTCCTTCTCGCCGCCGCTGAGCGCGAGGAGAGATGAGCGCCCCGACGGCGACCGTCGAACGCGTGCCCATCCTCACGGACTCCGACGTCGTCAAGGTGCGTCAGCTCGTGCGAACCCTCGCCCAGCAGGCGCGCCTCTCGCTGGTCGACCAGACCAAGCTCGTCACCGCGGCGAGCGAGCTGGCCCGCAACACGCTCGTGTACGGGGGCGGCGGCACCGCCGAGGTCGAGCTCGTCGCCAACGGCCCGCGGACCGGCGTGCGCGCCGTCTTCAAGGACGACGGCCCAGGCATCCCGGACCTCGACCTGGCGCTGACCGACGGATGGACCAGCGGTGGCGGGCTCGGCCTGGGCCTGTCGGGATCGCGCCGGCTCGTCCAGCACTTCGCGATCGACACCGCGGCCGGGGCCGGCACGCGCGTCGAGATCGCGACCTGGTCGCGATGACGACATCGAGCGGAGTCGACGAGCGCCGCAGCATCGTCGAGAACGGCACGTGGTACACCGTTGACCACCCGTCGGCGGTCGGTCGCGTTCGCCGTGCGGCGAGCGTCGTCGCCCGGGACCTGGGGTTCGACGAGGACCGTGCGGCGAAGGTCGGCATCGTCGTCTCGGAGCTGGCCACCAACCAGGTCAAGCACGCCGGGTCCGGGCGGGTGCTCGTGCGTGTCTGCCGGACCGGGGACGCCGCCGAGCTCGAGATGCTCGCGGCCGACTCCGGCCCCGGCATGCGCGACATCACGGCAGCCATGCAGGACGGAGTCTCCACCCGCGGAACCCTCGGTATCGGGCTCGGCACCGTCCCCCGCCTCGCCTCCTCGTGGGACGCGTGGACCTCGCCCGGACAGGGCACGGTCATCGCCGCGACCTTCGCCGGGCAGGGCACGGTGGCAGGTCTGCGTCGCCCGACCGGCGTGACCCGACCCATGACCGGGCAGGAGGCGTGCGGAGACGCGTTCGCCGTCCGTCACGACGCCGGAATCGCGACCCTCATGGTGGCGGACGGCCTGGGACACGGGCCCCTCGCCGCGGCCGCCTCGGGTGCTGCGGTACGGACGTTCCTCGACGCTCCCGCGGGATCACCCGTCGCGCTCCTCGAGCGGGTGCACGGCGCCCTGTCGGGAACGCGCGGGGCCGCTGTCTCGATCGCCCAGGTGAACGGCGGCGTGCTGCGCTACGCGGGCCTCGGCAACATCTCCGGGACCGTCCACGGCGACCGCGCTCGTGGCCTGGTGTCCCACCCCGGCATCGCCGGTGTGCCGACGCGCCAGCTGCGCGAGACGACCTACCCGGTCGAACGGGGCGACGTCGTCGTGATGCACAGCGACGGACTCACCAACCGCTGGTCGCTCGGGGACTATCCGGGCCTCGCCGCCCGATCCCCCCTCGTCGTCGCCGGCGTCCTGCTGCGTGACCACGCGGTGCGCCCCGACGACTCGTGCGTGGCGGTGCTGCCCGTCACGTGGTCGGAGACCTGACCATGCCCATCCTCGCCACACAGCTACGCTCCGACGCCGACGTGATCGCCCTGCGCCGCGCCGGCCGTGAGATCTGCCGCCAGCTCGGGCTGGACGTCCAGGACCAGGTCCGGGTCGCGACCGCGTTGTCGGAGATGGGCAGAGCTGCGGTCGCCACCGGGACCGCCGACGTCGTCATCGCCGTCGTCCCGGGCACCCCCCAGGCGACCCTCCGCGCCGAGATCACCCCCGACGTCGCGTTCGTGCTCGACGGTGACTCGAGCGACGGGGGTGTCCCGGCGGCGCGACGGCTCGTCCGGGACCTCGAGATCGAACCCACCGGCACCCGGGTCGTCCTCACCAAGTTGTTGAGCGTCACGGCCCGCGTCGACGAGGCCTCGCTCGCCCGCGTCCGACGGTCCACCGCCGCAGCCCACGTCGCCGACGCGCTGGACGAGCTGCGAGTGCAGAACACGGAGCTCGTGCGCACCCTCGACGAGCTGACGCAGCAGAAGGAGTACCTCCGGCGCTTCAACGAGGAGCTCGAGGAGACGAACCGTGGGGTGCTCGCGATGTACGACCAGCTCTCGTCCGAGCTCGAGGAGACGAACACGGGGGTCGTCGCCCTCTACGCCGAGCTCGACGAGCGCGGTCGCGAGCTCGCGGCCGCGAACGAGGCGAAGACCCGCTTCCTGCGCAACGTGAGCCACGAGCTGCGCTCCCCGGTCAACTCGATCCTCGGGCTGACGTCGCTGCTCGCCGACTCCCACCTCGACGCGGAACAGGCCCAGCAGGCGACCTACCTGCGCGAGAGCGCCACGACGATGCTCCAGCTCGTCGACGAGCTGCTCGACCTCGCACGGGCCGAGGCCGGCCACGAGGACGTGGAGCCGGCGCCCGTCGACGTCGCCCAGCTGCTCGACGAGCTGCAGGGGACGACCCTGCCGCTCCTGCGGCCCGGGGTGACGCTCAGGACCTCCTCCCCGCCCGACCTCGTCCTGGTGACGGACCGGCGCCTCACCGCGAGGGTGCTGCGCAACCTCCTGGCGAACGCCGCGAAGTTCACCGACGAGGGGCAAATCGAGTTCCGTGCGGAGAGGGAGGGAGACCTGGTGCGGTTCGACGTCCGTGACACGGGCCTCGGCATTCCCGAGGACCACGTCGAGTCGGTCTTCGAGGAGTTCGTCCAGGTGCCGAACCGTCTGCAGCCCTCGGTGCGCGGGACAGGTCTGGGGCTGCCGTACGCACGACGGACCTCGGAGGCGCTCGGTGGGACGCTCGTTGCCTCGTCGCAGCCGGACGTCGGCAGCGTGTTCACGCTCCGCCTGCCGTCGCTCCCGTCCGAGGTGTCGGTCAGGCCCATGCGCACCGAGGCCGTCCCCCAGGGCGCCGACCTGGGGCACGTGCTCGTCGTGGACGACGACCGGGCGTTCGCTTCGGTCATCGTCGCGATGTTGCAGGGCCACGCCGCGCGCGTCAGCGTCGCGCACGACGCGTCGCACGCCCTGGCCCTGCTGCACGACGGCGCGGCGGACCTCGCGCTCCTGGACGTCCGGCTCCCCGGCACGGACGGGCCGACGCTCCGGTCGAGGATCCGCGAGGTGCACCCGGCGACCGGGACCGTGCTCATGTCGAGCGCGTCCCTGCCCGTGCGGGACGACCTCGACGGCGTCCTCTTCCTCCCCAAGGCGGGAATCTCCCGTGACACCCTCGTCGCGACGTTGCGGCGGGCCAAGGAGGCCCGGTGACCTCGCCCCACACCGTGCTCGTGGTCGACGACACCGCAGCGCACCGGTACATCATGTCGAGCTGGCTCCGTCGTGCGGGCTTCGAGGTGATCGAGGCGGCGACCGGCGCCGAGGCCCTCGTCCGCACGAACCCGCACATCGACACGATGGTGCTCGACGTCAACCTGCCGGACATCCACGGCGGTGAGGTCTGCCGGAGGCTCAAGGCCGACCCGTCGACCGCCCACATCCCCGTCCTGCACGTGTCCGCGACGGCCGTCGACGCCGCCTCCCGGACCGCCGGCCTGGAAGGTGGCGCGGACGCGTACCTGCCCGAGCCGCTCGACCGGGACGAGTTCCTCGCGACCATCAGCGCACTGTGCCGACGCCACGACGCCCAGCGGGGCGCGGGACGCACGGCTCGCCGTCTCGAAGCGCTCACCAACGCCCTGGTTCCCCTGCACGAGGCCCGCTCGTACGAGGCCGTCGTGGACCACACCGCGCGCAGCGCCTGCGCGGTCCTCGGCCGGGCCGTGGTCGCGATGGTGGTGGCGGAGACGGGCCTGGTGCTGCGCTCCGTCTGTGTCACAGAAGGGTCGACGCTGGTCCGCGGACGTGGCCCCGTCCCGGTGGTGGCCCCGAGCGACGGGAAGCCCCTCGTGTTCGCGCCCCACGACGTCCCGGCGCCCTGGCAGCCCCTGCTCCACGAGGCGGGGGTCGGGCCCTCGCGATGGTGGACCATGTGGCTCGTCGACGCCGGAGGCGCTCTCGTCGGCGGCCTCGGTGTCCAGCTCGGCGAGGGTGACGGAACGCTCTCGGAGGAGGATCAGGCGATCGTCGGACGCTTCGCCGAGGCCGCGACCGTCGCGCTCACGAACCTGCGGACGTTCGCGGAGGAGCAGCGCATCGCACTCGCCCTCCAGCGGGCTCTCCTGCCGTCGAGCCTGCAGGTGAGCGGCGGCCTCGAGGTCGCCGCCCGGTACGAGGCCTCCGACGCGCGCCTCGACGTGGGCGGGGACTTCTACGACGCGTTCGACCTCCCGGACGGCAGGGTCGCCGTCGTGATCGGTGACGTCCAGGGGCACTCGCTCCGCGCCGCAACGGTGATGGCGGAGGTGCGCGTCACGCTCCGCGCCTACCTCCGAGAGGGCCACGACGCCCGGCACGCACTCAACCTCCTGAACGACGCGCTGCGCAGCGACCACCCCGAGTACGCGACCGTGTGCGTCTGCGTGCTCGACCCCCGGACGGGCGCGGTGGAGATCACCGACGCCGGCCACCTGCCTGCGCTCGTCGTCCGCGCGGACGGCACGGTGCTCCAGGTGAAGGAAGGCTCACGCCTCCTCGGCCTGCCGAACCCGGACGGTCGGCCCGTGCACCAGGACGTGCTGCAGCACGGCGACCTGCTCGTGCTCGTGACCGACGGACTCGTGGAGCGCCGGGGGGCCTTTCTCCCCGACGTCCTCGACCGGCTGGCCCTGCTGGCGGCCGAGAACGCCGGGATCGCACCGGCGACGATGTGCGAACGCCTCGTCTCCGCCTTCGACGACGCGGGCCGCGAGGACGACGTCGCGGTCGTCGCGGTCGGTCGTCACGCGGTGCAGCAGGGGCCGACCACCTAGTCGGACGCCGCGAGCACCGCCGACGGGACGCACGTCCGACCGTCACCTCCGGCCCGGTCGCTCCTCGCGCGGGTCCAGGTCGCTACTCGACACGGGGCCCTGCGTCCGAACGGCGGCTGGTCCTCATCCTGACGGTCGTGCGGGAGCGGAGCCTGTCGTCGGGGAGCACCGTCGCCGCGTCGGCGACGAGGTCGTCGAGCTGGGTGGCGAGGCGGGGCAGGTCGGTGGCGGGGTCGACCTTGACGAGCAGACTGAGGACGAGCTCGGGGCCCTCGTCGCGCAGCGTGGCGGTCGCCTTGCGCACGCTGGGGATCTGCTGGGCCGCACGAGCCGTCGCCTCCGCGACGGCGCCCCGGTCGATCCGCAGGCGCTCCGTGCGGGTGGAGCCCGGCAGGTCCTGTTCGGGGACGGCCCGGGACGGCAGGTGCGCGAGCATCCACCACACCGCAACGGTCGCGAGGAGAACGGCGACGGCTCCCGTGACGTAGGGCCACCACGTCTGGGCCGTGGCGTCGGTCGCGGCGGACGTGTCGAGCGAGGAGGGGACGCCCTCGACGTACTGCGCCAGGGTGCCGGTGGTCCACAGCAGCGCAGTGGCACCCGCGACGATCAGCACGAGCCCGGCCAGCGCGAGGAGCACGCGATCGAGCCTCAGGACGGCGCGGTTCATGGTCGCTGCCCCTCGCCGGCCCGCACGGTCAGGCGCGGTGGGCTGTCGAGGGCCGAGAGCTGGTGGGCGACCTCGGCGTCGACGTCGGTCAGGATGTCGGGCGAGCCCGTCGTGCGGACGGTCACGCGCACGGCGCGCCGCGACACCGCGGTGCTGGAGTCGAGCACACCGGGCACGTCTCGTGCGGTCGCGTTCACCCAGCGCGCGATGTCGGCCGAGCGCAGGTGGACACCGCTGGCCGCCGCGACGCGCTGGGTGGTGCGGGGACGGGGGCGGACGGCCTGCCAGAGCAACCAGAGCCCGACCAGGGCGACGAGCGCCCCGGCCACGCCGACCCACGTCTCGGGTTCGAGTCCGTCCAGGGCGTCCGCGAGCGACAGGAACCAGCTCGTGCCCTGCCCGCGCGCGGCCACGACTGCGGACTGCCCGGCCAGGACCGCGACGACCAGCAGCAGGATCGCCAGGACGAAGGCCCAGGACGTCAGGACGAGGCCGGCCCGCGGCGACCTCGCCGGGGCAGGGACGGTCCGCGCGGAGGGGACGATGGGTGTGCTCATAGGACTCGTCGCTCCTTGGTCGTACCGGTGGCACCGAGGACGTCGGACGGGTCCACGATGCGCGTGACGGTGGTGCGGATCTCGTCGACGTGCACCCCCGCGAGGTCCCGGAGCCGTTCGGTCACGGCCTCGCAGACCTGATGGGCGACCCCCGCGGCCGGGTACGGCCACACGATCGCGATCTCGAGCCGGACCCGGGCACGGTCCCCCGCGCGGGAACAGGTGATGTGCGGGTACGTCCGGCCGAGTGCTCGGCCCACGGTCCCGGCGGTGGCCCCGACGGGCGCGACACCGGGGACGCCGAGCACGGCGGCACGGGCGACCTTCTCCACGACCCGGTCTGCGACGCGCAGCGCGCCCCGCTCCTGAGCGTCGGCCGTCTCGTCCGAGGAGGCCGCCTCCCAGCCCTGTGAAGGCAACGGCTGGGCGAACGACGTGTCAGACATGGCGACGGCTGCGGAAGGCAGCACCGAGGTCGATGCGCCCTTCGATCTGGGCTCCTGCGACCCATCCGACCCCGCCCAGGACCGCCGCGAGGACGAACCCCCAGAACCCTCCGAGGATCGCGGCGAGGGCCAGCAGTATGCCGGTCAGCAGACCGATCGTTGACACAGACATGTGCTCTCCTTGGACGTGTCCGCTCAGAGCGCGGACGATGATGAGGGCGGGGACTCGACGTCCTCGACGTACACGCGTACCGGCCCGGGGGCCAGCGCACGCACGGACTCGTGGACATCACGAGCGACCGCGGGGATCGGGCGGTCCGTCGAGACGACCAGGTGGACCTCGGTCTCCTCGGGACGGAGCCGGACACCGGTGACGGCACGACCGGGAAGGTACGTGGCGACCTCGCCGAAGACCCCGGCGTGCAGTCGCACGACCCCTGGGACGGCGAGCACGGCGGCGACGATCCTCTCGGCCGTCTCGCCCTGGGCGACGTCGTCGGGCAGCGGCGGCGGGACACGGCCAGAGGGAGGGCGCAGGGGCTCGCCGAGCCCCGTCCCCGGATGCGCGTGCTCGAACGCCTCGGCGACGTCCAAGGGGGTGGGTGTCTCCGTCTCCTGGCCCTCCCCCGAGGAACCACGTGCTGAGGCGGGAGGTGGCGACGAGGTCATCGGACCCGCCCGCCACCGTCCTCGCCCTCACCGCTGTCGGAGGACTGCTCACGCTGGCTGCGCCGGTCGGAGCTCGAGTCGGCGTCGTCCCCGGGCAGGTGGACGTCGTTGACGTCGATGTTGACCTCGGTCACCTCGAGCCCGGTCATACGCTCGATGGAGGTGATCACGCTCCGACGGACAGCCTGGGCGAGGTCGGCGATCGACACGCCGTAGTCCGCGACGAGATCCAGGTCGACGGCGGCCTGGCGCTCCCCGACCTCGACGTGGACGCCCGACGTGGTGTCGCTCCCGCTGCCCGGGATGTACTCGCGGATCGCGCCGAACGCCCTGGCCGCTCCTCCCCCGACGGCGTAGACCCCTTGGACGTTGCGGGTCGCGATGCCCGCGATCTTGGCGACGACCTGGTCCGCGATGGTCGTGCTGCCGTGCTCGGAGGCGAGCGCGGAGGGGCGGTCGACCGTCCCGCGCGCAGGTCCGGCCTGCCCGGCGGCGCCGGGACGTGCAGCCGTGCCGGGTGCCGTGGCTCCCGTGGTGGGTGTGCTCTGCTCGCTCATCGTTCGCTCCTCGTGCTCGGGGCGACCGCCCCGACGGTCGGGCGGTCTGCGACGTTCTCCAGTGAGTGCCGCCCCGTCGCCGGAACGTCACGACTACAAAGTGTGATCTAGGTCACATTCAACCCTGCCCATGGCGAGCCGTCCACCGGGAGCTATCGTCGAACGGATGGAAGCCGTCGGTGCTGGTGGAGACGCGGGGGCGGTCTCAGACCTGCTGCTCGCGCGCCGCGCTGCGCTGGGAGATCGCGAGGCGTTCACGGCCCTCGTCGACCGGCACGGCCCGGCGATGTACCGGTACGTCCTGCGCATGGTCCACGATCCGGAGGTCGCGGCCGACTGCCTGCAGGACACCCTGGTCGCGGCATGGACGGGGTTCCCCGGCTTCCGCGGAGAGTCCGCACCCCGTACCTGGCTCTTCGGGATCGCGACCCGGCAGGCGTACCGCCATCGAGGTCGCGCCGCCGGCCGCCCCGTCCCCCTGCCGGACGAGCTCGTCGAGTCCGCCTCCCGCCGACCCGACCAGGGCGCGCTCGACGCTGCACTCGTCGAAGCCCTCGACATCGCCCTCCTCGCTCTGCCACCGTTGCAGAGGTCGTGCTGGTTGCTGCGCGAGGTCGAAGGACTGCACTACGCCGAGATCGCCGACATCCTCGGCACGACGCACGACGCCGTCCGCGGGATGCTCCACCGGGCCCGCGCGACACTGGCCGAGCGGATGAAGGGATGGCGATGAACGACGACGCAGTCCTCGAGCGCGCCACCCAGGCGCTGCGCCGCCACACCGACCAGGGGTGGACCCTGGTCCGTGAGAACGCGCTGCTCAAGGCCCTCTCGGCGTTCCGCCCCTCGGCCCCGGTCCGTGGTCGCACCGCCTCGCCCTCCGGCGTCGTCGAGTACTTCGTCGCGTCCGACGTCCTCGTCGCGACCCTCCGCGAGGCCGTCGGCGCCGTACCGGGCGCCGCTCCCCTCACGATCACCTGCTCGACCGACGACCAGGACCGGCTCGTGACCGTCACGATCGAGATCCTCGCGGCGTTCGACGAACCTCTCCTGCCCCTCGCCTCGACCGTCCGTCGGGCCACCTCGGCGCAGCTTGCCTCCGTCCTCGGTGACCTCGCTCCCCCGGTCGACGCCGTCGACGTCGACGTCGCGATCACCGACGTCGCGGACACCCGGCAGGATCTCTGCTAGCCCGACCCTGTCCTGGCGTCGCAGACCGAGGTGACCGTCCTCACGCCGCACGAGGTGTCGGCGGCGTGCGAGGGGTCTGGAGCGCGCCTAGTCTGCGGGAACCCCCGGTAGACCCCAGGAGCAGTCGTGACCGATCCGAGCACCACCGTCCTCGAACCCCCCGCCGTCGTCCTCGATCCCTCGCGCCAGGACGACGAGCGCAGCCGGCGCCTGGCGGCGACCGTCGCACAGGTGCCGACGATGAGCGGGGACGTCGTCGCGGCACTGGCCTGGGCGTCCGGGGTCGGCCGTTCCGCGCCTGCCCCGGGTGCCGGGCGCACGCTCGACCTGTGGGAGCTGCTCGCCTCGACCGCCGCGGCCGACGTGGGCGTCGCGCGGGTCCTCGAACCACATCTCGACGCGCTCGCCATCCTGGCGCAGGTCCCGGGCGGGGTGGACCTGCGCTCGATCGGCGCCGACGAGACCAGCACCTGGGGCGTCTTCGCCGCTGAGGGGCCCGGCGTGCGCCTGGAGGCTCAGGAGGGCGAGGAGGGATGGCGGCTCACGGGCGTCAAGCCGTGGTGCTCTCTCGCGGCGACGCTCTCGCACGCCCTCGTGACGGCGTGGACGACGGGCGGGCGACGTCTGTTCGCGGTCGACCTGCGCTCCGCGGGCGTCCGGCCCGACGACGGCCCGTGGGTCGCCCGAGGCTTCCCGGAGATCGTCAGCGCTCCCGTACGTTTCGACGGCGCCACGGCGGTCCCGGTCGGGGACGCCGGGTGGTATCTCGACCGCCCGGGCTTCGCGTGGGGCGGCATCGGTGTCGCGGCCTGCTGGTGGGGCGGGGCCGTGGGACTCGCGCGCGAGCTGTACGCAGCGACCCGGCGTCGCGAGCCGGACCAGCTCACGCTGGCCCACCTGGGAGCGGTCGACGTCGCGCTGACCGGCGCTCGAGCCGTGCTCGTCGAGGCGAGCCTCGTCGTGGACGGCGCGCCGGACCTCGGGGTCGCCCCGGGCGTGCTCGCCCGGCGGGTGCGTGGCACCGTCGTCCGTGCGGTCGAGGAGACCGTGCAGCGCTGCTCGCACGCCCTGGGCCCCGGTCCGATGACGACCGACGAGGGCTACGCCCGCCGGCTCGCCGACCTCGGGCTGTACGTCCGTCAGCACCACGCCGAGCGCGACGACGCGTCGCTGGGCCGTGATCTCGTGGCCCGCGGGAGGGCGCCGTGGTGACGTTCGACCATCGCGACACCGGCACCACCGAGGACGCCTGGAGAACGAGCGGTCTGCTGGAACGGTTGCCTCCCCTCGACCTGCCCCACGCCGTGCCTCACCTGGTCCTCCTCGCCGCACACCCCGACGACGAGTCGCTCGGGGCAGGCGGGCTCGTGGCGCGGCTGGTCCGTCAGGGCACGCCGATCACGGTCGTCGTCGCGACCGACGGCGAGGCGTCCCACCCGGACTCCCCGACCCTCACGCCCGCGCGGCTCGCAGGCCTGCGCCGCCGAGAGCTCCTGGACGCGCTCGACGTCGCGGCGCCCGGCGCCGCCGTGGTCTTCCTCGGGCTGCCGGACGGGGGGCTGCGAGAGCACCGCGCGGCCTTGCACCGACGGCTGTCCGCGGTGCTCGCAGCGGTGACGGAGGACGAGCCCGGCCGTGACGACGGCCCGGTGCTGCTGTGCGCGCCGTGGCGGGGTGACGGTCACCGCGACCACCGCGTCGCCGGGGAGGTGGCCGCCGTGGTCGCGCACGAGCAGGGGGCCCGCCTCCTGGAGTACCCGGTCTGGTGGTGGCACTGGGCGGCCGTCGACGACGCGGCGGGCACGGAGCACATGCGGACGCTCACGCTCACGCCGCCCGAGCGTGCCGCCAAGAGGCTCGCGCTGGCCTCGCACCGGTCGCAGGTCGAGCCGCTGTCCCCGGACCCGCGGGACGCGGCGACGGTCGGGCCGGAGATGCTGCGGCACGTCGAGCGCGACGTCGAGGTGTTCGTCGAGGCCCCGGGCCCCTCCTTCCGGCCCTCGACTCCCCCCTCGGCTGCCCGGTCCTCGGCTGCCCAGTCGTCGACGACGTCGCCACCGTCCGAGAGCCTGCCGGCGGAGTTCTTCGACTCGTTCTACCGCGGGCGGGCCGACCCGTGGGGCTTCGAGACCCGCTGGTACGAGGAACGCAAGCGCGCCGTGACCCTCGCGTCACTGCCGCGTGCACGGTTTCGCGCCGGCCTGGAGATCGGCTGCTCGACCGGCGTCCTGACCGCCGACCTCGCCACCCGCTGCGACCGTCTCGTGGGGGTCGACGTCGCCGCGGCCGCGCTCGCTGCAGCCCGCGAGCGCCTCGGTGACGAGGTCGAGCTCGTGCGTCTCCAGACGCCTGCCGAGTGGCCCGAAGGCCTCTTCGACCTCGTGGTGCTCTCCGAGGTCGGGTACTACTACGGCACGCAAGACCTGGAGACCGCGATCTCTCGTGCGGTCGGGTCGCTCACCGCGGACGGCGTCCTGGTCGCGTGCCACTGGAGGCACCCGGTACCCGAGTACCCGCTGCGGGGCGACGACGTCCACGCCGCCCTCGGCGCGCGCCCCGAGCTCGCGCGGGTCGTCCGTCACGTGGAGGAGGACTTCGTGCTCGAGGTCTTCGCCCGGCCACCGGCGCGCTCGGTCGCGGCGGAGGCAGGACTCGCATGAGAGCCGCCGACCGCGTGACACGGCTGGCCGTCGTCGTGCCGGTGAACGACGAGGAGGAGCTTCTGCCCCGCTGCCTGGCCGCGCTCGACGTGGCGGTCGCGCGGGTCCGGGCCGAGCGACCGGCCGTGCGGGTCGAGGTCGTGGTCGTCCTCGACGACTGCACCGACCGCTCGGCCTCGCTCGCCGGGTCCTCACCGTTCACCGTGGTGGAGACCCGATGCCGACGGGTCGGGGCAGCACGCGCCGCCGGGGTCGAGGCCGCGACAGGACGGCTCGGCAGGGGCCGCCCGGCACGGCTGTGGATCGCGAGCACCGACGCCGACTCGGCGGTCCCCGCGCACTGGCTCACGCACCAGGTCGCGCTCGCGGAGGCGGGGGCCGACCTGGTGATCGGCACGGTGCGTCCCGACTTCGACGACCTCTCCCCCGCGCAGCGGGCTGCCTGGGTGGCGACGCATCCCGTCGGACACGCGAACGGGCACGTGCACGGGGCGAACCTGGGGATCCGCGGCGACCTCTACCTGGCCGCCGGCGGCTTCCCGGGGGTCGCGGAGCACGAGGACGTCGGCCTCGTGGCGCGCGCCCGGGACGCGGGCGCGCGCGTCGTGGCCTCCGACGAGGGGCGGGTCCTGACCTCGGGTCGCACGACGGGTCGCACCCCCGGGGGGTACGCACGGCACCTGCGCGAGGACCTCGTCCGGACCGTGGGTACCGGCTGAGAGCACCGCTCGCGCGCCAGGACCTCGTCGATCATCGGTCGCCGCGGGTCGGCGCGCCCGTCCGACGGCGGGCGAGCATCGTGACCAGGTAGAGCACGACGCCCACCAGGACGAGGGCTCCCGCGCGGAGCCACGTCTGCCCGGCCTGCTGGGTCAGGAGCAGGACGCAGCTTGCCGTCCCGAGGACCGGCACGATGGTCGCGACACGGAAGTGGCCCTCCTCGACGGTGTCCTTGCGCAGGACCAGCACCGCGACGTTGGTGCTGATGAAGACCACGAGGAGCAGGAGCACCACGGTCTCCGCGAGCGCACCCAGGTCCCCCGTGAAGACGAGGCCCATGGCCACGGCGGTCGTCGCGACGATCGCGACCCACGGAGTCCGGCGGCCGGGGAGCACCCGGGCCAGCCCTGCGGGCAGCAGACCCTGTCGCGCCATGCCGTAGGTGAGGCGGCTCGCCATGATCATCGTGAGCAGGGCACCGTTCGCGACCGCGACGAGTGCCACCATGGCGAAGACGCGTTCCGGCACGACGTCGGCGACCTTGACGACCTCGAGCAGCGGCCCGGTCGAGCCCGCGAGCTGCTCGGGGGGCGCCACGGCGACGGCGGCCACGCCGACGGCGACGTAGACGACGCCCGCGGTGATCAGTGCGCCGAAGAGCGCACGGGGGTAGACCCGCCGGACGTCCTTGACCTCCTCGGCCAGGTTGGCCGAGGTCTCGAAGCCGACGAACGAGTAGTACGCGATGAGCGAGGCCGAGAGGACCGCGAGCGCCGGGGTCGTGCCCTCGGCGAACTCGAGCGCCCTGCCCGGCGACGCGTCGCCCCGCGTGAGGACGACAGCCGCGAGCACCACGATCAGGAGCAGCCCCGAGAGCTCGATCGCGGTCATCGCCACGTTCGCGCGCAAGGACTCCTGGATACCGCGCGCGTTGAGCGCCGCGACGAGGAGCAGGAAGACGAGCGCGACCGGCACGACCGGGAGGTCCACGAACGAGCCGAAGTAGTCGCCGGCGAAGGCGAGGGACAGTCCCGCCGCGCTCGTGACACCGGCGGCGAGCATGCAGAACCCCACGAGGAACGACACGATCGGCACCTTGAAAGCGCGTTCGGCGAACACCGCCGCGCCCCCGGCGGCCGGGTACTTCGTGACCAGCTCGGCGTACGAACCCGCGGTCAGCAAGGACAGTCCGAGGGCGACGAGCAGCGGCAGCCAGACGGCGCCACCCACCTTCCCGGCCATCTCGCCGACCAGGGCGTAGACCCCCGCACCGAGCACGTCGCCCAGGATGAAGACGTAGAGCAGGCGCCCCCCGACCGAGCGGTTCAGGGGCGTGGACGGGGACGTGGTGGTCGTGGCAGACATCTGGGCAGGCTCGCACGGGTGTGCGCGACTCGCGACCGGCGGGAGGCTCCATCGCCGAGCGGGTCGTGGGCGGGGTGGCTACGTTGGCTTGATGACCACCGACAAGGCCCTGCGGCGCACCCCGACGGCCACGGTCGTCGGGGATCTCGTGCGAGTCCTCGCGGCGGCCGCCGTTCCTGTGGGCACCGTGCTCTACGGACCGGTCGCGACGGCGCTCCTCGCGCTCGTCCTGCTCGGCACCGTGATCCCGCGGGCGATCGGCCTCAGGGGCGTCGTCGATCCCGCGGTCGGGCTCGTCCTGAGCGTCGCCGCGTGGATCGCGCTGCTCGACCTCTACGCGCGGGTGCCGTGGCTGGACCTCGCGATGCACCTGGCGGCGACCGCGGCGTTGACCGTCCTCGCCTACGCCGTCCTGGTCTTCCTCGGGGCGCTGCGGGTACCCGGTCCGCTCGTCGCTCCCGTGGTCCGGGGCGACCCGCTCCCCTCGACCGACCTCCGCCGACCCCGGCTCGGCGCGGTCGTGACCGCCACGGGCCTGGGGGTGCTGCTCGCGCTGCTCTGGGAGGTCGGTGAGTGGGCGGGGTCCACCTACGTGGACCCCGCCATCCAGGTGGGCTATCGCGACACCCTGGGCGACCTCGTCGCCGGTGGGGTCGGCGCCTTCGTGGCCGGCCTGTTCCTGGTGCGGAGCCCGTGAGCGGGTACGCCCCGCGTGGTGCGGTGCGCCTGACCGTCGTCATCCCCGTCAAGGACGACGCCCTGCACCTCGAACGCTGTCTCGAGGCGGTCGCCCGGCAGACGCACCGGCCGCACGAGGTGATCGTCGTCGACAACGCCTCCCGTGACGACAGCGCCGAGGTGGCACGCCGTTCCGGTGCACGCGTCGTCCACGAACCGTCACCGGGCATCCCCGCCGCCGCCTCGACGGGATACGACGCCGTGGCCGATGGCGTCGTCGTGCGCTGCGACGCCGACACGCTCCCGCCGCCGGACTGGCTCGAACGGATTCACGCCGCCTTCGTGCGCGAGCCCGACATGGCCGCCCTCACCGGCCCCGGCCGCTTCTACGACCTGCCCCGAGCGCGAGCCCGGGTCACGGGGGTCTTCTACATGCGCGGGTACTTCTGGGGCATGCGCGCCGCGCTCGCGAACGTGCCCCTGTGGGGATCAAACATGGCGTTCCGAGCCAGCGCGTGGCAGGAGGTCCGGGACCGGGTCCACCGCGACGACCCGTACGTGCACGACGACGCCGACCTGAGCTTCCAGCTCGGCAGCGGCGCTCTCGTGCGCTACGACGGCCGGCTGGTCGTCGGGGTCTCGGGCCGCACGTTCGAGTCCGCGGACTCCCTGGGTCGCCGGTTCCGGTGGGCCTGGCACACTCTCGCCGTGAACTGGGCGGTCCGCCCGCCGTGGGAGCGCTGGGCGGCGCGGATCACCGAGCGACGGCGCAGCGGGCGCGACCGCTCCTCCCGCACGGCGCCCTGAGCCCGACGGCTACCTTCCGCCGTCGGGCGCCCGGTGGCGGAACACCCTGGCATGGAGGACCTCGAGCAGGTCGGAGAGCGCCCGGACCTGCCCGTCCGCCTGGGCGACCAGGCCGTCGAGGTCCGCGACCTGCTCAGGGGTGAGGCCCAGGTCCCGGCCCTGGGCCAGGAGCGTCTGCCACCCGCTCGCCTTGCCCGTGACGGCGCCTCGCAGCAGCTCGACCTCGAGGAGAGCGCTCAGCGGAGACGTGGTGCGGACATGCCCGTTGAGCTTGAGGCGTCCGACCCTCTCGGCCAGCGACGCACCGACCACCTTGTAGCGCCGCACGGCGATGTCGAGGTGGCGCAGGCACCCGAGGAGCCACTCGCGCTCCTGCTCGAGCTGGGGGACGAGCGGCGCGACCACCGTCCCCACGACCGTGCCGTCGTACACCTTCGCCATGCGCCGGACCCGCTGCACCCCCACGGTCGCTCCGGCCACGTGGTCGTTGAGGTAGATCGCGAGCAGGCGGACGTCGACCGGTGTCGTCATCGCGAGGACCCGTTCTCCGCAGCGGGCGCCGTCCGGACCGTGGGGTCCAGGACGACCTTGATGCAGCCGTCCTCCTTCTTCTGGAAGAGGTCGTAGCCGCGGGGTGCGTCCTCGAGCGACAGCCGATGGGTCCGCAGGTCGAGGACCCCCAGGGGGTCGGCGGGGTCGGCCACGAGGGGCAGGAGGTCGTCGACCCAGCGGCGGACGTTCGCCTGCCCCATGCGCAGCGTGACCTGCTTGTCGAAGAGGTCCATCATCGGCAACGGGTCCTTGGCGCCGCCGTACACACCGGCGACCGATACGGTGCCCCCGCGGCGGACGAGCGAGATCGCGGTGAGGAGCGCGGCCAGGCGGTCGACACCGACCTTCTCGTTGATCGCGCCGGCGACGGTGTCCGGCAGGACGCCCGCCGCCTTCTGGAACAAGGAGGCCCCCGGAGACCCGTGGGCCTCCATCCCGACGGCGTCGATCACCCCGTCGGCGCCGCGCCCCTGTGTCAGGTCACGGACCGCGCCCGCGACGTCGTCGACCGCCGAGACGTCGAGGGTCTCCACGCCGTGCCGCTCGGCCATGGCGAGCCTCTCGGGCACGAGGTCGAGGCCGATCACCCGGCCCGCACCGCGGTGGCGCGCGACCCGCGCGGCCATCTGACCGATCGGACCGAGCCCGACGACGACCACGGTGCCGCCCGCCGGGACGGACGCGTACTCGACGGCCTGCCACGCGGTGGGCAGCACGTCCGACAGGTAGAGGTACCGCTCGTCGGGGCCGTCCTCGGGCACCACGACCGGACCGTAGTGGGCCTGGGGCACGCGCAGGTACTCGGCCTGACCACCTGGCACCTGACCGTACAACCGGGTGTAGCCGAAGAGAGCAGCGCCCTTGTCCTGGGACCGCACCTGCGTCGTCTCGCACTGCGACTGCAGTCCGTGGGTGCACATCCAGCACGTCCCGCAGGCGATCCCGAACGGGACCACCACACGGTCCCCGACCTTGAGGCGCGTGGCGTTCGCGCCGACCTCCTCGACGACCCCCATGGTCTCGTGGCCCAGCACGTCGCCCGCGTCGAGGTACATCCCCAGGACGGAGTACAGGTGCAGGTCGGAGCCGCAGATCGCGGTCGACGTGACCCGGATCACGGCGTCGGTCGCCTCCTGGATCGTCGGGTCCGGGACGTTCTCGACCGTGACCTTCTCCCGGCCCTGCCACGTCAGTGCTCGCATGATGCTTCGTCCTCTCGTCGTCCTACGGTCGGTCGGTCAGCTCTCTCGGCCCTGCTGGGTGTCGCTCTCTCCCGTGTCCTTCGCGCGGGCGGCCTCGGCGGCCCTGCGGATCTCGCCGCCCCTCTCGACGTCCTCCTGGAGCTTCTGCCTGCGCTTGTCGCTCGCGCGCGTGTCCCGCGGCGGGAGCTGGAGGGTCTCCTCGGCCGCGATACCTCCCTGGAGCTCCCTGGCGCGCTCGAGCTCGGCGTCGAGCTCTGCTCCGAAGAGCAGCGCGAGGTTCGTGATCCACAGCCACAGCAGGAAGACGATCACGCCACCCAGTGCGCCGTACGTCGAGTCGTACGAGGCGAACGTCGCGACGTAGAAGCCGAACCCGACGGACGCGAGGACCCAGACGAGGATCGCGACGACCGCTCCGACGCTCAGCCAGCGGAACCGGGGCTGACGGACGTTGGGAGTCGTGTGGTAGAGCACGGCCACGATGAGGATCACCAGCAGGAGCACCACGGGCCACTTGGCGACGTTCCACGTCGTCACGGCGGCGGGACCCAGCCCGACGGCGTCCCCGATCGCACGGGCGACCGGCCCGGAGAGCACGAGGGCGACCACGACGAGCGCCGCCATGAGCACGACCGCGGCGGTCACGAGGAGCATGACGGGTCGCAGCTTCCACACCGGCCGCCCCTCCTCGACCTCGTACATGCGGTTCATCGACCGGCCGAACGCTCCCACGTACCCCGAGGCGGACCAGAGCGCGACGACGACGCCGACGACCAGCGCCAGGCCTGCGCGGTCGCTGCCGCCCACGACCTGCTCGACCAACGGGGTGAGCGTCGCCATCGCGTCGGCCGGGACGACCGACTGCGCGATGTCGAGCACCCGGTCGACGATCTTCTCGCTGTCACCGACGAGCCCGAGCAGCGAGACGACGGCCAGTAGCGCAGGCGCCGAGGCCAGTACGGCGTAGTACGTCAGCGCCGCCGCGAGGTCGAGGCACTGGTCGCGCGAGAACTGACGCACCGTCGTCCGGGCGACGTGCTTCCACGAACGCGTGTGCAGGTCGGTGGGCGAGTCCGGCTTGCGCGGGTCGTCGGGAGCGGGCTGCGGGCGCGGCCGGCGTGTGTCTGGGGCGTTCATGCGGTTCCTCCGCGTGGCCGGCGCAACCGTGCCGACCCACGACATGACGGGCGAAGGTGCGGGCCCTCCGGCGCATCGGTCCCCGGGAGACCAGGTCGAGGCGCGGTGCACCTGGCTCCCGGTCGGCCACTTCCTGACCTCCCTCGAACCTAGGCGACCTGGCCCGACTCGCCACCCGGGCGGCACGTCGAGGGGGCGCGCAGGATCGCTAGGCGTCCCGGCGACGCACCACGACCATGGCCGTGGTCCCGAGCACGAGCAGGATCGCGACGAGCGTCCCGACCCTGGCGAGGTCCACGCCCGTGCCGGGCAGCGCACCGTCGGGTGCCGCACGCTCACAGCCCGCGGCGAGCGCCACCTCGGCGGGCGTGAGGGCCGTGATCAGCGCCTGGTGGACGGCCGTCCCGCCGCCCATGCCGCCGCCCGTCGGCGACCAGGTGTTGACGACCTCGACGGGCTCGCAGACGTCCGGCCCCACAGGGAGTGCGAACTCGACCGACCCCGGGAGGGCCGTGGCCGGGTCGGTGAGCGTGCTCTCGCCGGCTACGACGACCTGGACCGTGTCCGCACCACCCGCGTCCGTCTCCGCCACGACGCAGGTGGCGCCTTGCGGCAGGCCCTCGTACACCGCGACCCAGTCGTCGGCGGCCGAGAGCGTGCGCGTGGGCCCGCCGGGGACCACGACGCCGACCGGGACGCCGTCGACGGCGTGGGTGCACGCGAGCGAGACGGTGAAGACGTCACCCTGGTGCTCGGCGGCGTCGGCACCGGCCAGCGTCTTGACGACGCGGACCTCGCCGACGTCGAACGTGTTCGTCACGCTCACGGTGCCGGCGTCGAGCGCCGGGACGACGACAGCGCCCGCCTCGCCTTCCCCCACGGCGGAGACCGCCGTGGTGGTCGCGCCTCCCGTCGCCGTCTCGGTGACCTCGCACCGCGCGCCGACCGGCAGACCGTCGTAGGTCACGGGGGCGCCGGGCACGAGCTCGCGCACGGCACCGCCGGGGACGTCGACCTCCTGGTCGTCGAAGGTGCACGCGAGCGACACCTCGAACGGTCCGGCGCCGTACAGCGTGGCCCCGGCGCCGTCGACGACCTTGTCGACCACGAGCGACCCGAGGTCGAACGTGTTCGTCGCGACGACGCCCACCGTGGTGGGCGCCCCCTGGGCGTCGACAGGAGGCACGACGACGTCGGCCGACGGACCGTCGGTCTCGATGGCCCCGCCACCGTCGACCGTGACCGTCATGCTCGACGCGGACGCGCCACCGTCCTGGGTCTCGGTGACCTTGCAGGCCGCACCGACAGGCAGGTCGTCGTAGACGACGGGCGTCCCCGGTACGAGGGTGCGTGTGGGCCCGCCCGGAATCGAGAGCGCCTGGCCGTCGACCGTGCAGCTGAGCGTCACGGTGAACGGGCCGGCGCCGTAGAGATCGGCTCCCTCGCCGTCGACGACCTTGTCCACCGTGACGGCACCCACGTCGAACGTGTTGACCGCCGTGACGATCACGGCGGTCCCTGCAGCGACCGTCACCGGGCTGGGGTCGATCGTGGTCGAGGTCGCGCCGCCGTCGTCGGGCTCCGTCACGTCGCAGACCGCGCCCGCAGGCAGGTTCGCGATCTGAGCCTCGAGGGGAGCCCCGGCGCCGAGCACGACGGTGTCGTCGTAGACGACGCGTGGCGCGCCCGGCCCCGGGCCGTCGTCGTCGAACGTGCAGCGCACCGCGAGGGTGAACGGCCCGGCCCCGTAGGTGGGCGCCCCCTGACCCTCGACGACCTTGAGAAGGTCGAGCCCCCCGACGTCGAAGGCGTTGGTGAGCACGACGTCGTTGGTGCTCGCGCCCTCGTCGGTGTCAGCGGCCAGCGTGAGCGTCGTGGACGCCCCGGGCGTGCTCACGGGCGGACTCGCCTGCTGCGTCACCGTGATGGTGACGGACGAGGCGTTGCCCGTCCCGGTCTCCTCGACCGTGCAGACGGCACCCACAGGAAGCCCGTCGAGCTCGACCGTCTGGTCGTCCTCGATCTCGACCACCATCGGGTCGTCGGGTCCGTACCCGGTCGCGTAGACCGGCTCGCCCAGGAACGTGCAGTCGACCGTGACCTCGAACGGGCCGAAGGGAACCGGCTGCCCGTCCTGGTCGACGGCGTCCGTCACGACGTCCTTGGACACCTCGATGCTCGCGAGGTCGTAGCGGTTGACCGCCGTGATCGTGTTCACGGTCGGTGCCTCACCGATCGTGACGGACCCGACGATCAGCTCGGTCTGACCGTTCGAGCCGTCCTCCGTGAGGGTGCACACGGACCCGTACGGCAGGTTGGGCACCGTGACCGGGGTGTCGCGGGCCACGGTGATGGGTATCGGGTCCAGCACGGTCTCCACAGGAGTCCCGGGCGCAGAGGTGCACCGGACGAAGAGGTCGAACGTGTCGGGGGCGTTGACGGCCCCTGCTCCGGCGACCCGCTTGATCACCTGGAGCGACCCCGTCGCGGTCGCGACCCCCACCTTGGTGCCCTCGGTGGGCAGGAGGTTCAGGTCGCCCTGTGGCGAGACCACGACGGCCGACGCCGCGGCCGAGTTCCAGGCGATCGACCGGTCGCCTGCGTCCGGAGGAACGGCCGGGGTCAGAGTCGTCCCCTCGATCGCGATGTACTCCCCCGGCTGGAACTCGTCGTCCGCGGGGAACTGGACGACGAACTTCAGCGCCCTGACCGTCGCGAGCAGCGCGGGGTCCTCGGTGCCGTCGAGCCGCACCCAGCCCGTCACGGGGTCGTCGGTGGGGCAGACCGGTTCGGCCATAGGGTCGGTGAGGTCGTCCATGCAGTAGTCGTCCGACGTCGTGTAGTAGACCGAGCCCACGCTCCCCTCGGGCGCGTTGACGAGCTCGGGGGGTGGGTCGACCGTCAGGATCGGAGTCCACTGCGAGCCCCGCGAGGACGAGGACGAGGATCCCGTGTCCCCGACCGACGGCAGGCGGTCGTACACCACGACCTTGTCCATCGGCAGGTTGCCGACGTTGTCGATGCGAATGTGCCACGTCTGGGCGTGCCCCGGTGCGATGACCGGCGTGCACGGGTAGGCGTAGAGGCCCGTCGGGAGCGGCGTGCACTCGACCGGCGGGCCGTTGTACGCGGGGTCCACGATGACGTCGAGCGCGTCGTCGTTCGTCGCCCGTACGAGCTTGGACTGCGCGAGGACGCCCGCGGGGATCGGTGTCACGTCGGCGTCCGCCTCGCACGCGCCCGTCTGCTCGGCGAGCCGAGCCTGGCACTGGTCCCACGGACGGTCGGCGGTGACGCCCGCTGTGTTCGACACGAGGGTCTGTGGGGCGAGCCCCACGCGGAACTGCACCAGGACAGTGACCGTGTACGTCTGACCGACGCCGAGCACGGTGCCCTCGGGAAAGCTGAACCGCAGGCCGAGGAGGTCCCCGGTCCGGGTGACCGTCACGTCGGCCGGGTCGACGGGAAGCGGGTCCCCCTCGGCCGGGGCCAACGGCGGCCCGGTGAGCAGGTACGAGTACGGTTCGGGCGTGGCCGCCAGCCGGAGCTGCGCCCCCTCGGAGTCGGTCGGCATCGGGGAGTCCTCGACGACGAGCTCGCTGATCGCACGGTTGCCGGTGTTGGTCACGGCGATGCTCATCGGGAAGGTCGCGTCGGGGGCCTGCGTGCCCCCGGTGACGACGCGGTCGAACGTCTTCACCACCTGCACCCCGTTGGTCGCGTGGACGTAGACGAGCTCCGCCGCCTGGTCGTCGGTCGACGAGACGGGCACCGTCAGACCGCTCTCGGGGTCGACGACGAGGTCGGCCCCCGTCACGGTGCCGTCCACGGTGTTGGTCGCGACACCCGGGGCACTCTCGCCCGGGGCCGGCGCGTTGGCTTCGAGGTCCGTCAGGACCGGCCCGCCCGTGCGCATCTCCTCCCGGCGCTCGACCGAGACAGGCACGGTCTGGGTCGGGTTCGCGGGGTTCTCCCAGATCGACCCGTCGGTCCGGCTGAACGTGAACCGCAGGCCCTGCACGTCGCCCGGCGCCACGCCGTCGGGGAGCGCGAACGTGGCCGTCTCGTCACCCAGGACCCACGAGCCGCCGTTCACGACGACGCCGCCGGCTCCCGCGACGAACTCGCCCCCGGTGAAGGCGTCCACGCGCACCTGCTGGACGGGCGCCGTCAGAGCGGCACCCGCGAAGCCGTCGAAGTCGTACTGGTTCCAGAACCGTGGGTCGTCGTCGACGAGCACCATCTCGACCGCGCGCGACGGCCCGAGAGGCTGCCCTCTGAGCGTCATCGTCACCGGGCCCGTACCCGGCTCGACGATCTGCGCCGGGTCGAAGGTCTTGCCGACGTCGAGAGCGATCCCCGCGTCCTGCAGGACCATGCTCGCGTCGTCGTACGCGAGCCGGACGTCCTGGTCAGTGCCACCCGGGTCCGCGATGGTCGCTACCGCGCCGTCCGGCACCGGGCTGTACCCGGCGACCGTGACGGGCGTCAGGGTGTAGCGGTCGTTCTCGCGCAGCTGCAGCGTAAGGTTCATGCTGCCGGACGCGCCGGACGCCACGAGGCCGTCGAACGACGTCACGACACCGACGACGTCGGCCAGGTCGCTCGTCGTGAGCGCCTCCGCCTCGGCCTCGGTGAAGCTCGCGGTCGAGCCCCCCAGGTAGGTGAGCGTGATCGTCGTCGTCTGCGTACCCTCCGGCGGATCCAAGGTGATCGCCCGCAGCGTGAACGCGTCGAAGGGCTTGGTCCCGGGCACCGTCTGCACGTCGCCCGAGGTCGCGACGCCCGGCTCGACCAGCCGCAGCTGGCTCACCTTGGCGGCCGAGGCGTTGGTCCCCGCGATGGTCACGTCGGTCGTCGGGTAGAACCGCGCCGGGGTGTCCGACGGCGGGACCGAGACGGGACCGCCGGTCCAGTCCTTGGCGACGGTCACGTTGAGGGGCTGGTCGATGATCAGCACGTCGGCGCCGTCGGTGTCGGTGTACTGGTCGCCCTCGAAGGTGCCGGTCGCCCGCACCGTGTCGAGGACGATCCCGGGGTCCGTCGTGTTGTAGAGCGCGCCGTGGGTCGACCCCAGCACCGGGGCGCTCGGGTCGGAGCGCTTGACGTCCCGCACCTGGAAGGTCAGGTCGAGGTGGCGACCGTCCGCGAGCGTCGAGCGCGCCACGCCGTCGCCGGGCTGCGGCGCCGTCGGGTCTCCCGTCGTGGTGCGGTCGGGCGACTCCTGGTAGGTCAAGCGCACTGACGTCGCCGACGCCCGCTCGTCGGGAGTGAGCGTGTACCCCGGGAAGGACCCGACGCACGGGCACGGGTCGCCGCTCGCGGGGACCCACGCGCCGCCGACGAAGAGCTCGACGCCGGTCACCTGGTCGTAGGGGATCAGCGGGTCGGTCGCAGCATCGATCGCCTCGATCCGCACGAGGTCGAACGCGTCGTAGAACGAGCTCGCGATCGGGGTGCTCTGCGGGTCGGCCACGTCCGAGATCACCATCGGGTCCACGCCCGAGAAGCCGTTGGTCGACCAGGTGATCTGCGCCGTGACCTGGTCGTCCGAACGAGCGAGGACGCTGGGCGGGGTCCCGCCGAGGAAGTCCTTGGTGACGAACTCGAGCGCGCCCGGCCCGTCCACGGGGAAGGGGTCGACCGAGGCGCAGCCTTGCGCGGGGGGCGTCGGGGCGACCGTGCCCGACGACGCGCTCGACGCGCCGCAGTTCTCGATCGGGGTGTCACGGTCGGCCGGACCCGTGTACTCGGCCGTGAAGTTGGGCTGGAACTGCGTCCCGGGCGGGAAGCCGTCGCCGGTCGAGTCGTAGACGAACCGGACGCCTCCGGCACCTGCGGGAAGGTCGCAGCTCACGGTCGCCGGTCCGGTGTACGGCCCACAGCCGGGTGCGGGCACCCAGCCGCTCCCGTTCCAGTAGCTGACCGTCAGGGTCGACCCCGCGGGCACGTCGGTCGTGCGCACCGAGGACGCGGTGAAGTTCGACCAGAACTCGCCGGGGTTCGCCGGGTCGACCGGGTCCTGGACGACGACCTGGTCCGCGTTCGTCGTCGAGCCGTCGGGTCCGAACGGCTGGAGCTGGGTCGGGAGCTGCACGATCACGGACTGCCCCGGCACCGCGGGGATGGTCGAGGGCGACATGATCTTGTCGGTGTCGGTCGCCAGGCGGTCGACCAGGGTCACGAGGTCGGCGGGGGCCGTGGCGGGCTCCGCGCTCGGCACGGTGGCCTCGATGGTGTTGGTGTGCGTGACGTCGTCGGTCGTCTGGTCGGGGTCCGTGTCCGCGGTGAACGGGATCGAGGCCGCGGCGCCGGTCGCCAGGTCTCCCGTGAAGACCACGGTGAAGCCGACCACGACGCACCCGTCCGGTGGGTTCGGGAGCGTGTTCGGGGCGGTCGCGTCGACCTCGGGGGTCGAGCCGTCGAGGCACGTGAAGGTCACGGTCGCGCCGTTCGCCCCCGAGGGCCACTGCACGCCCGTGCCGTCCCCCGTCGGCCCGAAGCCGGTGAAGGTCAGCGGGTCGTCGCCCTCGAACGGGTTGTCGGTCCCGGGGGCGGGCTCGGTGATCGTCAGGGAGCCGACGGCGGTCCCCGTGTTGGTGGCACCGATCGTGACGGTCGTGGGGTCGCCCGCGGCCACGGTGCTGGGCGAGAAGCTCTTGGACGCCGTCACGCCGTTGTCCGGCGGGGTGATGACGTACGTGTCGCTCGCCGTGGTGGCCGTGGACTGCCCGCCCGTGTGCGTGACGTACGACGACGCGTCGTTGGTGACCGTCGTCGCCTCCGCGAGGCCGTCGACCGCGTCGCTCTGCTGCACCTGCACGGGCACGCTCGCCGCCGCGCCCGGCTGGATGTCGCCGCTGAACGTGTAGCGCACACCCTGCACGGCCGCCGGGTCGACCGAGCCGTCGAGCGTCTCCCACGAGTCCCCGTCCCAGTACTGCGTGGTCACGGTGTCGGCGTTCGGGGGCATCGTGATCGTGCCCGTCGCCGAGTACTCCAGGTAGGTGAAGGGGTTGGGGGTCGCCGTAGGGTCGACCGGGTCCTGGATCACCAGGGTGTCGACCGGGTCGTTCGAGGTGTTCGTCGCGCCGACCGTCATGGTCGCCGGCGTCCCGGGGGCCGCGAGCGCCCCGGGCGGGTCGATCGACTTGGTCGTCGTCGAGGCGAGGACGAGCGGGACCTCGGGCGTGATCGCGTCGGAGGCCTGCTGCTGGGTCGCGTTGTCGGCCACGACGGTCGCGGTGTTGGTGATCGGCACACCGTTCTCGCTGTAGGGCAGGTCGGGGTCCACCCGTGCGGTGACGACGATCTGGGCCTGCGCCCCGTTCGACACCTCGGGGTTGGTGTAGGTGACCGTGCCGGTGTCTGTGTCGGCGTCGATCTCACCACCGGCCGGCCCGCTCTGGACCGACGCGGACACGAGCTCGAGACCGTCCGGGAGCTGGTCGGTGAGCACAGCGTTGGTGCACGGGTCCGCGTTGGGGTCGGAGCAGGAGACGGTGACGATCCACTGGACGGTGTCCCCCGGGGCGTACGGACCCGCGGAGACCTCCTGCTTGCTGATGCCCCAGTCGGCGGCGGCCGCCGGGATCGCGGGGACGAGGGCCAGCGGAAGCGCCAGCAGAAGGGCTCCGACGGCTGCCCAGGCCCGGCGGGCCCGCTCGGACCACTGCTGCCGGGCGCCGCCGATCCGGTGGTGCCTCGATCGCTCGTTCCCCATCCTCGTGCCTCCGCTCGTCCGCCAGAGCGACGCGCGTCCTCGAGCGTCGCCCCCGCCAGGTCGCCGTGCCCGGCGGGCCGTTCCGTCGCCCGGGTTCGTCGTCCTGCGGGCATCGCGGGTTCCGTTCCGCGACGTCCGCAGGGTCCGTGCCGGTCACCAGGGCGTCGGCCGGCACGGACCCTGACCGTCAGGGGGTGACGATCGCGAAGTCCTTGTCGCCCGGGTCCAGGAGCGCGGCGAGCCGGCCGAGCACGGAGGTGTCGCCGCTGAGCTCGATGCCCGCCTGGGCGAGCGTGCCCGGGGTGACGTGCCCGCTCGCCAGGACCGGCAGAGCGCCCTTGGTCCCGGTGAGCGTGACGTCGGCGGCCCCCTTCTGCGGGGCGGCGCTGTACGTGAGGACACCGTTGCGCAGCCACAGCCGGTAGCGCTCGTCGACGTCCGTCAGCACGACGTCGATCGTCGCCCTCTCGTCCCATGCGCGCGGCCCGTCGACCTGGATCGCCAGGGCGTCGAAGAGCATGGCCGGGGACAGCTGCGCGAGCATGTCCGACGAGGCCGCGACGGTCGGCGTACCGAACGGGCCGTCGCGCAGCTCGGTCGCGCCCGAGAGGTAGACACTGCGCCAGGTGCCGTTCTCCGACCCGTAGCCGAGCTGTTCGTAGGTGTCCGCGAGCAGCTCGCGCGCCCCGGTGTGATCAGGCTCGGCGAAGACGACGTGGTTCAGGATCTCCGCGACCCAGCGGTAGTCCCCCTCGTCGAAGGCCGCCTGCGCCGAGAGGACGACGGCGTCCGCGCCACCCCCGAGCGCGACGTAGCGCCTGCCTGCCTCGAGCGGGGTGTGCCGCCACAGGTTCGACGGGTTGCCGTCGTACCAGCCCATGTACCGCTGGTAGACGGCCTTGACGTTGTGGCTCACGGAACCGTAGTAGCCCCGTGCGTGCCAGGAGTTCTCGAGCGCGGGTGGCAGGACCATCTGCTCGGCGATCTCGGTGCCCGTCAGGCCCTTGTTCAGCATGCGGAGCGTCTGGTCGTGCAGGTACGCATAGAGGTCACGCTGGAGCGAGAGGTACTCGACGATCCGAGCGTTGCCCCAGGTGGGCCAGTGGTGCGACGCGAAGACGACCTCGGCCTCGCTGCCGAAGAGGTCGATCACCTCGGTGAGGTAGCCCGCCCACGCGTGCGGGTCGCGCACGACGGTGCCGCGCAGCGTCAGCAGGTTGTGCAGGTTGTGCGTCGCGTCCTCCGCGGCGCAGAGCGCTTTGTGGTCCGGGAACCAGACGAGCATCTCCGACGGCGCCTCGGTGTCGGGGGCCATCTGGAAGACCATCCGGACGCCGTCGACCGTCTTCTCCTCTCCGGTCGTGGTGATGTCGACCGTCGGGGGGATCAAGGTGATGGTGCCGGTCGACGTCGTCTGGCCGAGGCCGGCCCCGACCTGTCCCTGCGGACCGCGAGCGAGCGCAGCGCCGTACATGTACCCCGCGCGGCGGCCCATGGCCGTGCCGGCGTACACGTTCTCGGCGACAGCGTGCTCGGTGAACCCCTCGGGGGCGAGGACCGGGACACGACCGGAGTCGACGTCCTCCTGCGTCGTGACGCCCTTGACCCCGCCGAAGTGGTCGACGTGCGAGTGGGTGTAGACGACGCCCGAGACGGGACGGTCGCCGCGGTGCTCGCGGTACAGCGCGATCGCCGCAGCGGCCGTCTCGGCCGAGAGCAGGGGGTCCAGCACGACCACGCCCGTCTCGCCCTCGATGAAGGTGACGTTCGAGAGGTCGAAGCCGCGCACCTGGTAGATGCCCTCGACGACCTCGAACAGGCCCTGCGTGGCGACGAGCCGGGACTGGCGCCACAGGCTCGGGTTGACCGTGTCCGGGGCCTCGCCCTGGAGGAAGTCGTAGGTGTCGTTGTCCCAGACGACGCGGCCGTCCGCGGCGGTCACCGCGTTCGGTGTGCGTCGGCCGAGGAACCCGCGGGAGACGTCGTCGAAGTCCTGGGTGTCCTGGAAGGGCAGGCTGTCTCGCAAGACCTGCTGCTGCCGGACGATGGCGTGGGAGGCTGGCTTGGCTGGTGACATGTTGGCAGCATTCCAGCCACCCATGGACTGCGCACCCGCAACGGGCGAGGGGGTTCTCGACGCCCCGCCGACCGTCTCGGCACCCCGTGCGCGCACCTGCACGTCAGGGCGTCGACCACCCACCCGGAGGCGCGCTGCTCACTGCTCGGGCAGCCCCGGCACCTCGAGGCTCACGTCGGCGTACGGCGCGAGCAGCAGCGTCACGGTCGCCCAGCCGCGCGTGAGCAGCCCCGTGTCGGAGTCCGGCTCGGAGTGCCGCTCCGTCCCCGAGTACTGGAGGGACAGGTTGCGGTCGTCGTTCTCGCGGATGCGCGCCTGGACCAGCCCGAAGCTCGCCAGCGGCGCCTGACGCAGGCCCCGGAGGTCGGCGGGAGAGCGGTCGGGGACGTTGACGTTCACGACCCGGCGACCGAGCGGCGTGCGTCCCACCCACTCCACGACGTGGTCCGTCACGAGGCGCGCGGTCTCCCAGTGGCGGGGCTCGGCGGCGTCCATGGACACCGCGACCGACGCGATGCCGTGGGTCGTCGCGGACATGGCCGCGCCCACCGTCCCGGAGTGCAGGATCGCGTTGCCCGTGTTCGCGCCCTTGTTCACGCCCGACAGGACCAGGTCCGGCTTGGCGCCGAAGCCGCCGTACGCCGCGACGAAGGCGATGAGCGCGGGGGCGGCCCGCACGGCGAGGGACGTCACGCCGTCGGGCAGGCCCGGGGCCCTCCGGGGCTCGACGACCAGGCGGCCGTCCTCCTCGGCCCCCAGCAGGGCCGCGCTCGCGCCCGAGGACTCGCGCGCGGGTGCCGCGACCACGACCTCGTACCCCGCGTCGAGCGCCGCCCCGGCGAGCACCGCCAGGCCCGGGGAGTCGATCCCGTCGTCGTTCGTGATGAGTGCGCGCATCATGGCCTCCTTCTCGTCCGGTGCGGTCAGTGGGTCTCGCGCACCGTCACGCGGTGCGCGAAGCGTTCGATCTGGTCGCGGTGCCCCGTGCCCAGCCCGCGCCGGGTCACGTTGAGGGCTCCGGCCGCGGCACCCAGCCGCACGGCGTCGGGCAGGTCCATCCCCCGCGCGAGCCCGACGGCGATCCCCGCCGTCATCGAGTCGCCCGCCCCCCGATGGTCCACGGTCGTGACGGACGGGCTCTGCACGGTGTAGCTGCGCTCCCGCGTCACCAGGAGCGACGGCGCCTCGGCCCGGGAGACGATCACGGCGCGCGGCCCCGCGGCGACCATCTCGTCCGCGGCGGCGCGCAGCGACCGCTCGCTGTCGTCGGGCGCGAAGCCGCCCTCGACCATCTCCTCGTGGCTGATCTTCAGGACCGCGCCGGGCTCCTGCGCGACGGACTGGGCCTCGGCCCCCGACAGGTCCGCCACCACCTGGCGCTCGGCCGCGTGCAGGTCCTTGGTCAGCCGGCCGAAGAAGTCCGGCGGGACACCCACAGGGGTGCTCGACCCGGTGAGGATGGTGACCGCCGCGTCGAGCGCCGCGACGAGCACCGTGCCGTACAGGTCGTCGACCTCGTGCCGGTTGAGGAGGAAGGGCTCCATAGCGACGACCTCGGTACGGTCGCCGCTGCGCCGGTCGTGCACGAAAGCCCCGTTGGCGCCGGTCGAGGTCACGCGCAGGTCGAGGTTCTCGGCGCGGGCCAGGTGCGCGGCCACCGTCCCCGTCTCGCCGCCGAACGGCCCGCACACGATCGCGTGCGCACCGAGCGAGTACGCCATCCGCGCGAGCCACAACCCTTGGCCACCGGGGTGGACGTGGATCTCGGGCGACGTCTCGTGCGGCCCTGCGGGCTCGATCTCGATCGCCAGGAGGGGCGTGAGCGCGAGCACGCACACGGTCGGCTCGCGGGGGTCCGTCGTCATCGACCGAGCCTAGGGCGGGCGGTCAGCGGTCACCTGGCGAGGGGTGCCGCTCGGATGTGCGACTGGTCACACGCCGGCCCTCGGTCCTGCCGGCGGCGCTCACCGCGCCGACGCTCGCGGTGCCCGTCTCAGAGGCGACGCTCGCGACGGAAGAGCACGCGCGCCCACACATAGCCCGCGACCCCGATCACGACGGACCAGGCCACGGCCTGCACCGCGGTCGAGCCCGCGAGCCCCGCTCCCCCGGCGAGCAGCCCGCGCACGGTGTCGATGATGGGCGTGAAGGGCTGGTGCTCGGCGAACCAGCGCACGGCCGTCGGCATGGTCTCGACGGGCACGAACCCGCTGCCGAGGAAGGGCAGGAGCAGCAGGAGCATGGGCGTGTTGCTCGCGGTCTCGACGCTGCGGGCGTTGAGCCCCATGGCGACGCACAGCCAGTTGAGGCAGATCCCGAGCAGGACGAACAGGCCCAGGAGGGCAAGCCAGTCGAGCGCGTCGGCCTGGGGGCGGTAGCCCATGGCGATCGCGGCTCCGAGCACGAGGACCACGGCGATCAGGGCCTGCACGGCGAACCCGAGGACGTGCCCCGAGAGGATGGACCCGGGCGAGATCGCCATGGTCTTGAACCGGGACATGATGCCGCTCGCGGCGTCCATCGCGGCGCTCACTGCGACCGACGTCGCGCCCCCGACGACGGTGATGACCAGGAGCGTCGGCGTGATGTAGTCCAGGTAGGCGGCCCGACCGTCGGCGCCGGGCGTGATCCCGGGAGCCACGCCGGCACCGAACGCCCCGCCGAAGACGTAGACGAAGAGCAGCAGCATGACCATCGGGCCGCCGACGATGAAGACCGTCAGGCCCGGGTAGCGCACGGCGCGCAGCAGGCTGCGGCGCAGCATGGTCCCGACGTCGGCGACCGGACGGGGCCGGGCCGTGGTGGTGGGGGCGGTGGTGGCGATGGCAGTCATCGGACGTTCTCCTTGTCCTGTGTCGGACCGGCGGCGGCAGCGGCGTCGGTGCCGGCCTCCTCCTCGGTGGGCGGTTCGGTCAGTGCGAGGAAGACCTCGTCGAGCGAGCCCGCGTCGTGCACGGACTTGAGCTCGGCGGGCGTGCCCTCGGCGACGATGCGGCCGTCGTGGAGGACCGCGACGGAGTCGGCGAGCCGGTCCGCCTCCTCGAGGTACTGCGTGGTGAGCAGGATCGTGGTGCCGCCCTCGACGAGCGCGCGCACCTCGTCCCACAGGGTGCGTCGGCTGCGGGGGTCGAGACCCGTCGTCGGCTCGTCGAGGAAGACGACCGACGGCGTGCCGACGAGCGTCATCGCGAGGTCGAGCTTGCGCTTCATGCCCCCCGAGTAGGTGGCCACGGGCTTGCCCGCCGCCTCGGCGAGACCGAACTGCTCGAGCAGCCCGGTCGCGCGGCGACGTCCGGCGGACTTCCCGAGGTGGTTGAGGTCGGCCATGAGCCGCAGGTTCTCGGTGCCGGTGAGCAGCTCGTCGACGGCCGTGATCTGGCCGGTCACGCCGATCGAGGCACGGACGGCGTCCGGCTCGCGGGCGACGTCGTGGCCCGCGACGCGGACCGTGCCGGCGTCGGCGGCGAGCAGGGTCGACAGGACGCCCACGGTCGTCGTCTTGCCCGAGCCGTTGGGGCCGAGCAGCGCGGTGATCGTCCCGGCCGGGACGACGAGGTCGACGCCGTCGAGCACGAGCTGGGTGCCGGACTTCGAGCGGTAGGACTTGCGCAGGCCGGCGACCTCGATCGCGGGTCCGCGGACTGTGGTGGTCATGAGCTTCTCCTTCGAGGGTGGTGGACGAGCAGGTGGAGCAGTGACGAGCGGGGAGAGCACTTCTGCTGGGGACAGGGAGGAGAGGTGGCCTCAGGCGTGCGGACGGCGCACGATCACGTCGCCGTAGCTGGTGCCTGCGCGGACCTCGACCGTCAGGTCGGACTCGCCGGGACCGGCGGCGTCCTGCAGGAGGTTGCGGACCTGGCCGTGCTGCGAGGTCGCGTCGAGCCAGGCGGCCGTGCCCTCGGGCACGCCGACCTCGATCGACCCGTACGAGCTCTCGAGCTGGACGCGACCGTTCACGGCCTGCTCGACGCGGATCCCGCCGTGCGCGCACTTGACGACCGTCTCACCGTGCGACCGGTCGATCGAGATGTCCCCGTGCGCGCCGTTGACGCGCAGGCTCCCGGTCGTCCTGCCGATCTCGGTGGTGCCGTTGGGCACCTTGACGGTCGCGTCGCCGTCGAGCTCGCGGACGCGCAGGCCGCCCGCCGAGACGGTGGCCTCGACGGTGCCGGAGACCCGGCCGACGCTGAGCGACCCGGCCGAGACCTTGATGTCGAGGCGGTCGACGTCGTCGAGCCGGGCGTTGCCACCGTTGAGGTTGAGGTCGACGGTCCCGAGCCGGCCCTCTGCGTAGAGGGAGCCGGCCTTGCCGCGCAGGTCCGACCCGGCGGGGAGCTCGATGGTGACCTTCGCGCCACCGGAGGCGAACGGCAGGACGTACTGCTTCCAGGCGTTGGGGTAGACGATCGCGATGGCGTCGCCGTCGCGCTCGACGCGGGTCTCCTCGGCGGCACGGACGGAGCCGGACTTGCCCGGGTCGGCCGGCAGGACGGTCACGACGACGTCGTCCCGTTCGCCGGCGACGACGTACAGGTTGCCGAAGGGGACGTCGATGACGACCGGGACGGGCGTGGGGGCGGCGAAAGTGGGCATGACGGATCCTCCAGAGGGGTGAGCGTGTCCGCCCCGGGAAGGCGGGGCGCGGGGTGTGGCGGTGGTGGGTGGTGGGTCAGCGCACCCAGCCGGTCACGCGACCGGAGGTGCTGGTGGCCCGGGGAGCCGGGCGGGACGGGGCGACGGGAGCGAGCGCGGCGGCGACCGCGCGCACGAGCCACGTGTTGACGGACATGCCCTCACGGGCTGCCGCTTCCTCGACCTGCACCTTGAGCTGGTCGGGCAGGCGGAGCGTCGTGCGGGACGTGCTGACGTCGTCGGGGTCGAGCACCGCCGCTCGGGCGGGCTCGGCCGCCGGGGCGGCGTCCTCCTCGAAGGCCGAGGTCGGTGCGGGAGTCACGATGAACTCGGGGTCACGCCCTCGGAGCCGGACGTCGACCGCCCCCGGTGCGAGCTCGGCCGTGATCTCGGTCGCCGCGGTCGAGAGGGCTTCGAGCAGGACGAGCCGGACGGCGGCGTCGAGCGGGGCCGACAGGCGGCCGGCGAGCTCGCGGGCCTCGTCCCCGCCGGCGGCGGCTGCGGTGGCGAGCTGGTGCTGCAGCTCGTCGACGTATCTCGTAAGTTCCATGACGCCACTATGACACCATCAATGGTGTCATTGCAAGAGAAATGGCGTCATCCGTCTGAGAAAGTGGTGTCATCGAGACGCCATTCGGGTAAAAGGGCAGGTCAGAAGGGTGATCCCGACCGACCCGCCCATCGCCGCACAACGCCCCGCCCCGCCCTGCCCCAGGCCGCACAGCGCGACGGCGCCGCTCACCGCGAGGGTGAGCGACGCCGTCGGGCAGGGTGAGGGAAGCGCAAAGCCTCGGCCGGTCCCGCGAGCGCCCCGGCGTGCCGGGGACGCGACGTCAGGACCGGAGGAAGGTGAGGAGGTCCTCGTCGAACTCGGCCTCGTAGTCGCCGAACAGCCCGTGCGGGCGCCCCTCGTGCACGACGAGCGTCGCGTCCTGGAGCAGCTCGACCGTCTTGAGCGCGGAGGCCCCGATGGGCACCATCTGGTCGTCGTCGCCGTGCACCACGAGCACCGGGACGTCGATCGAGCGCAGGTCCGCGGTGAAGTCGGTCTCGGAGAACTGCTCGACGCAGTCGTAGGCGGCCTTGAGCCCGGCCTGCATCGACAGGCGCCAGAACTGGTCCCGCACCCCCTGGGTCAGCGCCGAGCCCTCCCGGTTCCCGCCGTAGAACGCGACCGACAGGTCCTGGTAGAACTGCGACCGGTCGGCGAGGAGCGCGGCACGGATCTGGTCCAGCGCCTCGATCGGGGCACCGTCGGGGTTGTCCGGGGTCTGGAGCATGAGCGGCGGCACCGCCCCGAGCAGCACGGCCTTCGCGACACGGCCCGTGCCGTGACGGCCGAGGTAGCGGGTCACCTCTCCCCCGCCCGTGGAGTGGCCGACGAGGACGACGTCAGTCAGGTCGAGGGCCTCGATGAGCGCGGCGAGGTCGTCCGCGTAGGTGTCCATGTCGTTGCCGTCCCACGTCTGGGTCGAGCGGCCGTGCCCGCGCCGGTCGTGCGCGATCCCCCGGAAGCCGTGGGAGGCGACCAGGTTGAGCTGCCCGTCCCAGGCGTCGGCGTTCAGGGGCCAGCCGTGGCTGAACACGACGGGCTGCCCGCTCCCCCAGTCCTTGTAGAAGATGCGGGTGTCGTCGGCGGTGGTGATGAAGGGCATGTCAGATCTCCTGTTCCTCGAGCCACGTGAGGGTCGCCTCGGCGCCCTCGGCCGCTCCTTCGACGGTCGTGGTCCAGCTCCCGACGGCGCCGCGCACCCTCGAGCATCTGCTCGACTCGCGCCGGGGTCCCGCCGTGGTCGCGCCGGATGCAGGTCTCAGCGTGCGCCCGGCGGTGCGCGTGCGCATCCGGGGATCCGCAGCGCCACGCACCGCTGGCCGTCGACGGCGCCGCTCTCCTGCGAGGTGAGCGGCGCCGTCGGGCCGTGCGCGGGTGGGGAAGCCGCACCGACCGGTCACTGGCGCGCCATCGCAATCCGCAGGCGCTCGTCGGGGTCGATGAAGTGGTCGTGGTCGTCGTCGCCCAGGTCGATCTGGACCCAGTGGATCTTGCCCGTGAAACGGCTCGTCCGGGGTGTGTAGTCGGGGCTGACGGAGGTCCCCGACTCGTAGCCGACGTCCGTGGTCTCGTCCGCGGAGAAGATCATGGCCTGGGTGGCCTCGACGCGACCTGCACCGACCTGGTCGCCGTCGTAGTACAGCGTGACGTCCCCGCCCTTGCCGAGACCTCCGCCGTCGTAGGTGAACTCCATGCGGACCTGGTGCGTGCCTGCCGGGACCGGCACGTCGGCCTCGGTCCCGAACTCCTGGATCCCGAGGACGTTGTAGACGAACCTCGCCCGTCCGTCCTTGACGTAGACGCTCCACCCACCGAAGCGGCCGCCCTGTGCCACGATCACGCCGTGCACATCACCTTCGGGGACCTCGACCTCCGCGGTGACCGAGAACGACTTGTTCTTGATGTTGAGCACGCTGTTCTCGGAGAGCCTGCCCATGCCCGGGAACAGCAGCTGGCTGTTGCCGTGGACGAGCGTCGGGCGGCCGGCGAGGTCGGAGCTGAGCCGTTCGCCCGTACGGTCGTCGAGCGGAAGCACGTTGTACTTGACCGCCTCGATCAGCCAGAGTCGCTGGAGCTCGTGCAGCTTCTCGGGATGCTCTCTCGAGAGGTCGCGCGCCTGGCTGTAGTCACCGGTGCCGTCGTAGAGCTCCCAGACGTCGTCGTCGAAGCCGACCGTGGTGCCGCCGAGGAGCACCCACGGGGTGCGGTGCTTGGTGACCGCGCTCCAGCCCTTGTGGTAGACGCCGCGGTTGCCGAACATCTCGAAGTACTGCAGGTCGTGCCGCTCGGGGGCGTCGGCGTCACCGAACGAGTAGAGCATGGAGGTGCCCTCCATGGGCGACTGGAGCACGCCGTTGACCATGGTCGGCTCGGGCAGTCCCGCGGCCTCGAGGATCGTCGGCGCGACGTCGATGACGTGGGTGAACTGGCTGCGTAGCCCGCCCTTGCCCGTGATCCCGTTCGGCCAGTGCACGATCGTGCCGTTGCGCGTACCGCCCCAGTGCGAGGCCACCTGCTTGGTCCACTGGAACGGCGTGTCCATCGCGTGCGCCCAACCGACCGCGTAGTGGTTGTAGGAGGACGGAGACCCGAACTCGTCCATCTTGGAGAGCATGAACTCGGCGGTCTCGAGCCCGGCCAAGCCGTTGAAGTTCGCCATCTCGTTGAAGGCACCGTTGAGGGTCCCCTCGGCCGAGGCTCCGTTGTCGCCGATGATGTAGTAGACGATCGTGTCGTCGAGCACCCCGAGGTCGTCGAGAGCATCGATCACGCGCCCCACGTGGTGGTCGGTGTGCTCGAGGAAGCCCGCGTACACCTCCATCTCGCGAGCAAGGACGGGCTTGAGCTCGTCAGGCATGTCGTCCCACGCAGGAATCTCCGAGTGGCGGGGGGTGAGCTCGGCGTCTGCGGGGACGACGCCCAGCTCCTTCTGGCGGGCGAGCGTCCGCTCGCGCAGAGCGTCCCAGCCGTCGTCGAACGCGCCCGCGTACCGGTCGGCCCACTCCTTGGGGACGTGGTGCGGTGCGTGCGTCGCCCCGGGAGCGAAGTATGCGAAGAACGGCCGGTCAGGCATGAGTGCCTTCTGCGAGCGGATCCAGCTGATCGCATGGTCGGCCAGGTCCTCGGTCAGGTGATACCCCTCCTCTGGCGTCGCGGGCGGCTCGACGGCCGTCGTCCCGTCGTACAGCGCGGGGTCCCACTGGTTGTTCTCCCCGCCGATGAACCCGTAGAACGTCTCGAACCCACCGCCCCCCGAGGGCCAGGCGTCGAAGGGCCCCAGGGGCGAGGACTGCCAGACCGGGACCTCGTGGCACTTGCCGAACTGCGCGGTCGAGTACCCGTTGAGCTTGAGCGTCATGGCGAGCGGGGCCTTGGTGTTCGGCTTGAGCGAGCTGTTCCCAGGCGCCGAGGTCGCGGTCTCGGTGATGCTGCCCATGCCCACCGAGTGGTGGTTGCGCCCGCTGAGCATCGCGGCGCGGGTCGGCGCGCACAGCGCCGTGGTGTGGAACCGGTTGTACGTGAGCCCTCCCGCGGCCAGGCGCTCGGCGTTCGGAGTCCGGCACGGCCCGCCGAAAGCGCTCGACGCGCCGAACCCCACGTCGTCGAGCAGGACGATCAGGACGTTCGGAGCCCCCTCGGGCGGGAGCAGCGGCTCGATGGGCGGGTACGACGTGTCGGGGTCCTTCGCGTCGTAGGTCGTGAGCCCCGGGGCCGGACGATCCGGGATGGGCAGCATGCTGCGGGCGTGCTTGTCGGGACGCATGAGGGGACTCCGCTCGGTCGGACGCTGGGCACGGTCCTTCCCCACGCTAGGAACGAGCGCCTCGGCGCACATCACCCAGACAGGGTGATCGCACACCGTCATCAGGCGCACCACCGACCACGGCCCTACCGTGGAGAGGTGAGCGACGAGCCGGTGAAGGCGCCTGCGTCCGAGGATCTCGACGACCCGTTCGTCGGCATCAAGTTCACCGCGCCCCGGCATCGTGCCCCCGACGTGAGCCGGGCTGCCCTGATCGACGCGGCGCGTGCCAGCGGACGACGGGTCGTCGGGGTCACCGCTCCTCCCGGCTACGGCAAGTCCACGCTCCTCGCGGAATGGGCTCGGACAGACCCCAGGACGGTCGTCTGGATCACGCTCGACCGGTTCGACGACGCCCCCCTCGCCCTGCTCGCCGTGCTGGCCTCCGCCCTCGCCCGCCACGGGATCGGGCTGCCGGGCCTCGGAGCGGACGTGGTCGGGCCCGACGCCTCGCTGCTGGGCCGAGCCGCTCCTCGCCTCGCGTCGGTCCTCCGGACGAGCCCCGTCCCCTTCGTCCTCGTGCTCGACGACCTGCACGAGGTGCGGTCCGCCGCCTGCCACGACGTGCTGGGCATCGTGGTCGCGGGCATCCCGGACGGGTCACAGCTCGTCGCCGCGAGCCGCGACGAGCAACCCCACCTGGCGCGGCTGCGCGCGACGGACGGGACGGTCGAGATCGGGGTGCACGAGCTCGCTCTCGACACCGCTGGCACGGCACAGGTGTTCGCCGCGTCGGACGTGCCTCTCACGCCCGACGTCGCGGCCGCCGTCCGGACACGGACCGAGGGCTGGCCCGTGGGGGTGCACCTCGCGGCACTCGTCGCGCGCGACGGCGGAGACGCGGCGGACGCCGCGGCCGTCACGGGCACCGACCGATACGTCGCGGACTACCTCCGGCGGGAGACGCTCCGACGGCTGCCCGACGAGACGCGGAGGTTCCTGCGCCGCACCGCGATCCTCGACGACCTGACCGCTCCCCTGTGCGACGCCGTCCTCGGCGAGAGCTCGTCGTTGCGGCACCTTCGCGAGCTCGAGTCCGCCCACCTCTTCCTCGTCCCGCTCGACCGGCACCGCCGCTGGTTCCGCTACCACTCCCTCTTCCGCGAGCTGCTGCTCGACGACCTCCTGACGACCGAGCCCGAGCTCGCCGACGACCTCCGGGTCAGGGCCGCCGGCTGGTACGAGGCGAACGGTTCCCCGGCCCGCGCCGTCGATCAGCTCCTCGCGACGGGCGAGCGCGAGCGGGCCACCCGGCTCGTCACCCGGGTCGTCATGTCTCTCTTCCAGGCCGGCCAGATCTCCACGATCGACCGGTGGCTGAGCGTCCTGGGCGACGAGGCGATCCGCCGCCACCCCCCGCTCGCGGTGCTCGCAGGCTTCGTCGCGGTGTACGAGGGACGTCCCGGGGCCGCCGAGCGCTGGGGAGCCGTCGCGGACGCGGCCGCGTTCGACGGCCCCCCCGGGGACGGGTCGGCCTCGTTCGACTCGGCGCGCGCCATGTACCGGGCGCTGCGGTGCCCGGACGGTCCGCAACGGATGCTCGACGACGTCGGTCTCGCCCTGGCGGCCGAGCCCGAGTGGAGCTCGTGGCGCGACACCGCGCTCGTGCTGAGCGGCGACGCGCTCCGCCTGACCGGAGACGACGAGTCCGCCGTCCGACACCTCGAGCTCGGCATCCAGGCCGCGAGCGCCCTCGGCGACGCGGACACGCTCGTCTACGCCGAGGCGCAGCTCGCCGACGTCGACATGGACCGCAGCCGGTGGGACAGCGCCCGGATCCGGGTCCAGCGGGTCCTGGCCGTCATCGAGGACCACCGGATGGACGACTACCCCACGAGTGCTCTCGGCTACGCGGTGGCCGCACGCCTGGCCCACCACGACCACGACCCCGCCCTGACGAACGACCTCCTGACCCGAGGGATGCGCACCAGGACGTTCTGCACGTATGCGTTCCCGACGCTCGCGGTGCGCGTGCGTCTGCGGCTCGCGCGGACGAGCTGGGCGATCGACGACGTCGCGGCGGTCCGGCACCTCCTGCGCGAGATCGACGACGTGCTGCTCCGTCGGCCGTCGCTCGGCGTGCTGACCGACGAGGTCGCGGACCTGCGCAAGTCGTTCGACGCGGCCGAGCACGCGAGCACCGCCGTGGGCCCCAGACCTCCGCTCACACCCGCGGAGCTGCGGCTCCTGCCCTACCTCCAGACCCACCTCACGATCCGGGAGATCGGCGAGCGGCTCTTCGTGTCGCGGAACACCGCCAGCTCGGAGATCGGGTCGATCTACCGCAAGCTCGGGGTCTCGAGCCGGAGCGACGCCGTGGCGCGCGCGGTCGACCAGGGCCTGCTGGGCGCGTGAGCCCTCACCCCGGCTCGCGCGCGTCGAACGGGTCGTAGCCGAGCGCGAGCGCGAGCTTGGGGGCCGCGGCCACGACGGCCGGCAGCCCGACGATCGGGATGGTCGCGGCCAGGACGTCGACGATCTCCGCCGTGGTCGCACCTGCCGTGACCGCTTCGTCGACCTCGCTGCCGTACGTCGGCTCGGCGCCGCCGACCGCGACGAGCGCGGCGAGCCGGATCAGCGCGAGCGTCTTGGGCTCGAGGACGGTCGACTCGAGCTCCAGGTCCTCCTCGAGGCGCGCGTCGTTGATCGCGAAGCGCCGAAGTCGGTCGGTGTAGTCCACGGTCTGGCCATCCTCTCGTCATGTCCTCCCATTGCCGCACGCCCGCGGGGGGCTCGCATCACCCCGATCACATGATCCGGCCGCGCTGTCCCACCGCGTGCCGGTACGACCAAGTTCATGCGGTCTGCATGACGACGGCGACCGCCGAGCGCCGGATCCTGGGCAGGAGCGACACGAGACGATCGACCTCGCCCCGCACGGGGCGCCCCTGACGTGAGGGGCGAGCGAGGTCCCGGAGGAGAGGAACGACGACCCATGACCCAGGACCCGAACGACCTGCAGGACACCGGACCGATCGACTACCTGGTCGTCGAGTTCGAGTCCGACGCCATGACGGGCGAGGCCTTCCCGCTGCTCGTCGACCTGGTCGAGCAGGGGATCGTCCGTGTCCTCGACCTGCTCGTGCTGCGCAAGGAGGACGACGGGAGCGTGGTGGGGGTCGAGCTCGACGAGCTCGCCGACGGCTCGACCGGCCTCGAGATCTTCGCGGGCGCCTCGTCGGGGCTCCTGGGGCACGAGGACCTGACCGAGGCGGCCGAGGCTGTCGAGCCCGGGAAGACGGCGGCCGTCCTGGTCTACGAGAACGTGTGGGCCGCCCCCTTCGCGTCCGCCCTGCGCCGCGGTGGTGCCCAGCTCGTCGCGAGCGGACGCATCCCGGTGCAGGCCGTGCTCGCCGCGCTCGACGCCGCCGAGAACGCCTGACCCACGTCCCGACAGAGGAGGAACACCATGCCCGGACTCATCCGAGGCGTCGCACGCACCGCCGTCGTCGCAGGGACCGCGACCGCCGTCTCCAACCGCGTCTCGCGCCGTCAGGCCGGCCGCTGGGCCGCCCAGGAGGAACCGCCTCCGCAGCAGGCGCCGCAGCAGACCTACGCCGCGCCGCCGCCTGCCCCGGCCCCCGCGCCCGCCTCCGCCGGCATGGATGCCAAGATCGCCCAGCTCACGCAGCTCGCCGCGCTGCGTGACCAGGGAGTGCTGAGCCCTGCCGAGTTCGAGGCGCAGAAGGCTCAGATCCTCGCCGGTTGACCGGCACCCACCTGAGGAGGAGTTCGCATGGACAGCTTCATGGACTGGTTCTGGCTGATGGTCTGGTGGTTCTTCTTCTTCATGTACCTGATGATCCTGTTCAGGATCCTCGCCGACCTGTTCCGCGACCACACGCTGAACGGGTGGTGGAAGGCGCTGTGGGTCGTCGCCCTCATCGTCGTCCCGTTCCTCTCCGCGCTGGTCTACATCATCGCCCGCGGGCGCGGGATGGCCGAGCGCCAGATGCAGGACATGTCGCAGGCCAAGGTGCAGACCGACGCTTACATCCGAGGCGTGGCGGGGGCCGACTCCTCGCCGGTCACCCAGATCGCCGACGCCAAGGCCCTGCTCGACTCGGGCGTGATCGACGAGAACGAGTTCGCGGCGCTCAAGGCGAAGGCCCTGGCCTGAGGGGCGGGGCGTCCCAGGACCGGGCCGCAGGACCGACGTGGCCGGCACGGCCGACACGCGCGGCCCCACCGACGCCGCCGACCGCGGGAGCAGCGACTCCCGCGGCCCGGTGGCGTCGGTGCACCGGCACCTCGAGCTCGTCGCCGCGGTGCTGCTCGCGATCGCGACGGTCATGACGGCGTGGTCGGCGTTCCAGAGCGCGCGCTGGGGCGGTGAGATGGCGACGTCGTACAGCGCGGCCGGCGCGGCGCGCACCGAGAGCAACCGGGCCTCGACGCGCGCCGGTCAGGAGACGATCATCGACGTCCAGCTCTTCACCGGCTGGCTCAGCGCGCTCGATGCCGAGCAGGGCAGGGTCGGACCGGCCCCCGGCTACGAGCCGGACCCGGCGACCTACTCGGGGTTCCTCTACGCGCGCTTCCGCGAGGAGTTCCAGCCCGCGGTCGAGGCGTGGGTCGCGCAGGACCCTTCGACCAACCCGGCCGCGCCGCCCAGCCCGTTCGCGATGGACGAGTACGTCCTGGCCTCGTCCCAGGAGTCGCAGCGGCTCGAGAAGAAGGCCGACGTGCTGGCCGCGCGGGCGCACCAGGCGAACGGCGTCAAGGACAACTACGTCCTGGCCACGGTCATGTGCGCGTCGGTGCTCTTCTTCGGCGGGATCGGCGCCAAGCTCGCGTCCCCCCGTCTGCGGCTCGCCATGGTCGGGCTCGGCGCGGTGGTGCTGCTGGCCACGCTCGGCGTCCTCCTCGCCTACCCGATCAAGGTGTGAGGCCATGAACCTCCTGATCGCCGCCCTCGGCACGGTAGGCGCGACCGCGATCACCGTCACCGCGATGCTCCTCGTGCGCTCGCGCGCGCCCGACGGCAGCCGGTTCCGCGACGGCGACCGGGCGTCGGGGGTCTTCGGGGTGCTCGCGACGGGCTTCTCTGTGCTGCTCGGCTTCATCATCTTCCTGGCCTTCGAGTCCTACGACGACGCCCGCAGCGGTGCCGAGGAGGAGGCGCAGGTCGTCGCGCAGCAGCTCCAGACCGCGCAGTTCCTCCCACCCGACGCCGCGGCCGAGCTCTCGGGGCAGCTCGTCTGTTACGCCCGGTCGGTCGCGACGACCGAGTGGGAGGCCATGGCCGACGGCCGGCTGGGCGAGGCCGTCAACCCGTGGGGCGTCGAGATGTTCCGCACGATCCGCGGGGTCGAGCCGGCGACGGACACCGAGCAGTCCGCGTACGACCGGTGGATGGACCAGACGTCCGACCGGGAGCAGGCGCGCCAGGCGCGCGTCCACGGCGCCGAGGGACTGATCCCGCTGCCCCTGTGGCTCGTCCTGTTCGTCATCTCGGCGACGATCTTCGTGTTCATGCTGTTCTTCGCCGACTCGGGCGAAGGTGCCGTCACGCAGTCGGTCCTCATGGGCAGCGTGACGCTCGTGATCGCCCTGATGCTGAGCCTGCTCGTGTTCTTCGACCACCCGCACGGGCACCAGGTGGGCAAGCTGCAACCGGTCGCGATGCAGCGCACGCTCGTGCTGATCGACCAGCAGGTGAGCGCGGCGGGCCTGACGGTCGACCCGCCGTGCGACGAGCAGGGCCGGGCTCAGTCCTCGCCGTAGAACACGCGCTCCATGACGGCCCGGGCCCGTCGCGCGGTCCGCAGGTAGCGCTCCTCGAGCTCGGCCCCGGACTCCTCGTCGCCGATGACCCGTGCGAGCCCGGACAGCGCCCGGATCTCGTGCGGCAGGACGTCAGCCGTGGGTCCGCCCGAGCGACCGGACCAGAGCACGAGCGCGCTGCGCAACCGCGACGCGAGGTGCCACGACTCCCCCAGGGTCGCGGCGTCGTCGGACGTGACGATGCCCGCGAGCGCCGCGGCCTCGAGCGCGTCGATGGTCGACGTCGTGCGCAGGCCCGCGACCTCGTGGGCGTGCTGGAGCTGCAGGAGCTGGACCGTCCACTCGACGTCCGAGACGCCGCCCCGGCCGAGCTTGAGGTGGCGCGACGGGTCGACGCCGCGTGGCAGCCGCTCCGACTCGACGCGTGCCTTGATGCGCCGCACCTCGCGCACGGTCGCGGCATCGAGCCCGCCAGCCGGGTAGCGCAGCGGGTCGACGAGCGTCATGAACCGCTCGCCGAGCCCCGCGTCGCCCGCGGCCGGTCGGGCGCGCAGCAGCGCCTGGGACTCCCAGGGGGCCGACCAGCGGTCGTAGTACTCGGCGTAGGAGTCGAACGAGCGCACGAGCGGGCCGTTGCGTCCCTCGGGGCGCAGGTCGGCGTCGACGGGCAGCCCGGGCTCGGGGCCCATGTCGCCGAGCAGCGAGCGCAACCTGGTCGCGACGACGAGCGCGAACGCCTGTGCGTCGCGGTCGCTCGCGCCCTCGGTGGGTTCGTGGACGAACATGACGTCGGCGTCCGAGCCGTAGCCCATCTCGCGCCCGCCCAGGCGGCCCATGGCGATGATCGCGAACCGGGCCGGGTCGTCGTCCGGGCCCGCGACGCCGAGCTCGCCCCGGGCGACGAACTGCGCGACCCGCAGCCCGCCGACGAGCGCGAGGTCGGCGGCGTCGGAGATCGCGCGCGCGGCGTCGACCGGGTCCACGACGCCGAGGATCTCCGCGGCCCCGGTGCGCGCGAGCTCGCGGCGGCGCACGGCCCGCAGCGCGGTGGCGGCCGGGGCGGCGACGTCGGCGCGCGTGAGGATCGCGTCGGCCTCCTTCGCGAGGCGCTCGGCCCCACGCGGGACCAGGTCGGCGTCGTCGGCGAGCCAGGCCACCGACTCGGGAGAACGGGACAGCGCGTCGGCCATGTACCGCGAGCTCGAGAGGAGCGTCGCGAGCCGGTACGCGGCCGAGCCCGAGTCCCGCAGCAGCTTGAGGTACCAGTGCGTCGAGCCGAGCTCCTCGGACAGCTTGCGGAAGTTGAGCAGCCCCGCGTCGGGGTCCGCGCCCTCGGCGAACCAGCCGAGCATGACCGGCAGGAGCTGGCGCTGGATCGCGGCACGCCGGCTCACGCCCTCGGTCAGGGCGAGCACGTGCCGCATCGCGCCCGCCGGGTCCCGGTACCCGATCGCCTGGAAGCGTGCCTTGGCGGCCTCAGGGGCCAGGCTCGCCTCCTCGGCCGAGAGCTGGGCCGTGGCCGGGAGCAGGGGCCGGTAGAAGAGCTCCTCGTGCAGCGCGCGCACCTCGCGGCGCGTGGAACGCCACCGCTCGAGCAGCCCCTCGGCCCCCTCGGCGCGCATGCCCAACGACCGTGCCAGACGGCGCAGGTCGTCCTCGCCCGTGGGCACCAGGTGCGTGCGGCGCAGCCGGAAGAGCTGGATGCGGTGCTCGAGCGAGCGCAGGAAGCGGTAGCAGACCGCGAGGCGCGCGGCATGCTCGCGCCCGACGTAGCCGCCCGCGGCCAGGGCCGCGAGCGCCGTGAGGGTGCTGGGGCTGCGGATCGAGTCGTCGGCCCGCCCGTGCACGAGCTGCAGGAGCTGGACCGTGAACTCGACGTCGCGCAGGCCACCCTTGCCGAGCTTGAGCTGGCGGTCCGCCTCCGCCGCGGGCACGTGGTCCTCGACGCGCCGGCGCATGGCCTGGGAGTCCTCGACGAAGTTCTCGCGCGTCACGGCCGACCACACGAACGGGTTGATCGCGTCGTGGTACGCCGCCCCGAGCTCCTGGTCGCCCGCGACCAGGCGCGCCTTGAGCAGCGCCTGGAACTCCCACGTCTTGGCCCAGCGCTCGTAGTACGCGAGGTGGCTCGCGAGCGTGCGCACGAGCGGGCCGTTCTTGCCCTCGGGGCGCAGCGCCGCGTCGACGGGCCACAGCGGCGGCTCCGACGACGTCCCCTGGCAGGCCCGCGCGAGACCCGTCGCGAGCCGCGCGCCGACGCTCGTCGCGTACGCCTCGTCGTAGCCGTCGACCGGCTCGGCGACGTAGACCACGTCGACGTCCGAGACGTAGTTGAGCTCGCGGCCTCCGCACTTGCCCATGCCCATGACCGCGAGCCGCACGCCGGCCCCGTGGTCGTCGAGCTCGGAGCGCGCGATCGCGAGCGAGGCCTCGAGCGCCGCGGCCGCGAGGTCCGCGAGCGCCGCCGCCACGGCCGGCATCCGCGTGAGCGGCTCGTGCGACGTGAGGTCGGTCGCGGCGATGCGCAGGAGGTGGGACCGGTAGGCGCGGCGCATGACGTCGGTCGCGACGGGGGCCGGCAGCGCCGCGACGGGCTGGTGGGCCTCGGCGTCCGCCTCGACCGCGCGCAGCAGCTCGGCCCGGACGGCGCCCGCGTCGACGCCCGTCCCGGGCGCCGGGTCGGCGACGACCGCCAGCAGGTCCGGGTGGGACACGAGCTCGTCGCCGAGCGCGACCGACGCGCCGAGCACCGCGAGCAGGCGGTCGCGCCCCGAGGGGGTCGCGACCTCCGTCGCCGGGGGCTCCCCGGTGAGCAGGTCGCGGAACGTCCGGCACGACGCCTCGTCCCCGGCCGCTGCGGTCGACAGCCGCGCGAGCTGGAGCAGGGCCAGGTCGGGGTCCGCGGTCGCGCCGAGCGCGACCAGCACGTCCTCGGGCAGCGGCCCGAGGACGCCCACGAGGTCCTTGTCGTCGAGCAGCGACGCCGAGCGGGTCACGTCGGCGAACCCGAGCCGGCGCAGGCGCGAGCTCAGGGTGGGGCGGCGCGACCCGTTCGGTGCGCCGATGCGCCCGAGGGGCGTGACGTCGTCGGGCCCCGAGGTCATGACGACCACCGGGACCCGACCGACCGACGGGAGGACTGGCTCACAGGACCTGGAGGAACCGCTTCAGCTCGAACGGCGTGACCTGCGACCGGTACGCGTCCCACTCCTGGCGCTTGTTGCGCAGCACGAAGTCGAACACGTGCTCGCCCAGGGTCTCGGCGACGAGCTCGGACGTCTCCATGATCTGGATCGCGGCGTCGAGCGACTGCGGCAGCGGCTTGATGCCGAGCGCGCGGCGCTCTGCGTCGGTCAGCTCCCACACGTCGTCCTCGGTCGCCTCGGGCAGCTCGTAGCCCTCCTCGATGCCCTTGAGGCCCGCCGCGAGGATGACCGCGTACGCGAGGTACGGGTTGGTCGCGGAGTCCAGCGCGCGGTACTCGATGCGGCTCGAGTTCCCCTTGCCCGGCTTGTACATGGGCACGCGCACGAGCGCCGAGCGGTTGTTGTGGCCCCAGCACACGTAGCTCGGGGCCTCGGCCCCGCCCCACAGGCGCTTGTACGAGTTGACGTACTGGTTGGTGATCGCGGTGATCTCCGCCGCGTGGACCAGCAGGCCCGCGATGAACGAGCGCGCCGTCCTCGACAGCTCGAACTGCGCGCCGGGCTCGTGGAACGCGTTGCGGTCCCCCTCGAACAGCGACAGGTGCGTGTGCATCCCCGAGCCGGGCTGGTCCGCCATGGGCTTGGGCATGAACGACGCGAAGACCCCCTGCTCCAGGGCGACCTCCTTGACGACCGTGCGGAACGTCATGAGGTTGTCGGCCGTCGTCAGGGCGTCCGCGTAGCGCAGGTCGATCTCGTTCTGGCCGGGGCCCGCCTCGTGGTGGGAGAACTCGACCGAGATGCCCATCGACTCGAGCATCGTGATCGCGGCGCGGCGGAAGTCGTGCGTCGATCCCCGGGCCAGGTGGTCGAAGTACCCGCCCTGGTCGACCGGCACGAGCGGCGCCGAGGCGTCGGCCGGGTGGTTGAAGAGGTAGAACTCGACCTCGGGGTGCGTGTAGAACGTGAAGCCCTTGTCGCTCGCCTTGGCGAGCGCGCGCTTGAGCACGTTGCGCGAGTCCGCGAGCGAGGGCTCGCCGTCCGGGGTGAGGATGTCGCAGAACATCCTCGCGGTCCCGTGCCGCTCCCCGCGCCACGGGAGCACCTGGAACGTGGTGGGGTCGGGGCGCGCGATCATGTCGGCCTCGTACACACGAGTGAGGCCCTCGATCGAGCTGCCGTCGAAGCCGATGCCCTCCGCGAACGCGGACTCGAGCTCCGCGGGAGCCACGGCGACCGACTTGAGCATCCCCAGCACGTCGGTGAACCAGAGACGGATGAAGCGGATGTCGCGCTCCTCGACCGTGCGGAGCACGAACTCCTGCTGCCTGTCCATGGGCTACATCCTGCCTGAAGAGTGTGACGAGCGGGTTACGTCGCGCCCTGACGCGGCCGACGTGTCCCCAGCGTGCCACGACCGGCGCAGGTCGGGGGCGGGTGGGCACCTGACCGGCGGGTTCGCATAGGCTGGCGGGCATGGCAGACCTGCGGATCGCCCTCGCACAGATCGACACGTGCGTGGGAGCGATCGACCAGAACACGGCGGCGATCCTCGAGTGGACCAGGCGGGCGGCCGGCGAGGGCGCCGACGTCGTGGCCTTCCCCGAGATGACCCTCACGGGCTACCCCATCGAGGACCTCGCGCTGCGTGCCTCGTTCCGTCGCGCGGCCTGGGACGCGGCGGCCGACGTCGCCGCCCAGCTCGAGCGCGAGGGCCTGGGTCACGTGACGGTCGTCCTGGGCACCGTGGGCACCTCCGAGACCGCGCTCCCGCGCGGCGCGGGCGCCACCGAGCGTGAGGCGTCGGGCTCTCCCGCCGACCTCCCGACCAACCGAGCGGTCGCGATCCAGCACGGGAAGGTCGTCGCGTCCTACGACAAGCACCACCTGCCGAACTACGGCGTGTTCGACGAGTTCCGCATCTTCGCGCCCGGCACCGAGCCGCTCGTCCTGGAGATCGCCGGTCGATCGGTGGGCATCGTGATCTGCGAGGACATCTGGCAGGACGGCGGCCCCGTCGCGACGCTCGGTGCGCTCGACGAGGCCGGGCACGGGATCGACCTGCTCCTCGTGCTCAACGGCTCGCCCTACGAGGAGGGCAAGGGGCACGTCCGCACCGACCTCGCCGCGCGTCGGGCGCGCGAGGTGGACGCCCCGGTCGCGTACGTCAACATGGTCGGCGGCCAGGACGACCTGGTGTTCGACGGCGGGTCGTTCGTCGTCGGGCCCGACGGCGCGCTGCTCACCTCGGCGCCGCAGTTCGTCGAGGACCTGCTGGTCTGGGACCTGCCCGAGCGACCCTCGTCCGCGGCTGGCATCGCCGGCGACGCCGCGGCGACCACCTACCCGACGGGCCGCGTCGCGGCCCCGCTGCCCCCCGACGAGGAGGTGTACCGGGCGTGCGTCACGGGCCTGGCCGGGTACGTGCGCAAGAACGGCTTCCGGTCGATCGTCCTGGGCCTGTCGGGCGGGATCGACTCGGCGCTGTCCGCGACGATCGCGGCCGACGCGATCGGCGGGCAGAACGTCGTCGGCGTCTCGATGCCCTCGACGTACTCGTCGGAGCACAGCAAGGACGACGCCGCCGACCTCGCCAAGAGGCTCGGCGCCGACTACCGCGTGCAGCCCATCGCGCCCATGGTCGACGCCTTCCAGGGTGAGCTCGCGCTCGAGGGCGTCGCCGAGGAGAACCTCCAGGCGCGCGTGCGCGGCGTGGTCCTCATGGCGATCTCCAACCGCGAGGGCCACCTCGTCATCGCGCCCGGCAACAAGTCCGAGCTCGCCGTCGGGTACGCGACGATCTACGACGCGGGCAGCATCGGCGGGTACGCCCCGCTCAAGGACGTCGACAAGTCGCGCGTGTGGGCCCTCGCCCGCTGGCGCAACAACGCCGCGCTCGACGCGGGCGAGCTCCCCCCGATCCCCGAGTCCTCGATCACCAAGCCGCCCTCGGCCGAGCTGCGCCCCGGCCAGACCGACCAGGACTCCCTGCCGCCCTACGACCTGCTCGACGAGGTCCTCGACGCGTACATCGAGCACGCCGAGGGGCGCGCCGAGCTGCTCGCGCGCGGGTTCGACCCCGAGGTCGTCGACAAGGTCGTGACGCTCGTCGACCGCGCCGAGTGGAAGCGCCGCCAGTACCCGCTCGGCCCCAAGGTCACGTCGCTGGCCTTCGGCCGCGACCGTCGCCTGCCCGTCACGTCCCGCTGGCGCGAGCCGGTCGAGTAGCCCCGACCGGCAGGCCCGCGCGCCCGCCGCACGCCACCCATCCGCTTCCCGAACGACCGGCCCGCCGACCACCGACGGGCCGCACGACCTGGAGAGACGAGAGCATGTCCGCACACACCCAGCCCGGCCAGACCCCGGCCACGCCCGTCAAGCGCTTCCGCGTCCACCACCTCGCGGAGGCCAAGGCGCGGCACGAGAAGCTCACGATGCTCACCGCGTACGACGCGGTGACCGCCCGCATCTTCGACGAGGCGGGCATCGACATGCTCCTCGTCGGGGACTCGATCGGGAACACCATGCACGGTCACCAGACCACGCTGCCCGTGACGGTCGACGACATGATCCCGGCCGCGCGCGGCGTCGCCCGGGCCGCCCGTCGCGCGCTCGTGATCGTCGACCTGCCGTTCGGCTCGTACGAGGCCGGGGCCGAGCAGGCCCTCGCGACGGGCGTGCGCATCATGAAGGAGACGGGCGCGCACGCGGTCAAGCTCGAGGGCGGGCGCCGGTCGGCCGCGCAGATCCGTGCGCTGACCGACGCGGGCATCCCCGTCGTCGCGCACCTGGGGTTCACGCCCCAGTCGGAGAACATCCTGGGCGGGCCGCGCGTGCAGGGCCGCGGGGACGAGGCAGCGGAGATCCTGTGCGAGGACGCCCTCGCGGTCACGGACGCCGGGGCAGTGGCCCTCGTCCTGGAGATGGTCCCGGTCGAGGTCGCCGCGCGCGTCACCGAGATCGTGCGCATCCCGACCATCGGCATCGGTGCCGGCCCTGACTGCGACGGCCAGGTCCTCGTCTGGACCGACCTCGCGGGCATGACCGAGTGGTCGCCGCGCTTCGCCAAGCGCTTCGCGGAGATCGGCGCGGCCCTGGGCAGGGCCGCGCAGGACTACGCGGCCGAGGTCAAGGGCGGGACGTTCCCGGACTCGGCGCACAGCTTCGAGAAGTAGCCCTCCCCCGCCCGACGGCGGCGCGCGCCCGGGTGCACCGGTGCACCCGGGCGAGCGGCGCCGTCGGGCAGGACGTCACCGGTCCTGCTCGCGCTCGCGCTCCTCCTCGTCCCACGCCTCGGAGCGAGCACGCGCGAGCTCGAGCGCCTTGGCCGCGGCCTCCCGCGTCGGGTAGGGCCCCATGCGCGACGACCACGTCGACTGCGGGCCCTTCGACACCTCACCCGTGCGCGTGTCGAAGTAGTACTGGTCTTCGGTGGCCGGGTCACCGTCGTCGGAGAATCGTTCCTTCGTCATAGGACGATCCTGCCGCACCGACGCGTCCTCGCGCGCGACGGGCGGACGCGCGCGGCGAGGATGGACGACCCGGCGGCGCTCACCTCCGTAGACTGGCACGATGCCCGGTCCCCCCGCCCTGACCGCCCCGCGCGGACCTCTGGTCCCCGGGACGGTCTCACCGCCACGCGCCGTGCCGCGCTCGATCGCGCGGCCCGAGTACGTCGGGAAGCCCGGCCCGCAGCCGTTCACGGGCGACGACGTCGTGGACCCCGAGACGCTCGACCGCATCCGCGTCGCGAGCCGCATCGCGGCCCAGGCCCTCGCCGAGGTCGGGATGCACGTCGCCCCGGGGGTGACCACCGACGAGCTCGACCGCATCGGGCACGAGTTCCTCCTCGACCACGGCGCCTACCCCTCGACGCTGGGCTACCGCGGGTTCCCCAAGTCCCTGTGCACGTCCCTCAACGAGGTCGTGTGCCACGGGATCCCCGACTCGACCGAGATGGTCGAGGGAGACATCGTCAACGTCGACATCACCGCGTACGTCGGCGGCGTCCACGGCGACAACAACGCGACCTTCGCGGTCGGCGAGATCAGCGAGGAGGCCGCGCTGCTCGTCCAGCGCACGCGCGAATCCCTCGACCGGGCCATCAAGGCCGTGCGCCCAGGGCGCGAGGTCAACGTCCTGGGCCGCGTCATCGAGAAGTACGCGCACCGCCACGGGTACGGCGTGGTGCGCGAGTACACCGGTCACGGCGTCGGGGAGGCCTTCCACTCGGGCCTCGTGATCCCGCACTACGACGCGGCCCCCGACCACGACACCATCATCGAACCAGGGATGGTCTTCACCATCGAACCCATGCTGACGCTGGGCGGCCCCGAGTGGCAGATGTGGGACGACGGGTGGACCGTAGTCACCGCGGACCGGTCACTGACCGCCCAGTTCGAGCACACCCTGGTCGTCACCGAAGACGGAGCGGAGATCCTGACCCTGCCATGAGCAAGCACTCACACCACCACCACGGCCTCGCGTTCGGGATCGACGTCGGTGGCAGCGGCATCAAGGGCGCGCCGGTCGACCTCTCGACGGGCGAGTTCGCCCAGGAGCGCCACCGCATCCCGACGCCGCAGCCCTCGACCCCCGAGGCCGTCGCCAAGGTCATCGCCGAGCTCGTCGACGAGTACGACCTGCCGCACGACGTCCCGATCGGCGTCGCGTTCCCCGGGCCCATCCGCCACGGCGTCATCGGGTTCATCGCGAACCTCGACAAGTCGTGGAAGGGCGTCGACCTGCCCGCGCTGATCAAGAAGGAGACCGGTCGGCACGTCGTCGCCGTCAACGACGCCGACGCCGCGGGGATCGGCGAAGTCCGCTACGGCGCCGCGAAGGACGCACGCGGCACCGTGCTGCTCGCGACGCTCGGGACGGGCATCGGCAGCGCGCTCGTCGTCGACGGCGTCCTGGTGCCCAACACCGAGCTGGGCCACCTCGAGATCGACGGGTTCGACGCCGAGTCCCGGGCCGCGGAGTCGGCGCGCAGCCGCGAGGACCTCTCGTGGGAGGAGTGGGCCGCGCGGCTCCAGCGCTACTTCGACGTCGTCGAGATGCTCTTCTCTCCCGACCTCATCGTGGTCGGTGGCGGCATCTCCAAGCACCACGAGAACTTCCTGCCGCTGCTCGACCTCAAGGCGCCGATCGTCCCCGCGAAGCTGCGCAACGCGGCCGGGATCGTCGGGGCGGCGGCGCTGGCCGCCGAAGGGGCAGGGCTCGCGTAAGAGCCCGTGCCGGTCGCCCGACGTGCGGTCGGCCTGGCTCCGCCTGTGGGCCTGGCTCGGTTCGGCCTGACCCGCCCGGCGGGTCAGGCCGACCGGTCGTCCGGGCTCAGACCGTGCTGTGATGCCTGTCCTCGACCGGATGCTCGATCTGGTGGTGCGGCAGCGACGGGAAGATGTCGATCACGCCCAGCATCTCCAGGACGTCGGTCACGACCGTCGGCGGGTTGCGCAGGCTCACCTGGAGCCCTTCCTCGCTGCCGATCGTGTAGAACTGCACCAGGAAGGCGATCCCGGTCGAGTCCATGAACGTCACCTTCGAGGTGTCGATCACCACGGGCACGTCACGGTCCAGGGCGTTCGCCAGGGCCGCACTCGCCTCGCTCCGCAGGGCGACGTCGATCTCGCCCCACATGTCCACCACGCTCGTGTCGGGCTGCTCGAAGAGCGTGATCCCGCCTGTCGTCGTCGTTGTCCTGCTCGCAGTCATGACGTGAGCCCCCGCTCGTCGCGTTCTCGGCACCCGACGCCTGCAGTGCCGCCAACAGAGCAAGAGTACCCCCTCCAGGCGCCCGCATGACAGCATTCTGGGGATTGCTTTACCTGGAGCGGGCATCAGGTGCATCTCCGGGCGAATCCTCCCCCTGCTCGTGGCGGTCTGACCGGGTCTGCACCACCTGAGCGCACCTTCTCGCGCGAGTGGAGCGCCGTCGTCGTACGGTCGGACGACCTGCCACTACCCGACCCGAGAGGTGGACACCATGCCCAGGCGAGACCCCGGCCCGTCCGTCAAGGACAAGGAGCTGTACGAGTCGCTGCGCGACGAGGGGAACTCGAAGGAGAAGTCCGCGCGGATCGCGAACGCGGCCGCCGCGTCGTCCCGGAGCGAGGTCGGGGCCAAGGGAGGTTCCTCACCCGCCTACGAGGAGTGGAGCGTCGCCGAGCTGCGCAAGCGCGCCCGCGAGGTCGGCGTCGAGGGCCGCTCGACCATGCGCAAGGGCGAGCTCATCTCCGCACTGCGGAACCACTGAGCGGGGCAGCCGGATGAACAGAGGGGCCGACGCCGGCGGCCCCGCGGGATCGGGTACCTCGGGCGACGGGGCCGGCACCGGGCAGCCCGATGGCGTGCGGGACCGACCGCGCCACGACTCGCGGGACGAGAGCGACGACGAGCGGGCCGACCGGAACTGGGCCGAGCTCCTCCAGGAGCTGCGCGTCACGCAGATGGGCGTGCAGATCCTCACCGGCTTCCTGCTCACGCTGCCGTTCCAGCAGCGTTTCGGCGAGCTCGACTCCGCGCAGCGCAACGTCTACCTGTGCCTCGTGGTGCTCTCGGTGCTCGCGACGGGGCTCCTCGTGGCCCCCGTCTCGCTGCACCGCATGCTGTTCCGCCAGCACCTCAAAGCGCGACTCGTCACGTCGGCCGACCGGCTGGCGCGGGTAGGGCTCGTGGTCCTCGCGCTCGTCGTCACGGGGACGGTGCTGCTGATCTTCGACGTCGTCGTCGGCTGGACGGCCGCGGTCATCGCAGCGGTCGGCGCGCTCGTGCTGTTCGCGCTGCTCTGGGTCGCGCTGCCGCTCGGGCTGATGCGGCGGGCGCGAGCGGGCGACGAGTAGGGCGAGCGGGCGAAGAGTAGCCGGTCGCGGCGTTCAGACCCGGTGGTCGTAGACGGCCTCGACGGCCTCGTACGCGGCCTCGCCCGGCACCAGGTTGAGCATGGTCATGCGCCCGCCACCGCCCTCGACCGGCGCGACGAAGATCTGCCAGCCCCAGTCGGGGCCCTCCGGTGCCGCGTAGCTCCCCGTGAGTCGCACGACGGCGTCGTCCCCCACCGTCCCGCTGAAGAGCATCCACGCGGGCGACGAGTGCCACGAGTCGAGCCACACCGCCGACACCCCCTCCTCGCCCGAGCCGCCGCTCAGGAGGAGCAGCCCCTCCTGGGGTGCGTCGCCGTCGGACCACGTGTAGGCGAGCGAGACGTACTCGCGCGCCGTGACCGTGACCGACGCGGTCGCGGCCGACGCGACGAACTCGTCGGTCGGGAGGAGACGCTGGCGGTGCACGCCCTGCCACTGCCCCACGAGGGGAGCCAAGCACTCGACGATCCTCATCCCGCTAGCCTACTGACGGGGAGAGATGGACGACAGGGCGGATGAGTCGGTCGGTACGCCGGGTTCTGTCCCCGCGCGCGGTTGCCCCCGCACGGGTGACGGCCATCCATCTACGACGTACGTTGCCGCACGCCTCCAGCGGTCTACCCGACTGTGCTTCTCACCAGAGAATCGGGCGGGCCGCCCTCCAACACAGTCTGTCTGACCTTGCTCCAGGTGGGGTTTACCTAGCCGGACCAGTCACCTGGCCCGCTGGTGGTCTCTTACACCACCGTTTCACCCTTACCGCCCGCGACCGGAGTCGTGGGAGGCGGTCTGTTCTCTGTGGCACTGTCCCGCGGGTCACCCCGGGTGGGCGTTACCCACCACCTTGCCCTGTGGAGCCCGGACGTTCCTCGGCGACGCCACGAGGGCGCCGACGCGGCCGTCTGACCGACTCATCCGCTCACGCAGCCTACACGTCCACGCGGTAGCCCAGCGCGAGCTCGTCGCCGCTCTTGCCGCGGATGCCCCAGCTCTCGGGCGGGCTCTCGAGGATGACGACCTCGAGGTCGTCCGCCGCCAGTCCCAGGAAGGGCGCGACGTCGTCGAACATCGCGGCGATGAGCGCCCGCTTGGCCTCGCGCGAGCGGCCCGTGAAGCACACCACCTCGATCACGAGGTACGCGTCACTGCGCGCCGGTGCGACCAGGTCGCCGTCCTCCATGAGGAGGAAGCGGTGGAACCGCTTGTCCTCGGGCAGCCCCCAGGCGCCGACGACCGCGCGGTGGATCGCGTCGGAGATGTCCTCGCGCTTCATCTCCCAGACAGTGCGGGTGCCGTAGATCTTGACCTGGACCATGCGGCACAACCTAGCGCCGCAGCCCGGGGTGTGCCACGGGTGACCATCGCCACGCGCGCGACGGGCGGGAGGGCCGCCGCGCCCGCCCTAGAGTGGCGGTGTGCTTCTGCTCCTGCCGCCCTCCGAGGGAAAGTCCGTGCCCGACGACGGCGCTCCCCTCGACCTCACGTCCCTCAGCTCGCCGCAGCTCACCCGGCACCGCAAGGCCGTGCTCAAGGCGCTCGTCGCCGCGAGCAGGCGACGTGACGCGCTCGACGTCCTGGGCGTGAGCAGCGGTCTCGCCGACGAGGTGGCGCGCAACGTGTCGCTCGCCACCGCACCGACCGCTCCCGCCGCGGAGATCTACAGCGGGGTGCTGTACGCCGCCGCCGGCCTGGCCGACCTGCCGCCCGCCGCTGCGGCGCGGGCCGAGGACTCGGTGCGGATCGTGTCGGCGCTGTGGGGCGCGGTCTCCCCCGCCGACCGCATCCCCGCCTACCGGCTGTCGATGGGCACCAAGCTCCCGCCGCTCGGGGCGCTCGCCCCGACGTGGCGCCCCCACCTCGCCGCAGCCCTGGACCCGCGGGCGACCGGCGAAGTCGTGATCGACTGCCGCTCGGCGCCCTACGCGGCCGCGTGGAAGGTGCCCGCCGGGGCCGAGCACGTCGCGGTGCGGGTGCTGCGCGAGCTCGACGGCAAGCGCAGCGTGGTGTCGCACAACGCCAAGCACACGCGCGGCGTCCTCACCGGACACCTGCTGACACGCGCCGAGCCCGTGCACACGGCCGACGAGCTGCTCAAGGCCGCGTACGAGCTGGTCGGGACCGCGCTGCTCGACGCGACGCTGCTCCCCGGGGCGCGCGGTAGGTCGACGCTGGAGCTCGTCGTCTCCTGAGGTTCTGTCGAAGCCGTGCGACCTGACGGTGCCGCGCATGCTCGAGACCGGGGCGTCAGGTCGCCGAGGACGAGGTTCCGCGTGGTCGAGAACGAGGTGGAGGTCGATGGGGGCCTCATGGCGACCTCGAGGTCGTTCTCGGCACCGGGCGCGCACTGGCGAGCGGGGGGCTCAGGGCTCGCTCGGGCACCCGACGACGGTCAGCTCGGTCGCGCCGTCGGCCCACAGCCGCACGATGCTCACCGACCCCGGCGGAACCCGGAAGCCCGCCCAGCGCGAGGGCGGTGCCTCGATCGCCCGCCCGACGGCGGCGCGCACCTGCACCGCGTGACCCACCACGACCACGGTCCGGCCGGTGCCCTGCGCGAGAAGATCCTGCAGCCCGGCCCAGACTCGGTCCCCGACGTCAGCCATCGACTCTCCGCCCGGCGCCACCTCGGTGCCCGAGACGAGCCACTGCTCGGGATGCCCGTCCCAGCGCTCGGCGATCTGGCCAGCCGTCAGCCCTTCCCACTCGCCGAAGTGGACCTCGGCGAAGCGCTCGTCGGTGCGGACGTGCAGGCCCAGTCGGCGGCTCACCGCCCGCGCGGTCTCCTGCGCACGGACCATGGGCGACGCGACGATCTCGGTCGGCTTCGGCAGGTCGGTCCAGCGGTCCCGACCGACGCGATAGATCAGGTCGGCCGCCTGGGCGGCCTGTACCCGACCCCGCGCCGTGAGCGACGGGCCAGGGACCGATGAGCCCGAGTACGCCCCCGCGACGGTGAGCGGCGTCTGGCCGTGCCGGACCAGGACGACGGTCAACGGCTCGGCACCGTCGAACCGGGCGCGGGCCCCCGAGGGGCGCGTGGGTGTGTCGAAACCAGGGCCAGCAGCGACGGCACCGGGCGCACCGCTCGCGTCGGCCGGCTCCTCGACTGCCGGGTCCGGGTCCGCCTGCCCCTGGTCGGTCACAGGTGTGGTGTCGGCCGCCGAGTAGTCGTGGGCGATCTCACCGCGCGAGTCCATGACCTGGTTTGCGAGGGCGTCGGCATCGGAGTTGTCGGCGCGCGGCACCCACTCGTAGGTGACCTGCGACGCGGGCAGGATCAGCGCCGCCTCGGCCGCGAGCCGCCGCATGTCCTCGTGCTTGATCTTCCAGCGTCCCGACATCTGCTCGACGACGAGCTTGGAGTCCATGCGGACGACCACGCGCGCCTCGGGGTCGATCTTCCGCGCGGCGTCGAGCCCCGCGACCAGCCCGGAGTACTCGGCGACGTTGTTCGACACGACGCCGAGGTACCGAGCGCGTTCAGCCAGCACCTCGCCCGTCAGGGCGTCGCGGACGAGCGCACCGTATCCCGCAGGACCGGGGTTGCCGCGCGACCCCCCGTCCGCCTCGACGATCAACGTCCTACCCATGCCTCGTCCTCCACGTCTGCCATCGTCCTGTCGATCCGCTCGGTCGGTGTGCCCGGTCGGTCTGACCGGTCGGCCGGTCGGTCTGTCCGGTCGGTCGGTCTGACCGGTCGGTCGGTCTGTCCGGTCGGTCGGTCTGACCGGCCGTCCGTCCCGGGCGAACGTCGCTGTCCGGACCCCGCTGAGTCGCCGTTCATGGCCGGGACCCGCACCGAGCGGTCGCCTCAGTGTTCCTCGCGCCGGCTGCTGGCGTCGAACCGACGGCGTTGGAGGCACTCCCCGCAGCGGCTGGCTGCGGGGCCGCTGGCTCGCCGGGTCGTTGGCTGGCTGGGTCGCTGGCTGGCTGGGTCGCTGGCTGGCTGGGTCGCTGGCTGGCACCGAGATGCTGCTCGTTGTCGCTCGTGAGTGCTGCCGGGCGACAACGAGCAGCATCTCGTTCAGTCGAGGGGCTCGGTGACGAGGCGGGAGCGGGCTTCGTGGACGGTCAGGGGCGGGGCGGTGGTCGTGGTGTGGGCGGTGCCGGTGATGGGGGTCCAGGTGGCGGAGCCGGTGATCTGGAAGCGGCCCTGCCAGGTCGTGGCCAAGGTGATGGTCGCGGTCGCTTCCTGGGTGTAGACGTGCGCCACGGTGTGATAGGGGTAGGCCTGGCCCGGGTCCGAGGTCGTCACGGGCGTGGTGCCGTCGTCGTAGTTCCAGGTGAAGCTGACCGGCGTGGCCTCGATCGTGACGGGGATACCCAGCAGGGTCGTCGTGAACGTCTGGGGTGTGGGGCTGGTGTAGGTGATCGTGTCGACGTTGACCAGGGTCCACCCGTCAGGGGGCTGGATCGTGACCGGGGACGGGGCGATCGTCAGGCGCTGGAACTCGGCTTCGGCCAGGGGCACCAGGTCCACTGCGGCCAGGCAGTCCCCCGGATCGGCCGGGTTCTGCAGCTCCCAGCCGGACAGGCCACTGATCGTGCCGTCCGGGTTGTTGACCCAGGTCCGCTTGAAGATCGGGTCCAGCGCCACCTGCTCCGCGTCGCACGCCACGACCAGTGCCCCCTCACGCTCCCCCGGCCCGCACGCCCCCACCTGCCCCTTGGTCGTCGGGAAGTCATCCGTGAAACAGATCGACGCGGGCATCCGCCGAAACTCCTCCGACGCTGGCGAACCATCCGCATTCCGCGGCCGATGCGCGGATCCGTCGGCGGACACATCGACAGCCTTGACGTCGATTGAGTCTTTCTCCGCCTTGCTATCGAAGTCGATGGAGCTCGATGCTACAAGGAGGCCACCGATAAGGGTCGAGATTGTCACCGCCGTCGCCACGGCCCCAAGGGTCACGAGACTGGCATCTCGGTCGAAACCGTTAGGAGACGCCATGTGGTGCCGTCATGCAGCAACTCAACCCGGTACGGGTCGGACTGCGCTTCCTGACGATCAACCTCCACTCCCGACGGATCAAGGAGAACCGCGCTCGCGATCGCGACCTGGACGTCTAGGGGGTAGCCGCCAACCAGATCGTCAAGAGCGTAAGTCCTGATCACCTCGGCATCGACCGCGCCCCCGACATAGGTGTTTCCATCACGAGAGATCTCCTGCGCCTGGTCTCGCACCGCGGTGCAGAATCCGCAGAGTTCCGCCCAGGTCATGGCGTCCCACTCCGTCAGATCGCCGGTCGCCATGACATACGGATAGAGCTCCAGGAAGTACGTCGCCGCCGCAGCAGCCCCGACCTCGTCGGTACGGTCCATGTCCGCTGGCCTCTCGGGCTTGACCGGCCCTGTCGCCGTCGGTGTCGACGTGGGCGTCGGGCTCGGCTCCTCACTCACCACCGGTGCCGGCGACTCGATCACCGGATCAGTCGACGAACACCCCGCCACCAGGCTGGCGAGCACCGCGCCCATCAGCACCAGCGCACCCCGACGCCGTCGTGCACCTGCAGCGGGAGCAGGACCGCTTCCCGGACCCTCCCAGCCCACGACCTGTGCGGCACGCCGTCTGCCGCGCCCGGCCAACCCCTGCGAACCCATCCCTGCCCCCTCGGTAGGTACCCGGCACAGGGCCACACCGCCCCTGCCTCCCCAGGAACCTAACGGGTCAAACCACCCCACCGGAACCCCTCGTCCCAGGCTGTGGACAACCATCAATCTCTCGCCCACGCTGGTCCCGCCCCGCAACCCGCAACCCGCAGCCCAACACCCAGCACCCAGCACGAGCCGAAGATGCGGCTACCGTCACCCGAGCATGCGGTTGGCGTCCCAATCCGGCCCAATCTCAACGCCAACAGCATGTTCGACGCCGAGACCCCCGAAGAACACGACGCCAACCGCATGCTCGGCACCGACGCCCTCAAGCCCGAGACCGGGCATGACCACGCCCACCGAGTGTGCAGTTCAGGTCGCCCACACCCTCGTCCCGACCACCCGAACTGCCACTCGACGCCTCGTTCCGCAACCACCCAGCAGCCACTGCCATCCATCGGAACGGGAACCCCGACCACGACCTTCCGCCGCTTCGACCACGACCTTGAGGCCGTCAACCGCCCCGCAACGACCTCAACCTCGTTCTCGGCGACCCGCCCCGGCACCGACCCCGCCCCCGCCCCGGCACACCGCCCCCAGCAGAACCCCCCGGAAACCACCGAGGCCCCGCCCCCGACGACGGGGACAGGGCCTCAGGCCGCAGCAGGACGGGTCAGGCGTCGAGCCGCACCAGGATGCGCGAGCACTCCTCGCAGCGCGCGACCTGCTCGGGTCCCTTGGCCTTGATCGCGGCGACGTCGGACGGGTTGAGCTCGAGGCGGCAGCCTTCGCAGCGGCGGCCGTTGAGCACGGCGGCGCCCAGGCCTCCGAGCTGGTTGCGCAGGCGGTCGTAGAGGGTGACGAGCCCGGCGTCGATCCCGTCGACGGCCTTGGCGCGTGCGGCGGTGACGGTCGCGACCTCGGCGTCGACCTCGGCGAGCTGTGCGTCGCGCTCGGCCTCGACCTCGCGCTTGGCGGCGACGAGCTCGTCGTTGGCGGCGTCGAGCTTGGCGAGCGCCTCTTCGTGGGCCTCGAGGCGCTCCATGACGCCGAGCTCGATCTCCTCGAGAACTCCCTGGCGGCGGGACAGCGACTCGAGCTCACCGACGAGCGCCTGGGCGTCCTTGGCGCCGACCTGGCCGGAGTCGAGGCGGGTCTGGTCGCGCGCCGCGCGGTTGCGGACCTGCTCGACGTCGCCCTCGGCCTTGGTGAGCTCTCGCTTGAGGTCGCTCACGGCGGTGCGGGACGCGACGAGCGAGGTGCTGAGGTCGGAGATCTGCGCGTCGAGCTCCGCGATGCGGGCGATCGAGGGCAGGGAGGCGCGCTTGTGCGTGAGCTGCTGCAGGCGGGTGTCGAGTGCCTGGACCTCCAGCAGTCGTCGCTGGTCCTCGGGGGGTGCAGTGCTCACAGGATGCGTTCCTTTCGATGCAGTTGTGGGGCGCCGTGTCAGGCGCGGTGCGCGGAGCCGATCCGGGCGGTCCAGGGGTCGGTCCGGCGGACGCTCACGCGGGTATCCACCGTACCCGTATCTGCGAGCCGTTCGGTCAGGTCGGCGGCCGCGTAGCGCAGCCAGGGCCACTCGCTCGCGAAGTGCGCGACGTCGACGAGTAACGGCCCGCCCGCGGCGCCCCCCTCGAACTCGGCGCGCTCGCGCAGCTCGGACGCGGGGTGGTGGCGCAGGTCCGCGGTGACGTAGACGTCGGCGCCCGCGCTGCGGACGGCGTCGAACAGCGAGTCGCCCGAGCCGCCGACGACGGCCACGGTGCGCACGGTCGCGTCGAGGTCGCCCGCGACGCGCACTCCTTGCTCGGTCTCGGGCAGCGCGGCAGCGACACGCTCGGCGAAGGCGCGCAACGTCGTCGGCTCCTCGAGGCGGCCCACCCGTCCGATGCCGGTCTCCGCGAGGGCGGCGGCGCCGTCGGGTGCGGACGGGACGAGGGGCGTCCGGTCCACGAGGCCGATCGCGTCCGCGAGCGCGTCGGCGACCCCGCGCGGCGCGGCGTCGGCGTTGGTGTGCGCGACGTACAGCCCGGTCCCGGCCCGCACGAGGCGGTGCACGAGCGAACCCTTGAACGTCGTCGCGGCGATCGAGTGCACGGGCCGCAGGAAGAGCGGGTGGTGGGTCACGATCAGGTCGGCGCCCCACTCGATCGCCTCGTCGGCGACGGTCGCGACGGGGTCGACCGCGAAGAGGATCTTGCGCACGGGCTGGGCAGGGTCCCCGGTGACGAGCCCGACGGCGTCCCACCCCTCCGCGGTCGACGGCGGGTAGAGCGCCTCGAGGGTCCGGACGACGTCGGCGAGCGTGGGGTGTGCGGTCACGGGACCAGGCTATCCGCCGCGGGCCGGCGACGACGCGCGCCGAGCGACCCCCGCGACCTACCGTGGGGGCATGGGACAGCACTACGTGCGCGCCTCCCCGACCGGGCCGCTGGGGTCCGCGGTCGGCTCGATCCTGGGCTACGAGATCTCGGACGAGGCCCCCTCGGTCCACCGTGGGCTGCCCTCGCCGTGGCTGACGTTCGTCATCAGCCTCGACGGTCCTGTACCCACCGCGACGGGTCCCGGTGACGCACCGCTGCACCGGTACTCCTCGCTCGTCGGGGGGCTGCACCTGTCCCCCGCCTACATCCATCAGCCCGCGCACCAGGAGGGTGTCCAGCTCGCGCTCGACCCGCTCGCGAGCCGCGCGCTGCTGGGCGTGCCGCCTCGCGAGCTGGGCATGGTGACCGACGCCGACGACGTGCTCGGCCCTCTCTCGCGCGACCTGCGGGAGCGGGTCGGCGGGACGGCGTCGTGGGACGAGCGGCTCACGCTCGTCGGCGAGGCGTTGCGTCGCGTGGCCGCTGCCCGCAGCCCTGGCCTCGGACCGGTCCGGGTCGAGGTCGCCGAGGCGTGGCGCCACATCCTGCGCCGGGGCGGCCGGGTGTCCGTGCCCGACGTCGCCGCGCACGTCTGGCTCAGCCCTCGCCAGCTCACGTCGCTCTTCTCGGCCGAGCTCGGCCTGAGCCCCGGCGCGGCGTGCCGCCTGGTCCGGTTCGACGCGGCCAGGGACGAGGTGCGCGCGGGGTTCCTGGCGCCGTCGGGCCCGCGCCTCGCGGACGTCGCGGCCCGCACCGGGTACGCCGACCACTCCCACCTGGTGCGTGACTTCCACGCGTTCGCGGGCCTGAGCCCCACGGCGTGGCTCGCCGAGGAGCGCGCAAACATCCAAGCCGGGGGCGGTGCACCGCGAGCAGGCTGAGGTCATGGACACGTACACGACACAGGCACCCCCGGCTCAGGTCTGGCCCACCCTCCAGGCGCACGACGCGTCCGGGCTGATCGACTTCCTCGTCGACGTGGTGGGCTTCCGACGCAACACGGTCATGACCGGCGACGGGGGCGTCGCGCACGCCCAGCTCGACTGGCCGCCGGGCGGCGGCATCATGCTGGGCTCGTTCAAGCCCGACGGCGAGTGGTCACGTCCGCCGGGAGCGTTCGGCGGCTACGTGGTCGCCGGGGAGCCCGGCAGCGGGACCGGGATCGAGGAGATCGCGGGCCGGGCGGAGCGCGCCGGCGCGGTGCTCGCTCCCCTGCGCGAGACCGACTACGGCAGCCGTGAGCTGGTGCTCGCGGACCCCGAGGGCAACCTCTGGTCGGTCGGGACGTACCGGGGCGAGCCGCGGGCCGCCTGAGCGAGAGCGCTACTTCGCCTGCGAGTAGTCGTCGACGATCGCGACCGTGAGCGGGAAGTCGACGGGGAAGTCTCCGAAGAGCAGCTTCCCGGCCTCTGCGCCCGCGGCCCGGATCTCGTCCGCGACCTGCTCGGCGAGCTCTGCGGGGGCGTGCACGATAATCTCGTCGTGCAGGAAGAACACCATGTGCGGCTGCTCGGTGAAGGGCGCGGGGGCGCGTCCCGGCCGCGCCGCCCCGGGCATCGCGGCGAGGCGCCCGCGCAGGGAGGCCATCCAGCACAGCGCCCACTCGGCGGCCGTCCCCTGCACCACGAAGTTCCGGGTGAACCGGCCCCAGGCGCGGGTCTGGCTGCGGGCCCGGGACTGGGCGTCGCTCGACGCGGACTCGTCGTACGCGCTGCCCTGCGTCTCGTCCCAGCCCGACCCGGGTGGGGGCGAGCTCCGGCCGAGGCGCGTGGTGACGATCTCGCCGCGCTCGCCCGCCCGCGCAGCCTGCTCGACGAGGTCGAGAGCACGCGGGAACGCCTTCGCGAGCCGTGGGAGCATGCGCCCGCTCTCGCCCGTCGTCCCGCCGTACATGGCGCCGAGCATGCCGATCTTGGCCTGGGCGCGCGTCTCGACCGCACCCGTGTCGACGATGCCTTGGTACATGTCGCCACCGCGCCCGGCCTCGGCCATGACGAGATCGCCTGAGAGACCGGCGAGCACCCGGGGTTCGAGCTGTGCGGCGTCGGCGACGACGAGCTTCCACCCGGGGTCCGCGACCACGGCCGAGCGGACCTGGTGCGGGAGCTGGAGGGCTCCCCCGCCGTTGGCGGCCCAGCGTCCGGTCACGACTCCTCCGACGACGTACTCGGGCCGGAAGCGGCCGTCCCGCACCCAGGTGTCGAGCCAGTTCCAGCCGTTGGCGGTCAGGAGGCGGCTGAGCTTCTTGTACTCGAGGAGCGGCGCGACGACGGGGTGGTCGACGCGTTCGAGGTCCCACTTGCGCGTCGACCTCACGCCGACGCCCGCGTACTCGAGGGCCTTGAGGAGCTCGGGCGCCGAGTCGGGGTTCAGGGCGGGCGCGTCGAGCGCCGCACGCACGTGCTCGGCCAGGGCCTCGAGCCGCGCGGGCCGCAGTCCGAGCGGCGGCCGCGCACCCAGGATGCCGGTGAGCATCGCGTCGTGCAGGTCCTCGCGCCACGGCAGTCCGGCGTGGCTCATCTCGGCGGCCACGAGCGCGCCCGCGGACTCGGCCGCGATCAGCAGGCGCAGCCGTCCCGGGCCCGACGACGTCGCGACGGCCTCGAGCTGTCGGCGCAGCTCCTCCACCGGGTCGGGTGGGGCGACGGCCCGCCGGTCACCCAGGTCGAAGAGGGCGTCCGGGCGTTCGATCCCCGGGACGGGGGCCGTGGGGACCGGCTGCATGTCGTCCCAGGCGTCCCGCGGGGCCTGCGCCAGGGGCGTGCTCGTCGTGAGGACCGACCGCCGCAGGACGGCCCGGGTCAGGCGCAGGTCGTGCGCGCGCTCGACGCGCAGGCCCGCTGCGAGGGCGGCCGGGTACCAGAGGTTGGTGTCGTCCCACACCCAGCGGGTCGTGGGCGTCGCGGCCGGGGGCGCGCCGGGGGTGGCCGTGTCCACCGCGGGGCTCGGGGGGTCGGGCTGCTCGAGGACGGCACCCGGCCAGGTCGCGCGGCGCGGGGCGGGGCGCTGCCGGCCGCCGCGGGGGTCGAGGTCCTCGACGTCGACGACGCCCGGGTCTGCGGACGACGTGCGGAGCGGGACCGAGTACACGACCCAGAGTCTGCCGCGAGGGTCTGACATCCGGGGCTTCCCGCTGCCCGCCTGCCGGGGCCATCGATACGCGCCGTCACGATCACAGATATTGTCGGCGATTCCTGAACGACGGATCCAGAAATCCGCCCGCCGAACGAGAGCATTCCCCTTTGCACCTCCGGAGCCGGTAGAGGAAAGGCGCCCGGCCGCCGACCAGAAGTCGGCGACCGAACGCCTTTCCCGCCGGACGAGGCGTCAGTCCGCGTCGACCTCGAACAGGCTCCGACCGTTGAGCGGCTGCACCGGGCGGCTGTTCTCCGGGTGCACCGCGGTGAAGGCGGCGAGCTGGGACGTCGAGATCGTCCGAGGACGTTCGTAGACGTTCCAGAGCACTCCCTCGCTGCACGGCGGAGTGGTGAGCGACCCGTCGTAGCGGATCAGGTCCGACCACCCGGGCACCAGGTGCGCAGGGTTGATCTCGACAGGCCGGGGCGCGACCGACGAGGTCGCGGCCGCGGCCGACGGGATCGCGTCGAAGAACCCGGCGAGCGCTGCGTTCTCCCGGCCGAGCTCGAGCAGCACCCCGAGCACCGCGAGCTCGCCCTCGGCGCTCTGGTGCACCAGGTGGAGCTCCATCGCGACCGGCTCGCCGTCGATCGTGTGCTCGCTCGGGGTGTGCAGGTGGAACTGCCGGAGCTCGTAGCGGGTGCCGTCGAGCGTGATGGCGTTGGAGCCGACCGTGGTCAGGTCGCCCTGGATGGTCTCCCCGGTGTCGCGGACCGTGAACGCGGACCGCTCGTAGTCGAGCACGGGCGCCTTGACCTTGCGGCTCTCCGTGAGGGAGCGCAGCCGGATGTCTACCGGCGACTGCCTGCTCGTCGGCGTCGACGCGCACGTCGAGGCGATCTCGCCCCGGTGCTCAGGGCCGGTACCCCCTTCGGAGGACCATCCGCCGCCGGGAGGCGCGAGCTCGAGCGCGCCCGCCGGGATGCTCGCCGGGGCGAGCGCCGCGGTGCTCGTGGGTGCGCTCGCGGGCGCCGCCCACGCGGACACGCCGCCGGTCAGGGCGAGCGCCGCGGCGGTCAAGGGAACGTAGAAAGCTGCGTACTTCGTCATACGGAACTCCGATCACAGGTATCGGTCGCACATGGCGGAAGAAATCGACGGTGCGCCGAATCCTTCCGGCCGGATACGTCTTCCCCCGTCCGGCCCGCAGGACACTATGCGCACAATTCGCCGATCATTGAGCCACAAACAGGACGTCGACACCTCAAACACATCATCTTCACATCGCCTGGGGCAACGAAGAATGCACTTCAGGGCACCGAAAACGCCGTGACGAAAATGACCAGAACTCTGCGAGGTGCGAAGACGCCACGCCCACCCGTACACGTCGCGGCGCTGCGCTACGCGTCCGCGAGCGCCTCCGCCCGTCCGAGCACGAAGCGTGCCCGGAGGAGCGTCGCGGTCGTCGTGCTGGTCGTCAGCGCCTCGATCGTGCGTCCCACGGTCACCATCCCGAGGTCGTGGGCGAGCCGCGCCCGGTCGTCGAGCACGCTCTGCTGGTGCGCGGTGAGCCTGCGGCGTCCGGTCGCGCCGAGGGAGTCCACGACGTCGCGTGCGGGCTCGCACACGCGGGTCACCGGTCCGCGCGGCTCCGGTTCGGCCACGTGGACCGCCGCGCCGCGGTGCAGGGCGGCGATCCGCGCCCGCAGCCGGCGCAACGCCGTCCAGCTCACCGCACGGAACGCCGGGGACATCGACGGGGAGAAGAGCTCGACGCTCCCCTGTCCGGTCCGTAGGAACACTCCGACAGGCTCCTCCGACCCCTTCGAGGCGTCGCGCTCGACGAGGACCGCGACCACCTGCTTGCGCGACGCCACGACCGAGAGCAGGGCCTCGACGCTGCGCTCGTGCTCGACGCCGACGCGCAGGACGTGCGTGACGCCGTCGGCGGACGTGACCGGCCAGGTGACGTCGCGACGGACCTCGTCGACCCCGACGGCCCCGGTCTCGCGCACCATGACGAGACGGACGCGGCGCCGAGCCCGGCCGAACCCGACCGTCCCGGCGGTCACCCCGTCCAGGTGCTGCGCGATCTCCCGCAGCTCGGCGACGTCGAAGCCCCCGCCGGGGACGAGGCTCGTGCGCGAGGTCGTGCTGATCGACCCGTCCGGCCGCGGCTCGGCGTCGGCGAGCTCGAACGGACCCGCGCACACCGCGGTGACCGACGCCTTCCAGAGCAGCGGCAGGTCGACGTCCCGGCGGAAGGTCGGGTCCGCGCCAGATGGCCGCGCGACCGTCGCGGTCCGCAACGTCCCGTGGCGTGCGTCCCAGGCCGTGAGCGTCAGGCCGCGGGCACCGCTGGGTGCCTGCCACCACCGCACGCCGAGCGGCACCAGGCGACCGGGGAGCTCGTCGCCGGGTTCCGCGTCGGCGGACCTGCGCACTGGTGCCCCCACCAGGTCGGGCAGGGCTCCAGCGGGTGCGTCCCGCAGCGCCGCCGCGAGCGCCCACGCCTCGGCGAGGGCGCCGAGCGCGTCGGACTCGCTCACGTCGTCGTCGCGCGTCGCGAGGCCGTCGACGAGTCCCGCCGCGACGAGCAGCAGCCGGTGGAGCAGCAGCAGGCCCACGAGCCGCGCGCGGGCAGCGGCGCCCCGCAGCCGGTCGGCCGCGTCGGCGCCGAGGTGGGACAGCCCGGCGTCGACCACGTGCCCGACGACGGCGCTCGCCTCCTCGATCCCCGCACGCTGGGCCGTGGTCAGCTCGCCCGAGCGTTCGGCCTCGATCTCACGGGGCCACGGCCACGACCTGCCCTCGCGGGCGAAGACCCGGACGACTGCCTCGAGCCGTGCTGCGGCCTGCTCGCCGGCCGAGCGTGCACCGGCGACGACCATGCCCGCGAACCCCGCGGGGGCCACGAAGACGACCTGGGTCGGGGTGCCGGTGCCGTCCGTCCACGTGATCGTGAGCCGCGCACCGTCGGCCGCGACCTCGCACGCGGCGGGCGCGCCCGGGCCGTCCTGCGCGAGCCCGGCGAGCAGCGCGGCCGGGAGCCGTTCGACGACCCGTCGCAGCGCGGGCCTGCCCGCAGCCCGGCACACGGCGACGGGTTCGAGCGCGAGGAGGTCGGCCAGGGCGTCCGGGGCGGTCGCACGGTCGCGCGCGCCTCGGTCCGCGGCGACGCCCTCGTCGGCCGTGGCCGGCGCCGGTTCGGCGGGCTCCCGCGGGCCGCCGGGCTCGCGCTCGCGGGCCCACAGGCACGCCGCGACCACGTGCTGGCACACGCCCGCCGTCGGGCACGAGCACGACGCCGCCACCGGACCCTTGGGCCCGAGCCGCACCACCGCGCTCCCGCACGCGACCACGACCTCGGCCGCGGACTCCGACGTGAGCGACACGTCGCCCGCCGCGAGGTCCTTGCGGGCGCGACGCAGCAGACCCGCGTTGGCGAGCGCGACGAGCGCGGCGTCGTCGTATCCCGCGAAGACCGCGAGCCAGTCCGGCGTCATACGAGCACCTCCCCGAGCCACTCGGCGAACCGATCGGGCGTGAGGGCCGCGACGTGCATGCCGCACTCGGCGAGGCGGCGGGCCGTCCCGTGGTCGTAGACGGGCTCCGCGGCCTCGTCGAGCGCCGCCAGCCCCAGCATCCGGACACCGGACTCCGCGAGCCGCCGCACGCCCGCGAGGAGCTGGGTGACCGAGCCGCCCTCCTCGAAGTCGCTCACGAGCACCACGACCGTGCGGCTCGGGTTCGTGACCTGCTGCTCGGCGTAGCGCACCGCCTTGGCGATGTCGGTACCACCACCCAGCTGCGCGGTCAGCAGGACCGCGACCGGGTCGTGCGCGAGGTGCGAGAGGTCGACCACGTTGGTGTCGAAGACCGCGAGCCTGACCGTGATCCCCGGCAGCGCCGACATGATCCCCGCGCACACCGCGCTGTAGAGCAGCGAGGCCGCCATGGAGCCCGACTGGTCGACGAGCAGCACGACCTCCCAGGTGAGCGTGCGGCGCGCCCTCGACACGAACCGCACGTCCTGCACGATCAGTCGCCCGGACTCCGGGTCGTAGCGCGAGAGGTTGGCCGCCAGGGTGCGCTTGCCGTCGAAGTTCTGGCTGACCTTGTGCACCGAGCGGCGTGACCTGTCCTTGCGGCCGGTGAGCGCGGTCGCGAACTGCGGGCGCAGCCGTCGCACGATGTCCTCCACGACGCGCGCGATCACCGTGCGGAGCCCGGCGGCGGCGCGCTCGTCGAGGCGTCCGCGCACCTGCAGGAGAGCGGTCGCGAGCTCCCGGCTGGGCTCGAGGGCCTCGGCCGCTTCCGGGTCGGCGAGCAGGTCCGTGAGCCGGTACCGGCTCACGGCGTCGACCTGCATGCGCTCGAACGTCTCGCGCGGGAAGAGCGTGCGAGCCTGGCCGAGCCAGTCGAGAGCCTTGAGCGCCGACGGGTCGAGGCTCCCTCCGCCGCCGCGCCCGCCCGGCGCCTTGCCCAGGCGGTGCCCGCGCTCGACGTACTCGCGGTCGTACAGGTACTGCAGCGCGCGCTCGACACCGGCGTCGGCCGGGTCCTGCGGGAGCTCCTGGGCGGCGTAGCGGCCCAGGACGAGCCGCCAGCGGCGCGCGGCCTCGAGCTCTTCGGCGGTCGCCCCTGGACGGGCGGTCGGGACGGTCACGGCAGGTTCTCCTGGTCGGACGGAGGGTTGGCAGGGGGGCGCTGCGACGTGCTGACGACCCACGTGCCGAGCCCGTCGCGCGCGAGCATCGCGGAGAGCTCGCGTTCGAGCGCGAGCCCGGCGTGGAGGTCCTGTTCGGTCGCGGCCAGGTGCACGTCGATCCGCTCGGCCCGGGAGCCCGTGCGTGTCGCGACCTGCTGCGCGAGCCGGTGCGTCTCGGCGGGCTTGAGCCACGTGAACGCGCGGCGCAGGTCCGGCAGGACGGCCAGGAACGCGTCCCCGTCGAGGTCCCGCAGACCTGCGTGGACGGCGTCGAAGAGCTCGGGGGTGTGCAGCAGGAGGTCCGGGGCGACGCGCAGCAGACCGCCCAGGAAGCGGACGGCGGCGACCGGGTCCGCGCCCGGGCTGAGCTGGGCACGCACCTCCGCGACCAGGACGTCGTCGTCGAGGGCGTCGTCGGTCGCGGCGAGCGCCACGAGGGCACCTCGGACGCCGGGCGCCGCGCTGCGGTCTCCGCGGAGCCGGTCGAGCTCGCGGAGCACGGGTTCCGCTCGGTCCGTCGCGGGTACGGCACCACTCGTGGGGCGCGCTGCCCTGCGGGGGTCCGCTCCGTCGTCGGGACCGGGTGCGCGTGCGGCGCGCCCCGCCTCCCGCAGGAGGTCGCGCAGGGCGACGAGCGTCCCGACGGCGGCAGGCTCCGCGTCCGCGTCGACCGCACCGAGGCCCGGGACGAGGTAGGCGACGGTGGCGAGGCCGTGGTCGAGCAGGTCCAGGAGGTCGTCCGCGTGGTCCTCCAGGCCCAGCTCGACGCGAGCGTCCCACAGGTCCACGAGGCGGTGCAGCCCGCCCACGACGGACTCGAGCGAGGGGTCGACGTCGAGCGTCGAGCGCAGGAGCGCGACCAGGCGGTCGAGATGCTCCGACAGTCCCGCGACGACGGCCTGGGCCACGAGGCGGGCCACACCGAGCGCCGAGCGCCCCGTCGTCGCGAGCTCGTGCTCGAGGCGGTGGAGGCGGTGCACCGCGACGGCCTCGAGCGTCGCACCCTGGTGCGAGAGCTCGACCAACGACGCCTCTACGAGGGGCGTCCAGGCGTACTCCCACTCCTCGATCAGGAGCCCCAGGCCGCGCCCCGCGACGTGGTCGGGCCCCGAGACCTGGCGTGCGAACCCGCTGCCGACGAAGTCCATGAGCGCCAGGAAGGCCCGGCGCTCGCGGTGGCGCGGCGTGCGGCGCGCGTCGAGACGCGTGCGACGCGGCGTCGAGTCCGTCACCACGAGACGCAGGTCCTCGGCCCGCTCCCTCGCGCGCTGCACGAGCGGCGGCGACGCGGTGCCGGGCGGCACCTCGCCGAGCGCGCGCCCGCCGAACACCTCGGCGACCGCCTGCCCGAGCGGGCGTCCGATACCCACGTCGAGCCCGCCGTCGTCCTTGACGAAGCACGACGTGAGCGCGTCGAGGAGGTCCGTCCGCCCCGGCCACGGGCGCTCGCGCAGGTCCGCGAGACGGGTCGCCTGCTCGGCCGCCGACGCGATCTCGGCCAGGCTCACCTGCGCCCCGCGCGCGGTCGCGGCCGCGGCGACGTCCACGAGCAGAGACGTGCCCAGCGCGCTCGGCCCACCCGGCTCCCGGTGCGCGGCCCAGAGCCGCTCGTAGAAGCCGGGCGACGGCATGCCCGCCCCGTAGCCCCGCAGCCCGTCGAGCCGCTCGTGGTCGTAGCGGATGAGCCAGGCGTCGGCCGACGCCGGCGGGCCGTAGCCCCCGGCGGGACGGCGGCTCAGGACCGCCTCGCCCTCGGGAGCGCCCGTGAGCGCCTCGACGAGCGCGAGCGTGTGGAACGCGCCGGTCACCACGACCACGGGCCCCTCGACCCGGGCCCGGTGCTCGGCGACCCGGGCCGACATGAGGGCCTCGCGCGCGAGCGACCCGTCGGCGTCGAGCACCTCCTCCTCGTAGTCGAGACGTGCGAGACCTGCCCACGCGAACACGTCGTCGAACAGCTCGCGCCAGTCCGCGAGCCGCTCGCTCGTGCGTGCCTCGAAGAGGTGGTCCCACACCTCGTCGTGGTCGCGGCACCCCAGCCGCTCGGCGACCGCGGCGATCGTCCGCGAGTGCGCGAGGTTGCGCTCGGACTGGAGCGTGCGGGCGAACGCGTCGTCGCCTGCTCCCTCCGTGCCGTCGTCGGGTGCGACTCCTCCGGCCACCTCGCCGGACCGGTCGCCGGTGGCGCGCGCGCCCCACGACCGGTCGACGAACGCGACCTCCGCGCCCAGCCGGGCCCCGGTGCGCAGAGCCACCCACTCGGGCGAGAACTCGGCGAGCGGGTAGAAGCCCGCGCCGCCGCCCTCGGTCCCCAGGCTCAGGACCGCGACGGGCGGACGTGTGCGCGGGTCGAGCAGCGCGGGCAGGAGCCGCCCGTACTCCTCGGGCCCCTCGACGAGCACGACGGCGGGCCGCACCTCCTCGACGAGCGCCCCGACCGCGAGCGCGCACGCCGGGCTGTGGTGGCGGACCGGCGCGAGGTAGATCCCGTCGGCCCGCAGGCGTTGGACCGCGGCGGCGGCGGCCTGCATGCGCTCGGGCGCACGACCCCACGCGGCTCGCGCCGGCGCCTGCGCTACTGCCACAGGGACTCCGCCGCGGAGAGGAAGGACTTCCAGCGCGGGTCACGTCGCGCCCGTTCGCGCACCACGTTGTCGACGTAGTGCCGCAGCCGCCGGGCGTCCTCCTCGTCGCCCTTGGAGGCCACGCCCGCGAGCTGGCGCGCGACCTCGGCCGGGGTCACGGTGCCGTCGCCCAGGTAGCGGGCCTCGAGCGACGCGGCGACCGCGACGTTCACGGCCTCGGCCGTCGACATGACGGTCTCGGGACGCTTGACGGGCGCACCGTTGCTCGTGGCCCCGGTCCGCAGGTCCTGGAACGCCGTGACGAGCACGTCCAGGACGTCTCGCGCGAGCGGCGGGCGCTCGCCCGCCGGGCCCAGCTCGGCCGTGAGCTGGGCCTCGATGAGGTCGATCTCGAACTGGCGGTCAGTGAGGGGCTTGATCGTCTCGAAGTTGAACCGTCGCTTGAGCGCCGCCGACATCTCGTGGACTCCCCGGTCCTTGAGGTTCGCGGTTGCGAGCACGTTGAACCCGGGGCGGGCCGAGACCCGCGCCTCGCTGCCGAGCTCGGGGATCATGAGCTGCTTCTCGGAGAGGATCGAGACGAGGGTGTCCTGGATCTCGGGCGCGCAGCGCGTGATCTCCTCGAACCGGACGACCTTCCCGGCGCTCATGGCCTGCTGGACGGCCGACGGGACGAGCGAGCGCTCGCTGGGTCCCTCGGCGATGAGCAGCGCGTAGTTCCACGAGTAGCGGACGTGGTCCTCGGTCGTGCCCGCGGTGCCCTGGACCGTGAGGTTCGACGTCCCGCTCACGGCGGCCGCGAGCAGCTCGGACAGCATCGACTTCGCGGTACCGGGCTCCCCCACGAGCATGAGTCCCTGGCGGCCGAGCAAGGACACGACGGCTCGGTCCACGAGCGGGTCGTCACCGTAGAACTTCCGTCGCACCCCGAGCTCGGCGTCGCCCACGACGAAGGCGCGCACGGCCCGTGGACTGAGCCGCCACCCGGGCGGCAGCTCGGAGCCCTTGGCCCGGTCGGCCGCCTCGAGGACCGCGAGCTCGTCCGCGAAACGCACCTCGGCGGGCGGGCGGATCTCCTGGGCAGGGCCGCGGTCGAGGACCGCTGCCTCGTCGTGGGTGCTCGCCGAGGGGGTCGGGGTGGTCACCATGCGCTCTTCTTCTCCCAGGCGGCGTCGAAGCTGCCACCGGCAGCGACGGTCAGGTAGTCGCGGTAGGACTCCGCGACGAGGACGGGCGGCAGGTCCGCGAGGCGCGCCTCGGCGCTCTGCCCGTAGGCCCGGGTCGAGCGGCGGAACACGAGGTCGGTGATCGCCGCGGGGATGTTCTCCTCGGGCAGGAACGCGCCCGTGAACTCGATGACCGCGGTGATCCCGACGCTCGGGTACGCCTTCTCGTAGCCCGAGAACCAGCCGCCGTCCTCGGCCTGGCTCCGCGCGTAGCCGAGCTTGGTCGCCCGCCCGCGGACCGTGAAGCTGTCCGTGAGCCAGCCCTTGCGGTCGCTGATCGCGGTCGCGCTGCGGTCCGTCACGGGCACCGTCACCTGGAGCTGGTCGAACAGCGGCCGGATCTCGTAGTCGGCGAGGTGCTCGCGCCACCGACCGGCCTCGTCCGCGCCGAGCAGCACGCCGTGCGCGACCGAGACCGTCGCTCCCTGCGCGAGGGTCACGTCCTCGTCGTCGACGTCGATGAGCGCTCCGGCGTCGCCCGGTCGGAACGCCCGCTGGTCCGGACCGGGGTTCTCGAGCCACACGAGCCCGGCCGCGAGCCGGGACATGACGGGGTGCCCGGCCACGAACTCGAGCCAGTCGGCGACGGGCCACTCGCGCCCCGTGCACATGGCCTCGTAGAGGCGCTGGGTCTGGAGCGCGACGACGGCCTTGAGCTCCTTGCGGCTCGTCGAGAGCTGCGACTTGGCGGCCTTGACCTGGTCGGGGTCGTCGTCCGCGCGGGGCGCGGGCAAGGCCTTGACGACCTTGCCCGCGTCGTTGGTGAGCTCGAGCGTGAACGTGGGCGTGATGCGCCCCGTGTACTCGCGTGACCCGAGGTCGAGGTGCAGGATGCCGTCGTCCTCGAAGCCCGCGGTCTGCACGGTACGGTCGGCGAGCTCCTCGGCGGACCAGCCCCGTCGTTCGGCCAGGTCCTCGGCGAGCTGCTGCGCGGCCGCCTGCACCGTGGCCTGGCGGTGACGCCGCGCCACGGACAGCAGGAGCTGGATCGACGCGGGATCGCCGTTGGCCGCGAGCGCCCGCACGAGGGCCTCGATCTGTGCACGGCGCGTGATGTGCGTCTTGAGGTACTGCTGCACGGCACGCGTCAGGTCAGCGCCGGGCATGCCGACGGTCAGCGCGAGCAGCCCCTTGTCGGCGATGGCCGACCCGAGGTAGTTCGCCTGGTGCTCACGGAACGCGTCCTGGTGGTGCTGGTCCACGGTCCGCGAGGCCTCGGCCTCGTAGTACTGGGGGTGCTGCTTGTACCAGTGCTGGTAGCGGTCGTACCGCTGCTGGGCCTCGCCGTCCGCGTAAGCCCGGCTCTCCTCGGCAGTCGGGCCCTGGGTGTCCTTGCCGATCCACGCGTCGAGCACGAACCGGCCGAGCGCCGCGCGGCTCTCGTCGTCGAGCAGGGACTCGTAGCGCGCGATCAGGCCCAGTCCGCTGGGGTCCTTGAGCTTGACCGCGAGCACGACCCACCAGCGCACGACCTCGACGGGCACGGGCTCGCCGTCGGCGGCCCAGCGGAGCGCGGGCAGACCGTCGAGCGGGAACCAGGCCATGCTCGCGGGTGCCTTGGCCTTGAGGCCCTTGGTCGCCTCGGCGAGCAGCGTCGCGGGTGCGAGCTCGAGGGCGATGTCGTCACCGAGCGCCTCGAGGGCCCCGAGGAGCGCGGCGCGGGCCACCTCGCGACGTTCCTTGGCGAGCGCGGCTCGCAATGCCGGGACCGCTGCCGGGTCGCCGAGGCGTTGGAGCCAGACGGCGGCCGTGACGCGGATCTCGGCCTTCCCGTCGCGCAGGCCCTGCTCGGCCAGCTCGCGGGCCCCGACGCGCGACTCGAGCACCTTCTGCGCCGCGACGCGGTGCGTCTTGCCTTCGCCGAGCGCGAGCTCGGCCAGCCGCGGGAGGTAGCGGTTCGGGATCGTCGGGAACCCGCCGAGGATCGTGAGCGCGACCTCGAGCCGCTCCGAACGACTGTACGTCTGGACCGTGCCCGACGGCCGCAGCCCCAGGATCGTGTCGAGCGCGCGCGGGTGCTCGGCGAAGTAGGGCCACAGGTGCTCGGGGGCGAACGTCCCGCGAGCGAACCAGGAGTCGAACACGAGCTCGGCGACGGCCGACTCGGAGTCCTGCACACCGGCCCGCTCGACCCCGTCGGCGAGGACCCGGAGGTCGACCGCGATGTCGGTCGTCGCGTTGAGCTGGTACCAGGGGTAGCGCTGCCTGCCGCCACCGTGCGAGCGCGCGAAGCGGATGTCGTGGAGCATGGTCAGACCGTCGAGCCGGCCCCGGATCGCGGGGGCCTGGAGCTCGACGAGAACGGTGCGCGGCGGCACCTTGGTCAGGGCGCCCGAGAGGTACTGCGCGACCTGCGTGAGGTGGTCGTCGGTGATGGCCGCGAGATCCTTGACGGCTCCCCGGGCGTGCGACAGGCGCCAGCTCTGGGCCTCGGCCTGGGGGAGCGCCTCGAGCGCGGCGAGCTCGTCGCGGGCCGCAGCGAGCCTGCGGTCCACCGCGTCGCGGGCCGAGCGCACGAACGCGTCGCCGAGGGCGACCTCGGGCAGGGGCGTGAACGGCGGGACGTCGAGGGGCTCGTCGACGACGACCGTCGCGACGTCGAGGGCCGTGGCCCGCTCGATCGCGTTCGACAGCAACGTGCCGCGCGCGCCCCGGCCATCGGCCGCATGGGCGCGGCGCAGGGCGTCGATGCCGCCCTCGACCCCGACGAGGTGGGTCACGAGTCCCCCGAGCCGGCTCGCGGGCATCGTGGTGAGCAGGGGTTCGAGGAGCGTGACCTGGCGCTCGGCGGGCAGGGCCGCGAGGTTCCCGGCAGCCTCCTCGCGCACGGACTTGGCGTTGTCGGTCGCGAGCTGGGCGACGAGCCCGACGAACGCGTCCAGCGCGGCGGGCCGGGTCCGCAGGAACTGCAGGAGCTCGACCTTGCCGGTCGCGCGCAGCAGGGGTGCGACCGCTGCGACGTCGGCTGGGTGCGCGACCAGGTACTCCTCGACACCGGGCTGCGCCGCGAACACCGCGAGCGGGTCGCCGTAGTAGTCCGCGGTGACGGGGCGGTCGAAGATCCCCGCCACGACGGCGGTCGGGATGTTCTCCTCGGCCACGCCGCCGTCGCGCAGGATCGCGGTCAGGAGCTCGGGGGTCCACTGGCTGCGCACGCCCGGCTTGCCGTTCTTGCCCGTGGTGCGGCGGTCGCCGCACGTCTTGGCGACGTCGGTCAGGAGGGCGGCGAACCAGGCCGGGAGCCGGTCGGAGGCCCGGGAGACGTCGGGCGAGACGGCCGCGAGCAGGCGGCCCAGGCGCACGAGCGCGTCGATGCCGACGGGCTCGGTCAGCGTGTACAGGTTGCTGCGGGCGGTGGCACCCTTGTTGACGTTCCAGCCGGGCACGCGCTCCTTGATGGCCTTGTCCTCGGCCTGGGTCGTGTACGTCCAGGCGCCGAGCGTCGCGGGCCGGTTGAGCAACCGGTCCACCGCGTCGTCGGTGCGCTGCGACAGCTCGGTCACGAGCTCCGGTCCGTCACCCGTGTGGACGTAGGCGATCGCGCGGGCCGCGAGACCTTCGGTGGCCGCGTCCAGGATCTTCAGTCCGTCGACCAGCCGAGCCGAGGGCTCGGCGCGCCGCCGACCCTCTGCACGGCCGGGCGCCGTGCCGCCGCCCTCGACCGCGCCGTCGTGGTCTCCCTGGAGCCAACCCTTGATCTTGTCGAACACGCGTCCCACCGTCTCCTCCGGGCCGCCGGACCGCGTCCGGAGGCCGCCGCGCTCCGTCGGCGCGGCGTCGTCGGTCACAGTAGGAGAAGCCACCGACAGGCGTCGATGCTGCCAGTGGAGAGCGGCCGGGTGAATCGGTCGGGGACGCCCGCCGCGGCCGGCCCCCTCCCCGCCCGACGGCGCCGCGCGGCCCCGGTGGCCGGGTCCGGCGTGGTGCTGGCTGCCTCCGACCCGTGGTCGACAGGACGCAGGCGGTGCGGCGGGCAGGGGGCGAGGGAGCCTGGCGTTCGCTCGACCTCGCACGCCCTCGCCGAGCGAGAGCTGGGGTGGGCCCGGAGGGACTCGAACCCCCGACATCCACGGTGTAAGCGTGGCGCTCTAACCAACTGAGCTACAGGCCCCAGAACAGCGGTGCACAGCCTACCGGGTCACCGGCCCTGCCTCGCACATCCGCCGCACATCGGGCATCCCGTGCCCGACGGCGTACGGCTGCCACGGGTGGACCCGGCCAGGAACAACCGACGGGCGTACCACGGCACGAGGCCACGGCACGCCCGTCGAGAGGGGGCGGGTCAGAGCTCCGCGAGCGCCGCCCGGTACCCCGCGAGGTCCCGGCGCTGCCCGCGAGGGTTCACGACGGACCACCGCACGACGCCTTCTGCGTCGATCAGGAAGCTGCCGCGGATCGCGAGGCCGCGCTCGGCGTCGAACACCCCGTACTGGCGGGCGACCTCGCCGTGCGGCCAGAAGTCCGAGAGGAGGTCGAACGTGTACCCCTCCTGCGCGGCCCAGGCCTTGAGCGAGAAGACGGGGTCGCACGAGATCGCGTAGAGCGAGACGCCCGCGGTCTCGAAGTCCGCGATGTTGTCGCGGAGCTCGCACAGCTCGCTCGTGCACGTGCCCGAGAAGGCGAACGGCACGAACACGAGCAGGACGGGCCGACCGCGCAGGTCCGCGAGGTGGACCGGGGTGCCGTGCGTGTCGGTGAGCGTGAAGTCGGGGGCGAGGTCGCCCGGCCGGACCGTCAGCTCGGGGGCCTCAGCGGCCACGGCCACGCGTGCCGAGCTTGGTCGCGGACCAGTCCGGTGCGATCGCGAAGGTGCTCGTGGCGTGCAGGCCGGCCGTGGTCGCGGCCTCCTGGAGGTCGTTGTGGCCCACGTGGCCGTCGCGGCCCGCCTTGGGCGTGAAGATCCAGATGAGACCGCCGTCGTCGAGGACCGTCTGGACGTCGACGAGCATGTCGGTCAGGTCGCCGTCGTCCTCGCGCCACCAGACCACGACACCGTCGGTGACGTCTCCGTAGTCCTCGTCCACCAGCTCGGAGCCGACGAGCTCCTCGATCTCGGCGCGGAGGTCGTCGTCGACGTCCTCACCCCAACCGAACTCCTGCACCACATGGCCAGAGAGGAACCCCAGGCGTCCTGCACCCTGGGGGTCCGGCGTCGCTCCCACTTGTGTCTCTTTCCCTTCTTCGTACTGCTCGATGATCTGTGACCTGCTTGGCAAAGGTAGCCCACACCACTCCCGCGTGCCTCAGCAGAGGCGGGTGCGTCGCTCGGGCCTCTTCACCGTGCAGTTGCACCAGTGTTGCGGTGTTCGGCACTCGGCACAACGTCGGCGCGCCACGGGAGGTTCGCCGAGCGCGCGACGGACGTGCCGCCGTCGGGCCGCGTCGAGACCACGGTGGCGCCCGGCGGACGGACGAGGACCCACGCCAGAACCGCTCCTCCACGCTCTGCGCACCGGACGCACACACTCTTGTGTCGTGGAGATCACGCTCTCTTGACCCCCTTGTGGTGTGACTTCCAGGCCGCGGGGTAACAGAATGGTTCGACCACCCGAGAGTGTGGAGGCACAGTCGCCACCAGCGACTGCTACCGCCGCGCAGGAGTGGCTGGAGGTGAGCGGGCACGGTGTACCGCGCCGTGATTCAATCCGAATACCGCTCCGAACAAGATATGAGGTTGCTGGTGGCTTCGTTTGACGAGACCGGACCGCTGATCAACGGTCTGCTCAGCCAAGTACCGGACATCGACCCCGCTGAGACGAGCGAGTGGGTCGAGTCCCTGGACGGACTGATCGACGACCGTGGCGGCCCCCGCGCCCGCTACGTCCTGCTCAACATGCTCAAGCGAGCACGCGAGCGCAACGTGGCGATCCCGACGTCGGTGAACACCCCTTACGTCAACACCATCGGTGTGCACGAAGAGCCGTACTTCCCCGGCGACGAGGCCATGGAGCGCCGCTACCGCAGCTGGAACCGGTGGAACGCGGCCGTCATGGTCACGCGCGCGCAGCGCCCCGGGATCGGGGTCGGCGGGCACATCTCGTCCTACGCGTCCGTCGCGACGCTGTACGAGGTGGGCCTGAACCACTTCTTCCGCGGCAAGGACCACCCGGGCGGCGGTGACCAGGTCTACTTCCAGGGTCACGCGAGCCCCGGCGTCTACGCCCGCGCGTTCCTCGAGGGCCGCCTCTCGGCGGACCAGCTCGACGGGTTCCGCCAGGAGAAGTCGCACGCGGGCGGCGGCCTGCCGTCCTACCCGCACCCGCGCCTCATGCCGGACTTCTGGGAGTTCCCCACGGTCTCCATGGGTCTCGGCCCGGCCTCGGCCATCTACCAGGCGTGGACCAACCGCTACCTGCACAACCGCGGCATCAAGGACACGAGCCAGCAGAACGTCTGGGCCTTCCTCGGTGACGGCGAGATGGACGAGCCGGAGAGCCGCGGCATGCTGCAGCTCGCCGCGCAGCAGGGCCTGGACAACCTGAACTTCGTGGTCAACTGCAACCTGCAGCGCCTCGACGGCCCGGTCCGCGGCAACGGCAAGATCATCCAGGAGCTCGAGGCGCAGTTCCGCGGCGCCGGCTGGAACGTCATCAAGGTCATCTGGGGCCGTGAGTGGGACACCCTGCTCAACGCCGACAAGGACCGTGCGCTCGTCAACCTGATGAACGTCACGCCCGACGGCGACTACCAGACCTACCGTGCGGAGAGCGGCGCGTTCATCCGCGAGCACTTCTTCGGGCGCGACCCGCGCACCAAGCAGCTCGTCGAGAACATGTCGGACGACGACATCTGGGCCCTCAAGCGCGGCGGCCACGACTACCGCAAGCTCTACGCGGCGTACGCGGCGGCCACGGCCCACACGGGCCAGCCGACGGTCATCCTGGCGCACACGGTCAAGGGCTACGGTCTGGGCTCGGGCTTCGCCGGGCGCAACTCGACGCACCAGATGAAGAAGGTCGGCCTGGCGGACCTCAAGACGCTGCGCGACTCGCTGCGCATCCCGATCACGGACGAGGAGCTCGACGCCAACCCGTACGAGCCCCCGTACTACCACCCGGGTGCCGACGCGCCGGAGATCCAGTACATGCAGGAGCGTCGCCGCCAGCTCGGCGGGTACGTGCCCGAGCGTCGTGCGGCGCCGGCCCCGGTCACGCTGCCGGGCGACAAGACGTACGAGATCCTCAAGAAGGGCTCGGGCAACCAGGAGATCGCCTCCACCATGGCGTTCGTCCGTCTGCTCAAGGACCTCATCAAGGACAAGGAGATCGGCAAGCGCATCGTGCCGATCATCCCGGACGAGGCCCGGACCTTCGGTCTGGACTCGATCTTCCCGTCCGCGAAGATCTTCAACACGCAGGGCCAGAACTACCTCGCCGTGGACCGCGAGCTCATGCTGAGCTACAAGGAGTCCGAGGCCGGGCAGATCATGCACACCGGCATCAACGAGGCCGGTTCCGCGGCCGCGTTCCAGTCGGTCGGCACCTCGTACGCCACGCAGGGCGAGGTGATGATCCCGTTCTACATCTTCTACTCGATGTTCGGGTTCCAGCGCACGGGCGACCAGTTCTGGGCCGCGGGCGACCAGCTCACCCGCGGTTTCATCATCGGCGCGACGGCCGGGCGCACGACGCTCACCGGTGAGGGCCTGCAGCACGCGGACGGTCACTCGCCGCTGCTCGCGGGCACCAACTCGGCGATCGTCCAGTACGACCCGATCTACGGCTACGAGATCCGCCACATCGTGCGCGACGGCATCGAGCGCATGTACGGGCCGGGCAAGGACGGTCACGGCGAGGACGGGCGCGACCAGAACGTCATGTACTACCTGACGGTCTACAACGAGCCCATGCAGCAGCCGGTCGAGCCGGAGGACGTCGACGTCGAGGGCATCCTGCGCGGCATCCACCGCATCAAGGTGTCCGAGGCCTCGGGCCCCAAGGCGCAGATCCTCGCCTCGGGCGTGGGCGTGCCGTGGGCGCTGGAGGCGCAGGAGCTCCTTGAGAAGGACTGGGGCGTCTCCGCGGACGTCTGGAGCGTCACGAGCTGGAACGAGCTGCGCCGCGACGGCCTGGCCGCCGAGCAGGACGCGTTCCTCAACCCGGCCGCGACGCCGCGCGTGCCGTACCTGACGGCCAAGCTCCAGGGCGTCGAGGGTCCGTTCGTCGCGACGAGCGACTACGACCACCTCGTCCCCGACCAGGTCCGCCAGTGGATCCCGGGCGACTACGCGGTGCTCGGTGCGGACGGCTTCGGCTTCTCCGACACGCGTGCCGCTGCCCGCCGCCACTTCAAGATCGACGGCCCCTCGGTCGTGGTCCGTGTGCTCCAGCAGCTCGCGAAGCAGGGCAAGGTCCCCGCGGAGGCCTCGGCCCAGGCGATCGAGAAGTACCGTCTGATGGACGTCACGGCCGGCACGTCCGGCAACGCGGGCGGCGACTCCTGATCGTCCCCCGCCCGTAGTGCCCGACGGCGCCGCTCACCTCACGAGGTGGGCGGCGCCGTCGGCGTTCGTGGGCTACGTGCCCGAGCGGTGCTGCTCTGCCTGCGCGATCGCGAGCGTGAGCTCGGACTGGAGCGGCGCGACGAGCGCCGCGTCCGGGTGCATCGCGAGCGACGCCAGGTGGTGCTTGGCCTCGAAGATGCGGTCGGCCTCGATCGCCGCCAGGACGAGCTGGCGGCCCGCAGCCGGCGTGTGCTCCTTGGCCCGCCAGTGACCCACCCCGAGCCCCAGCGCCTCGACCGGCAGACCCGCCTCGCGCAGGATCTCCATGCTCTCGGCGAGCGCCAGACCCGACGGGTCACGCTCGGCGGCCGTCGCGAAGCGGCGCAGCGCAGCCTCCTGGTCGTCCTCGAGCGAGAGCCGCCCCAGCTCGACGAGCGGGTACCACCCGCGCGGGTGGCCCGCGAGCTCCTCCGCGAGCGCCCAGACCGCGAGGTCGGCGGCGCGCTGCTTCTCGCTCTCGTCGGCCGGGGCGGCGAGCGGGTCGGCCGAGACGTGCGACTCGGCCGCACGGCGTCGGACGATCTCGGCGAGGGCCTGGAAGGCCCGCTCGTCGTTGGGGTCGTCGACGAGCATCGCGCGCAGGGCGTCCTCGTGCACCGTGTCGCCGCGGCGTTCGGCGCTGGTCGGACGGCGCGCGCCCACCTTCGACGCCGAGGACGGGCGTCGCATGAGCTGTCGGAGTCGGGGCATCAAGGCCATGGATCGACACTAGCGGCTCCGGTGCGCCTCGCCCCCGGAAGGTCACACAGCGCGGGTCCAGGTTTTGTGGACTCCCCACAACCACGCCGTATGCTCGGGGCGTGCCGATCACGGGGAACACCGACAACCTGCAGCGACTTCGGGACGGTAGCGGCATGCTCGCCGCCGCCGCCCTGCGGCGACTCGACGAGGACCTTCCCTGGTACCGGGCCCTGCCCGCGGAGGACCGCTCGTACGTCGGGCTGGTCGCGCAGTCCGGCATCACGGCGTTCGTGACCTGGTACGCGAACCCGGCCTCCCCGCCGCACGGCGTCAGCGAGATCTTCGCCGCGGCCCCCTCCGAGCTGACCCGGTCCATCTCGCTCCAGCACACCCTCCAGCTCGTGCGGATCGTCGTCGAGGTCGTCGAGGCGTACTCCGACCGCCTCGCGATCCCCGGTGGCGAGCGCGACCTGCGCGAGGCCGTCCTGCGCTACTCGCGCGAGGTCGCGTTCTCGGCCGCTGAGGTCTACGCGCGTGCGGCCGAGGTCCGCGGCGCGTGGGACGCCCGCCTCGAGGCCCTCATCGTGGACGCGCTCATCCGCGGCGACGGCGACGACTCGCTACGCTCGCGCGTCTCGGCCCTCGGCTGGGGCGGCCAGGGATCCACGCTGGTCATGGTGGGCACCGCGACGTCGGCGCTCGACGACCTGCGCACGGCCGAGCTGCGCCGCGCGACCCGGCGCGCTGCCGGCGACGCGCTCGTGGGCATCCACGGCGACCGCCTCGTCCTGGTCCTCGGCGGGCCGGGCGACCTGCAGGCCGCGGCCGCGTCGCTGCTGCCCCGCTTCGGGCCGGGACCGGTCGTGATCGGTCCCACGGTCCCCTCGCTCGACGACGCCGCCCGTTCGGCCCAGGCCGCGCTCGCGGGCCTGGCCGCGGCCCCCGCGTGGCCCCAGGCCCCGCGCCCGGTCCTCGCCGACGACCTGCTGCCCGAGCGCGTCCTGACGGGCGACACCACGGCCCGACGCACCCTCGTGGTCCAGGCGTACCGCCCGCTCCTGGAGAGCACGGGTGCGATCCTCGAGACCTTGTCGGCCTACCTCGGCACGGGCCGGTCCCTCGAGGCGGCCTCGCGCAGCCTGTACGTGCACCCCAACACGGTCCGCTACCGCCTGCGCAAGGTAGCCGAGATCACGGGCTGGGACCCGCTCGACGCGCGCGAGTCGTTCGTGCTGCAGGTCGCGCTCGCGCTCGGCCAGCTCTCGTCGGGGCCCTCGGGTCGTTGAGAGCCGTGGGGCACCTGGTCCGACAGCCCGGCGTGGACCACGCCATCCCGCGCCTCTTGTAGGTTCGACACAAACGGCCCGGACAAGGTTGGTGCGCGTCGTGACGTCACGCCGGGTGACCGGGTTGACACAGTTGACGGGTGCTAGCCGTCTTGTGCCCTGGACAGGGCTCCCAGTCCCCCGGAATGCTCGCCCCCTGGCTCGAGCTGCCCGGGGTCCCCGCGCAGCTCGACGCGTTCTCCGCCGCGTCCGGCCTCGACCTGCGTGCCCACGGCACCGAGTCGGACGCCGACACGATCCGTGACACCGCAGTGGCCCAGCCGCTCATCGTGTCCGCCTCGCTGGTCGCGCTGCGCGCGATCCTCGACGGCCGCGACACGTGCGAGGTCGTCGACGTGACCGCGGGTCACTCGGTCGGCGAGTTCGCCGCCGCTGCCGTCGCCGGGGTCTTCGAGGACGCCGCCGCGGTGGGCCTCGTGACCCAGCGCGCACGCTTCATGGCCGAGGCCGCCGCCGCGACCCCGACCGGCATGGCCGCCGTCGTGGGCGGCGACGCCGAGGAGGTCCTCGCAGCGATCGAGGCCGCAGGCCTGTGGCCCGCGAACGTCAACGGAGGCGGCCAGGTCGTCGCCGCGGGCTCGCTCGAGGGCATCGCGACCCTGGGCGCGAACCCGCCGGCCAAGGCGCGCGTCATCCCGCTCCAGGTCGCGGGTGCTTTCCACACCCCGTTCATGCAGCCCGCGCTCGACGCGTTCGCCCCGGTCGCGGCCGGGTGGGACGCCACGGACCCGCGCCTGCCGTTCCTCTCCAACGCCGACGGCGCCGCGTACGCGAGCATCTCGGGTGCGGAGTCCGGTGGCCTGTTCGGGGTCAAGGAGGACGTGCTCTCGCGCCTCACCGCTCAGATCGCGGCCCCGGTCCGTTGGGACCTGTGCCAGGAGACGCTCGCCTCGCTGGGCGTGACCGCGATCCTCGAGCTCGCCCCGGGCGGGGTCCTCACGGGCCTCGCGCGTCGCACGCTCCCCGGCGTCGAGACGGTCGCGGTCAAGTCGACCGCGGACATCGACAAGGCCCGCGACCTGATCGCGCGTCACAGCGACGCCGCGGGCACCTCGTCGGCCGCTGGACCCGAGGGTGCTGCGGACGGCGCCGCCGCCGCGGAGACCACCGCGTGAGCGCGCTGACCATCCGTCAGGCGGCGGGCGCCGAGTACTCGCGCGTCCTCGGCGTCGGCGGGGTCCGCGGCGAGAACGTCGTGACGAACGACGACCTCGCCGGACCGATCGACTCGTCCGACGAGTGGATCCGCCAGCGGACCGGCATCGTCACGCGCCGCCGCGCGGGCGCCGGGGTCGACGTGGTCGACCTGGCGGAGGCCGCGGCGCTCAAGGCGATCGCCGCCGCGGGCCTGACGGGGGCCGACATCGACGCGGTCCTGTTCGCGACCACGACCTACTTCCACCAGACCCCCGCCGCCGCGGCGGTGCTCGCGGACCGGATCGGTGCGACCCCCGCGGCCGCGTTCGACGTCTCGGCCGCGTGCGCGGGCTACGCCTACGGGATCGCGCAGGCCGACGCCCTGGTGCGCTCGGGCGCCGCGCAGCACGTCCTCGTGGTGGGGGCGGAGAAGATGAGCGACTTCGTCGACCCGACGGACCGGACCATCTCGTTCCTGCTGGGCGACGGTGCGGGCGCCGCGGTCGTCGGACCGTCGGACACTCCCGGCATCGGCCCGACGATCTGGGGCTCGGACGGCGGCAAGGCTCCCGCGATCCGCCAGACGCACGCCTGGTCGGACCTGCGGGAGCACCCCGAGCTGGGCTGGCCGACCCTGCGCCAGGACGGGCAGACCGTCTTCAGGTGGGCGGCGTTCCAGATGGCACCGATCGCCGAGAAGGCGCTCGCCGCCGCAGGCGTGACCGCGCAGGACGTCCAGGCGTTCATCCCGCACCAGGCGAACATGCGGATCATCGACCAGATGATCAAGCAGCTCGGCCTGCCCGAGTCGGTCGCGGTCGCACGCGACATCGCGGAGACGGGCAACACCTCGGCCGCCTCGATCCCGCTCGCGACCGAGCGCCTGCTCGCCGAGGGCCTCGCGAGGTCGGGAGACCTCGCGCTGCAGATCGGGTTCGGCGCGGGCCTGGTCTACGCGGCGCAGGTGATCGTCCTCCCGTAGGGGAGAATCATCCTGTCCGTCCCCCCGGCCGCGTTCCCCGCGGTCCGACCAGGGGCGGGCGACGTACGACCTTTCCACCGTTCCACAGCAAGTTCCCGGTGCCGGACGGCCCCGGCACCCATCACAAGGAGAAACCCCATGGCTTACACCGAGCAGGAAGTCCTCGCTGGTCTCGCGGAGATCGTCAGCGAAGAGACCGGCCTCCCCACGGACGCCGTCCTCGCCGAGAAGTCCTTCACGGACGACCTCGACATCGACTCGCTGTCGATGATGACGATCGTCACGCACGCCGAGGACAAGTTCGGCGTCCGCATCCCCGACGAAGAGGTCAAGAACCTCGCGACCGTCGGCGACGCCGTGTCCTTCATCACGGGCGCGCAGGCCTGATCTTCCGATCTGCGCCAGGTCCCGTGGACCTGGCCGGTGCGGGCCGGCGGTCGACGAACCGCCGGCCTGCCCGCCCCCTTCCCTTCCCCCTCAGACACCTGGAGCTGCCATGACCTCCCTCCGCGACGTCGTCGTCACCGGCCTCGGCGCCACCACGCCGCTCGGTGGGGACGTGGCCTCCACGTGGGCCGCCGCCCTCACCGGGCAGTCCGGCGCCCGCTCGCTCGAGAACGACTGGGCCGAGCGCTACGAGATCCCGGTGACGTTCGCGGCCCAGATCAAGGTCAAGCCGGAGGACGTCCTCCCGCGTCCCGAGATCAAGCGCATGGACCCCTCGACGCAGTACGCGATGATCGCCGCGCGCGAGGCCTGGGCCGACGCGGGCAGCCCCGACGTCGACGGCGACCGCCTGGGAGCCGTCGTGTCCTCGGGCATCGGCGGTATCTGGACGACGCTCGACGGCTGGGACACCCTCAAGGAGCGCGGCGCACGGCGCATGCTGCCCATGACGGTGCCCATGCTCATGCCGAACTCCCCTGCCGCGTACGTCTCGCTCGAGTTCGGTGCCCGTGCCGGTGCGCACGCGCTCGTCTCGGCCTGTGCGTCGGGTGCCGAGGCCATCGGCTACGGCGTCGACATGATCCGCGCGGGTCGCGCGGACGTCGTGGTGGCCGGTGGTACGGAGGCCACGATCCACCCCATGCCGATCGCTGCGTTCGCGGCCTCGCGCACGCTCTCGCTGCGCAATGACGACCCGCAGGGTGCCTCGCGCCCCTACGACGTCGACCGTGACGGCTTCGTCATCGGCGAGGGCGCGGGCATCGTCGTGCTGGAGAGCGCCGAGCACGCCGCGGCGCGCGGCGCTCGCGTCTACGCCCGCATCGGCGGCGTGGGCCTCTCGGCCGACGCCTACCACATCACCTCCCCGGACCCCGAGGGCCGCGGCCAGGTCGCGGCGATGACCCGTGCTCTGGCCGAGGCGAAGGTCGAGGCGCGCGACGTCGTGCACGTCAACGCCCACGCGACCTCGACCAAGGTCGGCGACCTCACCGAGACCCGGTCCATCCGGACCGTGCTGGGCGACGACGCGGACCACGTCCTGCTCTCGGCGACCAAGTCCATGACCGGTCACCTGCTGGGTGGCGCGGGCGCGCTCGAGACCATCTTCACGGTCAAGGCGGTGCACGAGCGCCTGGCTCCGCCGACGATCAACGTCGCACAGCCGGACCCCGAGCTCCAGGTCCCCCTGGTGCGCGACGTCCCGGCCGAGCTCCCTGCGGGCGACATCGCCGCGATCAACAACTCGTTCGGGTTCGGCGGGCACAACGTGGCCCTGGTGGTGACGAACGCCTGATCCCCTCCTGGGCGTGAGCGCCCGGGGACACGACGACGCCCGGCGGCGGAGAGGACCTGGTGGTCCTCCCACCGCCGGGCGTCGTCGTGCTCGCGTCGCACGTCTCCCGTCGGTCGGGCGTTCACGCGGCCGAGCGGGGATTCCGTGGGATCGTTAGCACCGGTTATCATTCCTCGAACGCGGTCGTTCGGGCCGTCCTCGATGTGGAGGTACACGGTGAGCTCCGCGGGTTCCCGCACGGTCGCACAACGCGCCGCCCTGGTCGTCGTGGCCGCGCTGGTCGCGTTCCACATGTTCTCGACCTTCCTCTGGGCCGCGCCCACGTCCGCGATCAACGACACGGCCTCCCCCGTCACGTCCAAGCACATGTACCCGTTGTTCGCGCAGAACTGGCAGATCTTCGCGCCGGACCCCCAGTCGGTGGACCTGCGCGTGTGGGTGCGCGCGACGACGAAGGACGAGGCAGGTGTCGAGACCGTCTCCGAGTGGGCGAACCTCGGGGACGTCTTCAACGAGCAGGTCCGGCACCAGATCCTGCCGACGCGGACGTGGCGCATCCCGGTCAGCATGAACCGCTTCTACACGACGTCCTACAGCACCTTGGAGGGCCAGCAGCAGGCCGTGGTCCACGGGGACCACGTCTCGGCCGACGGCGACAGCGGTCGCCAGGACCTCGCCAAGGCCCTCCTGGGTACGGGCATGAGCGTGAGCAGCATGGACGACTACCTGCTCTCGGAGGACTCGCTCTACGAGTTCGGCACGCTCGCGGCCATGGACCTGTGGGCGGACACGGAGCTCGTCGCGATCCAGATGAGCACGTCCACGCAGGGCGTCGTGCCGTTCGAGCAACGGCTCACGCCGGGCATCCAGCGCCCGGAGGAGCAGTTCACCAGGCTGGGCTGGCGTGACCCGTCGCCGGTCACCCCCGAGGCCCGGGCCGGGTTCAGCGGCGTCTTCGGAGGGTGGGTCTCATGAGCAGCGACACCGGCGCCACGGGCACGACCGGCCTGTGGACGAGCGCGACCGGCTGGGCGCGCAGCACCTGGGCGGCCGGCGAGTCCTGGATGCTCGACTCCCGCAAGGCCTCCTACGGCGTGGCGGTGCTGCGCATCGGCTTCGGCCTGATCATCGCGGTGCAGCTCGCGGCCAACTGGGGCGACCGCAGCCTGGCCTGGGGTGCCGGGCGCACGTTCGCGCAGGGGCGCGTCGAGGTCGACGAGTTCCCGTCCTGGCTCGACACGTTCTTCAACGGCTCGGCGCCGCCCTGGGCGTTCGACCTGCAGTACCTGGCCCTGATCGCGCTCTCGGTGCTGCTGGTGCTGGGGTGGCGCTCGCGCATCGTCATCCCGGTGCTGCTGGTGCTGTACATCGCGCTGTTCCGGACCAACGCGTACATCGGCGACGGCGGCATCCAGCTCATGCGCATGGTGCTGCTGTACATGGTCTTCGTCGACACGTCAGGCCGCTGGTCCTTGGACGCCCGACGGCGGCGCGCGGCCGCAGAAGCCGGCAAGCCTTCGCGGTCCGCGTCCTGGGCATGGCTCGCGACGCTGCTGCACAACGGGGCCGTGGTGCTCATCGCGTTCCAGATCTTCGTGGTCTACGTGGCCTCTGCCATGTACAAGATCCAGGGCGGCATGTGGCAGCACGGCACCGCGATCTACTACGTGTTCCAGCTCGACGAGTTCTCGACCTGGCCCGCCGTGACCGAGGTCATGGGGCGCTCGGGCGTGCTCGTCGCGATCCTCAGCTACAGCGCGGTGTTCGTGCAGCTCTTCTTCCCGTTCCTGCTGCTTCGTCGCTCGACGCGCATCCTCGCGCTCGTCGCGATCACGGGCATGCACCTGGGGATCGGCGTGCTCATGGGCCTCATGTACTTCTCGATGACCATGATCGCCATCGATGCCATCTTCATCCGGGACGTGACCTACCAGGCCGTCGAGCGCCGTCTGGCACCCGTGCTGCGCCGCGGGTGGGACCGTGTGCGGCGGCGCCCCGCGACGCCGACCGAGGCTCCCGGACCCGCGGCCGACGTCGACGACCTCCGACCGGTCGCCGCCGCCCCAGGCCCGCCCTCCGGCGCGACGGACGGACCGGACGGGGTACCGGCTCCGCACCCGCAGGCGGCTCCCCCGCAGACGGCGATGCCTGCCGGCTCCTAGTTGCCGGCAGGCATCGAGCGACCGTGAGGCCGCGAGGTCCTCTGGAAGAGGTGCGGGTCAGCCCACGCGGTGGAGCCAGCGCACGTTCGAGTCCTCGCCCGCGTGGCGGAAGGGCTCGAGCTCGTCGTCCCACGCCTTGCCGAGGGCCAGGTGGAGGGCGTCGCGCATGGCGCGGTTGTCGTGCGAGACCTCGAGCGCCGCACGCACCCGGTCCTCGGGGATCATGACGTTGCCGTGCACGTCGGTCACGGCGTGGAAGATCCCGAGGTCAGGGGTGTGGGACCAGCGGGCGCCGTCGGAGCCGTGGCTCGCGTCCTCGGTGACCTCGTAGCGCAGGTGGGACCACCCGCGAAGCGCCGAGGCGAGGCGCGCTCCCGTGCCCTGCACGCCCTGCCAGGCGAGCTCCGCGCGGTAGAGGTCGCGCGCGGCAGGCTGCTCGGTCCAGTCCAGCGTGACGCGCACGCCCAGGACGTTCCCGGCAGCCCACTCCAGGTGCGGGCTCAGCGCCCGGGGCGCCGAGTGCACGAAAAGAACACCGCGTGTGATGGCACCAGTCATGTCGTTCCTCCCTAGGTCGAGGTTTCGTCTTCCCCAACGTCCTCACCAGGGGTGGATCATCATGCCTGATCAACCAGCGGTATACGAGCCATATCTTGCCTGAGAGTCGACCGGATCGCGAGGGGAGGACTCCCCATGGCAGATCTCACCCCGCTGCGGTAGCGCTCCCCGACGGCTTTGTGCCCCTATGCGGACACGTTCCGACTCAGCCGTGCGCCTGTGGGAGGACGCCACGTTCCCCCCTCGTCAGCCGACTCCGGGACGGGGACGGGGGGGAACGTGGCGTGACTCAGAGCTGGGCGCGCATCTCCCGCATGGCCTTCTTGCGGACCGCGCGGTCCAGGCGGTCGAGGTAGAGCATGCCGTCCAGGTGATCCGTCTCGTGCTGCAGGCAGCGAGCCATGAGCTCGGTCCCTTCGACCGTGATCTCCTTGCCGTCGAGGTCCATGCCCACGACTCGCGCGTACCAGGCGCGTCGGGTCGGGTACCAGAGCCCGGGGACCGACAGGCAGCCCTCGTCACCGTCCTGGACCTCGTCCGAGAGCTCGACGATCTTCGGGTTGAGGACGTAGCCGATCTCGTCCTCGATGTTCCAGGAGAAGGCGCGCAGGTTGACGCCGATCTGGTTGGCGGCGAGCCCGGCCCGGCCCTCGTAGTCGACGGTCTCGACCAAGTCCGCGACGAGCGAGCGCACCCGGTCGTCGATGGTGGTGATCTCGTCGCACGGTGTGCGGAGCACGGGGTCCGGGATCACACGGATCTCTCTCATCGCCATGGGCGCCATTGTTCCATGTCGCCCCGGCCCGTCTCACATCCGTGCGTACCGGGCACGCGCGAACGAGTACACGCCGTAGGCCGCGAAACCGATGCCGGTCGCGGCCAGCAGGAAGGCACCGAAGGGCTGCTCGCCGATGGTCCGCAGGGCCGCGTCGAGGCCGCTCGCCTTGGCCGGGTCGGCCGTCACGGCGGCGGCCACCACGAGAGCTCCGAGCACGCCGAGGGCGATGCCCTTGGCGATGTAGCCGACCTTGCCGAGGACGACGACGGCATGGCCGACCTGGCCGCCGGCATTGCCCTCGAGATCCTGGAGGAAGCGCTTCTTCCACCCCTTGACCACGTGATAGGCGCCGGCGACGACGATGCCGACCCCGACCGCACCGACGAGGACCCGGCCCGCGCCGTTCGCGAGGAGCGAGGCGGTGAGGCTGTCCTGCTGCCCGCCGCTGCCCGAGCCGCTCACGACCTTGAACGTCAGCACGGCGAGCGCGAGGTAGACGACAGCCTTGCCCGCCGACTTGGCCCGGTAGGCCTTGCGGTCCTTCACGCTCCCGCTCGTGCCGGCGATCACCTCGAGGATCTGCCAGAGGCCCAGCGCGACGAAGGCGACGACCGCGAACCAGAGGACGAACTCACCGCCGGTCGTCCCGGCGATCTCCTGGAGGGCGCCGGTCTCGCTCGCCTGGCCGCCGCCGGACCCGGTGGCGATCCGGATGGCGATGATCCCGATCATGATGTGCAGCAGACCGCTGACGGCATACCCGGTGCGTGCCAGGACCCGCAAGCCCTTGCTCTGCTGGAGCTGCTGGGCGGTCCCTGACGTGGTGCGGTTGGTACCGGTGGGCACGGTGCTTCTCCTTCGAGTCGACGGAGGTGGCATCCTGACACGCTCCGTCGCGTCTCGCTCGCCGAACGGGACGATCCGACCTTCCGGGAGATATCGGGTCCCTCGCGCGCGGCCACCGATACCGGCCCCAGTGCCTGCTAGCGAGGACCGGACGCCACGTCACCTCGCCGTGCCCAGGTAGTCGCACAGCACCACCGCCTGGTTGTCCTGCTCGTCCTTCGCACCGTAGAGCAGCGTCACCACCGGGTGCACGGCGACGATCTCCCGCAGCTCACCGACTGCGGGGTTCTGGTCGAGCTCGGCGCGATAGCGCGCGGCGAACTCGGTGAACAGTGCACGGTCGTGGTGGAACCAGGTGCGCAGCTGGCCCGACGGCGCGACCTCCTTGAGCCACCGGTCCACCTGGGCACGTTCCTTGCTCAGCCCCCGCGGCCAGAGCCGGTCGACCAGGACGCGGTAGCCGTCGTCGGGCGCGGGGTCCGCGTAGACGCGGCGGATCTGGAGGGCCATGTCCCCATGGAACGCCGAGCAGCGACGTCACGCACGGGCAAGACCAGTCCCGCGGCGCGGCCACGTCCGGCGAGCGTGCGGCTCGGGCTGTCGTCCGCGGACCGTCGACGGGCCGACCCGCCGACTGCTCGCAGAGCCGCCACACGTTCCCTCAGCCGCTCGCACTCCTCGGCGGACGTCCGCGCGACGACAGACGGTGGTATCCAGCCGGGCCACCCGGAAGTCCGTCGAACTGGAGGGCCAGCAAACGTGGGAGCGCTCCTATCGGCACAGGGCTCCTGGCCGTGGTAGACATCGAGAACGTGCAGGATGGCGATTGACCTCAGGGGGCGAGGGCATGTTCGCATCTACGTTGCGCACGAAACGGCACCGGCTGGTGTCGTCGTGGTGGTGACCGGTGTCGGTCTCATCCTGGCCACGCTCGGGATCTTGCTGGTCGCGCGGGTGGCGACCGGTGTGCGGCGGCGCAGGAGCGAGCTGAGCACCGGCGCTCACGGGACCGGCATGGCCCTGGGGGGTGGCCTCATCTTCTGGGGGGCGCTGCTCGTCGTCATCGACATGTGGAGCAGCTAGGTGACCGCGCAAGAAGGTCTAGACCGTGGTGTGGACGCCACCGACGAGCCCGTGGGGGTCCACGAGGCCGGTCACGACGTCACCTGAGCCCGTCGTTCGCTTCGTGCGAACCCGACGAGCGCCGGCAGACGCCCGGCGCTCGTCACCGTTCGCGAAGGTCGCGCCAAGGAGCCTGGCGGAGGGTGTCGCCGCGCAGGCCCTCTGGATCGTCTACGCGCTCGCCACCGGCCAGTACGGCTTCATCATCTCTGCACTCGCCTACGCCGCGATCTACGCGCGAAACTGGTGGAAGTGGGCACACCCCGAGCCGTCCCCTGGCACCTGACCCGAGCATGACGAAGCCCCGCCCTCTTCGGAGGGCGGGGCCGTTCGTCGTCATGGGACTAGGTCACGCGTCCGGCGGTACGCTCACGTCATCATCGGGTGGACGTGCGGAAGGTCGCGTCGAGGATCCGATTGAAGCAGGAACGAGAACTCGATGCCGAGTCGCAACTGGACCGAGGTCCGATACTGCCCTGCCTGTGAGAGCGTGGTCGACGTGCAGATGACCGCCAACGCCTCTGCGAGCATCCCGAGCAAGGCACGCACCCAGGATGCAACCGGCCTCGACGAGGCCGGCCACTGCTTCAACTGACGAAGCCCCGCTCTCCTTCGGGAGGGCGGGGCCGTTCGTCGTTCCCCGGGCTGCCCTCGGCCAGCAGCGGGCTCATCTTCTGGGGGCCCTACTCCTCGCCATCGACTCCTGGACCAGCTGAGAGCGGTCGCTTCCACCTCGATACCATCGGGCGCGCGCCCTCGTCGTGAGGTTCGCGACCGGCGCCGGACCGCCCGACGTCGCAGACATCGTCGGAGGCCCAGTGACCCAGCAGCACCCCGAACACGCAGCCCACGTCCTGCCCCACCCACCAACCGGTGCTTTCAACAGGACGGGTGATCGTGCGACGCGCAAGGTCCGCCACTGGGCGGACGCGGCACGGCTCGGACGCCTGCGGCACGTGGAGGCCGCGACGCCGAACGGCCCGGCGTGGGTCGTCGCGGTCGCGATCTTGCTGCTGGCTCCTGCGGCGAGCTTTCGCGACGGCGACCCGGGAGCCGCCCTGGTCCTCCTCGTGGCCCTCGCGCTCGTCGTGGGCGCCATCGTGTGGTTCCTCGGCTCGGAGAAGTTGCTTGTGCTGGACGGCGGGATCGTCGTCGGTTCCTTCGCCCCGTTCCTGCACCCCACGGTGATCCCGTGGTCAGGCTTCGACCCGAGGACGATTTCCGCCGGGGTGGGCAACCAGCGCACGGTTGGGCTGCTGCTCACCGACCGCGGAGTCAGCGGCGCGTCACGGACGGTCCTGTGGTCCCGGCGCCCGATCACGTTCATGGCGGTCTCACCGACCGTCGCGCGCCACGCGTGGGCACAGCGCCTGCCGGTGGACCTCAGAACAGCGCCAGGGTTCGACCTGTGGGTCTTCTCAACCAAGCGCCCGTCGCGCCAAGCGCCCCTCGTGCGCGCGCTAGCCGCCGCACTGCAGGACGCCGGCATCGCCGAGGCTGAGGCGATCCTCGCCCACGCACTGCCGCCGCGGCGCCTCCGCTCGACGACCGAGGATGCCGACCACCTCGGCATCCCGGAGCGACTCCGCCGAGCACCATTGCGCCGCAACTAGAACCCAACCGGGAGGTCGGTGTGCAGGCACGTGCGTTCCGGCCCCAGAGGGGCGCGCCACCCGTCCGGGAGGTCGACGCCACCGGGAGATGCGGGACACGGAGGAGTGAGAAACCCCGGGTCGGAAGCGAAGTAAGCGCCTCCGACCCGGGGCCCTCCCAGCATAGGAAGGAGAACAGCATGCGCGCCACCAACGCCACCCTGCTCGTGCTCGCAGCGATCGTCGCCCTCGACGTCTGGGGCGGATGGAACGTCCCGACCTGGGGATGGGTCCTGCTCGCGATCGCCGCCGTTCTCGCGGTCGGCACAGACCTCGCCCTGGCCGCCACCAAGCGCCGGGCGGCCAAGCGATGAGGAAGAACACCGGCCTGTACCTCGACCAGGACGTCGTGGCCCGCGCACGGGCCGCGGTCGCCGGACTCTCCGGCACCGCGGCCGACGTCGGCAACCTCTCCAAGCTGGTCGAGCGACTCCTGGCCGACGAGGTGTGCCGCCTTGAGGCGGCGCACAACGACGGAGAGCCGTTCCCGTCAACAGGCCCGCTCCCCCGTGGCCAGCGACCCTCGACCTGACCCTGGGGGCGCCTCACCCGAGCCGGATGCCGCGTCACATGGGCCGAGAGTGGGAGGATTCGGAGTTGGCTACAGTTGTGGCTACATCAAAGGTGTAGCCAACCCCGAAGATTCCCAGTGTTTGCACCGTAGGGCAGGTGGGGCTTGAACCCACGACCGGCGGATTATGAGTCCGATGCTCTGACCGACTGAGCTACTGCCCCTCGGCGGACAAGCGTACCGGCAGGCGAGCGCTGGACGGGCGCGCGGGCAGTACCGTGTCTGGCATGGCTCTGTTCGCCCGTAGCTCCCTGCCCGACGACGCCCGCAGGTCCCTGCGCCTCGCCCCGAAGGACGCGGTGCTCGCTTCCGCGCAGCTCGTCGGCGGGTCGTGGGCGGTCGCGACCCGCACCGTCCTGGCCACGACCGGGGATGCCGCGACCTCACGCCCGTGGTGCGACGTGGACAAGGCGGGATACGACCCGGCCACCGCGTCGATCACGGTCGAGTGGGTCGACGGCGCCGCTCCCCTGGTCCTGCACCTCGCCGACGTCAAGCGCACCGCGCTGGCCCAGACGGTCCGGGAACGGGTGCAGTCGTCGGTGGTCCTCGCGGAGGTCGTGACGCTCGGCGGCGGGCGCTCCGCCAAGGTCGCCGTTCGCCGTGACAGCGACGGCTCGCTCTTCTCCCAGGTCGTCGCCGAGGCAGGCGTGGACCTGGAAGATGCCCGGACGCGGGCTGTGATCGACGCCGCGGAGGACCGGGTCCGATCGATGTCCGGACTACCCCTCTGATGCTGATAGAGTTTTCTCCGGTCGCCCAACCGGTGAAGATCGGTGGGTGAGCGGTCCCGCGTAGCTCAGCTGGCAGAGCATCCGACTGTTAATCGGACGGTCGTAGGTTCAAGTCCTACCGCGGGAGCAGGACACCAGGCCCCTGGTCTGCGAAAACGCAGACCAGGGGCCTTCTGCATCTCCCCTGACGAGGGACCGCGATCCGGCGCCCGGCCGACCACCCACAGCGATGTGACCTTCGTCGCACGGCGTGACCGTCGACCGCAGGTCGCGCAGGGAACCCCCCAACGCCCCCGCATCCTCAGACCCGCTCGCGCAGCTCCCGGCGCTCCTTCTCGACCGACAGCAGCTCGGCGAACGCAGCCCCGTACGCGTCGGGGTCGGCGGCAGGGTCGAGGCGTTGCAGGCGGCTCTTGGCGTCCGCGACGCGCCGCGTGAGACCCAGGTCCACGAACGCCTTGATCACGCCCTGGACGTACCCCTGGATGACGTTCTCGCGGTCCTCGGGCAGAGGTGCGACGGCGAGCTGGTTGACGATGCCCCGCACGGTCTCGGGCGACTGGTCGATCACGTGCTCGACCCACTGCCCCGCGGGGTGCGCGGCGGCGCCCGCCATGCCGCCGGCGGCCCGGATCGCGTCGTGCACGGCCCGCCAGGCCGGGGTCGCGAACGCGGTCTCGGCGAACGCGTCGAACTCCTCGGCCGGCACGTACTGCGGGTACTGGAGCGCGACGAGGAGCGCCTGCCGCTCGAGGCGGGCCACGGGGTCGCGCGGGTCGGGCTGCGCGAAGACGGGACCCGACGGCGCCGCGACAGCTGCGTCGTCGGGCCCGGGCGGTGCCGGGCGGACCGGGGCCGGGAGCGTCTGCGGGACCCCGCCCTTGCCCGCCGCCGCGACCGCGCGTCGCACCGACTCGGAGTCCATCCCGATCCAGCCCGCGAGCATGCGCGCGTACTCGGGCCGCAGGGCCGTGTCGCGGATTCCCGCGACGACCGGGGCCGCTGCGCGCAGCGCGGCCACGCGCCCCTCGGCGGTGTCGAGGTCGAACGTCGCGAGCGTGGTGCGGATGACGAACTCGAACAGCGGCTGGCGCCCCTCCACGAGGGCTCGGACGCCCTCGGGGCCGCGCGCCATGCGCAGCTCGCACGGGTCCATCCCGCTGGGCTCGACCGCGACGAACGTCTGGGCGTAGAAGCGCTGGTCCTCGCCGAACGCACGGACCGCGGCCTTCTGGCCCGCGGCGTCGCCGTCGAACGTGAAGACGACCTCTCCGCCGAGCGACGCGCCCGACGCGAGCTGGAGCCCGCCCCCCGCGGTCGTGTCCCCGAGCAGCCGGCGCACGATGCGCGCGTGGTCGGTGCCGAACGCCGTGCCGCACGTCGCGACGGCGGTCGTGATCCCCGACAGGTGCGCGGCCATGACGTCGGTGTACCCCTCGACGACCACGACGCGCTTGTTCTTGGCGATCTCGCGCTTGGCGAGGTCGATCCCGTAGAGCACCTGGGACTTCTTGTAGAGCGTGGTCTCCGGGGTGTTGAGGTACTTGGGGCCCTGGTCCTCGTCGAAGAGCTTGCGCGCGCCGAACCCGATGGTCTCGCCCGTGACGTCGCGGATGGGCCACACGAGGCGGCCACGAAAGCGGTCGTAGATGCCGCGCTGGCCCTGGCTCATGAGGCCCGACGCGACCAGCTCCGCCTCCGTGAACCCGCGCCCGCGCAAGTGGCGCAGGAGCGAGTCCCAGCCGGTCGGGGCGAACCCGACGCCGAAGCGCTCGGCGTCCGAACGGTCGAAGCTGCGCTCGGCCAGGAACGTGCGCGCGACCGTGGCGCCCGGCGCGAAAAGCTGCTCGGAGAAGTACTGCGAGGCCACACGGTGGGCCTCGAGCAGTCGCTGGCGCTTTCCGGGCTCCTCGGTGCGGCGAGGCCCGCCGCCCTCCTCGTACCGCAGCTGGATGCCGACACGGTCCGCGAGGTACTCGACGGCCTCCGTGAAGGTCATGCCGTCGATCTTCTGCACGAACGAGATGACGTCGCCGCCCTCGTTGCAGCCGAAGCAGTGCCAGCGCCCCACCTGCGGGCGGACGTGGAAGGACGGGGAACGCTCGTCGTGGAACGGGCACAGTCCCTTGAGCGACCCGACGCCGGCGGGCTTGAGGGTCACGTGCGAGGACACGATCTCGTCGATCCTCGCGCGTTCGCGCACCGCGTCGACGTCCTCGCGTCGGATCAGACCTGCCACGTACCCGAGTGTAGGTGCCGCCACCCACGTGTCACGCCGAGCCCGCTCCCGAGGCGGCCCGGACCACGCCCCGACCCGCTCAGGAGGACGCGAGCTGCAGCAGGCGAGCCCGCGATTCCGCGCACCGTCGGGCGTACGCGCCCGGGGTGTGACCGGTCACGGAGACGAAGTCCACAGCCAGGTGCGCCTGGTCGTAGTAGCCGACGTCGACCGCGAGCGCCGCGAGGTCCTGACCGGGGTCGGCGGCCAGGCGCTCGGCCGCGAGGTGGACGCGGTGACGTTGCAGGACCCACTTGGGGCCGACGCCGACGCGCTCGCCGAGGAGGCGCTGGAGGCTGCGCGTGCTGGTGCCCGCGACGCGCGCGAGGTCGGCGACGCGAGCGTGCGGGCCGAGCTCGCCCGACGTCGCGGCGTCCAGCACGCGCGAGACCTGCGGCAGCGCGGGGTCGGGGGCGAGCCGGTCGCGCAAGAGGTCCGCGAGGACACCGACGGCGGCCTGGTCCTGGCCGCGCTCGGCGAGCGCGAGGGCCCGCTCCCCCACTTCGTCGGCCTCCTGCCCCAGGACGCCCGACGCCGGCACGGACGTCCCGCGCGCCACGGCCAGCGCGCCGGGGCGCAGCTTCGCGGCGACGACGACGCCGGCCCCGAGCAGCGTCCGGTCGAACAGCCCGTCGGGGATGCCGTGGGCCGCGAACCCGCTCGACTCGGCGACGAGATTGACGCACGGGTGCGGGATCACGGTCTGGGTGAACGACTCCCCGACCGGCAGGTCCCAGCGCACGAGCCAGAACCAGTCGACACGGTCCGTGAGGTCCACCGGGGCGGGCAGGCGCTCGAGCGCGAACGCCCTGCGCGCGGCCGCGGGGTCCACGACGCCGTACGTGGTGGACGGGACGCCGGGGCCACCGGGTCCACCGGGGCTGCTCGGGGCACCGGCGGCGCCCGCGGGTTCGTGTCGCATTCCTCCAAGACTGCCACCGCGCACCCACACGACGATGGAGCCGACGCACCACGAACCGGCAGCACCCACCACTGGAGGAACCATGGACATGTCAGCCCTGCACCCGAACCTGGCCGTCTCCGACGCGCGGGCCGCGATCGACTTCTACACCGCGGCGTTCGGCGCCGAGGTCGACGACGTCATCACTGCCGGCGACGTGATCATCCACTCCGACCTGCGCCTGCCCACGGCGTCCGGGTTCTCGACGTTCACCGTCGCCCAGGAATTCCCGGGCGCGGGGTCGGTGGCACCGGATCCCGAGGGCCCGACCCCCGTGTCGTTCACCGTGCCCGTCCAGGACACCGACGCCGCGTACGCCCGCGCGATCGCCGCGGGCGCGACGAGCACGTCCGAGCCCGCGGACTGGTTCGAGGGCTTCCGCCAGGCCTCGGTGCGGTGCCCGTTCGGGCACCGGTGGTACTTCACGACGGTCGCCGGCTCGGTCACGGCCGACGACGTGCAGCGCGCGAGCGACGCCTGGATGAGCGAGCAGCCGGCCGGCTGAGCGGGCACGGACGGTAGCGTCCTGCCCATGACGATCGACGAGCACCCCGGGAGCATCCGCATCTGGGGTGCCCCGTCGTTCACCGAGGAGCCCACGGTGCCGTACCGGGCCCCTGAGGGGCGGATGGTCGCCGCGCCGTGGAGCCTTGCGACCAACGTGTTCGAGCCGGGCCACGCACGCGAGTGGCCCGACGAGGTCCACTACGAGCACGAGCTCGTCTGGGGTGAGGGTGGTCCGCTCGACGTCGAGGCCGTGGGCAGACGGTGGCTGGTCCCGCCGACCCTGGGGATCTGGCTTCCCGCGGGGACGCGGCACAGGGTCCGGGCCGATCCTGACGTGACCCTCTACGCCACCTATCTGAATCCCGACCAGGTCGCGCCACGGCCCGGCGCTCCGAGCAGGCGTGCGTACGCTGCAGGCGAGGTCAGCGCGGGCCCGAGACCCACCGCTCGTGGAGCTGGTACGCGCTCACGTCGGTGAGCGACGCGACCTGGTCGACGACCACCCGGAGGCGAGCGGCGTCGTCGGGCGCCTCGACCCAGTCCGCCGCGAACGGCGCCTCGAGCGCGTCCGGGGCCTTGTCGATGAAGACCCCGACGAGGTCCGCCAGGACCTGCCGCTGCTGGTGGTGCAGCGGCTCCTGCTCGCGCGGGGCCATGACGTACGCGACCGCCATGCCCTTGAGCGCGAGGATCTCCGCGGACGTCGTCTCCGGGACCACGAGCCGGGCCGAGTAGCGCGTGAGCGGACCGTCTCCGTACTCCTCGCGCGTCGCGGTCTGCGCCGACCCGCTGAAACGCCCGATGAGCTGGCTCGTGGAGTCCTTGAGGGCCGCGAGCGCCCGGCGGGACCCGTCGAACCCGCGCATCAGGTGGCCGGTCGCCTCGAGCCGGGAGATCGCCGCGTCGAGCTCGTCCGCGGTGTACGCGTCGCCGTACCAGGCGCGGACCGCGGCCACGACGCGCGCCCGCTCGTCGGGGTCCGCGAGGACGGCGAGGTCGAGCTTGCCGCCCACGATCGCGTCCTCGACGTCGTGCACCGAGTAGGAGATGTCGTCGGCCAGGTCCATGACCTGGGCCTCCATGCACTTGACGTGCTCGGGGGCCCCCTCGCGCAACCACGTGTAGACGGGCACGTCGTCGGGGTAGACGCCGAACTTGTGCGTCGTGGTCCCGTCCGCGCGCAGCGGCCCCTCGCCCCGGCGCCACGGGTACTTGACGCTCGCGTCGAGGCTCGCGCGGGTCAGGTTGAGGCCCACCGGGGTACCGTCCGCGGCGAAGACCTTGGGCTCGAGGCGCGTCAGGAGCCGCAACGTCTGGGCGTTGCCCTCGAAGCCGCCGTGGTCCGCCATGATCTCAGCGAGCGCCCGCTCGCCGTTGTGCCCGAACGGCGGATGGCCCAGGTCATGGGCGAGGCACGCGGTGTCGACGACGTCCGGGTCGCACCCGAGCGCGCGCCCCATCTCCCGGCCCACCTGCGCGACCTCGAGGCTGTGCGTCAGGCGCGTGCGCACGAAGTCGTCGGAGCCAGGGCCCAGGACCTGGGTCTTGGCACCGAGCCGACGCAGCGCCGAGGAGTGGACCACGCGCGCACGGTCCCGTTCGAAGGGCGTGCGGGCCTTGCTCTTGGGCGGCTCGGGGACCCAGCGCTCGACGTCGCCGGCCGAGTATCCGAGGGCGCTTCCTGGCATCGTGTGGGGCACGGGTCCCACCCTATCGACGCGGCGGGTCGCCGTGGTGCTCGTCCCCAGGGCTCCGTCGCGGGCCGCGGCGGCTCAGGCCTGCTCGGGCCGCGCCTGGAGCCCCCGGTAGACGCCCGTGCGCAGCTCGACCTCCCAGACGTCGGCCGTCGGCATGCCGAGCAGGTGGGCGACCTCGATCTCGGCCTCGACGTCGTACGGCACGCGCACGAGCTGGAGCCCGAAGGGCCCTGGCGCCTCGTCGTCCAGGCGCCCCTCGAGGACGGCCTCGAGGGCCGTGAGGTTGCCGTGGACGTCGGACACGACGGCGATCCGGTCGAGGGTCATGCGGGGATCCTGCCACGGCGACGATCTTGCCGAGAAGTGAGCAGATGCCCCTGGCCACAGCGGGTCAGGGGCATCTGCTCACTTCTCGTCACGGGGCCCAGCACACGAGCAGGCTCAGGCGAGCCGCCACACCCCCACGCCCGGGCCGTCGCCCGCCACGTCGAGGCCCGCGGCCGAGACGTCGAGACCCAGGACGCCGTGCAGCCGCTCGGCGTCGGCGCCCGCGAGCAGGTGCCGCGGCAGTCGCGCCCCGCCCCACGTGTCCCGCGCCACGACGACGAGCACGCGCTCGTCGAGCGTCTCGCGCAGGTACGCCACGGCGTCGTCGTCGACCACGAGCCAGCGCAGCCCGCCCTCGCGCAGCGCCCGGCTCCCCCGGCGCAGCGCGACGAGCCGCCGGTAGACCTCGAACGTGTCGCCGTCCCAGCGGTCCGGGCGGTCCCACGGCATGGGCACGCGCGCGTGCTCGCCGTTGATCCCCGTGAGGCCCACCTCGTCGCCCGCGAACATCACGGGCGTGCCGGGGTAGGTCAGCAGGAGCGTCGCGGCGACCTCGACCATCGCGGCCGAGCCCACGATCGAGCGCAGGCGCGGGGTGTCGTGCGACCCGAGCATGTTCCACTGGCGGGAGGTGACGGACCACGGCAGCACGGCGTCGAAGTCGCGCATGGTCTCGACCATGCTGCGCCCGCCCCGTCGCGGTGTCGTCACGGGCAGCCCGAGGAACGGCACGGCCGAGTCGTGCGGCGCGAGCCACGTCCAGATCGGGCGCGTGAACGCCGAGTAGTTCATGTTGGCGTGCCACCCGTCGCCCGCGAGGTCGAGCGAGGCGTCGTGGAAGTGCTCGCTCACCAGGACCGCGTCGGGGTTGATCGCGGCCATGGTCGCGCGGATCCGGCGCGCGATCTCGAGCGTGCGGTCCTCGTCGGCGTAGCGCCCCGTCATGTTCGCGACGTCGATGCGCCACCCGTCGAGGGCGAAGGGCTCCCCCAGGTAGCGCCCGACGACGGAGCCCGGCCCGTCGATCATCCTCGCCCCGAGCGTGGACGAGCCGTAGTTGAGCTTGGGCAGCGACGCGTGCTCGAGCCAGCCCACGTATCCGGGCTCGCCCGGCGTCCAGTAGAACCAGTCCCGTTCGACGCTCGACTCGTCGGCATGCGCGCGCCGGAACCACTCGTGGCCCGCGCCCGTGTGGTTGGTCGTCAGGTCGCCGAGGAGCCGCATCCCGCGCGCGTGCACGGCCCGCGAGAGCGACGCGTACGCCTCGTCGCCGCCCAGCAGCGGGTCGACGTGGTCGAACGTGCTCGCGTCGTAACGGTGGTTGGACCGTCCCGGGAACACCGGGGTCAGGTAGACCGTCCCGACGCCGAGCGACTGCAGGTGGTCCAGGTGCTCCTCGATCCCCCGCAGGTCGCCGCCGTAGTACTGCGTCCCGACGCCGGGCCCGGCCGCGAGCGGCTCGTCGTCCCAGGCGGCCGGCTGCGCCCAGTCCGGCACCGGTCGCGAGCCGGCCTCGGCCGAGCGCGCGAAGCGGTCCGGGAACACCTGGTAGACCACGCCGTCGCCCATCCACGACGGGGCGGGCGGGTGCACGGTCAGGCGGAAGTCCGCGGCGTCGGGCACGTCGCGGTCGAAGACCCCGCGCCCGTTGAGCCACCGGTACCCACCCGGGACGTCCAGGAAGAACCGGTAGCTCGTGACCGGGTTGTGCACCAGGACGTCGGCCACGTACCAGGACTCGTGCTCGTCCTCCCGTTCGAGCCGGGCCTCCGCCAGGCGCGGCTCGCCGTCGCGCACGGTCCGCAGCCACACGGCCCGGACCTGCGCGTCGGCACCACCGGGCACCCGTGGCACGCGCACCCGGACCGGGACCACGTCCCCCAGGGCGGGCGTGCCACCGGGCACGTAGACCTCCGAACCGTCGTGGTGCGCGGCCAGGGCGACCACCTCGCGGGGCGAGGCGGCCCTCCCGGCGGGCGTGACGTCGTCGGGCACGGTGGTGCTCACGGGTCAGCCCTTGACCGAGCCGGCCGTCAGACCGCCCACGATGTACTTCTGCAGGTAGAGGAACAGCGCCAGCACCGGGAGCGTCGAGATGACCGCGCCCGCCGTGAACAGGCCCCAGTTCGCCTCGCGCAGCGACGAGACCCACCCGTACAGGCCGACCGCGAGCGTCCAGTTGGCCTCCGAGGTCAGGACGATGCGGGCGATCATGAACTCGCCGTACGTGCTGATGAAGGACAGCAGCGCCACGACGGCCAGGATCGGCGCCACGAGGCGCAGGATGATCGTCCAGTAGATCTGGGCGTGCGTCGCACCGTCGAGCTTCGCGGCCTCGTCGAGCTCGCGCGGGACCGTGTTGAAGAACCCGTACATGAGAAACGTGTTCACGCCCAGCGCGCCGCCCAGGTACACGCAGATCAGCGCCAGCTTGCTGTCCAGGCCGAGGGCCGGGACCACGTCACCGAGGCTCAGGAGCAGCAGGAAGATCGCGATGAACGCGAGCATCTGCGGGAACATCTGGATGATCAGCAGCGACGTCAGGCCGGTGCGGCGCCCCGTGAAGCGGAACCGCGAGAACGCGTACGCCGCGGCGGCGCCCATGAGCACCGTGCCGACCGACGTCGCGACCGCGATCACGAGCGTGTTGAGCATCCACGTCCAGAACAGCGAGTCGCCGAGCTCCGCGTAGTTCACCGAGCTCACGTCGGCGAAGAGCGAGTTGGAGCCCGTGAGGGTGCCGTTCTCCGACAGCGACGCCGACAGGACGTAGACCAGCGGGAACGCGGCGAACACGACCGCGACGACGCCCACGAGGTGACGCCAGCCGAGCTCGCTGAACCAGCGGCCGGGCTTCATGCGCGTACGGCCCTCGGGACCGGACGCACCGCCCGAGGACGAGCCCGCCGAGCCGACGGGAGCGGAGACAGAGGTGGTCGCCATGTCAGTTGATCTCCTCGAACTTGCGGGTGCTCCGGAAGGCCAGGGCAGAGATGGTGCCGACGATCACGAAGATGACGATCGACAGCGCGCTCGCGAGCCCGAAGTTCTTCGGAGCCGACCCGTCGACCCCGGAGATCTGGTAGACCATCGAGATCAGGATGTCGGTGTGCCCCAGCGGGACCGAGGCGTCCCCGAACCGTGGACCGCCCCCGGTGAGCATGTAGATGAGCGTGAAGTTGTTGAAGTTGAACGCGAACGACGAGATCAGCAGCGGCGCCGTGGAGATGAGCAGCAGCGGCAGCGTGACCGAGCGCCAGGTCCGCCAGCGGCCCGCGCCGTCGATCTTCGCGGCCTCCATGACGTCCGACGGCAGCGACTGCAGCGCGCCCGTGCAGATCAGGAACATGTAGGGGAAGCCGAGCCAGAGGTTCACGAAGAGCACCGAGAGCTTCGCGAGCACCGGGTCGGTGAGCCACGGGATCTCCGCTCCCCCGAGCAGGACCTCGTTGATGAAGCCGAACCGCGTGTTGAGCAGACCCGACCACAGCAGCGCCGCGAGGAAGCCCGGGATCGCGTACGGCAGGATCATGAGCACGCGGTAGATCTTGCGACCGCGCATGCGCACGTCGTTGAACGTGATCGCGAGGAACAGTCCCAGCAGGAACGTCGTCGCCACGGACCCGATCGCGAAGACGAACGTCCACGCGAGGATCTTGACGAAGGGCTGCGCGTAGCGCCCGTCGGAGAAGGCGGTGACGAAGTTGTCGAACCCGACCGCCACGCGCCAGCCGACGGCGAGCGTCGTGCCGTCCGCGGCCTCGAACTGGCCGTCGTCGTTGGGGGTGTAGACCGTGCCGGTCGTCGTGTCCGTCATGGTGTCGCTCGCGTCGTCGTACTCGAGCGTCGACGTGTAGACGAACCCGGTCATCGCGTCCGGGGTACGGATCGACCCGTCCTCCGGGTCGTCGGACACGGGCACGCGGAGGTTCGTGACCTCCTCCTGGCGCTGGAGCACCTGGCCACGCTCGAGGACCGTGTACCCGGGGACCTCGGTCGCGCGGCCGGCCTCGACCGTCGCGTCGTCGACCACGGTCAGGGGCTGCTCGGCCGAGCCGACCTCGACGTCGCCGTCAGGGGTGACGATCGCGAAGGCGAGCGTGCCACCGTCCTCGACGACCGTGAGCGGGGCCGACTCGGAGCCCTCGACGCGGCGCTCGTTCTGGACGAGCAGGGCCTCGATGGCCTGCTCCTTGGTCGAGTTGTGCCCCGTGCCGTAGTTGGTGAAGGCGATGTAGCCCGTGTAGGCCACCACGAAGATCTGATAGGCCAGCAGGAAGATCAGGCCCGGCAGGATGTACTTGAGCGGCAGCGCGCGCTTGGAGAAGTAGACCCAGTTGGCCGCGACCAGCATGGCCGCCGACGCGGCGAGGATGCCGTACGACTCGGCCGTCCACGCGGACCAGACCACGTACACGCCCAGCGCGTCGATGACGGCCATGAGGGCGAGCTTGGCGAAGAACCCGGGGCTGTAGTTCCGGGCGTGCGACCCGTCGCGGTCCCGGCGCGGGCGTGACCGGCGCGGCCCCTCGGGCGGCCCGGAGTCCTCCGGAGCGCCGACGGCGGTGTCGGTGGGCGTGATCTGTGGGGCGGACATCGAGCCTCCGTAGTCGTGCGACACGGGTACCGGCCCGCGTCATGGGGCTGGCGCAGCGCCGCTCGTGCGGGCTGCGCCGACGACCCGCGGCCGTGGCGCCCGGTCGGGGCGCCACGGCCAGGGTGTCAGGTGATCAGGAACCGATCGCTGCCTGGATGTCGGCGATCATCTTGTCCCAGGTGGTGATCGGGTCGGCACCGCCGACGATCGCTGCCTCGGTCACGCCCCAGAAGCTCCACACGGAAGCCATCTCGGGGATCGAGGGCATGGGCAGGGCGTCGGCACCGACGGCACGGAAGCCGGCGATGATCGGGTCCTCCGCGGCGGCCTTGTCAGCCGAGACGGTGAGGGCCGGCGAACGGTTGCCCGCCTTGTACAGGGCCGTCTGGGCCTCTTCGGTCGAGAGGAAGTTGACGAGGAAGTCGTTGGCGACGAGCGCGTTCTTGCTCTGGTTGCTGAGGTAGAAGCCCTGCACGCCCACGAACGGCTGCGCGGTCTGGCCACCGGCGGTCGGGATCGGGTCGATCGCGAGGTCCAGGCCCTCGAAGGACTCGATCATCCACGGGCCGCCGACGATGAAGGGCGACTCGCCGTTCTTGAAGGCCTCGACCGCGATGTCGTACGTCGTGTCCTGGCTGAGCGTGCCGGCTGCGCCCTGCGCACCGAGCCACGTCGCGAACGCCTGGCCCTCGGGGCCGCCCATCGCGAGCTCGGAGCTGTAGGAGCCGTCCTCGTTCTGCGCGAACACGGGGGCGCCGAACGACGTCTGGAACGGGTAGTGCGTGTAGGGGTCACCCTTGGCGCCGTCCGACTGGACGAGGATCGGGAACTTGGTCCCGGCGGCCTGGCCGGCGGCGACGGCCTCGTCCCACGTGGCGGGGGCGGTCGCGGCGAGCGCGGTGTTGCGGATCAGGGCGATGTTCTCGGTCGCGTAGGGCAGGCCGTAGACCTGGCCGTCCTGCGTGAAGGCCTCGATCGAGACCTTCTCGAACTCGGCGGCCTTGTCGCCCAGCTCGAGCGGTGCGACGACACCGTTGGTCGTGAACTCGCCGAGCCAGTCGTGCGCGCCGACCGTGATGTCGGGGCCCTTGCCCGTCGGGACCTGCGCGAGGAAGTCCGCGCGGATGTCGTCGAAGTTCTTGAGGACGACCTCGACCTTGGTGCCGGTCTCGGTCTCGAAGGCCTTCGCGGCATCGGTGACCGCGGCCTGGCGGGTCTCGTCGACCCAGACCGTCAGCGCACCAGTCGTGTCCTCGGACCCCGTGGTGGGGTCGTCTCCGCTACCGCCGCCGGAGCAGGCTGTGAGCGCCAGCGTGGTGCCGAGCGCTGCGGCAAGAAGGATGCTCCGTCGCATCTGAGTCACTCCCAAGCAATCGAGATGTCAGCCGAGGGTGGCGAACCTGCCCTCCTCGGCCCTGATGGGGACGACCGTACGACGCCGGGTAGCCATGATGCAAGCGCTTGCGGTAACTTTCATGCAACGCATTGCACATCACGGTGAAACAGCTCATCGCGCACCGCCTCCGGGACTGCGACATCCAGCCCGCGAGCAACCAGGACGAGGAGGTCCGGTGTCCCCTACACTCCCCCACGTGCGTACCCGTCTCACAGATCTGGCCGAGCAGGCCGGCGTCAGTACTGCGACGGTCTCGCGCGTCCTCAACGGCAAGGTCGGCGTCGCGAGCGAGACGCGCCAGGCCGTCCTCGCCGCTCTCGACCTCCTCGGGTACGAACGCCCGGAGAAGCTCCGCAACCGTTCCGCCGGCCTGGTCGGCCTGATCGTCCCGGAGCTGACGAACCCCGTCTTCCCTGCGTTCGCCCAGGTCGTCGAGTCGCTGCTCTCGGAGCACGGGTACACGCCCCTGCTGTGCACGCAGTCGCCGGGCGGCACCACCGAGGACGAGTACGTCGAGATGCTGCTCGACCACGCGGTCGACGGCATCGTCTTCATCTCCGGCCTCCACGCCGACACCCAGGCCAGCCACGAGCGCTACGAGCGCCTGCGCAGCCGCGGCATGCCGATCGTGCTCGTCAACGGCTACGCACCGGGCGTGGACGCCCCGTTCGTCTCGCCCGACGACGTCGCGAGCGTCGAGCTCTCGGTGCGCCACCTGCAGTCGCTGGGGCACCGCAAGATCGGTCTCGCGATCGGTCCGGGACGCTTCGTCCCGGCCCAGCGCAAGCTCGCGAGCTTCGCGGACTCCCTCGTGCGGCACGGGCTGGTCGACGACGCCGACCAGGCGTCCGAGCACATCGTGGTCACGCTCTTCACGGTCGAGGGCGGCCAGGCCGCGGCCGGCGAGCTCATCGACTCGGGACACACCGCGATCGTGTGCGGCTCGGACCTCATGGCGCTCGGCGCCATCCGTGCCGCACGGTCGCGCGGGCTGCGCGTCCCCGAGGACGTGTCGGTCGTCGGCTACGACGACTCACCGCTCATCGCGTTCACGGACCCGCCGCTCACGACCGTGCGCCAGCCGGTCGCCGCGATGGGCCAGGCGGCCATCAGCGCGCTGCTCACGGAGATCTCCGGCGACCGGGCGCCCCGCTCGGAGCTGTTGTTCCAGCCGGAGCTGATCGTGCGCGGGTCGACGGGCGCCGCGCCGAGCGGTCGACTCGACAACCCCTAGCCGCAAGCGCTTACACTCGGACGACGGCTCGACGCGACAGCCCTTCTGTCGCGCCCTCGGTCGCCGTTCCGGTGATCCCCGAGGCGCTCGCGCCCGGATCCCCGCTCGGACCGTCGCACCGCAGCCGGTGCACGGCCCGGCGCCACCCAGAACTCGCAGCACCCAGCCACACCCCGCACAGTGAGGACCTGTACTCCATGTCTCGTATCGATTCGACCACGGCGCCCGAGGTCGACTCCGCCACGGCGCTCACCGCCACCCAGCTCGTCCACGCCGCCCACGAGGGCCCGGGCGAGTGGTGGCGCGACGCCGTGATCTACCAGGTCTACCCGCGCTCCTTCGCGGACGGCAACGGCGACGGGATCGGCGACCTGCCCGGGGTGACCGCCCGCCTGCCGCACCTCAAGGCGCTCGGGATCGACGCCGTCTGGCTCTCGCCCTTCTACCGCTCGCCCCAGAAGGACGCCGGCTACGACGTCTCCGACTACCGCGACGTCGACCCGCTGTTCGGCACGCTCGCCGACTTCGACGAGATGCTCGCGAAGGCCCACGAGATGGGCATCCGCGTCATCGTCGACGTCGTCCCGAACCACACGTCGGACCAGCACGCCTGGTTCGTCGAGGCGCTCGCCGCCCCCGAGGGCTCGCCCGAGCGTGCCCGCTACCTGTTCCGCGAGGGCAAGGGCGAGAACGGCGAGCTGCCCCCGAACAACTGGCAGTCGATCTTCGGCGGCCCGGCCTGGACCCGTGTGACCGCTGGCGCGGACGCGCACGTCGTGACCGGCGCCGAGGGCGAGGTGCCCGGCCAGTGGTACCTGCACATGTTCGACTCGACCCAGCCCGACCTCGACTGGAGCAACCCCGAGGTCCGCGCCGAGTTCGAGGACGTCCTGCGCTTCTGGCTCGACAAGGGTGTGGACGGTTTCCGCATCGACGTCGCGCACGGCATGGTCAAGCAGGACGGTCTGCCCGACTGGGACGGCACCGTCTCCATGGTCGAGGGCACCGACACGGGCGCCCCCGAGGACGGCTCGACCGGCGCCGGCAACTCCGGCCCCATGTTCGACCAGGACGGCGTGCACGACATCTACCGCGCCTGGCACAAGGTCCTCGCCGAGTACGACGGCGACCGCGCCCTCGTCGCCGAGGCCTGGGTCGAGCCGCTCTCGCGACTGGCACGCTACGTGCGCCCCGACGAGATGCACCAGGCCTTCAACTTCTCGTTCCTCACCACGGCCTGGGACGCCGCCCCGCTGCGCGCTGTCGTCGCCGCGTCGCTCAACGCGTCCGACGAGGTCGGCGCGCCCACCACCTGGGTGCTGTCGAACCACGACGTCGTGCGCCACCCCTCGCGCCTGGGCCTGGCCGAGCCGGGCCTGCGCCCCAACGGGATCTTCGCGCACGAGCCCCAGCCCGACGAGGAGCTCGGCCTGCGCCGGGCCCGCGCCGCGAGCCTGCTCATGCTCGGCCTGCCGGGCAGCTCCTACCTGTACCAGGGCGAGGAGCTCGGGCTGCCCGAGCACACGTCGCTGCCGAACGAGGTCCGCGAGGACCCCGCGTTCTTCCGCACCGAGGGCGCCGAGGCGGGCCGCGACGGCTGCCGCGTGCCGCTCCCCTGGTCGGCCGAGGCCCCCGGCCTCGGGTTCGGCCCCACGGGCAAGACCTGGCTCCCCCAGCCCGAGTCCTACAAGGCCCTCGCGGCCGACGCGCAGTACGGCGTCGCCGGCTCGACGTTCGAGATGTACAAGGCCGCGCTCGAGATCCGCAAGGCCGAGAACCTCGGCGCGGGCTCGCTCGCCTGGGTCGACGCCTACGCGGACTCCACCGACGTCATCGCGTTCCGCAACGGCGACGTGGTCGTCCTGGCGAACCTGGGCTCCGAGCCCGTCGTCCTGCCCCGCGGCGCGCAGGTGCTGGTCGAGAGCGGACCCACGTTCTCCGACCGCAGCGCCGACCCGCAGGTGCGCGTGCCCTCCGACACCACGGTGTGGTTCCGCGCGTGACCTGGTAGCCCGGGCTGCCCGACGGCCCGCACGACGACGGCCCGGTACCGGAGGATCTCCTCCGGCGCCGGGCCGTCGTCGTGCCTGCCGTGGCCTCAGCCGCCGGAGACGCTCAGCTCGGCCTCGCGCAGCTTCTCCTCGAACTCCTCGGAGAGCTCGCGCGAGTCGAGCCAGCCGTACGGCAGGTGTGGCTTCTTGGGCGAGCCGGCGCGGCCGCGCTGCCCCTCGGCGGCCTCGCCCGGGTAGGGCTGGTCGAGGTCGAGCGCGTCGAGCTTGCCCCGCAGCTCGTCGAGCGTCGAGACCATCGCGAGACCCTGACGCGCCTCGCCGCCCACCGCATAGCCCTTGAGGTACCAGGCCATGTGCTTGCGCAGGTCCCGCATCCCCTTGCCCTCGTCCCCGCCGAAGTACTCGATCATGAGCTCGCCGTGGCGGTAGATGGTCTCGGCGACCTCGCGCAGGCCGGGCGTCACGCGCGCGTCCGAGCCGGAGAAGGCCGCGGCCAGGTCCGCGAAGAGCCAGGGCCGCCCCTGGCACCCGCGCCCGACGACGACGCCGTCGCATCCCGTCTCCCGCACCATGCGCACGGCGTCCTCGGCCGACCAGATGTCGCCGTTGCCGAGGACCGGGATCTCGGTCACGGTCTCCTTGAGGCGCGCGATGGCGGACCAGTCCGCGGTGCCGCTGTAGTAGTCGGCGGCGGTCCGCGCGTGCAGGGCCACGGCCGCGACGCCCTCGCGCTGGGCGATGAGCCCGGCCTCGAGGTACGTCAGGTGGTCGTCGTCGATGCCCTTGCGCATCTTGATCGTGACGGGCACGCCGTACGGCTCGGCGGCCGTGACCGCAGCGCGCACGATCGAGGTGAACAGGTCCCTCTTCCACGGCAGCGCCGAGCCGCCGCCCTTGCGCGTGACCTTGGGCACGGGGCAGCCGAAGTTGAGGTCGACGTGGTCCGCCCGGTCCTCGCCCGCGATGATCTTGACCGCGGCGCCGACCGTCGCGGGGTCCACGCCGTAGACCTGGGCCGAGCGGGTCTTCTCGTCGTCCTCGAACGTGACGATGCGCAGCGACTCCTCGTTGCGCTCGACGAGCGCACGGCTGGTCACCATCTCGGCGACGTACAGGCCTGCGCCGTGCTCGCGGCACAGCCGACGGAAGGCGGCGTTGGTCACGCCCGCCATGGGGGCCAGGACGACGGGGGTCTCGACGACGTGGGGCCCGATCCGCAGGGGCGGCAGCACGTGTCCGGTTGCGGGCGCCGGGGTCTCGGGCGCACGCGTGGCGTCGGAAAGGGTGGGGAGGGTCACCCGGCCATTCTCCCACCAACCCCCGGCAGGAGAAAAAGGGCCGCCGTCCACGGGTGGACGGCGGCCCTTCTCCGGCCCCGGAGGGCAGGCGTGCTAGGCGCCGAGGAGGCGGGCGCCCAGGTACGCGGTGACCTGGTCGAGCGCGACGCGCTCCTGGGCCATGGTGTCGCGGTGACGGATCGTCACGGCCTGGTCGTCGAGCGTGTCGAAGTCGACCGTGATGCAGAACGGGGTGCCGATCTCGTCCTGGCGGCGGTAGCGGCGGCCGATCGCCCCGGCGTCGTCGAAGTCGACGTTCCAGAACTTGCGCAGCTCGGCGGCCAGGTCGCGCGCCTTGGGCGAGAGCTGCTCGTTGCGGCTCAGCGGCAGGACCGCAGCCTTGACGGGCGCGAGACGCGGGTCGAGCCGGAGCACCGTGCGGACGTCGGTGCCGCCCTTCGCGTTGGGCGCCTCCTCCTCGTGGTACGACTCGACGAGGAAGGCCATGAGCGAACGCGTCAGGCCCGCGGCGGGCTCGATGACGTACGGCACGTACTTCTCGTTGGTGACCGGATCACGGTAGGTGAGGTCCTTGCCGGAGTGCTCGGAGTGCGTCTTGAGGTCGAAGTCCGTGCGGTTCGCGACGCCCTCGAGCTCGCCCCACTCGGAGCCCTTGAAGCCGAAGCGGTACTCGATGTCGACCGTGCGGGTCGAGTAGTGCGACAGCTTCTCCTTCGGGTGCTCGTAGAGGCGCAGGTTGTCGCGGTCGATGCCGAGGTCGACGTACCAGTTGGTGCGCAGGTCGATCCAGTACTGGTGCCACTCCTCGTCCGTCCCGGGCTCGACGAAGAACTCCATCTCCATCTGCTCGAACTCGCGCGTGCGGAAGATGAAGTTGCCCGGCGTGATCTCGTTGCGGAACGACTTGCCGATCTGGCCGATGCCGAAGGGCGGCTTCTTGCGGGCCGCGCCGACGACGTTCTGGAAGTTCACGAAGATGCCCTGCGCGGTCTCGGGGCGCAGGTAGTGCATCCCGGACTCGTCCTCGACCGGGCCGAGGTACGTCTTGAGCATCATGTTGAAGTCGCGGGGCTCGGTCCACTGGCCGCGCGTACCGCAGTTGGGGCAGACGATCTCGGCGAGGCCGCCCTCGGGGGCGCGGCCCTTCTTCTCCTCGAACTCCTCGATCATCTGGTCCTCGCGGAACCGCTTGTGGCACGAGAGGCACTCGGTGAGCGGGTCGGTGAAGACGCCGACGTGGCCCGAGGCGACCCAGACCTCGCGCGGGAGGATCACGGAGGAGTCGAGGCCCACCACGTCGTCACGGCTCGTGACCATGGTGCGCCACCACTGCTTCTTGATGTTCTCCTTGAGCTCGGTGCCGAGCGGTCCGTAGTCCCAGGCGGACCGGGTACCGCCGTAGATCTCGCCCGAGGGGAAGACGAACCCGCGCCGCTTGGCGAGGGAGACGACGGCATCGAGTCGAGAAGGCGCAGTGGCCACAGTTGATCACTCCAGGGAAATCGTGCGTACCCCGCACGTGGCTTCGTGCGGGACGTTGCGGGACGCCGGTGCCCCGGCCGTCGCCGTGAGGCGGACGGCCCCGTGGGCACCAACGTCCCAGGTTACTCGGTCTTTCCCTGGGGGGAGAGCGCACGAGGGGGCGCGCCGGCCCGACGGCGAGCGGCGCCGTCGGGCCGGCGGTTCCCCCGGGTGGGGTGTCGGCCAGGCCACACCGACCCTTGTTGACATTCGTTATCAATATCAGTGACGATGGATGCCATGCCCCGCCACCTCCTCCGCCACCGCGCTGCCCTCGCCACGTCCGTCGCCCTCGCGACGACGCTCACCCTGGCGGCCTGCGGGTCCGGGGGCACGTCGGGCGGCGGCGGGTCGGGGGGGCCGGACGGCGCGGACGGTGCCGTCGACGTGCTCGCCTCGTTCTACCCTCTGCAGTTCGTGGCCGAGCGCGTGGGCGGCGACCGGGTCACGGTCGCCAACCTCACGCCGCCCGCGGCGGAGCCCCACGACCTCGAGCTCTCCCCCGCCCAGGCCCGCTCGATCGGAACGGCCGACCTCGTGGTCTACCAGTCCGGCTTCCAGGCCGCGGTCGACGAGGCCGTCGACGCCCGCGACCCGGCACACCTCGTGGACGCGACCGAGGCCGCAGGCCTCGAGGAGCACCCGGGCGGGTCGACCACGGACGCGGCCGAAGGGACGGCCACCGAGGACGAGCACGCCGCGCACGACGACCGCGCGGACGACGGGCACGACCACACGTCGGAAGGCGGCCTCGACCCGCACTTCTGGCTCGACCCCGCCCGCCTGGTCCCGGTTGCCGAGCAGGTCGCGGCCGAGCTGAGCGCGGTCGACCCCGACGGCGCCGACGAGTACGCGGCCAACCTGGAGGCCCTCACGGCCGACCTGACCGCGCTCGACGCCGAGTACGAGGCCGGCCTCGCGAGCTGCGCGAGCCCGTACCTCGTCACGTCGCACGAGGCGTTCGGCTACCTCGCCGAGCGCTACGGGCTCGAGCAGGTCGGGATCACGGGGATCGACCCCGAGGCCGAGGCCTCTCCCGCCCGGCTGCGCGAGGTCGCCGACATCATCCGCGACCACGGCGTGACCACGATCTTCTTCGAGACCCTCACGAGCCCCAAGGTGACCCAGACCCTCGCGCAGGACGTCGGGGTCCAGGCCGCGGTGCTCGACCCGCTCGAGGGCCTGAGCACGGACGGGACCGACTACCTTGGCGTCATGCGGACCAACCTGGAGGCGCTGCGCACCGGCCTGACCTGCGCATGAGCACCTCGTCCCTGACCTCTCCGGACCACCCCACGGACCGCGCCGCGGGGACACCCGCGATCGAGGCCCGCGGCGTGCACGTGCGGCTCGGCAGCAGCGACATCCTGCGCGGCGTCGACCTCACGGTCGAGCGCGGCGAGGTCGTCGCGCTGCTCGGCGCGAACGGCTCGGGCAAGTCGACGCTCGTGAAGTCCCTCGTGGGCATCGTCCCGCTCGCGGCGGGGCACGTCCGTCTCCTGGGGGCCGAGCTCGGCCCCCGGGTCCCCTGGGCGCACCTGGGGTACGTGCCGCAGCGCGTCTCGGCGCAGACGGGCGTCCCGTCGACGGCCGAGGAGGTCGTCGCCTCAGGCCTGCTCCACGGCCGTCGCATCCGCCTGCCGCGCGGCTGGCGCACCACCGCGCGCGAGGCGCTCGACCGCGTGGGCCTCGCCGACCGGGCACAGAGCGCCGTGCACGAGCTCTCGGGCGGGCAGCAGCAGCGGGTCCTCATCGCCCGGGCGCTGGCACGCAGCCCCGAGCTGCTCATCCTCGACGAGCCCGTCGCGGGCGTCGACCAGCCCAGCCAGGAAGCGTTCGCCGCGACGCTCACCGAGCTCACGCGCGGTGGCATGACGGTCCTGGTCGTCCTGCACGAGCTGGGCGCGCTCGCGCCCCTCATCCAGCGGTGCGTGGTCCTGCGGCACGGCCTCGTGGTGCACGACGGCGCCCCGCCGCAGGCGACCGCCGAGCACGCCGGCCCCGACCACGAGCACCTGCACCCGCACGGGGACGACGCCGAGCACGGCACCTCCGCCGGGATCGACATGGGCCTCATCGACGCCCCGCTCACGCACCACAACCCCGCCCCCGCCCGCATCGACCGTGGAGCCGCCTCGTGAACGCCCTCGACGAGCTGGTCGGGATGCTCACCGACCCCTTCATGCAGCGCGCGCTCGTCGCGGCCGTGCTGGTCGGCGTGACCGCGCCGGTCATGGGGACCTACCTCGTGCAGCGCAAGCTGTCGCTGCTCGGCGACGGGATCGGGCACGTGGCCCTCACGGGCGTGGCCCTGGGCTGGCTCGTCGGCGGCGCCATGGGCGTCGTGCCCGACGACGCCCTCGCCATCCCCGGTGCGGTCGTCGCGGCCGTGATCGGCTCCGTGATCATCGAGATCGTGCGCGAGCGCGGCCGCACGAGCGGTGACGTGGCGCTGGCCCTGATGTTCTACGGCGGCATCGCGGGCGGCGTCCTGCTCATCGGCGTCGCCGGCGGCAGCTCGGGCAACCTCATGCAGTACCTGTTCGGGTCGATCTCGAGCGTCTCCCCGACCGACCTGTGGCTGACCCTGATCCTGGGAGTGCTCATCCTCGCGGTCGGCATGGGGCTGCGCGCCGCGCTGTTCGCCGTGAGCTACGACGAGGAGTTCTCGCGGGCCTCGGGACTGCCGGTCCGGGCCCTCAACATCGCGATCGCCGTCATCGCAGCCCTCACCGTGACCGTCGCCATGCGCGTCGTCGGACTGCTGCTCGTGAGCGCCCTGATGATCGTGCCCGTCGCGATCGCGCAGCTCGTGACGATCTCCTTCCGACGGACCATGGCGCTGGCCATGGTGATCGGCGTCGTGGTCTGCGTGGTCGGGCTGTCCGTCACGTACTGGCAGACTCTGTCCCCGGGGGCCACGATCGTCGTCCTGGCGATCGCCCTCTACGCGGTCGTGGCGGTCCTGCGGCCCGTGCTCGTGCGGCGCAGGCCGCGCACGTCGCACGACCCGCACCCCGACATCCCCGACGACGTCCACGTGGAAGGTGGCGAGCGATGCAGCGCATGACCCGTCAACGGGCAGCGGTCTCCGAGGCCCTGGAGGACCTGCCCGACTTCCGCAGCGCGCAACAGCTCCACGAGCTGCTGCGCGCTCGCGGCGACGCCGTGGGTCTGGCGACCGTCTACCGCACCCTGCAGACCCTGGCCGACGGCGGAGACGTCGACGTCCTGCGCACCGAGGACGGCGAGAGCCTGTACCGCAAGTGCGAGCGGACCGAGCACCACCACCACCTGGTGTGCCGCTCGTGCGGCAAGGCCGTCGAGATCGACGGCCCGACCGTCGAGACCTGGGCCTCCCAGGTGGGATCCGCGCACGGCTTCACGGACATCCAGCACACGATCGAGCTCTTCGGCACGTGCGAGGCGTGCCGCGCGAAGCAGGCGTCGTGAGCGTGCCGCTCCTCCTGGGCCCGACGGCATCGCTCACGTCCGCGCCCTCCTTCGCGCGCGGCGTGGAGGTCGTCACCGCGGCAGACGGGTCGACAGGGATCTTCACGATCGACGGCGTCCCGTACTGGATCATCTACGCCGCGGCCTTCGCGATCGTGTTCGTCCGCGCGCAGGCCACGTACTGGGTCGGTCGCGGCGTCGCTCGCGGCACGGGCAACACCCGGTGGGCCCGCCGCCTCGAGAGCGAGCGCGCCCAGCGGGCGATCGCCACGATCCACAAGTGGGGGCCCATCGCGGTCACCCTGTCGTTCTTCACGGTCGGGGTCCAGACCGTCATCAACCTGACGGCGGGCTACACGCGCATGCGGCTCCCGCGCTACCTCGCGGCGCTGCTGCCGGGGTGCGCGATCTGGGCCGCCATCTGGACGACGATCGGGATCGCGGCGTTCAACACGGCCGTGCTGCTCGCGGCAGGCAGCCCGGTCGGGCTGGTCGTGCTCGTGCTGCTCGTCGCCGGGCTCGTGGCATGGGTCGTCGTCGCGTCGCGGCGACGCCGCTCACGTGCCGCGGGCGACGACGACGCGACCCTCGCGACGTCGTCGGGCGACGACGCCCCGGCCACGACCGAGGCGACGGACGGGGCGCCTCGGACGACCGGGAGCAACCCGTTCGGTGACGTCGCGGACCTGCTGCTCGACGCCCCGGACGACGTCCCCGGCCCCACGCAGGCGCGTCGTCCGCGCAGCGACCCCGCAGACCCCTCGGCCGAGCCCGCGGAGCCTGAGCGCGACTGAGCTCCTCAGGAGATCTCGGTCGCGCTCTCGTCCGCCTCGCCCACGCAGAACTGGTTGCCCTGCGGGTCCGCGAGCACCGACCACCGGTAACCGGGGATCGTGTGCTCGGCGACCAGCGAGGCTCCGTCCGCCAGCAGGCGCGCGACCTCCGCCGCACGGTCGGCGGTCGACGCGTCGAGGTGGAGCCTGTTCTTGCCGGGCGTCGGGTCCTCGACCTTCTGGAACCCCAGCACGGGCCCCGTGCCCTCCGGGGAGGGGACGACCTCGAGGAACCAGCCGTCGGCCTCGTCGATCACCTTGCCGCCCGTCTGCCGGGCCCACCACTGCGCCAGCGGGCGCGGGTCGGTCGAGTCCACCGTGACCATACCGATCGAAAGAGTCATACCCGGCAGGGTAGCGAGGGGCACCGACACGTGCACACGGTCGAAGCCCTCCAGGTCAGGGGATGTCGGCCGACTCTGCCGACTTGTCGATCGCCCCGCCGTAGCGTCGGTCACGGCTCGCGTACTCCTCGACCGCACGCCACAGGCTGCGCCGGTCGACGTCGGGCCAGTGCTCGGGCAGGAAGACCATCTCGGCGTACGCGGCCTGCCAGATCATGAAGTTCGACGTCCGCTGCTCGCCCGAGGACCGCAGGAACAGGTCCACGTCCGGCAGGTCGGGCTCGTCCAGGTACTTCGCGACAGTCTTCTCGGTGACCTTCCTCGGGTCGAGCCGGCCCGCGGCGACCTCCCGCGCGATGGCCTGCGCGGCGTCCGCGATCTCGGCGCGCCCGCCGTAGTTCACGCACATCGTGAGCGTGCACGTGTCGTTGTCCTTGGTGAGTCGCTCGGCGTCCTCGAGCTCCTTGATGACCGAGCCCCACAGACGCGGCCGACGCCCCGCCCAGCGCATGCGCACGCCCCAGCTGCTCATCTCGTCACGACGGCGCCTGATCACGTCCCGGTTGAACTGCATCAGGAAGCGGACCTCCTCGGGCGAGCGCTTCCAGTTCTCGGTCGAGAACGCGTACGCCGAGACGTGCTTGACGCCGATCTCGATCGCGCCCGCCACGACGTCGAGCAGCGCGGCCTCCCCGGCCTTGTGCCCCTCGGTGCGCGGGAGCCCCCGCTCGTTGGCCCACCGACCGTTGCCGTCCATCACGATCGCGACGTGGTTCGGCACGAACCGGGCCGGGATGTTCGGCGCCGTCGCCCCCGACGGGTGCGGCGGGGGCGGCTGGATCCCTCGCCCCATCAGGCCTCTCCCCCGGCCCGCGGGGTACCCGCGTCGTCTCGTTCCACCATCCGCAGTGATCGCAACGTTCTCTCCAGGTGATATTGGCTGTAGGCGGCCACGAGGCCGCTGGCTTCCTTGCGGTGGCGCACGTCCGACGCGTCCGCCACGTCCCACTCGCCCGCGAGCAGCGCCGCGAGCAGGGAGAAGGTCTCGGGGGCCGGGGACGTCGACCCCGGCGGCCTGCACCGTGAGCAGACCGCCCCGCCCAGCGCCACCGCGAACGACCGGTGCGGGCCGGGCTCGCCGCAGCGCGAGCAGTCGGTGAAGCTCGGCGCCCACCCGGCGACCGCGAAGGCGCGCAGGAGGTAGGAGTCGAGCACCAGGCCCGGCGCGTGCGCGTGCCCCGCGAGCGACCGCAACGCTCCGGCGAGCAGCCAGAACTGCTGGACGGCAGGCTCCTTCTCGGCCTCGACGAGCCGCTCGGCCGTCTCCAGCATCGCGGCCCCCGCCGTGTACAGGCCGTAGTCCTCGCAGATCGCGCGCGCGTAGGGCCCCACGGTCTCCGCCTGCGTCACGACGTCGAGCGACCTGCCCACGTGGAGCTGGACGTCGACGAACATGAACGGCTCGAGCCGCGCCCCGAAGCGCGAGGACGTGCGGCGCACGCCCTTTCCCACAGCCCGGACCTTGCCGTTCTCGCGCGTGAGCAGGGTGACGATGCGGTCCGCCTCGCCCAGCTTCTGGGCGCGCAGGACGATCGCTTCGTCTCGGTAGAGGACCACTCCACCATTGTCCGTCATGCCACCGACGTCCCGGTGCACGGTCCGTGCCCGGTACGTGCCCGGTGCGTTGCCCGGTGCGCGCCGGCTGTGTGCGTACCGCCACGCGAGGCGCAGGTGTGCGGACACGACGACGGGTCCCGAGCCGCCCGGCACGGGACCCGTCGACGGAAGGGATCAGCCCTCGGAGCGCTCCGCGCGGTTCACGGCCGAGACGATCGCCTTCAGCGAGGCCGTGGTGATCGACGGGTCGATCCCGACGCCCCACAGCACGTCGTCGCCGACCTGGCACTCGACGTACGCGGCGGCCGTCGCGTCACCGCCCTCCGAGAGCGCGTGCTCGGCGTAGTCCAGGACACGGACCTCGACACCGACCTGCGCGATCGCGTCGACGAACGCCGCGACCGGACCGTTGCCCGAGCCCTCGAGCGTCAGGTGCTCACCACGGTCCAGCACGTCGACCGCCAGGGTGTCCGGGCCGTCCTCCGACGACGCCGCGCGGGTACCCCGCAGCTTCAGCCGGCCCCACGGCTCCAGGCCGGACTCAGGAGCGACCGGCAGGTACTCGTCCGAGAAGATCCGCCAGATGTCGTCGCCCGTGACCTCCTGGCCCCCGGCGTCCGTGAACGCCTGGACGACGCGCGAGAACTCGATCTGCAGGCGACGCGGCAGGTCCAGGTGGCGCTCGGACTGCAGCAGGTACGAGATGCCGCCCTTGCCCGACTGCGAGTTGACGCGGATCACTGCCTCGTACGACCGGCCCACGTCCTTGGGGTCGATCGGCAGGTACGGCACGCCCCAGACCAGGTCGTCGACGCCCTTGCCCGCAGCCTCGGCCTCCGCGGCCATGGCGTCCAGGCCCTTCTTGATCGCGTCCTGGTGCGAGCCCGAGAACGCGGTGAAGACCAGGTCGCCCGCGTACGGGTGACGCTCGTGCACGGCGATCTGGTTGCAGTGCTCGACCGTGCGACGGATACGGTCCATGTCGGAGAAGTCGATCTCCGGGTCGATGCCCTGGCTGAACAGGTTCATGCCGAGCGTCACCAGGCAGACGTTGCCCGTGCGCTCGCCGTTGCCGAACAGGCAGCCCTCGATGCGGTCCGCCCCGGCCTGGTAGCCCAGCTCCGCGGCGGCCACGGCCGTCCCGCGGTCGTTGTGCGGGTGCAGCGACAGGACGACGTTCTCGCGGTGCGCCAGGTGCCGGTTCATCCACTCGATCGAGTCGGCGTAGACGTTGGGCGTCGCCATCTCGACCGTCGCCGGCAGGTTGATGATGACCTTGCGCTCCGGCGTCGGCTCGAAGACCTCGATGACCTCGTTGCAGATCTCCACGGCGAACTCGAGCTCGGTGCCCGTGTAGGACTCGGGCGAGTACTCGTAGAAGACCGTGGTCTCCGGGATGGTCTCCTCGAACTTGCGGCACAGCTTGGCGCCGTTCACCGCGATCGCGATGATTCCCTCGCGGTCGGTGCGGAACACGACCTCGCGCTGGAGCCGCGACGTCGAGTTGTACAGGTGCACGATCGCCTGCTTCGCGCCCCGCAGCGACTCGTACGTCCGGGCGATCAGGTGCTCACGGGACTGCGTCAGGACCTGGATCACGACGTCGTCCGGGATGTGCCCCTCCTCGATGAGCAGGCGCACGAAGTCGAAGTCGGTCTGCGAGGCCGACGGGAACCCGACCTCGATCTCCTTGTAGCCCATCTCGACGAGCAGCTGGAACATCTTCAGCTTGCGCTCGGCGTTCATGGGCTCGATCAGCGCCTGGTTGCCGTCACGCAGGTCGACCGCGCACCAGCGCGGGGCCTTCTCGATGCGCTTGTCCGGCCACGTCCGGTCCGGCAGCGACACGTCGAACTGCTCGTGGAACGGCTCGTACTTGTGCACGGGCATGCCGGACGGCTGCTGTGCGGAGCGGGTGCTGGTCTGGGGGGTCTGCGCCGTGGTGCTCATCATGTCCTTCGCGATCTCTTCGTCGGTGCTGTTCAGCCGGCACACCAGACCACCGCGACGAGGATGCGGCCTAGAGGGCCTCGTCGCGGCAACGAAGGAGGAGCAGCTGAGTCACGTGCACGCTGCCACTGTACTCCCGTCCGGGGCGATGGTCCGGGACGTCCCGATGGACGACACGCGCGAGGCGGGCCGACGACGCCACGAGAGCGACGCCGTCGGCCCGCCTCAGAGCGGGACCAGACGAACCAGCGACGCCACGAGAGCGACGTCGTCGGCCCGCCTCAGAGCGGGACCAGACGAACCAGCGACGCCACGAGAGCGACCTCGTCGGCCCGCCTCAGAGCGCGGCCCCGCCTGGTCAGGGCCGGTCAGCGGCCGCGCGAACGCAGGGCGGCGTCGACCGCAGGGTCGCCCAGGTTGCCGAGCCACTCGAGCAGCGCGGGGTACGTCGACGGGTTGGCCGCGACCTGGGGGCGCAGGTGTGGGGCCTCCTGGACGATCTGCGCGAGCACCTCGAGCGGCGTGGACGGGTCCAGTGCCTGAGCGGCGCTGAACCCGACCGGCGACGGGTCCTGGTACGGGGGCAGGACCGCCGTGTCACCCACGGACTGTGCCGCGTAGCCCGGCCGCGCCGCGTAGCCCGAACGCTCGGGGACGACCGGCTGCACGGGGTGCGACGACGAGCCCCCCTGCGCCGGCAGGACCTGGGTCGGCTGGTACTGCTCGACCGGCCGGGAAGGCTGCGTCTGCGGTTCCTGACGGACCGGCTGCGTCGGCTCCTGGGTCGGCTGGTAGCGGACCTGCTGCACGGGCTGCGCCGACTGGGGCTGCTGAGGCTGCTGGGCAGACTGCACGGGCTGGGCCGACTGTGCCGGAGCGCGGACAGGTGTCGGACGCGACGGGGCCGCGACCTGGTCGGGCTCGTGCTCGCCGGCCTCTGGGCCGTACCCGTCCGGGCCCGTCGCGTAGCTGCCGCTGCCGTACGGACCCGCGACCGGCTCCTGCGCGGGCTTGGGACGAGCCGGGCGCGGCGCGGGCGGCTGCCAGACGTACGCGCTCGGCGCGGCGTCGGCCCCGACGAGCGACGACGGGCGGTTCTCCGCGAAGTGCGTCCGGACCTCGGCCGGCACCGTGAGCGCGAAGACCACGATGAGCGGCAGCCCGTACGCCAGCAGGAGCAGCGTCGTGCCGAAGCCTGCCCCGGGCTGGTTCGTCGCGACGATGAGGAGCACGATGCCGAGGATCGCGACGACGCCTGCCGCGCCGAGCGCGAGCGTCCGCCCGGCCACGGCGTCGCGGGCGAGCGATCGACGAGCCACGAGCGCGGCGCCCGCAGCGAGGAGCCCGAACACGATCGACAGGATGAGGACCGACCCGCTCGCGCCGTTCGCGAGCGTGAAGACACCGGTCAGCGCGGTTCCGAGGGCGACGACGACGACGAGGTCGAGCGTGTTCACCGCGACGGCGACCCACGTCGAGACGGGCGACTGCGAGGAGGTGGTCCGCGCGAGCGCGGGCGACGAGGCGACCGCCGCAGCGGCGGGGACGAGCAGCAGGCCGAACTGCCCGAGCGCGAACGAGTCGAAGCTGACCAGCAGGTTGCTGGTGTTCAGGACGAAGAGGACCACGAGCGCGATCCCCAGACCGACGAGCACGAGGCGCCAGGCCTCGTCGCGGCGCAGGATCCCCCACACGGGCCACCCGACGAGCGCCACGGTCACGGCGCCGGCGACGAGGAACCGGAGCAGCAGCAGGGCGGACACGCCGAGGGAGAAGGTGAGCAGGAACGCGATCAGCGCACCGACGACCGCCACGCCCGCGACGACGGTCAGGACCAGCGTCCAGACGCGCGAGGCCGCCCTGTCCTGCTCGACCGGGCCGAGCTCGGCCTGGCGCGGCTGGGCCGCGAGGAACGCCCCCGCGAGTCCGAGCGAGAGAGCGGTACCGATGCCGCCCCAGCCGTTGTCGGCCGACCGGTTGACCAGGTCCAGGACGACGTAGACCGCCGCCAGGAGCACGTACGGGGCGTTCGCGACGAGACGCGCGAGGCGGGTCGTGTGCACCGTCCACGTGGTGGGCAGCGCACCGGTCCGTGCCAGGTACGGCAGCGCGAGCGAGAGCAACGAGACGACCGTGACGAGGATGACCTCGATCTTGTCCGACGCCTTGTGCCCGACGTCCCACGGCATCGTGAGCGAGACGAAGAGCAGCAGGGCCGCCACGCCGTCGCGCACGTAGTCGCTCACGGGGATGCCGGCGAACGGGTTGCTCCCGGCGGCCGCCTCCGGCTTCTGCTCGGCGACGGGCGCCGCCGGGGCCGTACCCGTCGCGGGCGTGTCGGACGACGGAGCCTTCGCGGCCCCGCCGGCCGGAGTCGGTGACTGCTGATCGGGGCCAGGCCCAGGGTCGGTCTCGTTGGTCATCGCGTTCTCCCTACAGATCACCCCGGGCTCGCTGTCGGGCGAGCGCCGGATCAGGCCACGACGGCCCCGTCAGTTTCTACCGGTAGATCACCGATGGCTCAAGTCTCCCACTCTGTGCCTGCGCGACCCACGACCCAGGCGCACGACCTCCGTCCTCGTCATCGCGAACAGCATCCCCTGGGCGGACACGACCTCGTAGTAGTCGCCGTCGAGGGCTCTGCGCCACTCGGTGCGCCCGTCGAAGAGGCTCACGGACACGACGCTCGTCGCGGCGCCGTCCGTCCCGCCGAGCCCGTCGCCGACGGTCGCGAGCAGCACCGAGTCCCCGTCGGTGAACACCCGGACGACCTCCGCGGGCAACCAGCGCTGCCAGATCTCACGCCCGGTCCGGGACTCGAGCGCGAGCAACCGCGACCCCGACTCCACCACCACGACGTCGTCGGTCTGGAGCCAGAGCACCTCGGGCCACTCCTCCCGGTGCCAGAGCCGACGGCCCGTGCTCGCGTCGTACCCCGTGAAGCCAGGCATCCGGACCACGACGACCGGGGGAGGTCCGTCATCGGCGACCTGCGGCAGGAACGGTTCACCGGCCATGCTGAACCGCACCCGACCGTCCGCCCCCGTCACGTCGACGCGGTCCTCCCACCCCGTCCGGCGGTCGTCGACCACCCGGGCCGACGCACCTCCGGGGAGGCCGCCTTCCCCCAACCAGCCCCGCGTCCGCACGCCTGCACGCTCGGTGAGCGCTTCGCCGTGCGCGTCGAAGGTCGTCGACGCGCCGCCCGACCGGACCTGCAGCAACCCGCGCGCCGCGACCAGGCCGAGGCCGTCGGGGGGCACCGTCCCCGACGGCGCCCCGTCGATCCCCGTGGCCCCGACGCCGTCCACCCGGTCCTGGTCGACACCGACCGTCCGCACCCTCTCGACGACACCGTCGAGCGCACCTTCCCACGAGACGACCACGCCGTCCGTCGCCCGGACGGCCGTCGCGACCTGCCCTCCCGCGAGCGGGACCGCCGCCTCGATCCTGTCCGCCAGCCCACGCGACCCGACGACCCGCCCGGACCGGTCCAGGACCGTCACGAGAAGCGGGAACCCGTCGTCGCCCCGACCGGCCTCGGTCGACGCCCCGCGGACCGTGACGCACACGAGCGGCGAACCTCGACCGTCCGGGTCGAGGAGGTCGGGCCCGCACGTGGTCGCTCCGGACGGCAGGTCGGCGGCCCACACCTCCTCACCCGTGGTGAGGTCACGGGCGGACAACGTCCCACCCGGGCCGACGACGACGACCTGCCCCTCGACGGCTGCGGGCAGTCCCGCTCCCTTCGACGCCCGCCACACGCTCGCGGGCTCGACCGTGACGGGCCACAGCCCACCCGCCTGTGCCGCCACCCGGGCTGCCCTCGCCCGTTCGAGCACTGCGCCGACCGCGAACGACGCCCCGAGGACGCAGAGCAGGAGGACCGCGCCGAGGATCACGTGGCCGAGCACGCCGCCCCTTCGGCCACGCGGCTCGGGCGACCCGTCGAACGCACCGTCCGACCCAGGTCCGACGCCGACCCGCGACGAGCCGGCTCCCGCATCCCGGGCAGCGGTGCCTCCCGTGCGTGCTCCGACGCTCCCCCGCCTGGGCCCGGTCGCGACCGACGGCTCCGCGTCGAAGTCGTCGTCGAGCTCGGCCACCTCGACCAGCTCGACGGCGTGGGCATCGTGCTCACGACGTCGTGGAGCCACCTCTCCACGGTAGTCCCGATACGCCGACCGGGCGGAGCGAGGGGCCCGTCAGCCGATGCCCAGCAGCGTGCCGTCGTCGGTCGCGACGACGAGCGTCCCACGCACGCCGACCCCCCACGCGGCGGAGTCCTCGAGGTCGCTCGACCACAGCTCCTGCCCGGAGTCCACGGAGACCGCCGTGACCCGGGTCCCGCCCGTCGCGCTCGGTCCCATGAGGTACAGGTCCGTCCCGTCGGTGTGCGCCGACGTATAGGTCAGGACCTCGGAGGACTCCCACAACCGTTCCCCGGAGCCCAGGTCCACCGCCAACAGCCGACCTGCCCTCGACAGGATCCCGACGTCGCCCACCTGGGCGACCGGGGCGGCGACCCCGTCGATGCTCCACCGGGTCCGTCCGGTCGCCGGGTCGAGCGCTGTCGTGCGCGGCCGCTCGATGTTCCCGGACTCGTCCATCACACCGCCGCCCTCGGTGACGAAGAACGCCGCCGTCGGCCCTCCGTCCGTCGCGGTGAACTCCTGGACGGTGCCCCGGGTGCGGAAGAGCTCCGCCCCGTGACGGTCCAGGACCGTCGAGCCCCCGTCGGGGTGCTGGACGAGGGCGAGCCCGTCCCGCAGGGGGATGGTCCACGACTCCTCGGCCTCGTCCACGGTCCGGCCGTCCGCGTCCAGCGTCACCAGACGGCCTGCGACCGCGACCATGAGCACCGAGCCGCCGTCCTGCAGTCCCAGGTACTCCCCCTCCGGGCTGCTCCCACGCTCCTGGGCGATCTCCCGCGACCAGCGCAGCTCTCCCGTGGCCCGGTCCTCCAGGTCGACCACCACGTGTCCGTCGTCCCCCCACCTGACCGAGGCGATGCCGTCGTCGAAGAAGGCGGCACCCTGCGTCTCCTCGCCGAACGTGCGGGTGCCCGTGACCTCTCCGGTCGCGGCGACCATGACGTCGACGCGCACCGGGAACGACTGCTCGAACGTCGCCCCGACGGTCGGGACAGACCGGAGCTCGAACGTCGTGCAGACCAGCGGGTCCTCCTGCACCTCCCACGTGCCCGTACCCGTGCACGCGGTCGTGACCTTCGCCGTGTCCGACGCGGGCCGGGGCGCGCCGCGCCACAGCTCCCGACCTGTCGTCGGGTCGTAGCCGACCACCGGGCTCCCTTGCACGACGAGCGTCCCGTCCACCACGGCGGGTGACAACCACCATCCCGTCGGGGAATCCTCGTCGCCCGAGCCGGTCGGCTCGATCCGCCACAGGACACCCACCTCCGGGCCCAGGGGCCGAATCCCGCCGGCCGCGATCACCCGATCGACGCGGGCAGACTCGTTCATCTCGCCACGGACGACCCCTCCGACGACGAGGAGGGCGACGACGGACACCCCTGCCCCGACGAAGAGGCGAGACCTGCGCGACCACGGTCGACGGGCAGGCCGCTCGTCGACCTGCGGCTCGGCACCGGAGAGGACCTGCGGCACCGGGCCGTCGGCCGGCCCCTGGACGGACGCCCCACCGTCGGGCACCGCGCCGCGCGACCGCGGGCCGGACGGGCCCTGCTCGGCCAGGTCCTCGTCGACGTCCTCGATCGCGAAGACGCGCACGCTCGACCTCGCCGTGCCCCGCGGACGTCGTCCCATGGGACGACCCTAAGCGTCGACGACCGGGAAGTCAGATGCCGAGCTGGTACACACCCCAGTACGCGAGCGTCACGAGCAGGATCGTCGACCCCGCGACGGTCGCCCACAACGTCGTGCGGGCACCGACGCCGGTCGCAGGCCGGACCACCACGCCCCCCTCCGGGGAGGCGTCGACCGTCTTGCGGGCCGTCCGGAGGTCGGACAGGCGGTTGATGATGAACGCCGCGGCCACGACGGTCGCCAGCCCCAGGAGACGGACGGCGACCCACCCGCCCTGGACCACCCACGCGTCCGTCCGGTAGTCGAGGGCCAGCCGAGCGACCGAGACCAGGTAGACGACGAGACCGATCATGGTCGCGACCGACCCGGTCGCCAGACCCACGAGCGGCCACCGCAGTCCCGGTGCGAGCCGCCCGGCCGCGTGCGGCGTACGGCGCAGCCTGCGCGCCGCCCCCGTCACGAGCCACACGAGCGGCCCCACGACGAGCAGCACGCCACCCACGATCACGAACCCGATGACGATGTCGCCGTTGCCGTACCACCGAGGGTTGGGCACGGCCGAGGCCAGGTAGAGCTGGTTCGGCTGGCCGCCCGCCACGGTCGGCGGGGCACCGGCGGTGCCCACGAGTCCCTGGACCCACGCCGAGACGTCGCGCGCGAACTCCGGCACGAGGACGTCGTCGATCTTGATGCCGTGGTTCGCGCCCTCGTAGTAGCGCACGGTCACGTCATGGTTCCCGTTCGCCCCCGCCTCCGCGATGATGCGCAGCGCGCCCTGCTCGATCGGCATCGACGGGTCCGCCGTGCCGTAGACCACGAGGGTGGGCACGTCGAGGCGCGAGAGGTAGGGCGTGACGTCGAAGTCCGCGTACTCGAACCCTCCCCCGGGCATCTCCATGCCGACGGCGCGCGGGATCGCGCGGAACACCCCCTGCGGCACGCCCGTGTTGCGCAGGTAGGAGTCGACGGCGAAGCCCGCCTGCTGGCGTGGCGGCACCACGGGCGCGGAGACCATGACCAGGAAGGACACGTCGGGGTCCTGGTCCACCAGGACGGGTGCGATCCACGTCCCCTCGGACTCGGCGTACAACCCCACCTTGTCCGGGTCGACCGAGGGCCTGGTCCGCAGCAGGTCGACCGAGTGCTCGTAGTCCCGAGCCATGTCGACGTAGTCGCGGTGCCGGGTCGTGTACGTGTCGAGCCGCTTCGAGGGCACGAGCGTCACGACTCCCGCGCTCGCCATGTCGGTCGCGACGTCGACGAACGCCTCGTCCGCCGCCCCGGTGCCCGCGCCGTGCAGGAACACCACTCCCGGGCGCCCTTCCGGGGCGTCGACCGGCTCGCGCACGATCCCCTCGACGCTCGTGCCGTCGAGCCTGACGACGACCGGGGTCTCCCGGACCTCGTAGGTCCCCACGGGCTGGACGTCGGGCCCCTGCCCGCCGATCGTCGTGTCGGAGGTGGTGGGCTCAAGGTGGTCGGTGACCGGGACCGGAGACCACTGGGGTCCGGTCACGGCCCCGACCAGGGCGAGCCCGATCGCGAGGGCGGCGCTCGTCGCCGCGGTACGGAAGATCACGACAGGATCGTCTCGCGCGAGGAGGGCCGTCCGCCCTGGGGACGGCCCGACGACGGACGGGGGTACACCCTAGAACCCGAGCCGGCGCAGCTGCTTGGGGTCACGCTGCCAGTCCTTGGCGACCTTGACGTGCAGGTCGAGGTACACGCGCGCACCGAGCAGCGCCTCGATGCCCTTGCGGGCCTCGGTCCCGACGTGACGCAGACGCGAACCGCCACGCCCGATGATGATCGCCTTCTGGCTGTCGCGCTCCACGAAGAGGTTGACCCGCACGTCCAGGAGCGGGGGCCTGCCCGTCTCCGGGTTGCCGGACCCCTCGCGCGGCACGATCTCGTCGACGACCACGGCGAGGCTGTGCGGCAGCTCGTCGCGCACGCCCTCCAGGGCCGCCTCGCGGACGAGCTCGGCGACCATCACGGCCTCGGGCTCGTCGGTCAGCTCGCCACCGGGGTACAGCTCGGGGCCCGGCGGCAGGTGCTTGACCAGCACCTCCTCCAAGGTCTCGACCTGGAAGCCGTCCTTCGCCGAGACCGGCACGATGTCCTGCCACTCGCCGAGCTGGTCGACCGCGAGCAGGTGCTTCGTGAGGGTCTCGCGGTCCACCAGGTCCGCCTTGGTCACGACCGCGACGACCGGGGTCGGGCGCCGCCCCTTGGTCAGGTCCGCGAGCTGGGCCGCGATGTACTTGTCGCCCGGCCCCACCTTCTGGTCCGCCGGGAGGCAGAACGCGATGACGTCGACCTGCGCGAGGGTCTCGCGGACCAGGTCGTTGAGCCGCTCACCGAGGAGCGTGCGCGGACGGTGCAGCCCGGGCGTGTCCACGAGGATGAGCTGCGCGTCGGGGCGGTGCACGATGCCGCGGATCGTGTGGCGGGTCGTCTGCGGTCGCCCGGAGGTGATCGCGACCTTCTGCCCGACCAGGGCGTTCGTGAGCGTGGACTTGCCCGCGTTGGGCCGTCCGACGAAGCACGCGAAGCCGGCCTTGTGCTCTGCTGCTGCGTGGTCGTTCTGGGTCACCGGTGTGCTTCTCTCTCGTTCGACTCGCCCGCTCGACGCGGGGTGTCACTGGTCCGCCCGGCACGCTCCGCGTGCTGGGGGGTCGACTGGTGGTCTCGGTGGCCGCGCTCGCGCGGCTCGGTGCGCTCGGGGGTGCCCGCGTCCGGTGAGGGCTCGGGATCGCCAGCGCTCTCCCGGTCGGTGGCCGCAGCGCTCACGAGCACGGTCGCGAGCTGCTTGCGGCGCCCCTCGACGCGTTCGCCGGTCATGTGCACGCCCTGGGCCTCGGCGGTCGATCCGGGGAGCGGGACCTTGCCGAGCGCCTTGGAGAGCAGGCCCCCGACGGTGTCCACGTCGTCGTCCTCGATGTCGAGCTCGAACAGCTCGCCGAGCTCGTCGAGCGGCAGGCGGGCCGGGACGCGGAAGGTCCCGTCGCCCAGGTCCTCGACCTCGGGGCCCGACCTGTCGTGCTCGTCGGTGAGCTCGCCCACGATCTCCTCGAGCGCGTCCTCGATCGTCACGAGACCGGCCACGCCGCCGTACTCGTCGACCACCATCGCGATGTGCGAGGCCGAGGCCTGCATCTCGCGCAGGAGGTCGTCGACGGGCTTGGACTCGGGCACGAAGATCGCCGGGCGGGCGACGTCCGCGACGCGGCGCGACGCGGCCTCGGGCGAGCCGTGCACGACCTTGACGACGTCCTTGAAGTAGACGACGCCCACGAGGTCGTCGACCGACGTCCCCGTGACCGGCAGGCGCGAGAACCCGGAGCGCAGGAAGAGGGCCAGCGCCTTGGACAGGGGCGTCGAGGCCGGCGTGGTGATCATGTCGGTGCGGGGCACCATGACCTCGCGCGTGAGGGTGTCGCCGAGCTCGAAGACGGAGCGGATCATCTCGCGCTCCTCCTCCTCGATGATCTCGGACTCGTTCACACGGTCGACCATGTCCTGCAGCTCGCGCTCGTGCGGCCCGTCGGTGTCGTCCTTCGAGGCGGTGACACGCACCAGCCAGCCCGTCAGGGCGACCGCGGGGGTCAGGACCCCCGACAGGGCCACGAGCACGCGCACCGGGTGCTGCCGTCCGAGCGCACGCGGGGCGACCCGGGCGAAGCCCAGCGCGACCAGGACCGCGAAGAGCGACGCGGCGAGCAACGCCTGCCACCAGTCGTCGAGCCAGGCCAGGACGAGCAACGTGACGCAGGTCGCCGCGAGCATCTCGGCGACGACGCGCAGGAAGGCGAGCGAGGCCGCGGTGTGCGGCGGGTCCTCGGTCAGCGCCTGGACGCGGCGGACCCGGACCACGCGCGGCGGGAGGGGTCCGGCAGATCCGCCGTTGTGCCCGCCGGTGACGGCAGCCTCGGCCTCCGCTGCCGCCTCGCCCACGGCCGCGCGCGTGACGCGCATGACGGCCGCCTCCCCGGCGCCGAGCGCCCCCGCGAGGACGACCCCCACGACCGCGAGGACGAGCAGCAGCGCGACGGGGACCTCGGTCATCGGCTGGCGAGGAACGTCAGGAGCAGCTTGCGCTGCAGCGCGAACATCTCCTTCTCCTCCTCGGGCTCGGCGTGGTCGTAGCCGAGCAGGTGGAGGATGCCGTGCGTCGTGAGCAGGAGCATCTCCTCGGCCGTCGAGTGACCCGCCGTCACCGCCTGCTGCGCGGCGACCTCGGGGCACAGCACGATGTCGCCCAGCTCGCCCGCGGGGGTCACGTCGCCGTCGCGACCGGGACGCAGCTCGTCCATCGGGAACGACAGGACGTCCGTGGGGCCGGGCTCGTCCATCCAGCGCACGTGCAGCTCGGCCATGACGTCCGACTCGACGAACCGGATGCCGAGCTCGCTCTGGGGGTGGACGTGCATCGCGTCCAGGACGTAACGCGCGAGGGCCGCGAACTCCGCCTCGTCGACCTCGTAGCCGGACTCGTTGTTGATCTCGACGCTCATCAGCGTGCCCCTTGCTCTCGTTGGTCTCGTGGGTCTCGTGGTCGCTCGCGGCGGGCCGTCCCGCCCCGAGCACCGCCGTGCGCACGGCCGCCACCGTCACGGGCGGGCCGTGCGGTGCTCACGTCCCAGCGCGCGTACGCGTCGATGATGTCGCTCACGAGCCGGTGCCGCACGACGTCCGTGGAGGTCAGGCGGCAGAACTCGACGTCGTCGACCCCGGTCAGTACGTCCTCGATGACCCGCAGCCCGGACGGGGTGCCCCCGGGCAGGTCGACCTGCGTCACGTCCCCCGTGATGACCATCTTGGAACCGAACCCGAGGCGTGTGAGGAACATCTTCATCTGCTCGGTCGAGGTGTTCTGCGCCTCGTCGAGGATGATGAACGCGTCGTTGAGCGTGCGACCGCGCATGTAGGCCAGCGGAGCGACCTCGATGGTCCCGGCCTCGATGAGCTTGGGGATCGACTCGGGGTCGATCATGTCGTGCAGCGCGTCGTACAGCGGGCGCAGGTAGGGGTCGATCTTCTCCGACAGCGAGCCGGGCAGGAACCCGAGCCGCTCCCCCGCCTCGACGGCGGGCCGGGTCAGGACGATGCGGCTGACCTGCTTGGCCTGGAGGGCCTGGACGGCCTTGGCCATCGCGAGGTACGTCTTGCCCGTCCCGGCGGGGCCGATCCCGAACGTCACGGTGCTCGCGTCGATCGCGTCGACGTAGCGCTTCTGCCCGACCGTCTTGGGCCGGATGGTCCGGCCACGGCTCGAGAGGATGCTGAACGTGAGGACCTCGGCCGGGCGGGCCGCGGTCGCCGCGGTGAGCATCGCGACGGAGCGGGTCACGACGTCGGGCGTCAGGCGAGTGCCGGACTCGACGACCTCGACGAGCTCGTCGAGCAGCCGGGAGGCGAGCGCGACGTCGCCGACGGGGCCCGTCACGGCGATCTCGTTGCCGCGTGCGTGGACGTCGATCGTGGGGAACCCCGACTCGATCGCCCGCAGGACCACGTCCCCGCTGCCGAGGAGGTCGACCATGGGCACGTGGGACGGCACGACGATGCGGTGCTCTACCCGGGTACCGGCGGGGTGCGTGGCTGCTGCCTCCGCGTCGACGGTCCCGTTCGGCCGGACGGCGCGGGCGCGCTCCTGATCACGAGGAGGACCTCCGAGGCCGTGCGACGCCGGGCCGGTCGGTGGGGGTGGTGTCGAAGATGGCATGAGCCGGCTTGCGCCGAGGCACTCCTTCTGCAGGTCTGGTGGTTCGTGGTGCGTCCATGATATCGAGCACGCCCGCCCGGGTCAGGGCGAATACCGGCGGCCCGGCGGCTCGACGGACGAGCGACGGCCGGCACGTGGTGGTCAGGCCGGGTTCCACCCCAGCGCGGTGCCTCCGATGACGTGCCCGTGGACGTGGAACACGCTCTGCCCGGCGCGCGGCCCCGAGTTGAAGATGAGCCGGAACTGTCCGTCGGCCTGCTCGCTCGCGATCTCGTCGGCCAGCGCCACGACCCCCGCGAGGAGGTCGGGGTCGGCGGCGGCGAGCTGAGCGATGTCGCCGTGGTGCGCGCGCGGCACCACGAGCACGTGCAGCGGGGCCTGCGGGTTGATGTCCTTGAACGCCACGGCCTGGTCCGTGGTCGCCACGATCGTCGCGGGGATCTCACCTGCGACGATCTTGCAGAACAGGCAGTCCGGGTCGGTCGGGCGAGCGGTGTCGTTGCTGGTCATGACGGCAGGCTACCCCCGGCTCGTCTGCGCGGCCCGGGGGGCGGGACGGGCGCCGGGACCGCGCGCCGGGTCACTGCTCGTCGTCCGTGCCGCCCCACCGGCCGAGCCGCTGGACGAGCATCGCGATCGCGACCGGGCCAGCGGTCGAGGTCCGCAGCACGTGCGGGCCGAGGCGCGCGGTGCGCGCACCGGCGCCGGTCAGCGCCTCGACCTCCTTCTCGGAGATGCCGCCCTCCGGCCCGACGACGACGAGCACCTCGGGCGCTCGTCCCGCCGCGGCCACGTCCTGGGACGCGGGGACCGGCAGGGCCACCTCGGCGAGCGGGACGAACGCCTCCTCGTGCAGCACGATCACCGCGCCGCCGGCCTCGACGACCTGACGGGTGCGCTCGACGAGCCCGCGCGTGTCGATCGCGAGGTCGACCCGGGGAAGGCGGGCGCGCCGCGCCTGCTTGGTCGCGGCGCGCACGGTCGCGAGCCAGCGGGCACGCGACTTGGCGGCACGGTCCCCACGCCACACGACGATCGAGCGCTCGGCCTGCCACGGCACCACGGCGTCGGCCCCGACCTCGGTCGCGGCCTCGATCGCCATCTCGTCGCGGTCGCCCTTCGCGAGGGCCTGGACCAGCGTCACGACGACGTCGGGTGCGGGCTCCTCGACGACCTCGTCGACGCGCAGGCGGACCCCGGAGGGCTCGACGCCCTCGATGGTGCACCGCAGGCGAAGGCCCTCGCCGTCGACGACGTCGACCGCCTCCCCGACACCGCGCCGCTGCACGACACCCGCATGACGCCCCTCGGCGCCGTCGAGCACGTAGAGCGATCCCGCGGGGAAGCCCGCGAGGCCGCTCGCGGCCCCGCTCTCAAGCGAGCTGCTCGCCTCCGCGAGGAAGACCGGCGCGCTCACGCTCAGCGTCCCGAGAGCTTGTCGCGCAGCCGGGAGAAGACCCCCGGGTGCGCGGCGGACAGGCGCGGGTCGGGCCGCTCCTCGCCGCGAGCCTTCGCGAGCGAGCGCAGCAGCTCCTCCTGCTCCTCGTCGAGGCCCGTCGGGACCTGGACCTCGACGTGCACGTTGAGGTCGCCCCGGCCGCCGGTGTGCAGGTGGCCGACGCCGAGGTTCTTGAGCGTCACGATCTGACCGGGCTGCGTCCCGGGGCGCAGGTCGATCTCCTGCGGGCCGTCCAGGGTCTCGAGCTCGAGGACCGTGCCGAGGGCCGCAGCCGTCATGGGCACCTGGAGCGTGCAGTGCAGGTCGTCGCCGCGGCGCACGAAGACCTCGTGGTTGCGCTCGCGGATCTCGACGTACAGGTCGCCCGCGGGACCGCCCGCGGGGCCGACCTCGCCCTGCGACGTGAGCTTGATGCGGGTGCCGGTGTCCACGCCCGCAGGGACGTTGACGGTCAGGGTGCGACGGCTGCGCACGCGCCCTTCGCCCGCGCACTCGGCGCACGGCTCGGGGATCACGGTGCCGAAGCCCTGGCACGCGGCACAGGGGGCGGTCGTCATGACCTGGCCGAGGAACGAACGCGCCACACGCTGGACGGTGCCGCGGCCGTTGCACACGTCGCACGTGCGGGGCGACGTGCCGGGTCGACAGCACGAGCCCGAACAGGTGCCGCAGATCACCGCGGTGTCGACCTGGAGCTCGCGGCGCGCCCCGAAGGTCGCCTCCGAGAGGTCGATGTCGAGACGCACGAGGGCGTCCTGGCCACGACGGGCACGCGGGATGGGGCCGGTCTGCGCCTGGCCTCCCCCGAAGAACGTCTCGAAGATGTCCTGGAAGCCGAACCCTCCGCCCATGCCGCCGCCGGCGGCCGACGGGTCCGAGCCGAGGTCGTACTGCTGGCGCTTGTCCGGGCTGGACAGCACCTCGTAGGCGCGGGACACGTCCTTGAACTTGTCCTCGGCGGCCTCGCCCGCGACGTCAGGGTGCAGCTCACGGGCCAGCTTGCGGTAGGCCTTCTTGATCTGGTCCTGGCTCGCGTCCCGGGGCACGCCCAGGATCTCGTAGTAGTCGCTCACAGGTCACTCTCTACTAGCGCACGCCGATCCAGGACCGGCGACTTCCGACAACACCGTGCGGCGACGACCAGGGTCCGAGGACCAGGTCGAGCACCCGCCGGCGCAAGAACCGAACTCATGTGGTCAGGACGCGCGACAGGTACCGCGCGACCGCGCGGACCGAGGCGATCGTCCCGGGGTAGTCCATGCGGGTCGGTCCGATCGAGCCGATCAACGCGACCGAGTCTCCCTCGTTACCGTATCCGCTCGTCACGACCGACGTTTCGACGAGCCCTTCGAGCTGCGTCTCGTGACCGATGCGCACGCTCACCCCGGACTCCGCGGCCATCTCCGTCAACAACCCGAGCAGCACGACTTGTTCCTCGAGCGCCTCGAGGACGGGGCGCAGCGCGTGCTCGAACCTCATGCCGACCCGGGCCAGGTTGGCGGTGCCGGCGAGCACGATGCGCTCCTCCGACTCCTCGGACAGCGTCTCCTCGACGAGCAGCGCGAGCGAGCGCGCGAGGTCCCTGTCCTCGGGGCGGAACTCCTCCGCGACGTCGGCGAAGCCCTTGCCGAGCTCAGCGAGACGCTTGCCGGCCGCGACGGCGTTGAGCCGCGAGCGCAGCTCGGCGAGCGTGGCCTCGTCCGGCGCCTGGGCGACCTCGAGGGTGCGCTGCTCGACGCGGCCCGTGTCCGTGATGATGACCACGAGCAGGCGCCGGTCGCCCACCGGGACGAGCTCGAGGTGCCGCAGGCCAGACCGGCGCAGCGACGGGTACTGCACCACGGCGACCTGGCCCGTGAGCTGGGCGAGGAGACGCCCCGCCCGGGCGACCACGTCGTCGAGGTCCACGGCCTCCGACAAGAACGTCTCGATCGCGCGCCGCTCGGGCGAGGACAGGGGCTTGACCGTCGAGAGCTTGTCCACGAACAGGCGGTAGCCCTTGTCCGTGGGGATGCGCCCGGCCGACGTGTGGGGCTGGGCGATGTAGCCGTCCTCCTCGAGGGCGGCCATGTCGTTGCGGATCGTGGCCGGGGACACGCCCAGGCGGTGGCGTTCGGCCAGGACGCGGGATCCCACCGGCTCCCTCGTCAGGACGTAGTCCTCGACGATGGCACGCAGCACGTCGAGCCGTCGTTCCTCGCTCATGACCACCTCCTGCCGATCGTCGCGCGTTCTCGCACTCTCCACCGTCGAGTGCTAATTCTACGCGGTGGCCGGAGGCGCGGGGTGCGACGTGCACAGGGCCCTCACGGGGTCTTCCCGTTCGGGTCCGGGCCAGTACGGGACACCGAGACGAGGCCTCTGCCGTCGGGGCGGGCCGTCAGGCGACGGCCCGCCCCGCCGATCAGTCGTAGTAGTGCACGCTCTTACGGATGTGCTCGGCGAAGTTGTAGATCTCCTCCGGCGTCTCGATCGCGTGTCGGGTCTCGTTCTTCTCCTCGTCGAACAGCCCTACGTACTTCTGCCCCGTGTTGAAGTGAAGACGGGCGAGCGGCTTGCGGTTGTTGTCGTCCAGCAGGATGCCCATGTAGCTCTTCGTGTCTCGATGCACGATCCTGCTCGGCGGAACCTCGCTGCATGCAATGGCTCGGACAATCTGGAACCCCTCGAGTTCCTCGAACGTCGTCACGATCCCGCGATCGGCTTCTTCGACGGCCTCCGCAACACTCTCTCGCGCCGCCGACTCACCGGTCAGCGGGGCGGCGGACTCCGCGTACCCCTGTCCGCCGAGTGCGGCCTTGAGACGCTCGTTGACCTGGTCCGCGAGGAATTGCTTCATCGCCTTGGTGACGAGTGTGCGGAACTGCTCGCGCACCTTCTGGGTGATCGAACCCTCGTACACGCGGCCGGTGAGGGCCTTCACCCACTCGGCGTCCGGTTCACGGAACTGCACCGCAAGAGCTCGCTTGAGAGCGCCGATGTATTTCAGTTCTTCAGCGGCACTCACCACGGACTCGAGGTCGAACGAGTCCTTCGTGAGCTTCTGGATCTCTGGCACCAGCGAGTCGTCGAGGTCGGAGAGGTCGAGTTGCAGGAAGGGCTTGTCGTCCATCCTGTTCGGTCGGTCGAGATCGGTGAAGAAGTGGTAGTTCTCGCCGTTGGTCAGGACTGCGATTCGTGCGTTCGTCGTCGCGAAGTACCGAAAGAGCTGGGACGCGTGGTTGATCCCCAGCGGGCTGCCGACCGTCTTCGCCTCGATGAGGATCTGGACCTCGCCGTCCTTGACGATCGCATAGTCGATCTTCTCGCCCTTCTTCGTCCCGACGTCCGCCGTGAACTCGGGAACGACCTCGTTCGGGTTGAACACGTCGTATCCCAGGACGAGTGAGATGAACGGCATGACGAACGCGTTCTTGGTCGCCTCCTCGGTCTGGATCGAGGCCTTCTGCTGACGAACCTTGGTTGCCAACGAGGCAAGACGCTCCGCGATTTCCAACCGAATCACCTATCTCGACGTAGTGTGTGGTGGCCGCAGCATAGCGGGCCGGCAATCGAGAGGGACGATTGCTCGCGAACTTCACCCACAATTCACAGATCGCGCAGCCCGGCTCGCCGGTCGAGCATTCCCGTGAGAGGCACGTTCAGACGTCGGGTTCGTCCGTGCCGAGCAACCAGTCGCCGCACCCGACGACGCAGCCCGCGCCCCGCCGTCGGGCCCTGGGCGCTCACCGGGCCTCATCGCGCCGTCCACGCCGCGCCGGACGGCGGCGCTCACAGAGCGGACGTCACCTTGCCCTCGGGCGCTGCCTGTGCGTGCCGCGCCCGCAGGTCGACGACCGCGACCACGAGCGAGACCGCGACCAGGGCGACCGTGATGAGCATCGCGGTGCTCGCGGCGACGGCTCCCGTCGAGCCGCCCGCCTTGAGCGAGTAGTACGTCGAGAGGACCACGGCGATGCCCATGGCCGATCCCACGCGCTGCCCGAGCTGGAGCATGCTGCCCGCGACTCCCGCGAGCTCGACCGGGACGCGGGCCAGGGTCAAGGTCTGGTTCGGGGAGATGACGGTCCCGCTGCCGATCCCGGTGATCATCATGGTCAGGGCGATGCCCCAGCCTGCGGCCGACGAGTCGTCCCCCGTGGCGCGGATCGCGAGGATCACGCCACCGAGCCCGACGAGCACCACCACGAGGCCCGCGACCACGAGCGGCCGGCCCCAGCGCGCGACCCCGCGACCCGCGAGCCACGACGCCACGCCCGACGCGATCGCGAACGGCATCCCGATGAGCCCCGCGTGCAGCGGCGTGAAGTGCAGGTCGTTCTGCAGGTAGAGCGTCGCGACGAGGAAGATCCCCGTGAACCCCGCGAAGTACGTGATGCCGAGCAGCGTGCCGTTGCGGAACGACGTGAGCGACAGGACCCGCGGGTCCAGGACCGGGGCGCCCGTAGTCCGCTGGTAGCGACGCTCCCAGAACACCGCGGCGACGACCGCGACCGCCCCGAGCGCGAGCCACCACCAGCGCCCGGGGTCGTCGTCCTGGCCCGACGTCGTGACGAACGGCAGCATGACCGCGACCGTCGCGACCGCGATGAGGACGAGGCCCACGGGGTCGAGCCTGCGCGGGCCGGGCCTGCGCGCCGTCACGGGCAGGAACCTGATCGCGAGGGGCAGCACGACCGCGATGATCGGGACGTTGATCCCGAAGATCCAGCGCCACCCGTTCTCCTCGCCCGCGACCTGGAGGATCAGCCCGCCCAGGAGGGGGCCGAGCGCGGTCGAGACGCCGATCGTCGCACCGAACATGCCGAACGCCTTGCCGCGCTCGTACCCCGAGAACATCTGCTGGATGAGTCCGACGACCTGCGGGTTGAGCATGCCCGCGCTCACGCCCTGCAGGAGCCGGGCGATCGCGAGCCACTCGTCGTTCGGCGCCAGGCCCGCCGCGAGGCTCGTGAGCGCGAAGCCCACGAGGCCGACGATGAACAACGTCCGACGCCCGCCCGCGTCCCCCAGGCGACCGGACGGGACGAGCGCGAGACCGAACGCGAGGGTGTAGCCCGCGACGATGAGCTGCAGCTCGGTCGGGCCCGCGTCGAGCGCCTTCTCGATCGACGGGAGGGCGACGTTGACGATCGACACGTCGAGCATGGTGATGAAACCGACCGCGAGGCACAGCCCCAGGACGCGCCACCGCTGGGCGTCGGGCGTGGCCGGGCCGTTCGAAGTGCTCACCGGCCAGTCGTACCACGGTGCGTGGGCCCGCACCCGGCGAGCGGCCCGCGAGGGGCCGGTCCCGTGGTGCCCGGGTCCACGACCTCGCGGGTCGCCGCGCGCCCCTTCCGGGCGCACGGGCGACCACCGCCTAGGGTGAACCGGGTGAGCTTCGATCGCTACGGTTCCGACGTCCTGTCCAGCGCGACCCCCGCCCCGGTCCCCCACCGCCGGCGACCTGTGTCCCGCCCTCAGCCCGCCGAGCGCGGCCTCGTCGTCGAGGACGTCGAGACCGGCTGGGTCGGCGCCGTGGTGCGCGTCGAGAAGTCCGGCGGCATGCACGTCGTCGTCCTCGAGGACCGAGCAGGTCGCACGCGCACCTTCCCCCTCGGCCCGGGCTTCTGGGTCGACGGCGAGCCCGTCGAGCTGACCGCCCCGGTGACCTCGACGGCGCCCGTCGCCCCGACGCGCACCGCGTCGGGCTCGCGGGCGGTGGCGAACGTCCGGGCGCGCGTCGCGCGCGGCAGCCGCATCTGGGTCGAGGGCAAGCACGACGCCGAGCTCGTGGAGAAGGTCTGGGGCGACGACCTGCGCATCGAGGGGGTCGTGGTCGAGCTGCTCGACGGCGTCGACAACCTCGCCGAGGCGCTCAAGGACTTCGGCCCGACGACGGAGCGCAAGGTGGGCGTGCTCGTCGACCACCTGGTCCCCGGCAGCAAGGAGACGCGCCTGGTCGCAGAGGCGCTGCGGGGCGTGCGCCCCGGCACCGTCATGGTGCTCGGTCACCCCTACGTCGACGTGTGGCAGGCCGTTCGGCCCGAGCGCGTGGGACTCGACGTGTGGCCCGTGATCGAGCGTGGCACCGAGTGGAAGCGCGGCATCCTGCGCGAGCTCGGCTGGCCGGCGGCCGAGCAGGCCGACGTCGCCCGCGGCTGGCAGCGCATCCTCGGGACCGTGCGCACCTACGCCGACCTCGAACCGTCGCTGCTCGGCCGTGTCGAGGAGCTCATCGACTTCGTGACGGCCGACTGAGGTCCCGCGTCCGGGACGGCGTACCGAGGGCGCGTCCTGGGTCTCCCCCAGGACGCGCCCTCAGCGGCTCGTCGGCCTACTTCACGATCTTCACGTCGACCGGGTAGCTGGTCGGACGGCCGTTGCTGACGGCCTGGAACGCGATGATGCTGAACACGAGCGACGTCACCCAGACGCCGAAGACCACCAGTCCGGACAGGAAGCCCGGGAGCACCCAGTTCGCGGCGAGCAGGACGAGGGCCACGGGGATCTGGAAGTTGAGCGCCTTCTTGGCCTCGACGTCCACGACGTGGCTGCGCTCGCGGAAGACGAGCCAGATCACGAGCGGGGCGAGGAACCCGAGGATCCCGCCCAGGAGGTGGGACAGGCTCGCCCACGTCTTGGTGTCGGCAGGCGAGAGAGGCGAAGCCGGGGCCCCCTGGTAGCCCGGCGGCGGGTACTGGCCCTGGGGCGGGTACTGGCCCTGCTGACCCGCAGGAGGGCCGTACGAGGCCTGCTGACCTGCCCATCCCTGCTGGCCGGGCTGGCCGGGCTGGGCTCCTGGCGTGCCGTGCTGGTCCGTCGGGGGCACGTACTGCCCGTAGTCGGGGACCTGGTCGGAAGGGTTCTGGCTGCTCATCGGGGCCTCTCTACGGACGGACCGGACCGTTCAGGACGGACCGGGCGCCTCACGCTAGCCGGTCCGGCGCACCCGCGGCCACCGTGCCCGTCACCCGACCGAACCGGTTCACCCGGCAGACACCCGGCGCTCGCCCGTGGGCAGACGACGACGGGCCGTCCCGCCCCCGAGATGGGGGTGCGGCACGGCCCGTCGTCGGGAAGGGTGCGAGGTCAGACGGGCTGCTCGTCCACCAGACGCCGGTAGGCGTAGGCGACCGCGATGTACGACAGCGGGATCGTGACCAGCAGGCCGACGAAGCAGACCAGGAATCCCAGGATGTTGATCCCGAAGAGCGCCAGGAGCAGCAGGAAGACCGACCCGAAGTTCTTCGCGACGAGCGACCAGCTGGACTTGATCGCGGTGATCGCGTCCTGCTCCTTGTCGAGGGTGAAGTAGTAGACGAACGCCGAGAAGATCGCGACCGCGATCCCGGGCAGGATGCACAGGATCGTGCCGATGATCGTCATGACGGCCACGAGGAACGCGGCCAGCAGGACGTTGCCGACGTTGGCGATCCGGAAGAACGCCGAGACGTCGGGCTTGCGGCCCTGGGTCTCGTCCAGAGCGCCTCGGGAGTAGAACGCGGCGATCAGGTAGCTGATGATCACGCCGATGATCGTCAGCAGGACGCCGACGAAGCTCAGCCCCAGCGCCTCGGCCATGTTCGTGTCCGAGAACCCGTCGGTGCGGTAGTCGGTGAACCGGTCGAACCCGCCCGAGATCCAGTTGAAGACCGCGTTGATGACCAGGAAGATCAAGGCCGCGAGGATCCACGGCCACGGGTTGGCCCAGAACTTCTTCCACCCGAAACCGATCGCGTCACCCACCGAGAACGGGGCAGCACCCGCGTACGCCGGCTGGCCTGGCGGCGGGTAGGCGCCAGCGGGCGGCGGGTACGCGCCTGAGGGCGGCGGGTAGGCGCCCGCGGGCGGCAGGTACGGAGGCTGCTGGCCGCCGGCGGGAGCGCCGTAGGGCTCTGCCGGGGGCGGGGTCGGTGCGCCGTACGGCGGCGCGGCCGGAGGACCTGGCTGCGCCGGCGGGGTCGGCTGGGCGGGTGGCGTGGGCTGAGCCGGTGGCGTCGGCTGGGCGGGTGGCTGCGTGGGCGGCGTCACCGGGGGCTGGGCAGGCGGCTGGCTCGGCGGTACCGGATCGGACGGCGGTGGTGCGGCGGCGCCCGGGTCCGGAGTGCTCGCGTACGGGTTCTGGGGCGTCGGCTCGTTCTCTTCCGGCGGCGGCCCGCCTGCGGTGTTGTCGCTCATCGTGATCCCTCGGGTCGGCGGGGTGCGGCAAGCCACACTGTGAACGGACTGTGACGATCGAACATTTCACAGATCACCCTCCACGATGGGGCGTTCGGTCCATTCCCGCCACAGGAAGCGCAGCCCGCGCGAAGCGCCGCCCGTCGGCGCCGCCGCGGCGTCAGGAACCGCGGAGCGCGGCCGCCTGCGTGAGACCGCCCGCGACGACCCCCGCGTAGAGCGAGGCGCCCTCGCCCGTGGGGTGCACGCCGTCGGGCCCGAGGAGCGCAGGCTGGGCCCCGACCGCGCCGCTCCAGTCCGCGACCACGACGTTCCCCCAGCGCTGGGACGCGCCGACGAGCTCGGCGTTCGTGACGGGCACCCAGGACCTGTCGGCGTACCCCGTGACGAGCACGACCGTGTGGTCGGGGCCGATCGCGGCGAGGACCCTGTCCATCATCGCGGCGTCCACCGTGCTGTTGGTCCCGAGCGAGAGGACGACGTACGGCCGGAGGTTTCCCGCCGCGCGGACGGCGTCGACGAGACCGACGGCGTCCTTCATCTGGCGGGCCACGGCGCCGTCGATCAGCACTCCGGGGAGCGAGGTGGTCAGGGCCGGTGCGCTCGCGAGCGTGACCGAGTCGCCGATGATCGTGACCTGGTCGCCGGGCGGGGGCGTCGGGGCGACGGCCGGGGCCGGCGCTTGCGGCGCGGCAGGCTCTGCGGGCACCGGGGCCACCTCCGGGGCCGGTTCCGCCGCGGCGGCGCCACCGGGCTGCTGGGTCTGCGCGGCGACCTCCTGTCCCGCGCGGATCTGCGCCTCGAGAGACGACGTCGCGGGGGCACGCACGAAGCCCGTGACCGCGAGCCCGACGACGACCACGACGCCACCGACCGTGAGCCACCCGCGGACGGGCAACGGGTTGCGACCCGATGCGCCGCGTCGGAGCCACGCCACCACGGTTCGCACGTAGCCGCCCAGACCACGCCCCATGACAGGGCGCTCGACGTATCGGTAGGACAGCGCCGCAGCACCGAACGTCACGACGGTCGCGGCGAGCGCGACCCACGGGCCGGGGCTCGCGTACAGCCCACCGCCCCCGGCGAGCGCGGCGGCCAGGACGAAGACCGGCCAGTGCCACAGGTACAGGCCGTACGAGCGCGCGCCCACCCAGCCCACCGGCCCCCGGTCCAGCTGCTTGCCGAGGCCCGGTGCGTGCAGCACGAGGTTGACGACCCCCGCCGTCGCGAGCGACACGGCGAAGAGGCCGCCCCGGTAGGTGAGGTCGTCGTCCCACGGCATCCAGAACATCGCCGCGACCAGGACCACCGCGCCCGCGATCCCCGTGGCGGCGACGAACAGGGTTCCCTTGCGCGTCGTGGTGCGCGGCGACTCCCGGACGAGGGTGGGGCGTCCGGTGCGCAGGTGCCAGAAGGCCAGGAACGCACCGATCATCAGCCCGAACAGGTGGGTGTCGGTACCGAAGTAGACCCGTGTCGGGTCCGTGCCGGGCGAGTAGAGGAACGCCATCGCGACGGCCGACCCCCCGGCCAGCACGCCCGCCAGGACCAGTGCCCTGCGCCGCGTGATCCGCAGCGCGAGCACGGCGAGGACCACGAGGGGCCACACCAGGTAGAACTGCTCCTCGACCGCGAGCGACCACAGGTTCGCGAAGATCTGCGGTGCCAGCCCCCCGGAGTACGTGCTGCCCTGGGCGATGTAGACCCAGTTGCTCGTGAACGTGGCCGCTCCCACCACCTGCGCCCCGATCCCCACCAGGAGATCACCCCCGACGAGCCCCGCGGCAGCCGTGCACACCAGGACGACCAGGCCCAGCGCCGGCAGGAGCCTGCGGGCTCGCCGGACCCAGAACCGGGACAAGGACACGGCCCGCCGGGCACGGAACTCCCGGACCAGGAGCGTCGTGATGAGGAACCCGGAGAGCACGAAGAAGATGTCGACGCCCACGTACCCGCCGGGCAGGACCTGCGGGGCGAAGTGGAAGACCATGACCGAGAGCACGGCCAGCGCGCGCAGCCCGTCGAGCCCGGCGATCCGCCGGTACCGGACCGTCGGTCGCACCGGCCGCGACGGGCGGTGGCCGTCGGCGGCCGGTGGGCTCTGCGGCGGGGGCCCGACGAGGGACCTGTCCGGCGAGTCGAGGTCGAGGTCGGCAGGTCGCAGTCGCTGCCACACGTCGACGCGGTCGGTCGAGGTCCTGGCCGCTCCGGCCTGCGCCCGAGCCGACTGTCCTACCGTCGTCACCCGTCAGTCAGCTCCCGTACCACCGTGTCCGCCAGCAGCCGCCCTCGCAGGGTCAGGACCCCGCGGCCACGGATCGCCGCCTTGCCGTCGAGGAGGCCTGCCGCGACCATGCCGGCCACGTTGCGCCGACCCACCTCGGTAAGGACGCTCAGGTCCAGTCCTTCTCGCAGGCGCACGCCGAGCATGACGCGCTCGAGATGGGCCTCGGCCACCGTCAGGAGCTCCCGGCCGGCCGCCGGGCTGCTGCCCGCCTCGAGCAACGCCGCATAGCGCCGCGGGTGCTTCACGTTCCACCATCGCACGCCCTCGCGGCCGCCCGACGCAGGCTGGGCCGAGTCGTCGGCCGAGTCGTCGGACGCGTCCTGGAGATCCTCGGATGACCCCTCGGGGGCCGCCGAACCACCTGTACGGTTCGATGCTCCGCCGATGTACGAGTGCGCCCCGGGGCCGACCCCCCACCAGTCCTCACCGCGCCAGTACGCCAGGTTGTGGCGGCACACGAACGCGGGGTCCGCCCCGACGTCCCCGGGGGCACCGTCGCCCTCAGCCCGCCTCGCCCAGTTGCTGACCTCGTACCACTCGAGCCCGGCCGCGGTGAGCAGCTCGTCCGCGAGCTCGTACTTCTCGGCCTGGTCGTCCTCGCTCGGCAACGAGATGTCCCCGCGGCGCACCTGCGCGGCCATCTTCGTCCCCTGCTCGACCACGAGCGCGTACGCCGACACGTGATCGACACCGGTCGCGAGCGCTGCCTCGAGGCTCGTGCGCCAGTCGTCGATGCTCTCGCCGGGGGTCCCGTAGATCAGGTCGAGGGACACCGCGAGGCCCGCGTCGCGCGCCCAGCGCACCACGTCAGGGATGCGCCGCGGGTCGTGGGTCCGTTCGAGCGTCGCGAGCACGCGCGGCACGGCCGACTGCATCCCGAACGACACCCTCGTGAAACCCGCCTCCGCGAGCTCGGCGAGCGACTCGGGGGTCACCGAGTCGGGGTTCGCCTCGGTCGTGACCTCGGCGCCCGGCGCCAGGCCCCACGCCTCGCGCACGCCCGCGAGCATGCGCCCCAGGTCGCCGGCCGGCAGCAGCGTCGGGGTGCCGCCGCCCACGAACACGGTCGAGACCGGGCGCGACGCCAGCCCGGCGCGGTCCATGACCCGGGCCGCCAGGTCGATCTCGCGCAGCGCCGTGTCCGCGTAGGAGGCCTGGCTCGCGCCACCGCCCAGCTCGGAGGCCGTGTAGGTGTTGAAGTCGCAGTAGCCGCAGCGCACGGTGCAGAACGGCACGTGCAGGTACACCCCGAAGTCACGACCCGCGTGGTCGTCCGCCCCCGCACCAGGAACCGCACCCACCCACGCGGGGAGAGCGCCGTCGTCGGGCACGGGGATGCCGTCCGGGAGAGCCGGGCTCATGCCCGCCCCCCGGACGCCGCGGAGCGCGCGGCCCCCTGCACATCGAGGACCACACGCTCACGAGAAGAACGGCACCTCACTTCTTGGACTTGTCCTTCGCGTCCTTGCCCCCGCTGCTGCCCGCGCCGTCGGAGGACAGCGCCGCGATGAACGCGTCCTTGGGGACCTCGACCGTACCGATCGTCTTCATGCGCTTCTTGCCCTCCTTCTGCTTCTCGAGCAGCTTGCGCTTACGGCTGATGTCGCCGCCGTAGCACTTGGCGAGCACGTCCTTGCGGATCGCGCGGATGGTCTCGCGGGCGATCACGCGCGCTCCCACGGCGGCCTGGATGGGGACCTCGAACTGCTGGCGCGGGATGAGCTCCTTGAGCTTCTCCGTCATCATGACGCCGTACGAGTACGCCTTGTCCTTGTGCACGATCGCGCTGAACGCGTCGACCGTCTGGCCCTGGAGCAGGATGTCGACCTTCACCAGGTCCGCCGCCTGCTCGCCCGAGAGCTCGTAGTCGAGCGACGCGTAGCCGCGCGTCCTGGACTTGAGCTGGTCGAAGAAGTCGAACACGATCTCCGCGAGAGGCAGCGTGTACCGCAGCTCGACGCGGTCCTGCGAGAGGTGGTCCATGCCGCCCAGCACGCCGCGCTTGCCCTGGCAGAGCTCCATGACCGCACCGATGAACTCGGTGGGGCACAGGATCGTGGCCTTGACGACGGGTTCGCGGATCTCGCCGATCTTGCCGCCCGGGAACTCGCTCGGGTTGGTGACCGTGACGACCGAGCGGTCCTCGAGGGTCACCTCGTAGACGACGTTCGGCGCGGTCGAGATGAGCTCGAGGTCGAACTCGCGCTCCAGACGCTCGCGCACGATCTCCAGGTGCAGCAGGCCCAGGAAGCCCACGCGGAACCCGAAGCCGAGCGCGACCGAGGTCTCGGGCTCGTAGTTGAGCGCCGCGTCGTTGAGCTTGAGCTTGTCCAGGGCGTCGCGCAGGACCGGGTAGTCCGAGCCGTCGATCGGGTACAGGCCCGAGAACACCATGGGCTTGGGGTCGCTGTAGCCGCCCAGCGCGTCCTCGGCCGGCTTGGCCGCGTTGGTGACCGTGTCGCCGACCTTCGACTGGCGCACGTCCTTGACGCCCGTGATGAGGTAGCCGACCTCGCCCACGCCGAGCCCCTTGGTGGGGTGCGGCTCGGGCGCGGACACGCCGATCTCGAGGAGCTCGTGCGTCGCCCTGGTCGACATCATGACGATCTTCTCGCGCGGGTTCAGGCTGCCGTCGACCACGCGCACGTAGGTCACGACGCCGCGGTAGGTGTCGTAGACCGAGTCGAAGATCATGGCGCGCGCCGGGGCGTCGGCGTCCCCCTGAGGGGCGGGCACCTCCTGGACGATGCGGTCGAGCAGCTCCGTCACGCCCATGCCCGTCTTGCCCGAGACCTTCAGGACCGTCGACGGGTCGACGCCCACGAGGCCGGCGATCTCCTCCGCGTACTTCTCGGGCTGCGCGGCCGGCAGGTCGATCTTGTTGAGCACCGGGATGATCGCGAGGTCGTTCTCCATCGCGAGGTACAGGTTCGCGAGGGTCTGCGCCTCGATGCCCTGCGCGGCGTCCACGAGCAGCACGGCCCCCTCGCACGCGGCGAGCGAGCGCGAGACCTCGTACGTGAAGTCGACGTGCCCGGGCGTGTCGATCATGTTCAGGGCGTACGGCACGAGCGGCGCCGACGTGTCGTCCGGGTCGTCCCCCTCCCGCACGGCCCACGGCATGCGCACGGCCTGCGACTTGATCGTGATGCCGCGCTCACGCTCGATGTCCATGCGGTCGAGGTACTGCGCACGCATGGCGCGCGAGTCGACGACGCCGGTGAGCTGGAGCATGCGATCGGCCAGCGTGGACTTGCCGTGGTCGATGTGCGCGATGATGCAGAAGTTGCGCAGCAGCTCGGGCGGCGTCGCCGCGGGCTGGATGCGGGTGCTCAGCTGGGCGCTGGGGATCGGGGACAACGGGGGTGCGCTCCTGTGGTGGGTCAAGACGGGGCGGCGGACGGCGCCCGCCCCTGCGGATCGGTGCTCGACGACGGAGCGTGAGCCGCCGGGACGTGCCCGGCAGGTCGCTGGTCGTCGCACGCAGGGTCGGACAGCAACCACCATTGTCCCACGACCCCGCGCGGCCGAGGCTCACGCGACCGTCCGGAGCGGGGCGCACGGCCACGTGCCCGCCGCTGGGCACGCTCCTGCCCGCTGCCTCCTGCCCGCTGCCTCGTCCCGGTAGATTGCGGGCGTGGCTCAGAACAAGTGGATCTCCCTGCTCACGGACGCGGCGCGCGCGATCCTCGGCGCGCTCGGCGGCTCGTCCCGCGCGGGCGGCACGTCCGGGAGCGGTCCGGGCACGTCCCGCAAGCCCTCCGGCCCGACGGCGTCGGGCACCCCGCGCGGAGTGGCGCCACGCCCGCGGAGGGGAGCGACGGCGTCGGGCACGCGCGCACCGAAGCCCGGACCCCGGGCGGGGGGCCGCGGGTCTGGCAGCCCTGCGGGCCCCGCGACCGCGCGCGGACCCCGGCCAACGGGCAGCTACCCCGGCGACTTCACGGGCCGCGTGCGGGCCGAGTACTCCCCCCAGCTCGACGGCGACCCGGACCCCGGCGAGATCGTCTGGACCTGGGTGCCCTACGAGGAGGACTTCTCCCAGGGCAAGGACCGGCCCGTGCTGCTCGTGGGGCGGGACGGCGACTGGCTGCTCGCGACCATGCTGTCGAGCAAGGACCACTCACGCGACGCCGCCGACGAGGCGCGCTGGGGGCGGCACTGGCTCGACATCGGCTCGGGCCCCTGGGACTCCCGCGGCCGCGACAGCGAGGTGCGCCTCGACCGGGTGATCCGCGTCGACCCCGGCGCGGTGCGCCGCGAGGGCGCCGTCATGGACCGGCGCACGTTCGAGACGATCGTCCGTGAGATGGGTCGGATCCAGGGCTGACCGGCGCGCACGGGCGACGTCCGTGGGCACCCGTACGGCGCGATGGCAGGCCGTGCCGAGCCGGAGGTGAGCATTCTGGCCGATCTCGCGGTCGGCTGGTAGTCTAGGTGGCTGCGTGTCCGCCCAGGTCGGCGGGCACAGTTCCAGCTCCTCTCCAAGGGTTCCCCACCCCCAGTCCCGGAGCTGGAATCGCCCTCTACGACCTATTCGATCGCTTCGGCGAACACACCAGAAAGTCCACACGTGGCAAACATCAAGTCTCAGATCAAGCGCATCAAGACGAACGAGAAGGCTCGTCTGCGCAACAAGGCCGTCAAGTCGGAGCTCAAGACGAACGTTCGCCGCGTTCGCGAGGCCGTCGCCGCCGGTGACAAGGAGGCCGCTGCCAGCGCCCTCGCCACCGCGTCGAAGAAGCTCGACAAGGCAGTCTCCAAGGGTGTCATCCACCAGAACCAGGCTGCGAACCGCAAGTCGGCTCTGTCGAAGGCCGTCAACGCTCTCTGAGCGTGACACTCCCTTCCACGCGTGACCTTGTGCGCCCCTGATCCACCTCGGGCTGCACGGTGAACGTCGAGAGGCGCTGCTCCCTTCCACGGGGCAGCGCCTCTCGTGCGTCCGGGGCCGGGTCGCTCCGTCAGGCGCGGCCCGTGCCCAGCTCGGCCCGCAGGAGCACGCCGCTCCCGCCCGTGAACCGGGTCGTGTGGAACGAGGCCGCACGCGCCACCTCGCGGAACCCCAGGTCCTCGTGCAGCGCGAGCGAGGCGACGTTGGTCGCGTTCACGACGCAGCAGACGAAGCCCGCCCGCTCGGCCACCCAGTCCGTGCGCACCCGGGTCAGTGCGCTCCCGACGCCGCGACGGCGTGAGGCCGGGTCGACCGTGACACCTCCCAGGTAGTGGCCGACCGGTGCCGGGCCGTCCGCGTACGACCACCAGTGGGTCTTCGCCCAGCCCACGACCTCGTCGCCCACGGTCGCGACGACCACGACCCGTTCCGGGTCGGCCAGGGCGAGCACGAGCTGCTCCCGGTCCGTCCCGCGACGGGCACGGCGCTCGATCCCGGCGACGGCGTCCAGGTCGTCCTGGGTCGCGGGCCGCACGTGCACTCCAGGACCCGTGTCCTGGCCCGGCACGGCGCGTCCCTGGGGACTCATCGTCCCGAGCCGTGCGCCCCGGCGATCGTCAGCACCGCGCGCTCGACCGCGAACACCGGGTCACGGCCGCCGCCCTTGACCTCGGCGTCCGCCTGCGCGACCGCGGTGATCGCAGCGGCCAGCCCCTCGGGCGTCCAGCTCGACAGGTCCTTCTTCGCACGGTCGATCTGCCAGGGGGCGAGCCCCAGGTCCTTGGCCGAGGCTCCCCCGCGACCGCGCATCGCGGCGACCTTGGCGAGGGTGCGCAGCTTGATCGCGAGCACCGCGACGAGCGGCACGGGGTCCACGCCTGTCGCGAGCGCGTGCCGCAGCAGCGACACGGCCTCGCCCGCCTTGCCCGCCACGGCCGCGTCGGCGACCCGGAACCCGGTGGCCTCGACCCTGCCCCCGTAGTACCGGTCGACCGTCGCAGCGCTGATGGTGCCCGTGGTGTCGGCGACGAGCTGCGCGCACGCGCTCGCGAGCTCGCGCAGGTCGTTGCCGAGAGCCTCGACGAGCGCCTTGACCGCACCGGCGTCTGCCCGACGCCCCGCGGCCTTGAACTCCGCCGCGACGAACGACAGCTTGTCGGCGTCCTTCTTGATGGCCTCGCACGCCACGACGGGGGCACCGCTCGCCCGGATCGCGTCGAGCATCTTCTTGCCCCGCACCCCACCGCCGTGCACGATCACGACGGTCGTGTCCGGGTCCGGGGACGCCACGTAGTCCACGACGTCCGGGATGAGCGCGTCGGCGGCCGCCTCCGCGCCCCGCACGACCACGAACTTGGGCTCACCGAAGAGCGAGGGGCTCGCGGCGACCGTCAGCATGCCGGACTCATAGGTCACCGCCTCGATCTCCGACTTCTCCGCCTCCGGGTCGCGGGCGCGGGCGAGCTCGAGCAGCGAGTCGACCGCGCGCTCCGCCAGGAGCCCCTCGGGTCCCTGCACCAGCACCACGGGAGCGAGCTCGACCGCGTTCCAGGGGAGCGTCGCGGACGGGCGGGCGGAGGTGCGGGAGGGAGCGGCAGCCATGGGCACAACGATCCCACGGGCCACCCACCCGAGGCACATCCCGGGCAGTCCCCGCGAGAGGCGTCCCGGCGAGACGTCCCGGTGCCCGGTGCCGAGCATGCGGTTGGCGTCGTGATCAGCCCGATTCCGGACGACAACCGCATGCTCGACCAGCGACAACCGCATGGTCGGCAGCTGAGCGGCTCGGCTCGGCTCGTCCCCGTCACCCGTCCGCGCAGCCCGCGACGGCGAGCGCCCCGTCGCGCACCACGAGCGCGAACGTCCCGCAACGGTCGGTGCGCAGGACCGCCGCTCCGGCGTTCTCGTAGAGGGCGAGCGCGGCGTCGGTCGGGTGGCCGTAGGTGTTCTCGCCGGAGCTCACGATCGCGACCGTCGGGCTCAGGGTCGTCGCGAGCCCGTGCGACTGGACGCGGGACCCGTGGTGCGCGACCTTGACGACGTCGACCTCGGCACCGCCTGCGCGGGACCGCAGCGTCCGGTCGAGGGCCTCCTGCCCGGCGTCCTCGAGGTCGCCGAGCGCGACGAGCGTGAGCTGGGGAGTCGTGACGAGCAGGGCGATGCTCGCGTCGTTGGCCCCTCCCGCGGCCTCGGCCAGGGCCGGGCGCCCGTGCTGCGGGGACGGTGCAGCGGTGCTGAGCCCAGCCTGCAGCACCTCCCACGACACGTCACCGAGCACACCACCGGTCCCGGGCTCGGCGACCTCGACGGGGACCCCTCGGTCGCCCAGGTCGTCGAGCACCCGTTCGGCCTGCTCGGCGGGGTCGCCGAGGCCGGTCACGAGCGCCCGGTCCACCTGCCTCCCGTCGAGCACCGCGTCGAGCCCGCCGACGTGGTCGGCGTGGAAGTGCGTGAGCACGAGCAGGTCGAGGCGCTCGATCCCGAGGTCGTCGAGGCAGTCCCCCGCGGCGGGCCCGGCGGGCCCGACGTCGACCATGAGGCCGCGCCCGGCACCCGTGCGGACGACCAGCCCGTCGCCCTGGTCGACGTCGCACGCCACGACCGCCCAGTCGGTCGGCACGTCACGACCCGCGGGGGCGATCCAGCGCGGCCACGCGAACGCCACGCACCCGGTGGCCAGGGTGGCGAGCACCGCCCACGCCACGAGGAGGCGCAGGCTCGCGCGGCGCCGTCGGGCGGCGAACGCCTCCCGCACGCTCGCCCGCACCGCGGTGCGCCACGCGAGCGGCCACCCGCTCCCGCGGCTCCACGGCACCCGTACCCCGGCAAGGCCCGCGACCCACCGCCAGCGCCACACCAGGACCAGCCCGACGACGGTCAGCACCGCGAGCGCCGCCGCGCCACCGACTCCGCCCGGCCACGGCAGCCGCGCCCCGGGGAGGTCCGCGAAGAACCGGGCCACCGCGGCGATCCACCACGACGCCAACCCTGCGGGCCACGCCAGCACGACCCCGGCCCAGGGGAACCACGGGGCCACGAGGGTCGCGAGCACCCCGAGCACGGTCGCCGGGACGAGCGCTGGTGCGGCGACCAGGTTGGCCGGCACCGCGTACGTCGCGACCGACGGGTCCAGCAGCACGAGGACAGGTGCGCACGCGAGCTGCGCCGTCAGCGGGACGGCGAGCGCGAACGCCGGCATCTTCCCGATCCACGGCGCGAGACGTCGTGCCACGGGCTGCGTGCCGAGGACCAGCGCGGCCGTCGCGACGCTCGACAGCACGAACCCGTACGACCGCGCGAGCCACGGGTCCAGCACGAGCAGCACCACGACGACGGCCGCGAGGGCCGGGAGCGCCCTGGACGGGCGACCCAGCCCGATCCCGACGAGCCCGACGACGCCCATCGCCGCGGCGCGCAGCACGCTCGGGTCGGGGTGGACCAGGAGCACGAACCCCGCCATGACCGCTCCCGTCACGACCACGCGCACCCCGCGCGGCGCCCTGGCCGTGGCGCACAGCGCCGTCACCGTCGCGACGACGATCGCGAAGTGCCCGCCGGAGACCGCCGTCACGTGCGTCAGCCCCGTGGTCTTGAGTGCTTCGTCGAGCTCGTCGTCGATGCGCGACGTGTCCCCGACGGCGACGCCCGGCAGCAGCGCCCGCGCATCCGTGGGCAGGCCGTCCGAGACCGCGAGCAGGTCGGCCCTCAAGGTGTTGACGACGCCCAGCGCGGGGACGGGTGCGCGGGTGACCTCGGGCGGTCCGGTCGCGACGAACGTCGCGGCGGCCTTGTCCCCGGGGTCGGCAGGCACGAGCGTGCCCGACGCGCGGACCTCGCTCCCGTACGCCAGGTCACCCCACGCGGGGCCCGCGAGGACGTCGACCTGCCCACCCGCGGGGGCCGCGGCGCCGCGACCTGCGAGCACGGTGAGGTCGAGCGTGGTGCGGACCGAGTCCGCCACCCCCGACCACGGGTTCGTGACCTCCTCCGGTTCGACCACGACCCGCCCCACGGCCTGGACGGTCGCGCCCTGGGCGGCGAGGTCGGCGGCACCTCCCCGGTCCCGGGCGACGAGGTGCATCGTCCCGGCGAGCAGCACGGCCAGCACGCACGCCAGGACCAGGGCGCACTGCCCGAGCCACGGCCGTCCCGGGGTGCGGCGTCCGGGGCTGTGGCATCCCGGGACGCCGCGACCAAGCGCGAGGGTGGCCTCGGATCCGCGCGGACGTCGGTCGACGAGCAGCAGCACGCCGGGCAGCACCACCAGCAACGTGCTCACGACGGTCCCCGCCAGGACGGCCCGGGGCTCGGCGGCCGTGAGCCACCACGCGCTCCCCCAGGCCGCGAGCGCCGCGGGCACGAGCCGGAGGTCCGTCGCAGTCGCCCGAGGGGGCCGCGCTGGGACCGACACGTCGCGCCGCGCCTCAGACACGCACCTGGTCGCGCAGCCTCGCGAGCAGCGCGTCTCCGATCCCGCTCACCTCCCCCAGCTCCTCGACCGTCGTGAACGGGCCGTTCGCCTCGCGCCACTCGACGATGCGCGCCGCGAGCACAGGGCCGATCCCGGACAGTCCGTCGAGCGCGCCCTCGTCGGCGGTGTTGAGGTCGAGCGGTCCCGTCGACTGGCCGTCGCCTCCCGGCGCGGGCCGGGGGGCAGCGGCAACGACCTCCCCCGGCCTCGGCACGACGATCTGCTCGCCGTCGACGACCTCGCGCGCCAGGTTGACCCCCGCAAGGTCGGCGTCCGGCGTGGCGTCCCCGGCCGCGGTGAGCGCGTCCGCCACGCGTGACCCCTCGGGTACCGTCACGAGCCCGGGCGCGGCCACGGCGCCGACCACGTGCACGACGACGTCGCTCACCGCGGGCGCCTCGACGCCGGTCCCGGTCCCGGCCCCGGCGCCGCTTCCGGGGGCGGTCCCCTCCTCGTCTCCCGGTGCGGTGGAATCGTCGCTGCCGCCTCCCGGCTCGCCGACACCCTCCACCGGGACTGCGGCCTCGTCACCGAGGGCCGCCACGGGTCGCAGGTCGTCGCCGTCGGCGAGCACCCGCGCTCCCACGCCCACCGCGAGCAGGAGCACCGCGACCGCGGCGACCACCGCCGTCCGCGCCCCGACGGACCAGCGGCGCGGACCGCCGTCGGGCACGTGCTCGAACCCCGAGTGCAACGTCGGGTGACCGTTGGCCGCCGTGTACGCCTCCGCGACCGCGGACAGGGGGTGGCGCCGGGGCTCCGGCTCGTCCGGCTGGCCTTCGTCGGCCTCTGAGGTCGATCCTGGACGTGAGGGCGAGTGCTGAAGGACGTCGTCGCTCGACACCGGGTCGAGGGTCGGGTCGACGCTGCGCAGCCGCCGCAGCCGGTCCGCTCCGCCGGGGCGGGGCAGGTCGTCGTCGGCGGTCGGTGGGCGCGTCCGGGAGAAGGTCACGCGGGCACGCTAGGCGCGTGGACACACCGCCCGCGGGCCAGCAGGACGGTGCTGTGGACGCCACGCACCGCAGGCAGACCTGTGCACGGCCAGCTCCCGAGGAACGACCTACGGCGCGCGGTCCGCCACGACGATCGCCAGCACACCCGGGCCTGCGTGCGCCCCGACGACCGCGCTCACGGGCGTGACCGCAGCCCGCACCCCGGTCTCGTCCCACAGCCGGTCCGCCACGTCCCTCGCCGCGCCGTCGTCGCCCAGGTAGTGCACCGCGAGCTCGGGCTCACCCCGACGCTCGACCGAGTCGACCGCCACCTGGATCAGCCGGTCGACCGCAGCACCCCGTGTCCGGACCTTCTGGATCACCTCGATGCGACCGTCACGCACCGCGAGCAGCGGCCGTACCCCGAGCACCGTCCCGAGCGTCGCGGCCGCCACGCCCAGGCGGCCACCGCGGCGCAGGTGGTCGAGCGAGTCGACCATGAAGATCGCGCGGCTCGAGTCCGCGACCGCGATCGCTCGCCGCGCCACCTCGTCCACCGTCCCGCCGGCCGCCGCGACGTCGGCCGCCGCGAGCGCCGCGAACCCGAGGCCCATCGCGACGGTCCGCGAGTCCACGACCCGTACCGGCACCGGGGAGCGCGTCGCCGCGAGCGCGGCCGCATGCACCGTGCCCGACAGGTCGCCCGACAGGTGGACCGAGACGATCGACCGCGCACCGGCCCGAGCCGCCGCCTCGTAGGCGGTGACCAGGGCGTGCGGCGTCGGCTGCGACGTCGTCACCCGCTCGCCCGCGCCGATCCGGTGCGCGACGTCGTCGGGCGACACGTCGACGCCCTCGAGGAACACCTCGTCCCCGGCCAGCACGTGCAAGGGCACCGCGGACAGCGCCGGGTGGTCACCGGAGGGGAGGGAGGCGGTCGAGTCCGTGACGACGTGGACGGCCGGGTGCTTGGCAGGACTCATCTCCGGGACACCTTACGTGGCACGCGCAGGACGTCGCATCCTGCGCCGCGCGCTCACCGGAGCACCGCCCTAGGATCCGAGACATGCCCGACGACGCAGCCCCCTCGCCCGCAGAGCTCGCCGCGCTCAAGGCCGCCGCCGCGCAGGCGGCCGCCGAGGCGGCCGAGGCCAAGGCCGCCGCCGCGCAGGCCGCGCTCGAGGCTGCCGAGGCCGCAGCAGCCGGGTCCACCGGCGCAGGCTCCCCCGCCGAGCCTGGCGAAGACGCGCCCGCCGACGCGTCGCCGTCAGGCACGCCCGACCCGGCCACCACCGCCCCGGCAGCCGCACCTGCGACGCAGGCTCCGCCGTCGGGCCCCCTGGACGGCTACCCCGCCGAGGTCGCCGCGGGCTACGCCTACCGGGGTGCGACGCTCGCGCTCGGCGCGCTGCTCGAAGCCCCCGAGGCCCCCGGCGATCCCCTGCCGCGCGCCGACGTCCAGGTCGGGTTCTCGCTCGCGATGCTCAACCGGCACGGGCTCGTCGCCGGGGCCACCGGGACGGGCAAGACCAAGACGCTGCAGGGCATGGCCGAGGGACTCTCAGACGCGGGCGTGCCGACGTTCGTCGCCGACATCAAGGGCGACCTGTCGGGGCTCGCGGTGCCCGGCGCGAGCGGCGAGAAGATCCTCGAGCGCACCGCGAGCATCGTGCAGGACTGGGAGCCGACCACCTACCCGGTCGAGTTCTACTCGCTCGGCGGGCTCGGCAAGGGCATCCCGATCCGGACGACCGTGAGCGACTTCGGGCCGCTGCTGCTGTCCAAGGTGCTGGGGCTCAACGACACGCAGGAGTCGAGCCTCGGCCTGATCTTCCACTGGGCCGACACGCAGGGCCTCGCGCTGCTCGACCTCAAGGACCTGCAGTCGACCATCGCGTACCTCATCTCGGACGACGGCAAGGTCGAGCTCAAGGGCATCGGCGGGCTGTCCGCGGCCACGGCCGGGGTCGTCCTGCGCGAGATCGTGACGCTCCAGGCGCAAGGAGCGGACGTGTTCTTCGGCGAGCCCGCGTTCGACACGACCGAGCTGCTGCGTGTCGCGGCCGACGGGCGCGGCACCATCTCGGCGCTCGAGCTGCCCGCCGTCCAGGACCGGCCCGCACTGTTCTCGTCCTTCCTCATGTGGCTGCTCGCCGACCTGTACCAGGACCTGCCCGAGGTCGGCGACCTCGACAAGCCCCGGCTCGTGTTCTTCTTCGACGAGGCGCACCTGCTGTTCACGGGCGCGACCAAGGAGTTCGTGGCGCAGGTCGTGCAGACCGTGCGCCTCATCCGGTCCAAGGGCGTGGGCGTGTTCTTCGTGACGCAGAGCCCCAAGGACGTGCCGGCCGACGTCCTGGCCCAGCTCGGCAACCGGGTCCAGCACGCGCTGCGCGCCTTCACGCCCGACGACGCCGCGGCCCTGCGCGCGGCCGTGCGGACGTTCCCGCGGTCCCCCTACGACCTGGAACAGCTCCTGCAGTCGCTCGGGACGGGCGAGGCCGTGGTCACGGTGCTGACCGAGAAGGGCGCCCCGACACCGGTCGCGTGGACGCGGGTCCGCGCGCCCCAGTCGTCGATGGAGCCCGCACCGGAGACCGTGATCGACGGGATCGTCGCGGGCTCCCGGCTCGCCGCGCGGTACGCCGTGGCGGTCGACAACGAGTCGGCCTACGAGCTCCTCACCGCGCGGATCGCCGCACAGCAGGCCGCGGCCGAGCAGGCGGAGCTCGCCGAGAAGCTCGCCAAGGAGCAGGAGGCCGCCCAGAAGGAGGCCGAGAAGGCAGCCAAGAAGCAGGCCGACGAGCTCGAGAAGATGCGCGCCAAGCTCGAACGGGACGCAGCCCGCGCGGGGGGCGGCTCAGCCGGCGGCTCGGGAGGCGGCTCAGCCGGCGGGTCCAGGTCCGGCGCGGCCCGCAGGTCGACCGCGTCCTCGGGCCTCGACAAGCTCCTGGGCTCGATGGCGACGCAGCTCGGCCGGGAGATCACGCGAACGGTGTTCGGAACCCGCCGTCGCTAGACGGCGGCCGACGCGCCGGCGCTGAGTGCGTGATTCGGCTGCGACTCGCCGGGCGTGTCGCAGCCGAATCACGCACTCAACGAGCCAGAGCCGCCTGTACACGGCGGATCAGCCGCTCAGGATGTCGGATCACGTCGTCCGCGGTGACCGTGATGATCAGCCAGCCAGCCTCTTCGAGGCGCTGCCGACGCTCGACGTCTCGTCGCCAGGTGGCCGGATCGGTCCGGTGGACGTCGCCGTCGTACTCGATCGCGATCCGGAGCGCCGGGTAGGACATGTCGGGCAGCGCCAGGAACGCCCCCGACGGGTCGACCGCCGGCACGTTGACGTGCGGACAGGGCAGTCCCGCTTCCACGAGGATCATCCGCGTCCGGGACTCCATCGAGGAATCGGTCCCAGCGACGACGTGCTCGATCGCCGCACGCGCACTGACTATCCCTCGCATCCGGTGCGTCGCGGCGAGCAGGTCGCGCAGCTTCTCGACGGTCGTCGCAGGGTTCTTCCGGCGAGTCATGGAGTCCCCCAGCACCACGAGATCGGTCACGCTGAGCCCGTCAGAGAGGTGGAGCCAGGTCTGCGCGGGTGTCGTGACCGGGAGGCCGTGCCACGTGAAGACCGCGAGCGCCGGCTGGTTGCACGCGTGGGCGACGATGTCCTTCCTCTGCGGCCGCACGTCCCGGCGCGGAACGACGACATGCAGGCGTTCTGGCGTCTCGTGACCTCCGGCGGATCCACGGTCCAACCGCCAGGCACCTCGATCCCGAGCAACCTGAGCGATGTGACGTGGCTGAACGCGGCGGACGGCGGCAAGATCTCCAGAGCGGCGCGGCACCGGGCGGCGACAGTGTCGACACTGCCGGTCGGCACGCGCACTCCGCGGATCGGCGCCTCCCACCAGGGCCGGCCCAGGTCGTGGCGTGTCAGCCCATGCCTCGCTGCGTCCCGCGAGCGGAGCACGACCGATGGCATCTGAGGGTTCGTCATGCGGCCACGATGCGCCGATCGGCGGCGCCATAGTGGTGAGCCGACGAATCTGTGGACAACATGCCGTCGAGTGCGTGATTCGGCTGCGACACGCCGGGCGAGTCGCAGCCGAATCACGCACTCGACAGAAATGTCAGGCAGGGACCACGTTCACCAGCTTCGGCGCGCGGACGATCACCGTGCGGATCCCCCGCCCGTCGAGCGTGCGCTGGACGTTCGCGTCGGCCAGGGCCAGTTCACGCAGCTCGTCGTCACCGATCGACGGCGGGACCTCGAGCCGGCTGCGCACCTTGCCCTGGACCTGCACGACGCACGTCACGGTGTCCTCGACCAGGTACTCGTCGAGCGCGACCGGGAAGGGCTCGTGCGCGAGCGACTGCGAGTGCCCGAGCCGCGACCACAGCTCCTCCGCGATGTGCGGCGCGATGGGCGCGACCATGAGGATCAGCGGCTCGATCACCTCGCGCGGCACGCGGTCCAGGCCCGTGAGGTGGTTGTTGAGCGCGATGAGCTTGGCGATCGCCGTGTTGGAGCGCATGTGCTCCATCTCGACGCGCACGTCCGCGATGGTCCGGTGGACCAGGCGCAGGGTCGCGACCTCGGCGGGCTCGTCGGAGACCGTGGTCTCCCCCGTGTCCTCGCTGACCACGTTGCGCCACAGCCGCTGCAGGAACCGCTGCGAGCCGACGACGGCGCGCGTGTCCCAGGGGCGTGACAGGTCGAGCGGTCCCATGGACATCTCGTACACGCGGAACGTGTCGGCGCCGTAGGCCTCGTACATGTCGTCGGGCGTCACGACGTTCTTGAGCGACTTGCCCATCTTCCCGTACTCGCGGTTGACGGGCTCGCCCTTCCAGGTGAAGCCCTGCTGCTCGTCCCCCTCGACTTCCTCCGCCGGCACGTACGCCCCTCGCGCGTCGGTGTAGGCGTAGGCCTGCACGTAGCCCTGGTTGAAGAGCTTGTGGAACGGCTCGGTGCTGGTCACGTGCCCGAGGTCCAGGAGGACCTTGTGCCAGAAGCGCGCGTACAGCAGGTGCAGCACGGCGTGCTCGACGCCGCCCACGTACAGGTCGACGCCACCCGCGGGACCGGCCGTGGCGTTGTGGCCGGGGCCGGTCCAGTACTTCTCGAGCTCGGGCGAGGCCATGTGCTCGGTGTCCGCGGGGTCGAGGTAGCGCAGGTAGTACCAGCAGGACCCGGCCCAGTTGGGCATGGTGTTGGTGTCGCGGCGGTAGGTCTTGGGACCGTCGCCCAGGTCGAGCGTGACGTTGACCCAGTCCTCGTTGCGGCCCAGCGGCGGCTCGGGCGAGGAGTCGGCGTCGTCGGGCTCGTAGGTGCGCGGCGAGTAGTCGGGGACCTCGGGCAGGTTGACGGGCAGCAGCGAGTCGGGCAGCGCGATGGGCTGGTCGTTCTCGTCGTAGACGATGGGGAACGGCTCGCCCCAGTAGCGCTGGCGGCTGAAGAGCCAGTCGCGCAGGCGGTAGGTGATGGTGCCGGTGCCGATGTTCCTGGCCTCGAGCCACTCGATCATGGCGCGCTTGGCGTCGGGCACGCTGAGGCCGTCGAGCGAGATCTCGTCGTTGGACGAGTTGACGATCTCGCCGTCGCCGGTCCAGGCGCCCTCGTGGTCCTCGGGGGCCGCGACCGTGCGGATCACGGGCAGCTCGAAGGCCTCGGCGAACGCGTGGTCGCGCTCGTCGCCGCCGGGGACGGCCATGATGGCGCCCGTGCCGTAGCCCATGAGGACGTAGTCGGCCGTGAACACGGGGATGAGCGTGCCGTTGACGGGGTTCACGGCCAGGTGGCCCGTGAACACGCCGGTCTTCTTGCCCGCGTCGGCCTGGCGCTCGACCGCGGTCTTGGCCGCGGCCTCCTTGCGGTAGGCGGCGACGGCGTCGATCGGGGTCGCGTGCCCGCCGGTCCACACGTCACGCGTGCCGTCGGGCCACTCGGCGGGGACCTCGTCGAGCAGGGGGTGCTCGGGCGAGACGACCATGAACGTCGCGCCGAACAGGGTGTCGGGGCGCGTCGTGAAGACCTCGACGTCCTGGTTTCCTGCCGCGCCCACGCCGTCGATCGCGAAGCGCACGGTGGCGCCCTCGCTGCGGCCGATCCAGTTGCGCTGCATCGACTTGACCTTCTCCGGCCAGTCGATGAGGTCCAGGTCGTCGGCCAGGCGGTCCGCGTACGCGGTGATGCGCATGTTCCACTGGCGCAGGCTGCGCTGGAAGACGGGGAAGTTGCCGCGCTCGGAGCGGCCGTCGGACGTGACCTCCTCGTTCGCGAGCACGGTGCCCAGTCCGGGTGCCCAGTTGACGGGCGACTCGGACACGTAGGCCAGGCGCTGCGGGTCGATCACGGCGCGCTGCGCGACGCGGTCGAGGTCCGCCCAGCGGGTGCCCTCGGGGTGGCCGGGGACGGCCCGCGTACCTGCGGCGTACTCGGCCTCGAGCTCGGTGATGGGGCGCGCACGGCCCGTGCCGCCGTCGGGACGCACGGCGTCCTCGTCGTACCAGGCCTCGAAGATCTGCAGGAAGATCCACTGGGTCCAGCGGACGTACTCCGGGTCGATCGTCGCGAAGGAGCGGCGCGAGTCGTGCCCCAGGCCCAGGCGGCGCAGCTGGCGCTTCATGTTGGCCATGTTGGCCTCGGTCGTGACGCGCGGGTGCTGGCCGGTCTGCACCGCGAACTGCTCGGCGGGCAGGCCGAACGCGTCGTAGCCGAGGGCGTGCAGGACGTTGTCGCCGCACATGCGCCGGAAGCGCCCGACGACGTCGGTCGCGATGTACCCGAGCGGGTGCCCGACGTGCAGGCCCGCGCCCGAGGGGTACGGGAACATGTCCATGATGAAGTAGGGCGAGCGCCCGTCGGCGTGCTTGCCGTCGCCGTCGGTGAGGTGTCCCGAGGGGTTGGCCGCCCAGAACGTGCCGCGCTGCTCCCACGCGTCCTGCCACCGGAGCTCGATGTCCTGCGCGAGCGCGGGCGTGTATCGGTGGGAGGTCGTCTCGGGCGAGGACGCGGGGGCGTCGTGCACGGACTCGGCGGGGTTCTCGGGGGCGGGGTTCTCAGGCGTGCTCACCCCGCGAGTTTACCGTTCGGCGGGGCGTCGTCCGGCAGGCGGGCGCGGGCTGGACGCCCACGTCCCCCCCTGCCCGACGGCGCCGCTCGCCCACGGCGTCGAGGCGCGCCCGCCCCCGTCCTCCCGGGCGGACGGGGGCCGTCGGAAGGCGTGCCGGTCAGACCGTCTGGAGGTACTCGACGATCGTGGGGCCCATCTCGAGGAAGACCCAGGCCACGAGGAGGACGTACAGCACCGCGAGGAGCGTCCCCTTGTTGTCGACGATCACGCGGCGGACCCCCTCGGAGACCTTGAGGTACCCCTCCTGGACGGCGTGCACGACCTGGAACCAGAAGATGGGCAGCATCGCGGCCCACACGACCATGCAGAACGGGCAGAGCACGACGAGCACGTAGAGGCTGGTCCACACCAGGAAGACGACGAGGCCCATGGCGAGAGTCGTGACGGCGAGCAGGGTGAGCCAGAACCAGCGGGGCAGCCGCGCGCCGGTGAGGACGACGACGCCGATCGTCATGACCACGGGGAAGGCCGCGACGCCGAGGAACGGGTTGGGGAACCCGAGGAGCGCCCCCTGCCAGGACGCCATCGCGGGGCCGCAGTCGAGGAACGGGTTGAGCGAGCAGGCCGCGACGTGGTTCGGGTCGATGAGCTTGAGGTAGCGCTCGATCGCGAGCCAGGCGGCGCCGACCAGCCCGACGGCGCCCGCGACCAGGAGGATCCAGCCGAAGGCGCGGGGGGTGAGGTTCTTCGCGTCGACGTCGGGGACCCGGGGGCCGCGCCCCTCGTCCGCGGCGAGGTCGGCGGAGTCGCCGGTGGTGCCCGGGGTGCGCCCGGTGCGGGAAGGACGGGTGGGGCTCTCGCTCACGAACCGCTCCTGAAGGGTCTGCGCGTGCACTTCCGGCACACAGGTGGGCCCAAGGTACCGGCGATGTCTGGGGCTTGGCTGAACGCTCCACGTACGCGCGGCGTCACGAGGCCGTAGCACGCGTGCCGCGCGTGTCGGGTGGAGCACGCGTAGCGTCGTGGGCACAGGACGTCGTACCGAGAGCGGAGGGGTTGTTCATGGCGCACAAGAAGGCGCACAAGAAGTCGTGGAGCGAGTTCAGCGGCGGCAAGAAGGTCGTGATGGTGGTGCTCTCGCTCGTGCAGATCACGCTCACCGTCGCCGGTTACCGCGACCTGGCCCGGCGGCCCGCCGACGAGGTCGAGGGCCCGAAGATCGCGTGGGGTGTGGCGATGCTGGCGAACTGGGTGGGTCCGATCGCCTACTTCGCGAAGGGGCGCAAGGGGCTGGGCCTCAACGCCTGAGGCGCCGCCCCCGGGTGAGCGCGGGAGGGGCGAGCAGGATCACGCCGTGCCGACCGGAGACGGCTCCGCCTGCTCGTCCTCCCGGACGTGCACGACGCGCTGGCGCCCGAACAGGGCGATGATCGCTAGCCCGGCGAGCGTGAGCGCGAGGCCTGTCCACGCGAGGTCGAGGTAGCTCCAGCCCGCCGCGATGACGAGGCCGCCGAGGAACGCCCCGTTGGCGTTGCCCACGTTGAGCGCCGAGTGGCACAGAGCTGCCCCCAGCGACGGGGCGCCGGGCGAGAGGTCCATGAGCCGGGTCTGGAGCGCGAGGCCGAGGATCTGCGACGTCACGCCCAGCAGGAACAGGGACGCGACGGCCGGGACCGGGCTCTGGCCCGTGAGCGCGAAGGCGACGAGGGCTGCGGCCGTCGAGCCGAAGCCGATCCACACGGTCCGCAGGACGTCCTTGTCGGCGAGCCGTCCGCCGACGATCGTCCCGAGCGTCATGCCGAGGCCGAAGATCGCGAGGACCACGGGCACGACCCCGAGCGAGAGGCCCGTGACCTCGGTCATGGTGGGCGCGACGTACGAGTAGACGGCGAACATGCCGCCGAAGCCGATCGCCCCGCCCACGAAGCTGATCCACAGCGGGCCGTTCTTCAGCGCGGCGACCTCCTGGCTCACGCTCGACCCGGTGTCGCCCGCGCCCGCGGGGACCCAGCGCCACAGGGCCGCGAGCGTGACGCCGCCCAGGACGCCGATGAGCACGAAGGCCGCGCGCCAGCCGAGCTGCTGGCCAGCGAACGTCGACAGGGGCACGCCCACGACGTTCGCGATCGTCAGCCCGGTCATCATCATGGCCACGGCATGGCCGCGGCGCCCGGGTCCGACGACGGCGGCGCCGACTGCGGCCCCCACCCCGAAGAACGCGCCGTGCGGCAGGCCTGCGAGGAAGCGTCCCGCGATGAGCCACTCGATGGTCGGGGCGGCGGCCGAGAGCACGTTGCCGAGGGTGTAGGCGAGCATGAGCGCGATCAGCAGCTTCTTGCGCGAGACGCGCGCGGCGAGCACGGTGAGCAGGGGCGCGCCGACCACGACGCCCACGGCGTAGGCCGTGATGGCGTGCCCGGTGACCGGGATGGTCGCACCGAGGTCTGCGGCGATGTCGGGCAGGAGGCCCATGGTCGCGAACTCGGTCGTGCCGATCGTGAAGCCGCCCGCGGCGAGCGCGAGCAGCGCGAGCCCGGTCGTCCGGGGACCACGGCGTGCGCCGCCCGCCCGACGACGTCGCACGCCGCCCGGGGCGGGCGTGTCGAGAGTGTCGGTCGGGCCGGGCGCGCTGGTGCTGTCGACGGTCAAGGCGGGACCCCTTCGAGGGTGTTCACGGGCAGGAAGCTGCGGATCGAATCGATTCGAGCCGTTCGCTGACGCCGTCGGCAGCATGATGCGGGAAGAACGCCAGTCTAGACGGGGGCGTGGCCCGCCGCGAGGGCCTGCGGCACGACCCACACGCGGGACGCCGCCGGGAGCCCCAGGTGCACGGGGCTCGCCTCGCTCCCCCACGTGATGGACATGGTGCCCGCGTACTCGCGCCGCTCCTGCACGCAGACCTCGGCATCGAGCCCCAGGCCCAGCTCCGCGAGGTAGCGCAGCACGTCCGGGTCCGAGTCCGAGATGCGCGCGACGACGGCGCACGCCCCCGGGTCGAGCTCCGAGAGCCGGACCGCCGCCGGGCGCGGGACGTGTCCCGCGGCGGTCGGGATCGGGTCGCCGTGCGGGTCACGCGTCGGATGGCCGAGCAGGGCGTCGATCCGGTCGAGCATCAGGTCCGACACCGCGTGCTCCAGGACCTCGGCCTCGTCGTGCACCTCGTCCCACGAGTACCCCAGCTCGGAGACCAGGTACGTCTCGAGGATGCGGTGCCGGCGCACCATCGCGACCGCGTGCGAACGACCCAGGTCCGTGAGCTCGATCGCGCCGTAGCGGGCGTGCACGAGCAGGCCCTGCGAGGACAGCCGGCGCACGGTCTCCGAGACGGTCGAGGCTCCTACGCCCAGGCGGTCCGCGAGCAGCTTCGTGGTCACGGGCTCGTCGGACCACTCCTGCGCCGACCACACCACCTTGAGGTAGTCCTGGGCGACGGAGGTCAGGTCGAGGGGATGGTCCACGGCGCTCACTCTATTTCACAGGCCCGGGCGGGGCCGGGGCGCGCCGCGGGCCGGACGCCGCGTCCCGGGCGCCGAGGCGCGGACTCCCGGGGGCGCACCCGCACCCGACCGCTCGCACGCGACCGACCCCGTCCCCGCCCCCCTCACCCGGTGACCAGCTCCGCGGTCTCACGCTCCGCCGTCGGGCCCGCGGTCTGCACCACGCGCGGGCGGCGCGCCAGGTGCACCACGTACGCGACGGCGAACACGACCCCCTGCGCGACCACGATCGTCGCGGCGCTCGCGGTGTCGAGGTAGTAGCTCGCGTAGATCCCGACGACCGCGCAGCCCACCGCGACGAGCGGCGCGACCACGAGCATGCGGGACATCCGGTCGACCAGGAGGTAGGCCGTGGCGCCCGGCGTGATGACCAGGGCCACGACGAGCACGACCCCGACCGCCTGGAGCGCGACCACCACGGTCAGCGCGAGCGAGCCCAGCAGCAGCGCGGACAGGCGCCTCGGGGAGATGCCGACCGCGTGCGCGTGCACGGGGTCGAACGCGAACAGCGTCAGGTCCCGCCGCTTGAGCACGAGCACCACGGTCGTCAGCGCCCCCAGGACCACGACCTGCCACAGGTCCGTGTCCGTGATGCCGAGCATGTTGCCGAACAGGATGTGGCCCAGGTCGATCTGGCTCGGGGTCACCGAGACGAGCACGATCCCGATCGCGAACAACGTCGTGAAGACCACGCCGATCGCCGCGTCCTCCTTGAGCCGGCTCGTGTCCCGGACCGTGCCGATCAGCGCGACCGCCCCGATCCCGAACACGAGCGCACCCACCGCGAACGGCACCCCGACGATGTAGGACAGCACGACGCCCGGCAGCACCGCGTGCGAGACCGCGTCCCCGAGCAGCGACCAGCCGATCATGATGAGCCAGCAGCTCAGCAGGGCGCACACGATGCTCGCGACCACCGCGACGAGCAGCGCGCGCTGCACGAACTCGTACTCGAGGGGCGCGGCGAGCCACGTCCCCGCGGCGGCGAGCAGGTCGAGCGGGTTCATCGGGCGGCTCCTTCGGTCGTCGCGGAGCCGTGCGGCGCCGGCAGGTGGGGCGGGGTGCCGACGGCACCGACGGCGCCGTCGTCGGCCGTGCCGGACTCGCCCCGGGTCGCGGCGAGCGGGTCGATCCCGAACGTGCGGGCAAGGTTCTCAGGGCGCAGCACCACGTCGGGCGGCCCGGTCATGATGACGCGCCGCTGGAGCAGGATCGCGTCGTCGACCAGGTCCGGCAGCGAGGACAGGTCGTGCGTCGAGACCAGGACGGCGCAGCCGGCCGCCGCCAGGCTCCGCAGCACCGCCGTGATCTGCGCCTCCGAGACCTTGTCGACGCCCGCGAACGGCTCGTCGAGCAGCAGCAGCCGCGCGCCCTGGGCGATCGCCCGGGCGACGAAGACCCGCTTGCGCTGCCCCCCGGACAGCCGGCCGATCTGGCGGTGCGCGAGGTCCGCGAGCCCCACGCGCTCCAGCGCGTCGACCACGGCCCGACGGTCCTCGCCCCGTGCGCGGCGCGTCGGCCCGAGCCCTCCGTAGCGGCCCATGGTCACGACGTCGCGCACGTCGACCGGGAACGCCCAGTCGACGTCCTCGGACTGCGGCACGTAGCCGACGAGGCCGTCCTTGCGCGCCGCGTCCGCGTCCCGGCCGTAGATCCGCACGTCCCCGGCCTGGGTCACGCCGTTCCCGCGCGTCATGCCCATGACGGACCGGAACAGCGTCGACTTGCCCGAGCCGTTCGCCCCGATCAGCCCGGTCACGGTGCCGGGCGCGAGCGAGAGCCCCACGTCCTCGAGCGCGAGGACCTCGCGGTAGCGGACGGTGAGCCCGCGGACGTCGAGGGCTGGCGTGGGGTCCATGTGCGGCTCCAGGTCGTCGGGTCGGGCATCTGGTCGGGCATCTGGTCGGGTGGTGGCCGGGTCACGGGTCTCCCCCACGGTCGCCCGGCGAGCGCTCGTCACGACTCGCCCCGCAGCCCCGCGCTGATGACGTGCGCGTCGTGGGTGAGCAGGTCGAGGTAGGTGGGGACGGCGCCGTCGGGCCGGGACAGCGAGTCGACGTAGAGCGTGCCCGCGTACGTCGCGCCCGTCTCGGCCGCGACCTGCCGCTGGGCCGCGGCCGAGACCGTCGTCTCGCAGAACACGGCGCGCACGTCGTTGTCCCGCACGTAGTCGATGACGCGCGCGACCTGCTGCGGCGTGCCCTGCTGGTCGGCGTTGACTGGCCACAGGAACTTCTCGTCGAGCCCGACGTCGCGCGCCAGGTAGGAGAACGCCCCCTCGCACGTGACGAGCGCGCGGGAGCCGGCCGGGACCTGGTCGACCTCGGCCGCGAGCTCGCGGCCGACGTCCTCGATGCGCTCGGCGTACTCGGCGGCGTTCGCACGGTAGTCGGCCGCGTTCGCGGGGTCCGCCGCCGCGAACGCCTCGCCGATGTTGCGCGCGTAGATCGCGCCGTTGACGGGCGACATCCAGGCGTGCGGGTTGGGGCGCCCGTCGTACGCCCCCGATCCGATCTCGATCACGTCGACCCCGTCGGAGACCGTGACGTGCGGGGCGTCGAGGCGCGCGACGAAGGGCTCGAACCACTTCTCGAGCCCGAGCCCGTTGTCCAGGACCAGGTCCGCGCTCGCGGCGCGGCGCAGGTCCGCGGGCGTGGGCTCGTAGCCGTGGATCTCGGCGCCCACCTTGGTCAGGGACGCGACCTCGACGTGGTCGCCGCCGACCTCGCGGGCCATGTCGGCCAGCACGGTGAAGGTGGTCAGGGCCCGCAGCGGCCCGACGCCGTCGCTCGCCTCCGCGACGGCGGCGTCACCCGGCAGGGGGTCCCCCGAGGAGGGCTCACCCGTGCAGCCCGCGACGAGGAGCAGTGCGGCGAGGCCTCCGAGGACGGGTTTAACCCCTGTGCGAAGTCGAAAGTTCGGCATACCGAACTTTAACCACGTGCACCCTGTCCCGTCGAGCACGACCGGGGGCACACACGAGATCTCGGCGTCGGACGCTCCCCGCAGCCGTCGAACGGCCCCGGACCTCCTGGACCGCGCAGGCTCAGGGCGCGGGCGTCTGCGCGGGCGCGCCGCGTTCGAGCCGGAGCAGCATCTCGACCGTCCCCGACGGGTCGAGGGTCACGAACGGCAGCTCGGGCACGTGCACGCCGAAGTCGGCGAACGTCACCGGGATGGCCCCGGTGACCTGCACCCCGTCGCCCGAGCGCCGCGCCTCGAGCGTCACGTTCACGGGTTCGGTCACGTCCCGGATCGTCAGGGTGCCCCGCGCCTTGACCGTCAGGGGCTCGGCCCGGTCCTCGATCCCCGTGAGGTCGACCGGTTCGGTGAGGATGAACACCGCGTTGGGGAACACGTCGGTCTCGAGGAGGCGCCGGAACGCGTCGTCGCGCACCACGCTGTCGCTCGCGATCGACGCCGTGTCCACCGTGACATCGGCCCGGACGAGCTCGCCGTCGGTGACCACGATCGAACCACCGACCGCCTCGGTACGGCCCACGACCGTCCCCTTCTCGCCGCTGAGGACCTCGTCGACCCGGTATCCCGCCTGCGAGCCCGGGCTCACGACCCACGTGCCGTCCGGGTCGAACGGTCCGGGGTCGGGCGACTCGGAGGGCAGGGCGCTCTCTCCGGGGGTCTGGAGACCGAGCGGAGGGGGCGGGTTGCCCGCCGAGATGCGGGTCACGACGTACGGCCCGGCGAGCACGATCACCAACGCCGCGACGACCGCGACGAGGATCCACCGGGCACCTCTGCTCATGCCCCGTATTCTGCCGCGCCGCGGCCCGCCCTCCGGACCACCGGGGTCCGATTCACCGGGTCCGGCACGTTCGCTCACGGGTCCCTCACCGCTTCGCTCTCCGCGCGGGCCCCACGCCTGCCGCCCGCACGACCCGACGCACCTCGACCTCAGGACGTCCGGCCGCGGACACGCCAGCACCCGCGGACCCGACCGGTGCGTGCCGGGCCTCGTGGGACGGGGTGCTGCGTGGACGGCTCATCACCTCTCACACTTCCCGATCGATCACCCGGGTGCCAGCGGGCACGCCCGGAGGCACCCGGGTGAATGTCCGGCGCGAGCTCTCACGCCCGTGCGGAGCGCAGCGCCACGAGGGCGATCGTGGCCGCCACGAGCATGAGCCCGAAGCCGATCCACGACGTGGTCCCCACGCCGCTGCCGAAGGCCTCGTGAGCCGAGGCCAGCAGGCCCTGGGCCTGATCCGTGGGCAGGGTCTCGGCGACCTGCGTCGCGCCGCCGAGCGTCTCGGCGGCCGCGGTCGCGTCCGCGGCGGGCACCCCGTCGGGCACGACGACGTTGCGATGGTAGGACGCCGTGAGGATGCTCCCGAGGACGGCCGTGCCCAGCACGGCGCCGACCTCGTACGCGGTCTCGGAGATCGCCGAGGCCGCACCGGCCTTGTCCGCCGGGACGGCCGAGACGATCAGGTCGTTCGAGACGGTCTCGGCAGCGCCGATCCCGATCGCGAGGACCACGAACGCGACGACGAGCACCATGAGCGTGCTCGCGCCCGCGCTCAGCGCGACGATCGCGTAGCCCGCCGCGGCGAACAGCAGCGCGACCGCGACCACGTACGACGGACGCACCCGGCGCACGACCCGCACGACGAGCAGGCCCGCGACGATCATCGCGGCCAGCCCCGGCAGCAGCGCGTAGCCGGCCTTCATGGGGCTCAGCCCGAGCACGAGCTGGACGTCCTGCGACACGAAGAACAGGAAGCCCACGAGCGAGAACACCGACAGGAGGTTGATCACGACCGCACCGGAGAACTCCCCCCGGCGGAACAGGCGGACGTCGATCATGGGGTCGGGGCGCCCGAGCTGGCGCCGCACGAACGCCCACCCGGCGACGACCCCGAGGACGAGCGCACCCACGGCGAGCGCGCTGGGCCCGGACTTGGCGAGGGTCTTGATGCCGAGCACGATCGGCGCCATGGTCGCCATCGAGAGCGCGATCGACAGGACGTCGACCCGGCCCGGGTTCGCGTCCTTCGACTCGGGCACGAAGATCGGCGCGAGGACCAGCAGGAGCAGCAGCACGGGGACCGCGAGCAGGAAGACCGAGCCCCACCACGAGTGCTCGAGCAGGAACCCGCCCGCGATCGGGCCGATCGCGTTGCCGGCCGCGAAGCCCGCGGCCCAGATCGCGATCGCGAGCCGGCGCTCCTCGCGGTCGGTGAAGATGTTGCGCAGCAGCGAGAGGGTCGGCGGCATGATCATGGCGCCGAAGAAGCCGAGCCCCGCGCGCGACGCGACGAGGGCCTCGGCACTGGGCGCGTAGGCCGCGACGACCGAGATCGCGGCGAAGCCGACGGCGCCGATCAGCAGCAGCCGGCGTCGCCCGATGCGGTCCGCGAACGAACCCATCGAGACGAGCAGGCCCGCGAGCACGAGCGGGTAGATGTCGATCATCCACAGCAGCTGGGTCCCCGTGGGGCGCAGCGCCTCGGAGATCTGCGGCAGCGCGAAGGTGAGCACCGTGTTGTCGATCGAGACGAGCAGCACGGGGAGCATGAGCACGGCGAGCGCGATCCACCGGCGGTTGCGGGTCAGGGGCGAGCCGGAGCTCGCGGCGTGCGTCGAAGCGCCCTGGGGGCCGTTCGGGTCCCGGGGCGTCCGGTTGTCCTGGACGAGAGTCACGGGAGCAGTCCTTTCACGTACGAGGACGGCTGGGGCGGCGCTGTGGCGCCGGACTGCCAACCGTCCAGACGGTACAGTAACCGACCGGACGGTACACTTTCAAGATGCCGCCGCCCCCTGCCGCTCGCGCCAAGGTCCTCGAGGCATTCGCCACCCTTCTCGTCACGCAAGGAGAACGGGCGGCCACGCTCGACGCCGTCGCCGCCGAGGCAGGAGTCTCCAAGGGCGGCCTGCTCTACCACTTCGGCTCCAAGGTCGCGCTGGCCGAGGGGCTCATGGGGCTCCTGCGCGAGCTGACCGCCGCGGACGTCGAGACCATGCGCTCGTGGCCGGCCGGCCCGGTCGACTACTTCATCCGGACGTCGGCCGACTCGGACAGCGGCTTCGAGCTCGTCTACGTCGCCGTCTCACGGCTCGCCCAGGGCAGCTACCCGCAGGCCCGCGCCGCGCTCGACGACGCCCACGACGCGTGGACCGGCGCGGTGCTCGACGTCGTCGGCGACCCCGTCGTCACCCGGGCGATCATGCTCATCGGTGACGGGCTCTACGCCCAGGCCAGCGAGCACTTCGCGAGCGGCGCCTCTCCCTCGGCCGCGGCCCAGGACCGGGCCGGCTCGATCGACGAGCTCCTCGCGCTCATCGACGAGATGATCGCGCTGCGCACCCAGGGCTGAGCCCGCCGACGCGGAACCCGCGAACCTGCGCGGCGCCGTCGGGCAGCGACCCGCCCCGGACGTGCGGGAGGCGCCGGCCGCCCCCAGTGGCAACCGGCGCCCCTTACCTCCCGCACACCTCATGCGGTCCCCCCGCGCTGCGAGCAGTACGGGGAAATCCCGTACCTCGCCCCGGTCCCACGGTCCGTAGCGTGGGGGCATCCGGGACGACGACGGTCAGGGAGTGCCCACGGGACACTCACCGACCAGTGTCCCCCCTCGGCCCCGCCTCCGCCAGGCCGGCCCCCGCGGATGTTGCGCAGTGCACACGACCGGTCGCGTGCCGCGCGCTCCTCCTCAACCCAGCCGCACCACGCTCGTCCAGGCGTCCGCCAGCAGGTCGTGACCTGCCGGGGTGGGGTGCACGCCGTCGTACGCCCAGGCCTGGGCCCCCAGCCCGCTCGTCGCGACGGCCTGCGCGAACGGCCCGTCGGTCGCCACGAACGCCAGCCCGTACTCGGCCGCGAGCCGCCGCACGACCTGGATCTTGGGGTCCAGGTCCTCGCGCCACCCCCACTGCTCCGCGCGGACCGGCACCAGGAAGGGCTCGACCAGCACGATCGCGGCGCGGGGCGCCCCGGCGCGGGTCCGGTCGAGCAGGTCGCGGTAGCCGGACTCGAACGCCTCGGCGCTCGTCGCGTCCCCTGCGTCGTAGCGGCGCCACGTGTCGTTGATCCCGATCTTGATCGAGACGAGGTCGGGCTCGAGCGCGAGGACGTCCGCGTCCCAGCGCGCCTGCAGGTCCACGACCCGGTGACCGCTCACGCCACGGTTGAGCACCTCGATCCCGCGGCGCCCGCACACGCCGGCGACCCGGGCCGCATAGCCGTGCCCGAGCCCGAACTCCCCCTCGGCGACCCGCCCGGCGTCGGTGATCGAGTCGCCGATCAGGACGACTCGCGACCCCGGGGCCAGCACCGCGCGGCTCACGCCGTGCCCGCCTCGGCCGCGGCGGCCGGACGCTCGCCGGACGGCTCCAGCGGCGCCCTCACCCCGGCGGACGCCGCACGCTCGGCCTCGACCGTGGCCGCCACCTGGCGCAGCGCGTCCTGGAGCGGCGCGTAGTGCGCGATGACCGCCTCCCGGTAGGCGTCGGCGTCCCCCGCCTCGGCCGCACGGAGCATGGCCCCGTGCGCCTTCGCGGTGAGGTCGATCTGCTCGGGGGCGGGCAGCCCCAGCTTCGGCGAGACCACCTGGTGCACGTCCCAGAACGCGGTGCCGAGCTGTGCCACGAGGAAGTTGTCGAGGTGCGCGAGCAGGTGCGAGTGGAACTCGCGGTCCTCCTCGAAGAAGTCCTCGCCCTTCTGCGCCTTGCGCTCCATCGCGGCGACGAGGCTCTCGAGGTCGGGGTTCGAGGTGCCGGCCATCTCGGTGACGATCTGCTCGGCCATCGACAGGTCGAGCGCCTGGCGCACCTCGACCACCTCGCGCAGCGCCGAGAAGTCGTCCCCCGGGATCAGCACCCCGCGGAACACCAGCCCTTCGACCAGCGGCTTGAGCGAGAGCTGGCCCACGTAGGTGCCGTAGCCGTGCCGCACCTCGACGATGTCGAGGGCCGCGAGCGTCCTGATCGCCTCGCGGACGTTCGACCGGCTGACACCCAGGAGCGAGCACAGCTCGGCCTCGGTCGGCAGCAGATCACCGGGCCGCAGATGGGCCCGCAGGATGTAGTCCTTGATCTGTTCGGTAGTCGTCGGGGGACGCACCCCCTGACCTCCGAAGCCCAGATGTGACACGGGCTCGGTAGCTGTCATGCGCCTTGACCTCCTCAGAAATTGCCTCTACGGTTCAACCCTACCAGCGTCAGACATCAGACGTCCTATATCTGGAGAGTTCATGGCTACCTCGATGGCGACTAGCACGAACGCGACCGACACCTCTCGCCGGAGCTTCCTCAAGCTCGCCGGCGTGATCGGCGCAGGAGCGGTGATCGCAGGCACGATCGCCGCCTGCGGCGGACCCGCGTCCACCTCGGCCGACCCGCAGACCACCCCCGCCGCCGGCGGCGGGGCCAAGCCCAACCTCGACGGCACGATCGAGGCGGGCATCTCCTACGCCCTGTCGACCGGCTTCGACCCCATGACGACGTCCGGCGCCGTGACCATGGCCGCCAACTGGCACGTCCTCGAGGGCCTCGTCGAGCTCGACCCGGCAGCCCGCACGCCCTACGCCGCGCTCGGCAAGGAGCTGCCCAAGAAGATCGACGAGACCACCTGGGAGGTCACGCTGCGCGACGGCGCGACGTTCCACGACGGCTCCCCCGTCACGACCGACGACGTGGTGTTCAGCTTCAACCGCGTCCTGGACCCGGCGAACGCCTCGCTCTACTCCCAGTTCCTGCCGTTCCTCGCCTCGGTCGCCGCCAAGGACGACAAGACGGTCACCTTCACGCTCAACTACCCGTTCGGGCTGTTCGTCGACCGCGTCTCGGTCGTCAAGATCGTCCCGAAGGCGATCGTCGAGGCCGACCCCAAGGCCTACGACTCGCTGCCCGTGGGCTCGGGCCCGTACAAGCTCACGAGCGCGACGGTCGACGACAAGATCACGTTCGAGCGCTTCGACGCCTACAACGGCTCGCGCCCCGCGCTCGCCAAGGCCATGACGTGGAACCTGCTCTCGGACGCCGCCGCTCGCGTGACCGCGGTCGAGTCGGGCCGCGTCCAGTCGATCGAGGACGTCCCGTACCTCGACGTCGACCGCCTCGCGAACGCCGTCACCGTCGAGTCCGTCCAGTCGTTCGGTCTGCTGTTCATGATGTTCGACTGCACCAAGGCGCCGTTCACCGACAAGCGCGTGCGTCAGGCGTTCTTCCACGCGCTCGACATGGACAAGATCATCAGCACGGGCCTGCTCGGCAACGCGACCGCGGCGACCAGCTTCCTGCACAAGGAGCACCCGTCGTACGTCAAGGCCTCGACGGTCTACTCGCACGACCCCGCCAAGGCCAAGAAGCTCCTGGCCGACGCGGGCGTGAGCGGCCTGACGATCACCCTCCTGACGACCGACACGAGCTGGGTCAAGGACATCGCCCCGCTCATCAAGGAGGACCTCGACGCGGTCGGGATCTCCACGACGCTCGACATCGGCCAGTCCGGCGGTCAGTACAAGAAGGTCGACGACGGCGGGCTCGAGGTCATGGTCGCCCCCGGTGACCCCTCGGTCTTCGGCAACGACCCCGACCTGCTGCTCCGCTGGTGGTACTCGGGCTCGGTGTGGCCGGTCAAGCGCTACCGCTGGGCCAGCACGCCCGAGTTCGCGGAGGTCACGCGTCTGCTCGACCAGGGTGCCGCCGAGCAGGACGCGGCCAAGCAGAAGAAGACCTGGGGCCAGGTCTTCGACATCCTCTCCGACGAGGTCCCGCTGTACCCGCTGCTGCACCGCAAGCTCCCCACGGCCTGGGAGGACTCGGCGCTGACCGGGTTCAAGCCCATCCCCGTCACGGGCCTGTCCTTCCTGGACGTCTCCCGCACCGCCTGACGTCCCCGTGTTCCGGGTGGCGGG